>DAOUCA010000050.1:0-88785 GCA_034432375.1 Caldilineaceae bacterium
TCGCCAAACCTTGTTTTGGCGGAAATTTCCAGATGTCATTCCTGCGCAGGCAGGAATCTACTCGTGTAACATGAAGATGGATTCCTGCCTGCGCAGGAATGACGGCTCTAATTTCTGAAATTGGCGAAGGTATTGGACAACATAAACGTAGAGTAGTGTTGTCGTGGGGCAAACATAGTATAGTTTACAATAAATCCTACGAACGGAACAGTGAAGGCCAGGCGCAGATCCTTTTTTGTACATTGGATTACAGATGTAATCGCCGGTGTCTTGGTTGGATTGGCTTGGCTCATCGTATTAATCGCAGCGCTGCACCGCGTTGAAAAACGATTGTCTATGGTAAAATAAGCGATCATCAATTATATTCCATAGGAGTTACGCACTTCTTGACTTCAATAGGGTCAAAAGCCACCGACTCAGTCCGCGAAGTGCGTAACTCCTATTCCAGTCAGTAGGAACAGAAAGATTAGATCCCATGACAAACTGCACTGCGCTCTTACCTATTGATGCCTACCGTAACAAACTTTTATCACTTCGTCGACAGGCTGCAATTCGTAACCAATGGCTGAAAGAACGCCTGGATCAGTTTCTGCCCCTCTTGCTGCAGCGCGAAGGCTTTGACATGTGGATTATTGCCGCGCGCGAATATAACGAAGATCCAGTCATTATGACCTTCTTACCCGAACCGGCCATGGCCGCCCGCCGCCGTACGATCCTCGTTTTCACACTACAAGGCGATGGCACGGTCGAACGACTGACCCTCGACCGTTATGGTCATGGTGAATATTATACCAAAGGGTGGGATCCCGATCAGGAAGATCACTTCGCCTGTCTCGGACGCATCGTCCGTGAGCGCAACCCGGCCCGGATTGGTCTCAATTTTGCCAGCGAGTTCCCCTTTGGTGACGGCCTTAGCCACAGTGAATACAACTTGATCATAAGTGCGATTGGCGACACATATGCCACGCGTGTACAGAGCGCGGAACGCCTGGCTGTCGGCTGGTTAGAGCATCGGATTGCGCCCGAACGCACTGTCTATCCCGGCTTGGCGGAGATGGCCCATGCACTGATCGCCGAAGCCTTTTCTAACCGTACAATCCAACCCGGCGTCACCACGACAGAGGATGTGGTCTGGTGGTTCCGTCAGAAGATGCACGATCTAGGGCTACGTGCTTGGTTTCAACCGAGTGTAGAAATTCAAGCATCTGGCCTTACCTTCGACGGCCCAGCTGGCGGTGGTAGTAAAGAGCAGCGAAATGTAATTCAACCCGGCGACCTGTTGCATTGTGATGTTGGCTTCTATTATTTGGGGTTGACAACTGATCACCAACAGAATGCCTATGTCCTTAAACCGGGCGAAAGCGATGCGCCGGAAGGGCTACGCGTTCTGCTAGCCGAAGGCAATCGCTTGCAAGATATTCACATGGCAGAGATGCAAGTGGGGCGGACAGGTAACGAAATCCTTAGCGTGGTGTTGGAAAAGGGTAAGGCCGAGGGCATCGACCCACAGGTCTATAGCCACCCCATTGGCTATCATGGCCACGCTGCCGGGCCAGTTGTCGGCTTGTGGGATCAACAGGAAGGCGTGCCCGGCAAAGGGGACTATGAACTCTTTGACAATACCTGCTACTCGATTGAGTTGAATGCTAAGAAAGCGATCCCTGAATGGAACAATCAGATCGTACGCATGGCACTGGAGGAAGATGCAATCCTCGCCGATGGAACAATTCGTTGGCTGGATGGACGACAGAGCACGCTGCACTTGATCGCTTAATTGAACAAGGATTTACGCCGCTTTTGGCTTCGATACGCAGAAAAACTTGCTACTCAGCCAGCGTTCTGCGTAAGTCCTTATTTACTTAGAGTGGCATTTTTTTACGCTCGATTATGGGTTTGACCTGGCAAAAGTAACAACGGTTACTGTTAGAGATAAACGAAATGTTATTAAGTAAAACAGTTGTAAAGTAAGGCTAGTTGATCCAAACAACCTTCAATAAATTGCTGGAAGAGGAATAAACGAATTTCTTTCACTTCCAATCTTGAGCAGATATTACTTCTGGCGTAAAATCAAAATCGTTACAAATCAATAATCTTTACTAGGTCTTCTTTACCAGGTCTTCATTACTAGGTCTTCATTACTAGTAAGTCATCAATTACTAGTAATTCACCATATATCCTTGGTGAGCTATCTCGGGTGAGCTATTCTAGTAAGACAAGAAGCTTACTTCCAAAACACCTTACTTCATTAACACAAGGAGAATAACATGCGTGTACTATTGGCTCTACTGACAGTGTTGGTCATGTTGCTAGCAGCTTGCGGTGGCGATGATGCCACTGAGGCACCGGTCGCTACGGAAGCACCAGCAGCAACCGAAGCACCAGCACCGACAGAAGCACCGGCAGCAACCGAAGCACCGGTAGTCGATGAGAGCGAAGTTATGACGGAGACCGAAGTCATGACTGACACCATGGACATGACCGATACGGAAGCGATGACCGGCACCGAGGAAATGACCGGAACCATGGAGATGACTGGTACCGAGGAGATGACCGGGACAGAAGAGATGACCGGGACAGAAGAGATGACCGGTACCGAGGAAATGACCGGGACAGAAGAGATGACCGGCACCGAGACAATGACCACCACCGGCGGTTGATTGTATCGTACGTGCTCCGTACCAACATAGGTAATTAAAAAGCGCTGTCTGTATAAGTACAGACAGCGCTTTTTACATAGACCGACCCCTTCACTGTCTATATTCAGGAACAGCGCACAATTGTATTGGCAGCAGTAGGCTACGATTGGGCATGGCACAATCAACAATTGAAGAGAATGATAAATGCATACAATTACCGCAACCACACCAACCTTTCCTCCACCAACTTGGGCAATCCTGCAACGCCAACTCATCGATCTGATGAATGAGGCCACAGGCCCATTTCTGGCCCGCTATCTCCGCGACAATGGCGAACTAATCTGGCGCGAGGGGGGAACCAAATCGCGTGATGGGGCTGACGACTTCTATGAAAGTGCCTATAATTGGCCACTCTTCTACCTGCTTGGCGGTGGCAATCACCTCCTCGCACATGGTCAACAAATTTGGGATGGCATCACTCGCCAACTTACACGTGCCGGCATGGTATACAAAGAATATGAGCTAGGCTATGATCAATTTCACCAGGGAGAAAGTTATATTTACTTTTATTTCCTCTGCCTGGCGGATCCAACAAACCCGGTAAACCGCGAACGGGCACAGCGCTTTGCTGGGTTCTATCTCAACGAAGATCCAGACGCTCCAAACTATGATCCAGAGCATGCGATCATTCGCGCCGCACACAATGGTAGCGGTGGCCCGCGCTGGGGCTTTAGCGATGAGGCCGAGCCTTCCTATAACTGGGGACCAGGTATGCGTGTCTACGGCCTGCCCTACCATGACTTTCCCGATATTCAGCACTACGACGATCTGCAAGATCCAGCCAAGGCGCGACGTATGGGCCAAGCGATGCACGAACGCATGGGACAGGGGGATGTCGCCGGCAACCTCATTGTCACCAGTCTCGTTACCAATGCGTATCTGCTGACGGGTGATGACAAGTATCGCGCCTGGATCGTCAAGTATGTCGATGCCTGGCGGGAACGGGCCGCAGCCAATGGTGGCCTGTTGCCCGATAATGTTGGTCTCTCTGGCCAAGTTGGCGAGTACATGAATGGCAAGTGGTATGGCGGTCTTTACGGCTGGACATGGCCCCATGGCTACTACAACATTGGCATGGCAGCCACCGTAGCGGGGCTCAACGCCTATCTAGCAACAGGCGATGCTACCTATTTGGATTTACCGCGCAGCCAATTCGACCATATCTGGGCCTTGGGGGAAGAACGCGACACGCGCGAGTTGGAGATGAGCTTAGGCCACCATTGGCTGGGTACGGCAGGCGAGAACGAAGCGGATCACGTTGCCTTTGTCGCCCCCTACCGCTACGGCGACCATGGCTGGTTTGACTATCAGCCGCTCTCGCCGGTCTACCCCACAGCCCTTTGGAATGTTTCACAGCGCGTGGAAGATTGGCAGCGCATCGAAGCCTTACGCGCTGTAGAAAAGTACGACTGGCGTCGGGTCATTCCCTTTCGCAACAAAGAGGATGGCGGCCACGACCAGCCCTGGTTGCGCTACCTCGCCGGTGACAATCCCACCTATCCCGAAGCAATCTTGCGCGCGACCTATGCCTCGGTCTGTCGCCGTCTCGCCTTAATTGCTGCCGATGAAGCCGACTTAACACAAGTCAATATCCACCATTGGCAAGAGCATAACCCGATTATCTGCGAAGCGCTGGTGCAACTGACCCTCGGTGCGCCGCAGATTATCTACAATGGGGGGCTACTGCACTGCCGTCTGCGCTACTTTGACGCCGATCAACAACGGCCCGGATTGCCCCAGGATGTGGCCGCATTGGTCGAAACGCTAGAAGCCGAACGCACGGTGGTCACCTTGGTCAACCTTAGCCCCTTTGCGACCCGCACGTTGATTGTGCAGGCCGGCGGCTTTGGCGAACACCGCTTCGATGCCGTCACCTACGATGTGCGCACCAGCGACTACCCCGGTTCGCAAAAGAGCTACGCCCCGCCATCGCTGGAGACGCGAAAGGAAACAGCCGCGGTTCAAGATAGCGTCTTACAAGTACAATTGCCGCCTGCCACACAGATCACGCTTGAGTTAGCGACAGCCCGTTATGTCCATCAACCATCGTATAACCAGCCATTTGCATGAAGCAATTTCAACCCCATGGGGTTATAATCGGTCCTACGCCGCATCGAGCAACCGTTCCTCATAAATCCGCCGGATCGTCGTCTCGATCTCCGGTTCACGCACGCTCAAATCTTGGATACGGTAGTGTGCCGATAGGCGCCCGATCAGGTCGGAAGCCGACAGTGCTTTGCGCTCAAACTGGTAGGTGATCCGCAGGTCGTGGCGCGCCACGACCTCGGCTCCTGCAACCGATACATCTTCATACGGCTCGGCCAAGTCAACGACCAACTCACGCTTGCCGCCAAAGCGATCCTGCAAGGTGGCTAGATTGCCATCGTAAAGCAGATGACCGTGGTCGATGATCATTACCCGCTTACAGAGTTTTTCCACATCGGAGAGATCGTGCGTCGTCAGTAGCACCGTCGTACCCCGCTCCCGATTGATATAGGCAATAAACTGGCGGATGCGCTCTTTGGCAACCACATCCAGCCCAATCGTTGGCTCATCGAGAAAGAGCAGTGCCGGATCATGCAACATAGCGGCGCAAAGATCGGCACGCATGCGCTGGCCAAGCGAAAGCGATCGCACCGGTGACTCCATAAAAGCGTCAAGCTCGAGTAGTTCGCGAAACTCAGTCAAATTTTGCTGGAAGCGATCCTCAGGCACGCGGTAGATATATTGCAATAACGCCAGCGACTCGATCACCGGCAGATCCCACCAGAGGGTCGTCCGCTGCCCAAAGACCGCGCCAATGCGTGCCACATAGCGTTCGCGTTCTTGCCAAGGCACAAAGCCATTGACCTCCAACAGCCCCCCGGTCGGCACGAGCAACCCCGTCAGCATCTTGATCGTCGTCGATTTGCCAGCCCCATTTGGCCCCAAATAGCCGACCAACTCGCCATCATCCACCGTAAAGTTGATGCCATCGACTGCGCGTACAGTAGTCGTTTCGCGGCTAGCCAGGCTACGGAACGCGCCCCACAGCCCTTGCCGATGCTTGTTGATCTGAAACTGTTTCTGGAGATTTTCAACGCGGATCATAGTGGTAGTCCTTGGGAATTCCCGGTAGTTGAGGCGCAAAGACAAACCGCTACTTTACCATAATTAGCGGCATCGGGCTAAACAGTAAATCCATCATACGCTTCATTGGTAGGTTTGGGTCAAAGGATGTAGCAAGAGTCTCTGCCCGGCAAATAGGTAGCGTCGGTTGAGTAGCCCGGCAGTTTTGGCGTATCGAAACCAAAGCGGACTTCATTTTCATCCACTGTGGTGTACCCCGCCGCGCATGGAAAACTGATGTGAAAATAAGCCACGGATGAACACGGATAAACACAGATAAACTACAAACCATCTGTGTTTATCTGCGGCCATCTGTGGCAAATATTTTTATCGTTTTTGGTGCCACAGACATCCTGCCTGTTATACTCAGCTCTGAATGGGAACCGGAGTTTTTCTGGGGTAGAAACTCCGGTTCCCATTTCAACCGCAGTATTGCAAAATGTATCTATGTGCTATATCTAAGGAAGTTTAATTCTCTGGTTTCTAATTATACCGTGTAGATCTGTCGCTACTATGGAGATAATAAAGGGGAAAATGTGAAAGAGAAAACAAAATTCGAAGCGCTTGATAAATTTATAATCTCCACCGCAGGTCCGGAAGTGACAGTGACTTATTGCACTATCACTTCTGGACCTATGTTCTCTAACAATAACGTCTCCTACTCAGCAAGGGGTGTATATCCTACGCTGCCCACCTTTCTTCACCGCGTCACCACCGGCAAGAAAACCTGCTCATCGAGCGGCACCGATGTTGTCAATCTGACCTGCCCCGAATCGGCGTTTAACATAAACGAGGCAACATTCACTGCCTCAAAATCATCACCAGTCAACCCATTGAGTTCGCGCAGCAACTCATTGTCCCAGCGTTCATCAGGTGCGCCGGAGAGATACCACGACGAGCCATTGTCGGCAAGGATGATGCCATAGGTCTGCATGGCTTGCAGGATGACCTGGATCTGCGGTGAGTAGCCACTGCTGTCAAAATTGGCCCGCAGGCGGAAGCGTTGGCCCATCGGCGGATATTCGTTGCCGGTGAGGTCGGAAGCCTGATGACGTGCTGGCCAGACATAGGCCTGTTGCGTCTCTGGGGCGGTAAAGCGGATGGCATGGCGGATCTCGCCGCTTGCTACTTCATCGTAGCGCAGCAGGCCGGGCAAGATCGGTAACCCGGCCGCATCAGCCGACGTCCAGGTATCCGGGCGTAAGGCATGGCTGCTCAGATCAAAGATCGCGCCAGAACCGGCGGTCCAACTGCCATCGGGCTGGGGATAGGCAGCGTAGAGTTCGTAGAGCACACAATTGTCCTTATCGAGCATGAGGATGTGGCGGTCGCCATCACTGTTTGGCCCCCCTTCGATTGGCGCGTTGGGTGGCACCGGGTAAGGCCCGATGTCACTTTGGTCAGCATAGTCAAAGGTTACACTCACCTTCTTTTGGTCACCAGGCACGGTGATAAAGGGAATCCCAATCGGTGCGCCGGAATCGGGCGGCCATTCGCCGGACCCAAAGTCTGGATGAAAGTGCGTAGCGCGCCCAATGGTCTCAATGTAGGCATTGGAGTTGGCCGCAACAGGCAGATCGTTGATGGGCATATTCCAAATATTGTCACCGGGGAAGATCGCACAGTCCGCAACCGTTGGTGGCGCGGTAGTGGGGCGTGGGGTCGCGGTGGTCGTTGGCGTGGCGGTCGGCTGCGCTGTTGCTTGATTGGTCGGTTGGAGGGTGGGTGTCGGTGTAACGGTTGGGGTGGCCGTTGGGGTGCGCGTGGGCAGCGGCGTGGCGTTTGGATCCTG
This sequence comes from Caldilineaceae bacterium, assembly GCA_034432375.1. Taxonomy (GTDB): domain Bacteria; phylum Chloroflexota; class Anaerolineae; order Caldilineales; family Caldilineaceae; genus JAHBVH01. The sequence continues at coordinate 7,597 of DAOUCA010000050.1, forward strand.
CGCAGCCTTCCACTGCACAAGTAGTGTCTGCAGCGCTTGCGGATCATTGGTCGGCGCGGTCTGGCCAGCTTGATCTTTGTCACTTAGACCATGGCAGGAGCCACAGACGCGGATCTCGCCTGGTTGAAAGGTCAGCCAGTTGCGTTCGCGCACAACGCCCGTACCGGCACTGTCAGTCAGTTGCCAGGTGAGTGCGCGCTGCGCGGGGACAAAGGCGGCTAGCGAGCCATCCGTGGCAACAACGACGCTGCTTTGTGGCGCGCCCTCTACGCTTGGATTCGCCGCCAACGCCGCTGGGTCATGCAAATATTGCGCCAGGACTCGACGCCCAGCCCGTGGTGTGTTGCTGGTAAAGTGCAGCCCGCGCAATTGATCCGCCTGGAAGAGCTGCAAATGGGTGACATCGTAGACCTTCCCAGGGCTGCCAATTGTCTGCACACCGCCAGGCACGCGCAGATTGAAGGGCTGCTGACGGTCGAGATCGTCGCGCACAGTCACATTGCGGCTGATGATCAGGGCCAGGTTGTTGGCTTCGAGATAGGCACGCAGCGTCTCTGGTTCAACACCGGCGGCAGCAAACATAGCTGCTTCAGGGCCGGGCAAAGTTGCCGTTAAACGGGCCGGGCGGGGACGGGCACGCACTTCCACCGGCTGCCACTCCCAAAGCGGACCACTATAGCTGACCAACACATCGGGATCCCAGAAGGAGATCGTTTTTACAATGCCATTCGTCAGCGGTTGGCCCGCAATCCAGGAGCCATTGCTCCCTTGGATCAGCGTTTTCAGGCGGAAGGCATAGCGCGAGGCCGGTGCTTCACGATTACCGGTATTGGTATCAGCGCGGGTTTCCACCGTGTGCGCCACAACGACGGTGCCATCGCTCAGCGGCAACGGGTCACGATAGAGGCCGGAGTGATCGCTGCTGGGGGTATCGCTGACATTTGATGTGTCACGGTGGGTGACGTAGGTGACGGCAATCTGATCAGGGGAACGGCCCGGGGGCGCATCAATAGCGATCACTTGGCCAGCAGCATGGGTCGAAAATTCGGGGGCGTCAATCCCATAGTAGCGTCCAGGGTTTGCCGGATCTTCTTTCACTTGCAGAAAATTTTCAATTCGATTGGGATTAAAGCGACTGTATTGCCCATAATATTCGATGATATTGGGGTCATCGTTGATTGCACGTCCAATGTAACCCCCCAACTCATGGCGTCCCAGATGGTTGATAATCTCGCCTTCGGTGCCATCCTCAAAGATTTGCCAGGGGAGAAAGTGGTTAAAGGTATGGCCGTCGAGATTGGTGCCAGCTAGCAGATCCGCACGGCTCGACCGTGGTTCGGGAAAAACTTCGCTGCGGTCATTGAAGTTAGCCGTGGACGCGGCTGTTTCATCGCTATAATTAAAGGTACCATACGTGTTACCGCCTTGCGCATCGTTGTCAGCCTGCTGATCGCGCTGCAGATGATCCCACTGCGTAAAGATGACACGGCCAAAGCTGTCGAGAATTGGGGTAAAATCGCCGGAGGGGGCATGGTTGAGTAGCCGTAGATCGCCGGTGATGGGATCGAGGCTCCAAAGACCGGAGACAGTCGGTGCTTCTTCATATTCATCGAGTTGTGGGTAGAGATGACGTTCACCGTTGCGCGGTCGGTCGGTCGTAAAGATAATTCGGTCGTCGGTACCATAGATTGGGCTGACGTTATTAACGTTGGCTGGTTGGTGCGGGACTTTGGTAATGACGGGGGTATCGTTCTGGCCCAAGCCTGTGATTTCATAGAGTTGCCAGTAAAAACTTTGGATCTGATACTGTTTGGTCGGGGTACCAATCACCATGCTAAAGAGTGCCTTCTGCCCATCCCAATAAACAGCGGGATCGCGCACAGCAATGGCATTGGCCCCTTGCATCCCCTCTTCGCCATAGCCAGCCGCGGCGGTGAGATTTTTAAGGGTGCCATCGGGGTAGCGAATCCACAGATCGCCACCGCGGGTCACAGAATCAAGATTGCCGCGGTGGTTGCCAAAGACCGATCCAATCGTGGTGAAATCCGCCGGCACCGGAACTTGAGTGACAAAGAGAATCGGATTGGCAGCCGCTTCTCCTCCTACGCTATGCGCTTGGCCAACCATAGTTGTCCAGAGCAAGGCAACGAAGAGCGTCAGACAAAGTAAGCCAATCGACGAGCAGAGAAGAAGAGAAGGCCACCGCAAAAAACGTTGCTTCATATACACCTACTTTTTAATCATAGCTCTACGGTCCCATAGCTATACTCATCCAGTGCAGTAATAATCTTCGCTTATCAACCGAAAGTGTGAAAACATCACTAGTTGCTGCCGGGCAAAGCAGCGGTTTTCCTAATTTTCACAGATAAGCCAAACTGTTACTTGCGCACATACAGTCGTATAGCAACCGCCACGGAATCCAAGCGCCATAGGCGTGCGAATGTGGCAATTCGGTCTTGGTGCAGTAGATAGTGGAAGATGTCAATTGTACACTCGATTACTATAACAGAGGCGGCGCACAGATACCATCTACTTTTGGCATATCTTCTATCTACGCCAAGCATCCTGCGCCATGACGGAACGCAGCCACATTGGCGATGAAGCCTTACAAAGTAGAAGGGAAGGGTGAGGCAGAAAAGTTTCAACCCCTTACAGAAGATATAGTTCGCTTTCGATTAGAAGTAGGGTATAATGGCAGATAGATGAGCGATTTGTACCTAAATCGCGCTTCGCCCATTAGCGCGCCCATTAGCGCGCCCAGCGTCATGCCCAGCGTCATGCCCAGCGTCATGCCCAGCGTCACGCCCAGCGTCACGCCCAGTGGGCACCCGGTGAAAATAGAATAGTTTTCACACGTTGAACAGATGAACCATAGCGCTTTCCCGGCGCGTCCAATTTAAGGTAAGGATAAGCAGCATGCCGTTACAGGACTACCATATGCATACCCACTTCTCGTGTGATTGCAAGGCAACCATGACAGAGATGTGCATGAGCGCGATTGCACAGGAGATTCCGGAGATTGGCTTTACGGAGCATTATGATCTGCACCCCCAGGAACCTTGTCGCGATTGGTTTCGACCAGAGCCTTGGTGGGCAGAAGTCGCGCGCTGCCGTTCGGAATTTGCAGGGCAATTGATCATTCGCGCCGGAATCGAGGTGGGCGAACCGCACATTTTTGGTACAGAATTGGCTGCACTGGTGGTCCCTTATCCCTTTGACTATATCCTAGGCTCACTCCATTGGGTCGCCCGTGATAGTATGTTTGATATCAACTATTTCAAGAACCATCCCAGCGAAATCGCTTATAGTACCTTTTTTGTGGAATTAGAAAAGATGACAAGGGCTGGCGGCTTCGATATTCTGGCCCATTTTGATGTATTGATCCGCACCGCACACGCCGTCTATGGCGACTATGAGGCTCGCGACTACGAGGATCTGATCCGCCCGGTGCTGCGCAACTGTATTGACCAGGGCATCGCCTTGGATCTCAACACCTCGGCTTTGCGCAAACGTGCCAATGTGTTGACGCCCAATCTTGATATCTTACGGTGGTATGTCGAATTGGGAGGCGAACGGGTAACCTTAGGCTCCGATGCACATAAACCGCAAGATGTGGGGAGCCATCTCGATGTGGCGACTGCCATTGCAAAAGAGGCCGGGCTGCGCTATCTGACCTACTTCGCCGACCGCAAAGCCGAATTGCGACCGCTGCCCTAAGCCAAGCATCCAGGGACGCACCATTGTATGGCTCTGCGGCTTAGAGTACATCCGTGGTAAGATGCTCCCCCTAACTGATTCACCGTCCCACCGCCGGACCGATTCACTGCGCAACTTCCTCACCATCGGCCACCGGTGTCAACGCGAATTCTTGCAACACAGTATCGATAATCACAGCAATCGGGATGGCAAAGATCATGCCAAGGATCCCTTGCAACTGTGCACCCACAAAGAGTGCGATGAGGACGACAATCGAATTCAACCCAACTGCTCGCCCATAGAGCACCGGTGTGACAATATGGGCACCAATGATGGAAATCGCACTCAGATAGATGGTAACCCACAGCGCCAGCCAGGGGTCCGTCGCCAACACGGTGGCCGCAGCCAAAGCGATGGCAAGCAGCACCCCCAAATAGGGAATCAGGGACAAGAGGCCACCAAGTAAGCCAATCGTCAGCGCAAAGGGCACCTGCAAGAGCAACAAGCCCACCACAAAACAGAGTGCATGATAGCCACCCAAAATCAATTGTGTCCAAACCCAACGGGTTAGACGACGATAGATATTGGTCGAAATCGTCCGAAGATGGGCACGGTGGGCTGGGGTGAGCCACTGCCAGAAGGGTTGTTCCTCATCGAGCGTTGCTGTTGCAAAAAAATAGCCCAGAATTAACACGACAAAAAGATTCAACAAGAAGCTCCCAAAGCCAGCGACGGTACTGAGTGCATCCATAAAGAGAAGACTAACCTGCTGATCCACTGCTTGGGCAAGGTTATCCGTCGAGGGCAACCAGTGTGCAAGCGGTGTCTTGGCGACCCGCCCCATTGCCTGTTGGGTCATGGTGGGCACGGATTGCCGGAGTGTTGTTGCCTCCACACCGAGCACCGGCACAGTCAGCCGAAAGATGACAATGATACCCACAATCAGTAGCACATAAGCCATAAGCACGGTTGCACCCCGTGGAATACGCCACCGTGCCAGGCGATTGGCGGCAGGGCGGATCATGACACTGAGGATGAAGGCCCCAAAGAGAATCCACGTCAATTCAAAGATCAACGCGACATTGGCAATGATCAACCAACTTACCAGGACGAGAGCAAGCAATGCAAACCAACTCTGGGAAGTGATGCGCCATTGATAAAGCTTCATTCACAATTCCTTTTGCTGCTCGATAGTAACATCATTCGACATCCATTTTTATCTTGAGATCAGAATGAGAACCGTTGGTTTGCTATTGTAAAGGCAGTGCCTTGCGCCTGTTCGCAGTGGATACCCGTAACCCGCTACTTACCCGATTAAGGTTTGTTGGGCACGAATGGGGAAAATCGCTCGGCCAATAGACGGCGCAATTGATACCAGATTTTTTGTAGCCCATGCAGTGCAAATGGTTGATCTGGTTTGTGAAAGCGGCTGCGATAGGCGCGTAAATCCCGATGAGTTTGCACATTTTTACGCAGATTATCGACCGCTCTATTGCCAAGGTGGTGCCGACCTTTGCGCAAAGCCGCTTCGCCGGCAAGCAAGCTCATCTGCAGATCGTTGAGCGGACGCGCGTCAAGCTCGTCATCGGTCTCCGCCAATGGCTCAGGGGTAATGACTGGCCATTCGTGGCGCTTATGCGCTTCATCAAGCGTTAAGACGCGTGCCAATGTTGGTGCGGCGGCAATGCGCGGGCTGGGCAGAAAGGGATGATGGGGATCGGCGTCTAGCTGTTGCCAGTCGCGCAAAGTTGCAAGGATCGAGGTGTGATCATAGGGCGTTTCGCCCGGCGCGGCGTGAAATACCGTCCCTGACTCGACATAGGAAGAGACAACAATCGTCGGCACGCGCACGCCAAAGCGGTCAAAGTGAAAGTGCCCGTCGTCTGAAACAGGGCTTGGCGCGGGCGCAATGGCACCGTTGGGTGGCGGCACATGATCATAACAGCCACCATGTTCATCAAAGGTGATGATCAGTAAAATTTTATCGCGGTAAGGGCTACTACGAACAGCCTCATAGATCTGCCCCAGGAAATAGTCACCAAATGCAATATTGTTTGTACAGTGGAAATCATTGCCGTAATAAGTTTTTTCTGGCGTCCACTCGGTTGCGAAGCGCGGCTCAATAAACGAATAGGTCGGCAACTTGGCCTTCGCTTTGGCAGTGGCGGGCGCGTGACAACGTTCCTGGAATTGGGTAAATGCATTAAATTTCGTCTCAAAGCGCCATAAACGCGGAAACTGAATGCGTGTAAGTGCCGGTGTATAAATGGTGTCGGAATAGACACTCCAAGAGATCTTCTGCGCCTGTAATACGTTAAAGATCGTCTCAATGTCATATGGCTCATAGAAGCCATTGTTGATCCGGCCATCGGAGGATCCGGTGTGGACAAAGCCGCGATTGGGCCAGGTTTGACAGGGTGCCGAGGCAAACCAGCGATCGCAGACCGCAAATTCACGTGCCAATTGGCTGATCACAGGAACCTGTTCTGGACTATAGCATTGCATGATCTGTGGTGCGATCGCCGGATCCGCCAGCGTGGCATAGTCCTTCAAAAATCCATCCATTGTTGGCTGATCATCTGGGCCAGGATTGGGTTTGCCAAAGATTTGGCGTGTAATGTTTTCAAAGGTTTCGCCAGGTTCCGGCGTGGGCACCATAAAAGGGTTGTTGATCGGCGGCCAGCCGGTAGTCGCGCGGCCAACTTCAACCTGCGTGCCATCAACGGCACGGTTGTAATACGTCTCGCGCTCCAGCCCCGCATAGGTGGGGACGGGCTGTGGTGGGATATTGCGCGCTGGCCGGTTATTTTGATCTACGTAGAGCCAACCCAGGAGATTATCAAAGGAACGATTTTCCAGAAAAGCGACAACGATATGTTCGATCTGTTGCATAGAAATGTTCAACTTACCATTCAAGTGTGAGCTACGGGCTCAGGGATTGCCCCTTTTACATCTCAACTATATACCGACAGTCTCTTCTATGCAAGCGTCAGGTAGGTACTAATAATAGGATTTACGCGGTTCGCTGGTTTCGATACGCAAAAAAGCCTGCTACTCAACCGGCGAACTGCGTAAGTCCTAAATAAATTACATCTCGTGCGCTTTGTCACGCTACAAGCGTCTTCAAGGTGATTTACCGGAAGAGTCTTGCCGACTTGTCCTCCGGAGGAATGACAAGGATTAGTTCACCGTTTTCGTGTCACTACGTATAGCAAACGGCGGTTGAATCTTGTGGGGCAGTTTTCGCACTGAATGCTCACGCGGCGCGCAACGAGAGTGAGCGGATGCCGCTTGGTTTCGATAAAATTCGCATTGCGCTCGAATCACTCCACTAGCGCTATCTATGGGTAGTGTGTCATTCCTGCCCCCACCTCCGTGAGGGTAAACTCTGGCAGGAATCCAGCTGTATCGACCCCTCGGCTGCCCACTGGGCGCGCAGGGGTGACAACCTATCATTATTTCCTTTACGCAAGACTACTGTTTTGTGAAATAAGACATGATAGGACGCGCTGGTTGAGTAGCGAAGCGTATCGAAACCAAGCGGGGCCGCTCACGCTGGTTTCGATACGGCTGCAAAAAGCCGCAGCCTACTCAACCGACGTTCGCTATACCCATCAAAACTTAGTTCACAAAGCACTATGGCAAATGCTGCAACATTCCCTGATCATCAATAAACCACGCCTCCGCGCCCCCCTGCACATGCAGTGTCGTCTTGTTGGCTTCGGCCGCGGCGCGGTCACTAAAGACGTAGTTGATCGAGCCAATCGTCTGTCGCTGCCCATCGCCGTTGATCACAAAGCCAGCCTCTTCCATCTTGCGGTAATCATCCAACTGCGCCACGTCGATCTCGCTGCCCGATTGATAGATCTTCGCATCCCAGACGGAGCCATCGGGCTGATAATAGACATCCGACACGCGATCCTGCCAGAGTGGCTCCAGGTGTGGGTTGTCGGCGTTGCGTACCCGCAACCGGGTGCGCGGCGCGCCAATCTGCTGCCCAAAGACATGCTTGTTGACCCACCGTTCAAAGAGCGAACCGGCCGAGCTGTTATCCATCTGCGCGGCCAGCTTGCGGATCTGCCGAATATCCGCGGTGGTGCGTACGATCTCGTCGAGTTCGGCGGCGCTATAGCTGCGGACGAGCGGTTGTCCCGCCGCCGCGCGCCTTGCATTGACCGCCTTGCGCAACTCCTCGGCAGCCGCGGCGTCGCCGTTATTCAGCCGATCGAGCAATCGTTGATACTCGACCGCCCGCTGGTCGACCGGGATCTTCTGTGCCAGATCTTCCAGCGCAGCTAGGTTTTCTTCAAAGCGGGCAAAATCGTAGTTGCCGTGGCGATAGAGCGCCGAGAAGGTCTCGTAGCTCGTATCGGCCATAAAGCGCATAGCGCGCGGATGTTGCGCCAGATTGGTGAAGAAGGGATAGCCCCGTGCACCAATGCCGGCACCAAAGGCGCGCTCGGGCATATTGCGGATGATCCGCATATACAGTTCGGCCTGTTCGCCAGGCAGTGCATCCATCAGGTTGAACAATTCCGTATTGTTAAAACCGGAGCGGCTCGCCAACTTCTGAAAGCCCTCGACCAGATTGTCCGACAGCCGCCCCGCCTTGGTCTCCAGCCGATAGAGCGCTTCGGCGCGCCCGAGCGCGTGTTGCGCGGCTTGTGCCAATTCGGGATGTTTGGCGGTCAGTTCGGCCATGCTCTGCACCGCCTGCAGATCGGCACGCTCCAGCCGTTCGGTCAGCCGCAGCAGATCTTCTTCGGGCAGATGAGAGAAGAGGCGCAACACTTCATCTTCGTGCGTCAGAATGCTGATCTTTTGTAGCAGCCGCGCCAGTTGCTCCAATTTGACTGCGGCCTGTTCCGCTTCGCCGGCCCGCCCCAACAGCCGCAAGATCCGCAACAAGCGCCCCAACGCCGCCAGCTTCTCCGAGACCCCGGCACCGGAAATCGCCGCCTTGATCTCGCCAATCCCGATAAACCACGAAGCCACCTCCCAGAGGATTGCCCATTTGACCCGCCGCACCAGCGACTCGCCGAGGCCCAGCACCTGCGCGCCCTTCAAGCCATAGGTCACTGACTGCGCCATCCCTTTGAGGATGTTGGCGACAAAGGTCACGGCGGGTTGATAGCCCATCTCCGCCAGTTGCACCATCACGCTCAGCTTGACCAGTTGACCAATGCCCTCGATCAGCCGATCGGGGTGGGCGACCAGCATGACGATCCCTTCCAGCGCGCCACCCAGAAACTCGACAAAGCTGCGCGCCGCCTCTTCGGCCTCGGCAAAGAGATTGGTACTAATCAGTGGCCCCGTCGGTCCCAGCGTGATATACTTCGCAATATCCTTCCAATCACGCGGCACCAGGCCAGCATCCTGTAACAACCCGACCAACTCCCGATAGCTGAGCGGTGCCGGGTCGCCAAAGCGCTTGCCCACTTCGATCAACAACGACCAAATCTGGCCGTTGACATCGCGGAAGAGCTTTTCGTACTTGCCCTTCTTTTTGAGCAGCCCCAATGCGGCGTCGAGTTCAGTCCGCCCGCTCATCGACTTGAGCAGTTCGATAATCGCGATCTCCTCGGCTTCCAGCGTCCAGGCGTCGGTCAGGATCTCCAGATAGCGCGCCTTGACCGTCCAATCGACCAGCGCAAAGGCATTGGCATCCAACTCAGCCAACCGGCGCGCCGCCTCTTCGATCTTCTGCGCCGCGATCAAGCCATCGATTTCGCCAAAGACCAGGGGCCGCGCCAGCGCCGGCGGTAGAAATTGCTCCTGCGCCTTGCCCAGCTTTAGTTCGCTGTAAAACTCTTCGACCAGTTCCTGGCTCATCGGCCACATCGGTTGGCCCTCGGCGGTAAAAAGCGCGCGTAACGTGTAAAAACCGTGGTGGTCGTCGTGCAGCTGCGGTTGCCAGTAGATGCGCTGCTTCATGCCCCAAACTTCGCCACCGGCCACGCTGGTGCCGCTGCCAGGTGCAGCGTCGTGGGCGTGCAGTGCGTGCGTCGTGCCCACGACATAGTAGTGCATCGCCGCTTTGCCCGTTGGCCCCTCCAGCACGGCATAGGAACGCGCCCCAAAGAGCAGGTTGCCCCAGGTGACGGCACGCCGCAGATCGTTGGTGACGGCATAGCGGTCGCCCTTGACGCGCACCGCCGCCCACTGCGGGAAGATCGCGATCAGCTGCGTGTCAAAAGGGCTGCCGCCGCTGATCACACGGTCATCTGCCGCCGCGCCTTTGGGGTGACGCCAGCGCAACCGCGGGCGTGGCGTGGCGGTCGCGGCCGCCTGCTTGAGCGGGAGCGCCTTGGGCGCGCCGCCGTCGTCATAGCTGGGCAGGGCGTAGCCGTTGCCATTAGGCGTGAGCCGTTGCGCGCTGAACTCCTCGCGCAGAGAAGGTTGGTCCGCACTGTTGTCGGCAATCTGCCCACTGTTGGCGCGGGCTTGGGTGGCGCGGCGGATTGAGGTCACGAGCACCCTTTGTAAGCGTAACCGCTGATCGCTGGTCAGCCCTTCGGGAAAGTCAATCTGGTCGGGCAGGTGATAGATGCTTCTCATTCCGCCCACCCCTGGTCAACAAGTGCCTGCACACAGGAATCCAACAGCGCCGCTTCCGCCATGCCGCTGCCCACCCACGGCGACCAACCGGCACAGACCGTCAACGTCAACCGGCCATCATTGTTCTCCAGCGTCACCTTGATCGGCGGGTTGAGCATGGTATCACGCACCGGTCCCGCCACCCACAGCCCATCGGCGCGGCGCTCGACCGGAATGGCGTAGGTTTCCGGCCCATAGGTTACTTCGACCAGCGCGGCCTGCTCATCGAGCACGCGTGCGCGGGTGTAATGTAATTCCAGCGCGTAGAGCGTTGGTAGATAGCCCTCCTCTACTTCCTGCGCGTGGGCGTCGGTAAGGAGTTGTGCGAGCCGCTCTACTGTCAGCGCGGCAGTCCTCTCCTCGCGGTGACCGCTCCGTTGCACGCGCGCCGCCACCGCCACCGTCGCTGGGCTATGGGTCTCACGTAGGTGCCAGGTGGGCGCGGGCAGCGGAATCGCCGTCTCGATGTAGGGCCATTCCACGGTGCGCGCCGCCATTTCTAGCGTCACCGACAAGGGCTGCACCACTGGCCAGAGCGTGGTGCACGCTGCCAACGCCAGCGCGCCCGGCTCCTTGTAATCTATTTCGCTTTGCACAAGTCGCAGCAACTGCCAGCATTTCCCCGGTGCAGGTAGATTTGTCCATTGATTCATCAGTTGCTACACCCTAACGCAGATAAACTGCAATGGTAAATGGTGAACGGTGAACGGTGAATGGTGAATGACCGTCTTGCGGGCATCAATTTACCATTCATAATTCACCATTTACCATTTGTAATTACTACAAGGGTCTCCATGTCCAGGTAGCAGGACGTGCACCCGGTGTTGTGTTCGTCAGTTCAAAGATCGCACGGCCATTTTGATCGAGCACCGTCAGGCGTTGCACAAATTCGACCGGATTATCATAAACGGTGCGATTCAATTCGGCTACTGTGTCGTTCAATAGATTGCCCGGACGCCCGCGCGTCACGGTCGGATCGGCAATCGAGCGGCGTGTATAGGTACCATCAGCATTGTAGACCATTTCGGCATCGCCTCCCAGGCGCGCAGTTGGCGGCGGCCACTGTACCGCAATCGTCCCTTCTTGCGAACCGGTGGGCACGGGCACGCTGCCATCGCGCACCCCTTTGGGGATCTTTTCGGCGGCGTGGGCAATGCCACTGATCAGGTTGCGCCCCCGTTCTATTGCTCCTTCCGGCGTGTAGACCTCGGTGTGGCGCAAAACTTCGGTGCCGCCACCGGGGATCTGCCGCTCCACGGTAATGTCAAAAGAGCGCCCGGCGGTCTTGGCATCCTGGCCAATGCGCACGATCACGTTGGGTTCATGGATGTGGGCTTGCAGCAGCCGTTGTGCCTCGGCCAGTTCGTTGATCTTATCCACCATGCGCGGCGCTTCGCGACCAGCCGATTCCGCCAGCCAATCGCCAAAGCCCTGGATGCGCGGCTGCTGCACCACGCCATCAATGACGGGTAGCCGATTGCCCAGCCCTTGCGAACGCAGCTTGGCGGCAATGCCGATCAGCGCCTGTTCTTGCGCTGGAAAGGCGGCGCGCGCGGCGCGCAGATCGGTGGTCACCAGTGTGGCAAGCTGATTGGTGCGCGCCAGCTCCTTGACGACACCGCTTTCCAGCCGGCCCATCACCTCGAGCAGATTGCGCAGTTGGCTGGTGTTCAGATTGTTGAGCAGCGCCAGCACACTTTCGTTGCTTAGCTCGCCCCGCGAGGAACTGAGCAGCCGCTCCAAGCCATCTAACGACTCACGCGTCAACGTCGCCGGGTTGAGATCAAGCACGCGGCGGAAGATCGCCAGGCGGTACTCATTGCTGACCCCTTGGGTGATGCGCGTAATGCGCTCGCGAAAGGCGTTGACCACATTCTCAACCGAACCATTCTCCAACGCGTTGGCCAGCCCACGCCGCATGTTGCCTAACGCTTCGGTCGCTTCGATCATCCAACGCAGACCGGAGAGCCGCCCTTCACGGATTGCCTGGATCGCTTCGGTGCCGGTCTCCAGCGCGCTGCGCCCAGTCACGCGCGCCAACGGCCCCACCGCGCCGACAAAGAGTTCGATCAGCACCCCAAAGACGGCACCATCTTCCATGTGCTCCACATATTGACTGGCGCTCGACCAACCACCGGTGCCGGTGGCGATGTTGATCAGGTCGTGGCTAAAGGTGAGGAGCGCCCCCGTTGCCGCACCACCCACAATACCAACGGTCAGCTTCTCGCCAATCCATCCAATGACAATGCTGGTAACCGAATCGGTGCCAATCCGTCCAGCCAGTCCGCGCCCCAAAATGCCCGCGCCGCGGAAGGTGAGCGCGGCCAGATAACCATCCAACGCCGCAGTAAAGAAGCCGCGCCAGGTAAATTCCTCACCTTTGAAGATAATGCGATAGGCAAAGAAAAGCTCGGAGATGCCGATCGAGATACCGACTGCCCAGCCGCCCCCAGCCAACTCCACCGCGCCGGCGATGATGCCCACTTCCCAAGCCACGGCAATCACGGCCAGCACGGAGACACCAATTGCAAAATACTGTATAACGACGGCAGCTTTGTTATACTCCCAGAACCAGAGCATCTGCTCAAAGCCTTCGCCGACCCTGCCGCCAAAGGCACCAATAAACTGGGTACGCTTGCTGTTGGGCACCGTCTCTGCGCTCGACCAGGGCTTGCCCTTGACCCGCTCGACAAATTCGTAGGTGACGTAGATATTTTCTAGCGCCTCTTCCACGCGCACTTCGATGCCAAGCAGGCGCGCGCTGCGTTCAATGGTCACCGTCTCAAAGTCGTCGTTGCTGATGTTATATTTCTGGGCGTTTTTGCGCACCTCGTTAAAGGCGGCCAGCGCAAATTCTTCATCGCTATATTGCTTCTGGTCCTGACCGAGCAGAATGCGCTTGAGCAACTCTTGCCCTTCCGCCTCCAACGCTTTGCGCATTTTGGGGATGCTGGCTTCCTTGAGCCGCTTCTCATCCTTGAAGAGCGAATAGATCGAGTTGGCTTCGGCGATAATGTCACCGCGACGCACCACTTGATCGGGATCTTGCTTCAGCCAGATCTCCTGCTCCTTGATGCGATAGGTGTGCTCCCAGCCGGTGTTGTAGCGCACGTTGAGCCGTTGATAGGCTTGTTGCACTCGTGCGTTAGCGGCATAGCTCGTGCTCAGCGCCAGTTGCACCAGCAGATGTTGCAAGCCAAAGTGACCAGAGGCTTCCACCTTGTCAAAGAGCAGATTGAGTTGGCCGTGGCTTTCCAATTCGACCAATAGATATTCAAAGACCGAACCACCCTCCGGGCGCGTGGTTGGTGGATTGGCACCGAAGTTGTCGCGCAAGAAACGTAACAGATCACGATGCCAGTCGGAGTCACTGGCATCGCCACTCAGCTTAGCCAGCAGCAACGGCAGCAAGCGGCGTGCCTCCGGGTGGTAGCGCGCCGCGCCGAGTGACTCCGCATCGACGGTCAAGACGACAGCGGCAAAGACAGCCTTCCAATTGGGCGACAGATCACCAGCCACCGCCAGTTCATCAAGGCGGCGTGTAGCCTCATCAGTCAACCCATCAACCTGGCCGCGCGCGGCTGGGGGGAATTTGTTAAGTGCGGCGCGGTTGAGCACAAAAAGGCGGCCAAAGTAGGTGTCGGACGCGGCGGGCGCGCCCCGTTCATTGCGCAACGCTTGCAGCACCATCTGTTCGGTCAGATATTGCAGCGCCAGTTGATGCACCTTCTTGGCGACAGTCACCGGTTGCAGACGCAAGGTCACCGCGCTGTTGCCCCATTCTTGCACATAGTCCGCCCAGGCGAGGCCAAAGTTCTGTTCAAAGAGGGACGCAGGGACGAGGAAATCAAGGTCGCGCAGTTTGAGCGCCACTTGAAGCGGTAGCCCCGGCGTCGCCACATCGATCAAAGTAATCTTGGGCAGGACCATGCTCGCAAAGAGCACCCACCCACCAGCATAGATGTCGCTATAGGGGCCGGAGCCGTTGATGCGCCCAGCATTGCGGCGGATCATCTCGGGAATCTCATTGCGCACGCGGTTGTCTGCATCGAGGTCGATCAGCTGTTGGCGAATGGTCTCCGTTGTACCCAACCCATAGGCCATGATCTGGTTGTCACGTACCTTGCTCAACTGCATGGCCCGCGTAAACAGCACCTCCTCTAAATCAGCGAGGGTGTAATCCTGGTTGACCTGCACCAGCCAGAGCGAGACCCAGCGCAGTTGGCCAAAAATATCAATGTAGAGCACCTTGTCATCCAGCGTGCGACCGGGCACCAACGCTTCGACAAAATCGAGAAATTCACCGACGCTGGCGTGGAAGTTGATCGCCTTGCGGATAATCCAGGGGCGCACGCCTTTGGGGGCCGGTTCCGCCAGCCGCATGCTCACCCGTTGACCCTGACCATCAAAAGAGGGGATTTGATAAGCCGCGCCATTGAGATCGGCGTAGGCCGGATCATAGGCCTCGCGCACTACGCTTTCACCCGCCCAATCAACAAGATTGTAGCGCGCCGCGATCGTGCGCTCGGCAAAGGCCAAGCGCGCTTGCAGGGTGCGCACCAGCGTTTGCCCCAATTGTTCAAGCTGCGCATCGCTCAGTTCGCCGACGATGCGCAGCTTAATGGGAAGGTGGCAATTGATCTGAGTCATGGGTTGATTCGGTAAGCAGTCCAGCTTTTGATAATAGTTGGACTGCTGTCACTCACGGCACGACAAGCACCAACACGCGCACACCACCGATGACGGTGCCATCGGCGGTCGTCTGGGCGACATCAAAGGTGTGGGTCGAGCCAACTTTTTCGCCATCATTCAACTGTAGATTCACCCCGACCGTTTTGCTCTCGCGCGGCTCCAGCGGAATCCGCAGATCAGGGGCTTCTCCGAGGTCATCGACGGCGAAGCGGGTATCAAAACGGCGGAAGCGCGAGCGGCCGATGAGCACCACATCTTCCGGTGTCAATGTGCTTTTGCGTTCGGCACCACGCGAGGTAAAGAAGATCTGCCCCTGGTTCGCCAGCACAAAGCGATTCAGCCCATTGATCTTGACCGTTTGAATGAGGGGGCTGGTCTGCAACATCCAACGCTCATTCTTGGTGATCGCCGCCGCGCCAACGACTCGGTTAATGATCGGGGTCACCGTTGTGGCGAATTCCAGACTGGGGTTAGCCACCAGCATGTCAAACCGAATATTCTTTAGCCCTTGCCCTTGCGAGGCAGCCACAATGCGAATGTTGCGTTGAGCCAGGTGCGAATCGCAACAGAAGGGCAGCGAATGGGTCACCGGATCGACCGCGATGCTATCGACCGATTGGCCATCGGTGTCGGAAAAGCAGTTGGCAAACATACAGACATGGCCGCCGTTAATCGTGAGTTGGGCCGCGGTGGGTGTCCAGACTGGTGTACAGGCGACGACCGCGGAATTGCCTCCCCCAGTACCAATCGTGCTGACAAAGCCGGTAAATTTCCCCGTGCCTGGAATGGCCGAAGCGGGACTCACCCCTGCCGTAAAATCGCTAATATAGGCCTCGACATTGACATTGCTGACCGGCTGGGCGCCCATGTTGTGAACCAGCACCTTGAGCGTTGTCGCCACATTCACCTTGGTCGTCGCCTCGTCGATGGTGCTGTCACTGGGGTGTTCCAGCCAGAGCGATGGGCTGACCCAAAAGGGGTTGGGACCACCACAAGGGTCAATCGGGCGGGTACCGGTGTCACTGCTCTTGTATTTGATAACAAGCGGACCACTGCTAACGTTAACACATGGCATGATGAGTTTCTCCTAGTGATAAAAGCAAGACTACAACGGATTCAGACAGGAACGGATGGGTTGGCTTGTCGTAACTACTTAGGCTCGCGCGGGCTGAGCTTGTCGAAGCCCAGTGCCCCCTTCGACAAGCTCAGGGGACGCCTGAGCAGTTACGCTTGCTGAACAGAAAATCTGTCGTTTTCTGAATTCGCTGTAGTATCCTGTCACGACTGCAAATAAGTAATCTGAAACGCGTTAAGCACCACCGTGTCCGCCGCGCCGGCATTGTCCAACTGCGCGGTGATAAAGTATTTGAACTGCTGATTGTTGACCGTCGCCGCCGCCGCGTTGGCCGCGCCGTTTTGATCAAAGGGATCGCCACTGATGTTATCCAGACCAACGATGCGCTCCGACGGTGTGCCGAGGACCACCCCTTGCCGTTGTAAGGCGATGCGCAGACTGCCTGCACCAGTATTGCGCCCCGTGGCGCGGAAGGATTGGATCACGACACCGCTCGGCAAATCAACTGACATTGCGCCCCAGGCACTGGTCTGATTGGCTGGTTTGGAGACGACCCCCAGGCCCCCTTGCCAGCCGGTGCTCGACGCCGCCACCAGCGCCGGGGTGATCGTGAGCTGCGTGGCCGTGGCGGGTGGCGCCTGGCCGAGGGCAAGCAGCGCCGCGTTGATTTGGTTCACCACCTGGGCCAGCGCATCAAAATCGCCCTCGATATCGTGAAAATGTTGGTTAAAGCCGGTCGGCCCGCCCGCCTGCACGCGATCGACATTGTCCTGCCAATCGGTGTGTTGAAAGTGGCGGGTGTAGGTTATGTTTGCCATCTGTTCTGCTCCTCTAGGAACGGTGAATGGTAAAGGGTGAATTGCGAATGGTAAAGTGATTCCGGCCAGACGGTCATTTACCATTTATCATTCATTATTCACCATTTACCATTTACAATTTTCTTGTTTCACGTCTCCGGGCTCGACTTACCCTCGCGGCCGCGGTGCCGGCCCGCGCACCCGGAAGTTGGGATAGGTGTAGTTGGGATTAATATCCAGAATGCTACCCTGCAACTCAACCACCTGTTGGCGCAGCGGCTGTGTCATCACCTCGACGCCGATGGGGTGGAAGGCGTTGAGGATGTTCATCACCAGGTCATATTGCTCCTTGCGGATGATGGCGTTGGCCGCTTCCAGCGTTGGGTTGAGGCGCACCTCGAAAGTGTAGGGTGCGGGGTTGTCGCCGATCAGATAAAGGGCGGCCACCCGCACCTGCCCCGCCAGCACCCCTTGCAGCGTGACCGTGGGCAAGGTGATACTATTGAGCCGCGCCTGTGCTTGACCGGCCGCGCTCACCGTCCATTGCAGCCGCACCGCCGGGCCAAGATCGCTTGCCTTCACCGTGGATGTCAGCGTGATCGCACCGCCTTCATCCACCTGTTGCGGGCCGCTGATGGCGATCAAGTCGCCCGCGGCCTGGCGAATGATCACGTTGGGGTCTTGCCGTTGCACAAAGGTGAAACCGGCGGCAAAGGCCAAGGTCGCCAACTGCCCCGCTGATAAAGTGGGATGACGCATCGTCAGGCCGCGCCCGACGGCGGTGAGATCGGTGGCAGGATCAACGGCACTGCTAATCTGTAACTTGCCGCCGCTCCCACCGGCATCAAGCAGGTCGAGCAATCGATTCAGTCGGGAGGCCACCGTTGCCCGCATGAGATGGTGATTGGGATCAGCGCCATTATAGGTTGCTCTTGCATCATTGTGATTCACTAAAAATGCCGGGTGAAAATAGCCATCGACCGCACCGGCCACGCTCTCTGTCACGCCAAGCGTGCCATCGCTGCCGACGGTGCTGTTGTTGGCCAGATCCTTGAGGCCGATGTGCAAAATGCGGGTGGCGGCCACGGTGTTGCGCCGCCGCGTCACATCGACCTTCACTGTCAAGTCGCCCGCCGCGGTGATCAAAAGCTTGGTTTGCGCACTGGTCAGCGCGCCACTGAAGATCCCCGTGCCTACCCCACAGGCAATCGTCAGCCAACGGTAAGTGGTGTCGCTGGGCAAGGATGGTCGCACAGTCAAGGTTACGGTGTCGCCAACCAGCGCATCCCGTCCCGTGAAACCGGGCGCGGGCGTTGCTACAATCTCGACATATTCATCCAGTGCACAGGAAGCATAGACCATACCCAGATCGCCTCGATAGCAGACAAAGTCAAAGGCGGCCCGTTGCGCCAACGCTGCCAAACGGCCCAGACCAATCGTCGTGTGCGTAAAGAGCAGACCACGCCCGGTGGCGCGTAGGTCCGTGGCGCGCGGGTCAAAGGCGCTCTGGATGGTTACCTTACCGGTGCCGGCTTCCGCTGCAGTCAGGTCGAGCAGCCGATTGAGCGCCCGTTCCACCACCAGTTGCATCTTGTGTGAATCGGGCGGCGCTTCGTTAGGCGGCAAGACACGCGGCGCAGGTGGCGTGTAGATCACACGCGGGTCGTTGTGCGTGATCAAATAGAGCGGGTCAAAATAGCGTTCGTCGACCGCGCGGCCGCTGGTTGTACCCTCGGTGACGCGGCGATTGCCTGAGGCATCCATACATTCGCCGGGCAGCAGGGCCGCCGGATTGATGGTGATGGTCTGCGCGCCACCCGCGATGTGGGTGTTGACCTCGTTGACGAGCAGCGGGTTTGGATCGCCATTGACAGACCCAATCGCTTCGTTCAAGAGTGCCGACAGGTTAGTGGGCGTCGGCAGCACCCAGCGGCGGAAAAAGCGCAGCCGTTGGCGATAGCTTGCATCGCTCTCGCCCAACACCGGGTGAAAGTCGCTGCGCGCCACGTTGGAAAGGCGCACCTCTTCGACCACGCCCAGCAGCGCGGCTGTGGCATGACCAATTTGCACCGGCGCGCTGTTGCTAAGTGCTTGTAAGCCGCCAAGTGGCGCGCGCGCCACAATCTGGCCATCCAGATAGAGCAGTGCCAATCCCTGTTGACGGTCGATCACCCCGGCCAAATGGGTAAAGCGGTCGGTGGCCAGCGAGAGATCGGCAAAGAGCGCGAGCGGCGGATTGGCACCGTCGCTGAGCAGCCAACGTGGGTTGCGGGGTAGCCCGCGCCCAAAGTCGCCCACGCTCAGCGCCCATCCCGCCTGATCAGTGGCGGGGTCGGGATGTTTACTCAAGAGATGGCCATCGGGCGCGCTGCGCAATGGCTGCACAAAACATTCGGCCGTAAAACTTTGGCCAGCAGGCAGGGCAAAGGCACTATCATCGGCAATCTCTACGGCGGCGTTGGGGGCTAGAAAGGCAAAGCCATTGCCAAAGCGCGCCGACACGCCCACCGTAACCGCACCGAGCAATGTGCCATCATGCCCCGGCTGGCCTGGATAACGCCCAATCAGATCTTCCACCGCCGGGTTGGCCCCCGCTGCGTCGTTGAGATGGTAGAGCGCAATGCTCTCGACATCAAAGGAGTAGGGCAGCGGCGGAAAGCGCGGGATGCCCAGATCATAGCCGATCAAGTCGAGGCTCAGCCCCAGGGCATTGCTCAGTTGGCGTTGCGCGGTGGTGCGCACCAACTGTCGCCGGATCTGATCGCGCTCCCAGCCGAGCACCCAAAGCAGTTTGGCCATGTTGCCAAGCAGCGCGGTCAAGCGCCACCAATGAGCGGCCTCGCCGTCGGGCGCAGCGGGGGTCATCGTCAGCCGGGTCAGCCGCGTCGCCGCTCCTTCATTGACGCCCAGGTCGAGCACAAGCGAGGTGCCGGCCATTGACGCGGCGGGAATGGTGAGCCGAATTGGTGGTTGGGGCGGGCCACCGAGGTGGGCGACATAGTCGATCTGCACGGTGGTTGTCACCGGCAGATCGCGTTGTAGGATCAAAATATAGCGCGGCGCGGGTAGAGCATTGTACAACGCGCGGTGCTCCAGAAAATCATAGGGCGCGACTATGCTTTGGGTCGCGCTGCCGCCGGCCACCAGGGTCACGGGCAAGGTGTCGGCACCGCGGCGAAAGGGCGTGGTGAGGCGCTGAGTCATCTGGGTGACGGCGGCCAAAGGTTGAAAGGTGCTCATTGGATCACCACTGTGTGTTGAAAGGTGCTCATTGGATCACCACTGCAAAGTCAATCAGATCACTATCCGTGCTAAAGACGGCCAACTCGGTTGCGCCCATCGCCAAATTGTCGCCGATGGCGGCTTCGATAACCAGCGTCTGATAGGGCACCGCGCCAAAGGTGATGCGACCAAAGGCGGGCGGACAGCGGCGCAAATGCAACTGTTGCACATCGACCACGCCCGGTTGGTCGGCAAAGGCGCACATCACCTGCGAATAGAGCACATTCGACCCCAGTTTGAGCGCACCGATGTCGTTGGCCAGCCGCTGCTTGATCGATGCCAGCACCGCCTGCTGGTCATAACCTCCTTGGATGTAGACGGTGGCGCGCACACCGACGTTAATGTGGTCGGCTTCGATAATGTTGGGATAGATGCCAAGCGGACGCACCTGATCGACGGCGGCGCTGACCCGTTCAAAGATGCCGGGGACGCTGCCGGTGGTGTGCCAGGGCCAGGCGAATTCGTGGGCGACGACAATGTCAAAAAAGTAGGCATCACCCACGCTGCGCTCGCTGCTGAAGAGTCGTTGGTTAAAGTCAAACAGATTGAAGTAGCTTTGCGACACATCGACACCGCCCAGGGGATCAAAGAGCAGCACGTCGATCACACCGTTGAGGTCGAGCACGGCGCGGCGTACACTTTCCAGTGTCCACAGGTTGCGCGGCAAGCCCAGCAGGCGGCTGCGATAGTCATCGTCACTCTCAAAGAGCTCGCCGCCAGTAAATGATTGCGTGTTTTGCACCGTGAGCGTCGCCGCGCCATAGTTGCTCAGATAGAGCTGCTGATAGACCGGATCAATGCCGATAAGCGCACCGGCCGCAATGTTGTTGGCAGGGCCACGGTCAAACGCCTGGACGGCAACAGTGGCCTGTGGTGTCGTCGCGTTCAGGGTGACGGCAGCCGTGGTGTAGAAGCTCTGCCCCGGCGTCGCCGTCACAACGATGGTACCGGCGGGCAGGAGATAGGTGCGCCCGGGGGCAGCGCCGGCGATCTTCACCGTGATCGTGCCGGCAGCAAAGAGCCAATGGCGCGTCACACCGACATCCTGGCCGAGCAGATCGAGGTTGTCGCCGAGCGCAGTCGAGACAAAGTTGCTGTAGTAGAGATTCTCCATCCACTTCCACAGTTCGCTATCCTCGGCGCTGGTCACCTCTAAAATTTTGCGCAGTGGACTGGTAGTGGTCAGGTCGATGGTCGCACCAAAGATCTGCTGCGCGCGCGTCTTGCTGTCCGTCAGAATAGCATCAAAGCTTTTGAGATTGAATCCGCTATCGGTTACGCCGTAATCGGCCATTGTGCATACTCCTGAATGGTAAATGGTGAGTGGTCAATTACGAATGGTAAAGTGATTCCGGTCTGACGATCGTTTACCATTCACCATTCACCATTTACCATTTACAATTTACCATTCACTAAACCCCCACCGCTACCGGCAACGTCACCGGTTGACTCTGGGCGGTGGTGAGGGTAACTTCGACTTGCCAGAGGCGACGATGGTGCTGGTCGATCAGCATTTGCGGATCGATTTCGGGATGCGCCGCCAGATAGGCCGGGTCATCGTCGAAAACGATAGTGGTGATATCATCAACCCGCGGGTCGGTGCCTAAGGTGCGTACCAGGTTGAGCTTGATCAACTCCCTGACCATGCTCAGGCCATTGGGCTGAGTAAAGGCTTGGCTGACATCGAGCCCATAGGTCGTGTTAAATTGATCCGAGCCATAGGGCGTGAGCACGCGCAGCGTCAACGCCTGGATCAGGTTGGGCTTGCCGGCCACGGTACGCAATTGATTGTGCTCGATGACCAGGTCGCCGTTGTCTAGTTGCAGGCTGTAGCCAAAGGCTGTTGTGTCGTCCATAGTTGATCCTTTATTGCCTTGCCAAATTGCTCAGGCAATTTTGTTTTAACCAGGATTGAAATCCCGCCCTAACAGTGAGAAGTCGCCTCAGCGACTGGGAATACAGCGCCTGCGGGCGCTGCTCGTTGTTAGCAGCCAATTGCTTGGGGCTGCATTTATTGCGCCGTCAATTTCGTCTGCCCCGCCGCTTGCACTTGCCACATGACCGGCAGCGGTGGCGTGGCGTTGGTCAACCCCGTTGCGTTTTCCAACATCACCGGCTGCCCGTCAACCAGTAGGTCGGTGCTGAGGCCGCTGAGTATACTGGTCACCTTGAGACAAGGCGTTTGCCCGGCGGCAGCATTGGTATTGGGGCAATTGCTCACCGTGGCCGCCAGCAGATCACTTTGCAACAGCGCGGCCTGCCCATCCACTTGAAGCTTGCTCTGGCTGGCTTGCACCTTGACGCTGCCGCCGTGGATGCATTGCAAGACGGATGCTGCGGTTAAGATGTTTGGCATAATATTCATTACCTTTCACGCAAGGATTCGTTCTGTAAGGACGCCTGATTTTAGGTGCATGTGATGAAACAAAGAGAAAATTCTTTGATCTTCTTCCTAAACTCAAAGCGTCCCTACAGGACGGGCGACCGTAAGGGTGTGCCCCTACTTCACCGCCACCGTCCCGCCATCGAGGGTCAGCGATACCGAGCCGTTGGTCAGAGTAAGCGCTTGCGACTTCGTCTCAATCGTGATCTTGCCATCCTTGTCGATGGTGATCTTGGTGCCGCTTTGGTGCTCGATGATCAGGTTATTGGCATCGGGTGGCGTGGGGCGTTCGCCAACAGCAGACAATTTATCATCACCGACAAAAATTTGGAACGCTTTCGTCTGAATGATGCGATGTCCCGCGGCGTCGGTCAGATCGTTGGCCCCTTTGCCCGTGGGCAAACCGTTGCCATCCAACGCCGTGGGCAGACAGAGCCAGTAGTCGCCCGCTTCATTTTTGGGGCGCTCCTGCAACGGATTTTCCGCCCAGAGAAAGCCGGCCACAATGGCATCGTTGACCAACCCGCGGTTGTGTGCGATCAGAGCCCGCATCTGTGGGTAGACCGGCACGATCAACCCACATTTGTGAAAGGCAAAGGGTGAGGCAAAGGGTTTGTTGTGCAACTGTACACTGTGGTCTATCGGCGTCTCCACGCTGGGTGCAACCCCATCCGACGGCGGTGACTGACCATAATCGAGCGTCGCCAGATGTTTTTGCTGGTTGCCTGGCGTGTAGGTCGCGACTTGCCCCATGTCGAGCGCGGGGCGGTTGCTCTGCGTGCTTTCGACCACATCACGGACGCGGTCGACCACGCTCTGCACCCCCGTCGTCGTGCGCGCTCGTTGCCCGGCGTCCGCAACAATCAGTTTGACATCGCAGACATAGCCGCTGCGGGTGGAAAAGCGGTGAGTCACCTGTTCGATGCGTAAAGTGCCTTGCGGTGCCTGTGCCAGATCTTTGACTGTCACCACCTGACCGACGCGCAAACCGGGATGGCCCAACACCGTCAGATCGAGCCGCGTGCGGGTTGGCGTGGGCGGCTTGGCCGGGGCTGATTGGGCGGGGGTTGGCTTGGGACAGCGCTCGGCATCGACATCGTTTTCATGGACTTCATCCAGACGCACAATGTTGGTGTCGGGGGTAAAGGCCACGGGTGCCGGATCTTTGCTGCTGCCCACCGCCGCGCCCAGGTAGATCGTGTTGTCGCGTACAACCAACGGTACATCGGCCATATCGGTCAATTGGCGCAAGGCCTGCAGACCATTGCCCGCTTTCAACGTGAAGTTGGTTAGCGATAAGGGCAATTTGCTCTCATTTGCCACACTCACCCCGGCGGGTTGGGCAATGATCTCTTTAACGAAAGCGTCGCCGGTGGTTTGCTGGGGTTTGCCCGCCGCGATACAAGTGGTGCGCAGCCGATAGCCGCCTTTCTCCTGACCGGTAATGACCGTGCGCGCCGTCCCACTTTCATCAATCGTGCTTTTGATGGCGGTGATCTTGCCCTCCATCACCGGCGTTGACCCCGTCGTCGTGGACGGTTCGTCAAAGTAGCCCAGATGAATTTTCACTGTGAGCGGCATGGGCGGGTCGGACTGCATCCCTGTGTCCTGTTTCTGTTTGACCAGGTCGGCGGTGGTGGTTGGCAGGTTGAGCAGCGTCAGTTCAAAGCTGTCGGCGTTATCGCCGCCGGTCATCGTGATGGTGATGTCGGCATCAAGAATAAAGGCACCGTTGAAGACGCTGTTGGAAACCTTGAGCGGCAAGCCCAAACCAACCAACGCTGCGGCCGCGCCCAATAGGCCACCGGCGGACGTCTCCTCTTCAATTTCAACCTGATACCAGATGATAAAACTCATCGTGGGGCAATGCCTCCAATAATGGTTGAGCCGTAGCTGCCGATGCCATTCAAGTTACGTTTGGCAACGGTGATGGTGCGAAAGAGAAATGCCAATTCCGCCGCTTCAATTTCCAGGTTGCAGACCACCTTGCGCCGCAAGATCACGACGTTGCCAGTCGGCTGCTCGCGCTGCACCGTCATCACCAGAAAAGCGTCGGGCGCGGGCAGATGAAAAAGATAGTCATCCGGCAACGGTTGGTCGCCCGCCAGTGCGTTAACATAGAGCGCGATCTGATAGCTGTTGCCCAGAAAGCTCAGGCGAAAGGCTTGCGGAAAGCCCTCGTCGGCGTTGATCGGGAGTTGCAGATAGCTGCGCGTCATAAATTCTCCTGCGTGGGACAGTGGGACAGTAGCTTACCGTCCTACTGTCTTACTGTCTTACCGTCTTACCGTCCTACTTACCCCATCGGCGTCTTCGGCGTGCGCGGAATCGGGTTGGGCGCGGGGCCGCTGGGAATGGCCACGCTGCCGGCAGCCAGCGCCAGATCGGCGGCCTCGCTCAGGATCGTCGTCAGGCTGGAGCGCGGGACATATTGCAGCGTGATCGACACATCGAGCGCATCACGTTTCTGAACGCTCTGGCTAAAGCGCAGGTCGGTGATCTGCATATCCAGGCTAATTGTCAGCCCCGACACAACGGGGATGCCGGTCACGGCCAGCAGCGGTGCGGCGGCGGCCACCAACAGGCGTGAGGTCAGCGCCATCACCTCCAGCCCCTTTTTGAGCAGCAGGCGCGTGGGGCCAATTAACATGGCTTCGATGGCAATGGTCTTGGTCGTGGGTGCAATCGCCTGAGCAAATTTGCTGCCGGCAATGCGCTCAATCCGATAGCCCTCGCTGATATTCATGCTCTGTACATAAAAGAGCGGCACGGCCCCGACTAGGACGGGGGTGTTTGCGCCTGCGGCCATGGGTGGGTCTCCTATATTCTGACAAGATGGCAAGATGACAAGATGATCTATCTACTGATTTCCCTGTCTACGTGTTTACCGATATCCCTATCTACCATCCTTACACCCTGCTCGCCAGTTCACGGGTCAATTCCGCAAAAACATAGTCGCTTACACGGAGGATCTGCTCCTCGTTGAGCGCGCCGACGATCTCGATTTCCACCGGGAAGTAGTAGTTGATCACCACGCCATCGCCCTGGCCGTCACTACTGATCTGCGCTTCGCTGCCGGGAACGGGCATGATATATTCGCCCTCATGCACCAGCGCGATGCCGGTGCGTTCGACGCGGCCGCCGGTCTGAAAGGCGGGTACCTCCAACTCCGGCATTTCCCCCAGGAACGCGCCCTCGTCTGTGTGCAAGCCCTCATTCATGCCTATGCCTCCAGCCCAACGGCCAGCGCCATGCAATTAAAACTCGCTTGGGGTACGCCGTCGATCACCACGTTGCTGGGGTTGGCCGAGGTGATGATACAGCGCGAAAACTTGATGCTGTTAAAGGTCCAGTCGGTGCCCTTCTTTTCGGCAACGGCAATCGAGAACTCTTGCCCGTTGACGGCCAACTCAGTCAGGTCGGCGACCGACGCGTTGATCGCTGGCACCGTCATCGTAAAGGTAAAGGTAAAAGGCTGGCGCACATAGCCCACGTTGTCCGCCTCAATCGAGTGAATAACCGTGTGTGGTACATTAAAGGTCGGTGTGAAGTTCGAGATGGGCGTGATGGTATTGTTGCCCAATTTGACTTCCAGCCGAGTATTCCAATCAGCCATAATGGTTGCTCCTATTCAAAGACCCCACCCTAACCCTCCCCAGCCTGGGGAGGGAACAGTTCCTCCCCCAGCCTGGGGAGGGCTAGGCGGGGGTGCTCCTATTCAAATTTTAGCGTAATTGCCAAACGATGGATCGCACCGGCATAATCAACCGCGGCCAAGACCTCGACCACCCGTTGCGCTTGCGCATCGTTGATCTGCTGCAATTGTCCAGCGGTCAACGTATTGGGATCTTTGTCGAGCAACGTTAAGATCGGGATGACAATGTTATAACCCTCGATCACTTCGTTGTTCACCAAAGGCTCCAGGACCGCTTCCATCTGTGCAATCAATGCGCGCAGCCCGGAGCGGCTGATGCGCAAGTTGCCAATCGTCTTGATCAGCTGCGCCTTGAGGCGGAAGGAGACATCGTCGATGGTGCGCACAATGTCAATATACTTCTTGCCGCCGGGGTTACCGGTGTACCCTTCGCCCATGTAGATGGCGCGCCCGGGGATGAGCACCGGATCGACCAGCCAATTGACGCCCTTGCCGGCAGGGCCGCTGTCAAAGGTCTCGGAGCCATTGATCGCTTCGATTTCGGCCGCGCTAAAGGGTTCGCTGTCGATGCTGACCTGTTTGAGCAGCAGAGAGATCTGTGGTTCGTAGCCGGCAATCGTCCCGGCCACCGCGGCGGCGGCATCTTCGTTGCTCTTGTGCGCAATGTAGACGAGCCGCTCATTGGCCAGGGCACCGCTGAGCACGGTCGTATCGGTGCTCCCTTTATCTAACATGATCACGCCCATGCGCTCCATGCCGTCAGCACCAGTGGTGGAGACACTTTGTACATGGCTGGCCAAGACGCCAATCGCCGCGCTGTTGGCGGCGTTGAGCGGCAGGTTGGCGAGCACAATCAGTTGGACATCTAGCGTATCGGTCGCCTTTAGCGCATTGTCCCAGTCGGGTGCGTTGTCGACCGGAACCGCATAAACCAGGGTAGGGCCGGGCGATTGATTAAAGGCCAGGCGGATCGAGCTGGCCAGATCAAAGACGGCCGGTTTGTTGACCGGGTCGGCAATGTGATCGGCTACCGCTTGTTTGGTGGTGGCATCGCGCAATTGATCTTCGGCATCGGCCGGATTGGTGTAGGCGATGGGGCTATTGGCTGCACCGGCCGTGGCAACACCGACAATAGCGATGTTGCCATAGGCGCGCACCGCCGGGGCAAAGAGATCGGCGACTGGGTTGACCCGAATATAGCGAACGGTCATAGTTCTGCTCCTTGAGAAAATGGCTGGAACGGGTTGTGCAATTGCGTCAGTTTGCATAAATTAGACCTGACGCGGTACGACAGTCATTGCCTATCAATGATATTTCTGCATGAGTTTGTGGCGCAGCCGTCGCCGCTGTTCATGGGTCAGCGGCGCGGTTACGGCTGATAAGGCTGGCATAGCAGGTGCTGTGTCAGACTCATCCACTTCAGGTTGCGCGGCTTCGTCAGTGGTCACCACCGCACGTTGGGCTGCTGGTGACTTGGATTTCGTCCTTGGATTGGGCATCTTCACTCCCGTTTCGATACGCACGGTACTGCCGTGCTATTCAACCGCTGTTCGCTACGCCGATTACGACTTATTTGACAGACCATTAGGCCGGCGTGACAAAGAGACTCAGCACATGTTCAGCTGCGAAAAAGGTTTGCAACGCGTTAGCGGTAAAGGGCAGACCGTTGAGTGCTGCGGCTGGAAAGATCAAGAGTGGAGCCAAGGTGCTGCGTACATCGGCATTGGATAGCTCACGGCGATAGGCCCGCCCTTGGTCCACCACTTGTTGGAGCCACTTGGCCGCGCGCAGGGCTTCGGTCACGTCAAGGGTGTCGCGCAGCAAGATCGCCACTTCCAGCGAAAAGCGCACTTGATTGGCTAGATCATTTGGGTCGAAGGCCGGCGGTGTACGCAACTTGATTTCGGTGATCAAATAGTGATAGGCCTCTTTTAGCTCTTCGACGGTAGTAATGTTATGTTGGGTCATAAAGGCGTCCAGATCGATAAATCGAAATTGGTTGCGAAATTCGTCCAACGTGGTAAAGTCGGCGAGATCGTGGGTCAAGATTGATTCGACCGCGCCGGGATCGACCTCCAATAACAGCGTCAGATCGAGCGTGACCAAAAGGTCAACCCAAAGTGGCATGACCGATTGTTGTTGCTCAAGGAGCAGATCGGTATGCGTGTAACTGGGAATGGTCTGTTGCCAGGAGCCGCGCAAGCTTCCTTGCTGCACGAACGGTACTTGCCGCGTTATAGTACGCACCTTCACAGTCTGTACGCTGTGGAGGGTGGCAAAAGGCAGATCGTAGACCGCGCCGATAAGCGTGCGCAGCAACAGTTGGCCCGGATCGCCAGCCGGCGTCAGCAGCCCAGTGAGTTGTGCTGGATCACTAAATTGCAGGAGCAGTTGATCGAGAAGCTGGCTCATGAGTTACTCACATCATCACAATGAAGTTGCCGACCATCCCACCACGCTAAATGACGCAGCACCGACAGCCGTTTGGCCATCACTTTGTCTCTAGATTTGTCTCTAGATTTGTCTCTAGATTTGTCTGTAAGTACGTGGTGATAAAGGTATTGATATCATCGAGTTCCTGAAAATAGCGGCGCTGACCGCTAGGTACATGGGTAATGTGGCCACGCCATAGCGGCTTGTCGGTTGGGCACGGCGGCTCCTCTCGCCAAATCCGCAGCACAAACGAATGGGTGTTCGCTTCGAAGAGTCCTGTAAGGGATGCTTCGGTCAACTGGTGGGACAATGAACGATCTTCCTGTTCAGGCACGGCTGCAACCTTCTTCACTCGACGCTGGAGCGTCGAATAGCGTGCGACGCTCCAGCGTCGGCACGCGCGGGCCTTCGCTTGATCGAAATTGGGGCACAGCAAACCGCGCTCTAGCGAAAACGATATCAACGGGATGAGATCCCAGTTTGTCTCGATTTTCAAACAATCGCCGTTGGTTCAACAATCATAGCAGAGGGGTGTCGGGCCAGTGGCTGTCGAACGTCTTTTGATTGTCTTTTGGAACGACTAGTACAGCATGGCGTCAATAAACCAATCGTCGGACAGTGAGACGGTGAGACGGTGAGACGGTGAGCCCTGTGTGTCTATAAGATACTGTTGGCGAATTCAACTTCGTTGCAAACTAGACCGAAATGTCAGCCTGCTTCAGCAGGGCTTTGTCTAGCAGATGCAGAATTCATTCTGCATCGCCGAATTCGCCAACAATATCCTATAATAAGTGAGACAGTAACCGTCCAACCGTCCAACTGTCCGACCGTCTCACTTTGCCATGGACTTACTCAGGCCGCTGTGTACTAGTTTAGTGGGCAACGTGCAGCAATGTCTCGATCAGGGCAATATCTTGGGCAACATTGCTCTGCAATTCATGCAAGGCGCTATAGACCTGCTGTAGGTGGGTGAGCAGCGCCGGCAGTGATGGCGTGATGGGTGCTGGCTGAAGTGAAGCCACTGGCTCAGACGTGGCGCATTCTTCGATCTGATCTGCTTTGATCGCTTGGTAGAGCGCCTCGGTCTGTTTGGCCGGTTTGACCGCAAGCTCTGTCGCCAAAGCCGCCACGCACGCTTCATATTGGCGCAGGGCACCCGTGCGGTCACCAGCCAAACAGTAGAGACGCATCAGCTTGCGATGGGTTTGCTCGCGCGCGCGGTCATAGCGCAGAATCCGCTCACCATAGGTCAAGGCGGTCTCATAAACACCTTGCATTTCGTTATAATCCAATAGCTTATCTAGCAGTGCCAACAGCATATGTTGCAGTCGTTCACGCTCCAGGAGACACCAATCCTGGTAGCAGCCTTCCAGAAGATCCCCTTGATAGAGTTGCACAGCTGCGGTCAACTGTTGTGCTTGTACAGCGGTCAGCAGACGCCCTGGAATGCCTTCTACCAGATGGTAACTCTCTTCCAAAACGGCGATATCCAACCAAAAACTGCCGGCCGGGTTGACCTGTACCCAGGGGCCATCAACCTGCAACAGGGTCTCTGCCAACCCCATATCCTGGGCGTGCAGGGTACTTTGCAGTTGCCATAGCGCTTGGCGCAATCCTTTCTGTGCCTGGTCCTTGGTATAGTCGCACCAAAGGTGATCAAGGATCACCTCGCGCGCGTGGGGACGCAGGCGGTACAACAGGAGATAAGCAAAGAGCTCTTGCGCCTTGCTTGCATCAAAGACAATGACAGATTGATCATTGGTTGTAACGTGGAACCTACCCAGCAAGTGAATTTGTAGCATAATAAAATTCTCTTTCGGAACCAGGTACAGCTCTTTACGCGTCGTGCAGCGTGGTAAATCTCGGCATATATAAGGCGACAATACGTTGGCTTTTCGTAACTATCTAGGTCCTCGAGGGCTGAGCTTGTCGAAGCCCGCCTGCACCTTCGACAAGCTCAGGCTGCGGCTGGATAGGTTTAGCCTTTCGCCATCAGCAGAGGTCGCACGCCTTCTATCGTGCCAACGCAACCTTACCTATACCAACGAGCGCCAGAAAGTAACACTTTTTATAGGAGTAATGAGTTACTTCTGTGCTGCTCATGAGTATATATATGCCATTTAAATGATACGTCTATTTGTATAAACGATCTAATCGCAATTTTTATGGCATGTTTTTGATCGAATATCGCTGCTATACTTGTTGATTTTTCAGGAAGAGTGAGATAATAGAAGAAACGAGGAGCAGCAACTCACGATCGCGTGGAGCGCACGCCGATCTTCGCTTCGATAGCGCATAAAGTAGCCAGGTCAGCTAGCGCTCGACGTACGCCCATTGTAATTTGCAATAGCAATAGATGGATCCTATCATGCACGCGACTGCTGTGGTTCCGTCGACAGAGTAGGGTGATCCCCCGTCGATCGCATAGTTTACGCAGTTACCGATCGGTCAGGTAACAGCTCCTGCTTTTAGGTAGAAATAGTCTATTCGGTCGCTCGGTGTGGCAGTTCTCTAAACATCGTATACTAGGGCCTGTTGACATTTGCTAAAAACAGCCAATAGAATTGGCCGTCTATACTCAAATCAGAATGAAACCCCTAGTTTCGGTCCGCGTGCGTCGCACTGACGGAAGCATCTAGCGGACTGGAAGCCGTTGGCGGTCAGTGCGACGCACGCGATCCCGTTGGTCCGCAAAACTCCGGTTCTCATTCTGAACGCAGTATAACAGCGAGAAGCCGCCTAAGCGGCTAGGAATTTAGCCGCTGAGGCGGCTTCTCACTGTTGGCGCAGGGTTTTAACCCTGCAAAACCTGGCACGGCTCTTGATGCATGAAGGACTATCTCGCATAGGACAAAGAGTATGCAGAAAAAAATATCGCTTCTGACCTTGCTTATCCTCCTCTCCCAATCGCTTTTTGTGACACCAGCCCTAGCTCAATCCGGTGCGCAATCCCCATCGCACGCCGGGCAGGCGACGACTACCGGTGCTATCGCCTTTAAAGATTACGAACTCCCCCTCACAGATTATACCCTTGGCAATGGCTTGCGCGTGATTCTCGCCGAAGATCATTCGGCCCCCGTCGTGGCGGTTGACACCTGGTTCCATGTCGGTGGTGCCGATGACCCGGCGCAGCGCTCCGGCTTTGCCCATCTCTTCGAACATATGATGTTTGAAGGCTCGGCCCACGTTGCCAATGGCCAGTGGGACAAATTGTTGGAGTCGATCGGTGCCAGTAACAACGCCTATACCCAAAATGACAAAACCGCATTTTGGGATGTGATACCGGCCAACCAACTGCCGCGTATGCTCTGGATGGAGAGCGATCGCATGGCGGCTCTGGCCGTAACCGATGCCAACTTTCAACCCCAGCGCCAGGTGGTGATTCAGGAATACAATCAGCGCATCGCCAATTCACCCTTTGGTGAGGCCAATCTACGCCTCTTTACCCAGCCGCTCCAGGGCTATGCGCCCTATGAGCTGCCCGTCATCGGCAATGTCGATGACCTCAACGCCGCCACCTTGCAGGAAGTGCAAGAGTTTCATGCGACCTACTATCGACCCAATAACGCCACGCTTGTCATTGTCGGTGATATTGATGTGGCGCAGACCCAGGCGTTGATTCAAGCCTATTACAGTGATATCCCCGCCGGTCCTGCCGTGGTACAGACGGTGGATCGCTATCCCTATCCCACTGCGTTTCCGGCCACCGCCGTGGACAAGAGCAGCGGCTGCCAGGTTGGTACCACCGAGACGCTGGTGGACCCCAAGGTGGCGATTCCGCGCTATGCCATTAGCGTGGCTGGACCAGTGCGCGGTGCCCCCGATTTCTACCCCGTCAAGTTACTCACCGATATTTTGAGCAGTGGTGACAGCAGCCGCTTTCAACAAGATATTCTACGCAAAGGATTAGCGGCCAGTGCCTCGGCAGGGCTCACTGATTATCAGGGAGCCAGTGTCCTTTATGCCGCCGTCTATGCCAACCAGGGGGACAAAGTGGAGAGCCTGCGCAAGCTGCTTGATGATGAATTCGCACGCGTGCGCAACGGCGATGTCACCACCGAAGAGCTGGCGCGCGTCCAACAGCAGCAGTTGATCAGCACGATCACCAGTTTTCGCAATTCGGTGCAAGATACGGCCGAATGGCTTCAGGATGCAACCTTGACCTTTGGCGATCCCAGTAGCATCGGTCAGGAGTTGGCGCGCTATCAGGCAGTGACCCTGGCCGATATCCAGCGGGTGGCACAGATCTATCTCTGTGCTCGCCCCATCAATGTGCAGATCACACAGCCGACTGGGGCGCAGACATTGGCAGTCTATCCGGGTGAATTGGTCAAGCCGATTGCGGTGGCCGCGGCCACTGGCATTGGCCCAGCCACCACCACGCTCTCCGCGACACTTATCAGCGCGCTGCCCACCGGCGTAGTGACCACGACGACCGTGCCCGCAACGTTGGGCGAGTTGCAGACCAATCTGCCTCCTTTCAAAAGCTTCAAACTGGATAATGGGTTGAATGTCATCTTTGTCGAGCAGCATGAAACACCCACGGTGCATCTTGACCTCTTTGTGGGTGGCTCCAATACCGCCGCCTCTGCCGAGCAACAAGGGATTGCGGACTTTATGGCCGACCTGATTCCCAAAGGCACCGCAACGCGCAGCGCCACCGAGATTGCCCAAAGCATTGAGGCGGTCGGTGGCGCGGTGGGGAGCAGCGCCGGACTGGAATGGACGACGCTCTCGGTTGATGCGCCAACGCCCAATGCGACGTTGGCTTATGATCTGCTGAGCGACTTGGCGCAACATGCCAATTTCCCCCAAGAAGAATTTGCGGTGGAGAAGAGCCAGACGCTCACCTTTTTGCAGCAAGACGCCATCAACCCCAGCAGCATGGCCAACCGGCAGTTTGGGCGTATTGCCTATGGCGGCCACCCCTATGGCTACATCACCACGCCGGCGACCGTCACCGCCCTCACGCGGGACGATGTGATCAACTTCTATCAAACCTATTATAAACCCAATAACGCGTTGCTGGTGATCGTGGGTGACATCGACGCTGATCAGGCGCAGAAGATGACCGAGGATGCGTTGGGTACTTGGGCCGCCGGCGACGTGCCCGATTTCAAAAAATACCCCAAAGCCACCGTTGGCGATACGAGCGTTATCTATCTCGTCGACCGCCCTGAATCGCAGCAGGCGACTGTACAGGTCGGCAATCGTGCCATCGACGCCCGCAGCCCGGACCGTTACGCCTTGCTCATCGACAATGCGGTGCTGGGAGGCGGCACTTCGTCACGGCTCTTTACCAATCTGCGTGAGGAAAAAGGCTACACCTATGGGGTCTATAGCCGCTTTGCGCAGCCCAGCGATGTCGGCAGCTTCCGTGTCATCGGTAATGTGAATCAAGATCATGGGGGCGACGCTGTGGCCGAAATCCTAAAAGAGCTAAAGGGGATGCAGGAGCAACCGCTGAGCGACCAAGAGTTGGCCGATGCCAAGGGCATGTTGGAAGGCGGCTTTGCGCTCTCTTTAGAACAGCCCAGCGACTTTGCCAATCAACTGGCGAGCCGCTACCTAACTGGTGTTCCGATCAGCGAACTGAACGACTACGCAGCCAAGCTGCAAGCTGTCACCGTCACCCAGGCCCAAGCCGCGGCCAAGAAATATATTGATGCCGCACACCCGATTATCGTCGTCGTGGGCGATGCCAGCGTGTTGCAGCCACAGTTGGAGAAGATTGAGAAGGTGGTGCTGGTCGATGCCGATGGCAAGATTGTGCAGTGAGGCTGGTTGCCCACAACGACGATAACCGGGCGTGTGGGTATCGCTGAAAAATTGTTTGCTTTGGTACGCCTTGATGCCTCGCACCACGCAGGCATCTAATAAATATTCCACGCCGAGCGTGGAGCAAGGAAACAAGATCATGACTCTCGAAGAACGAAGCCAGCTCAGTCGTCGTGCATTTCTGCAAGCGGTCGGTTTTGCCAGTGGGGCGGCCCTGCTTGCCGCCTGTGCTCCTAGCGTTGCCCCAACGCCAGCCGCCGGTAGCGCAGCAGCCCCTGCGGCAGCAGGTGACCAAGTCGTCAATTTTCTGTGGACCGATTCACAGAATACCCATCAGCCGCTGATCAAAGAGTTTGAGACGGCCACCGGCATCAAAGTCAACCAAACCCAGGTCTCGTACAACGACCTGCTCAACAAGATTACCACTTCGGTGGAGGGCGGAGCGGATGTCGATGTAGTCGAGATGGATACCATCTGGACGGCCCAATTTGCCAGCGCCGGCTGGGTGGAAGACATTAGCAGCGAGATTACCGACGCCATCAAGAAAGATGTGCCGGAGTCGGCGTTGAGTGCCGTGACCTACAACGGCAAACTCTATGGCATGCCCTGGTTTAACAGCGCCAAGCATCTCTTCTATAACGAAAAGCTGCTCCAAGAGGCCGGCTTTGATGCACCACCGGCCACACTCGATGACTTTGTGACGCAGGCCAAAGCGACAACCAAGGAGGGGCAGTGGGGATCCACCTGGAGTTGGAAGCAAGCCGAGGGGATGATCTGCGATTGGGTGTCGATCATGTTTACAAATAAGGGCGCACAGATCCTTGATGCCGACGGCAAGGCCGTCTTCAACGAAATGGGCGGCACTGACGCCTTGCAGTGGATGGTCGATCTGCTCTACACGCACAAAGCCGCCGACCCCGCCTCGCTGGAAAACACCGAAACCGAAGTATTGCGTGCGTTGGAGACGGGCACCTATGCGCTGACCTACAACTGGGAGGGCACGCTGCCCGAAGCGAATGACTCAGCCAAATCGCAAGCCGCGCCCAATGTCAAGATCGCTTTGTTGCCCGGCAGCAAGGATATCAAGAGCTCCAGCGTCAACGGCTCGGAAGGCTGGGCAATCCTGGCCAACGCCCAACGCAAAGAGAACGCTTGGAAGCTGTTCGAATACATGGTCAGCTCGGCCTGGCAAAAGAAAGCGGCGCTCACCATTGGCGACTATCCGGTGCTGAGTTCGCTCTACAGCGATGCTGATTTGGTCAAAGATATTCCAGATTTCGCACTCTATGGCGAGCAGTTTAACTATTTGGCTGTGCGACCACAGGTCCCCGGTTATGCCCAAAAGTCAGATATCATCCAGCGCTATCTACACGAGGCATTGTTGCAAAAGATGTCCCCCAAAGACGCCATGGATGCCGCGGTAGATGAGGTAAACAAGGCGAGCAACGCACCGTAATAGTGACAAGCTGACAAGCTGATGCTGTTGGCCTACCTTACAACAGGGTTAAAACCCTGCTCTAACAACGACAAGCGCGCCCAAAGGGCTCCCGAGGCGCTTCCCAGCCGCTGAGGCGGCTTCTCGCTGTCAGGAGGGGATTTAAATCCCACTCCGTAAGGTAGGCCAACAGTATCACAAGCTGACAGAAGGACAAGATGACAAGATGACAGCACACCACGCCACAACCGATAAACCGATCCGCCGTGGCGAACTATCGGAACGTGCCCTCGGGCTCTTTCTGCTGGCACCCATGGCGATTGTCTTGCTCCTGGTCGTGGCCTATCCCCTGGTCGATTCGTTTGTGCTCAGCCTCTATCGCGTCAATCTGGCCAATCCCGAGCAAGGGCAACCCTTTGTGGGGGTTGGCAACTATCTCTATGCCTTCCATCAGCCCAGCTTTTGGTATGCAATCGAGCGTACGCTCTATTTTACGATCATCTCGGTGGTGATCGAATTGGCGTTGGGGTTGCTCTTTGCCGTTCTCCTCAACGAAGCATTTCGTGGCCGGCTCTTGGCCCGCTTGGCCATGATCGCGCCCTGGGCGCTGTTGACAATTAGCAACGGCGTCCTCTGGGCGTGGATCCTCAACCCGACCTACGGGGTGGCCAATATGATCCTCGTCGATGTGGGCATTTTGGCCGCGCCCAAAGCGTGGCTCAGCGACACCTTCTGGACGATGAATGTGATCATTCTGGCCGATGTCTGGAAGACAGTGCCGAATATGACACTCCTCTTGCTAGCTGGGTTGCAGCCAATCGCCGTTGACCTTTATGAGGCGGCGGGTGTCGATGGCGCAACACGTTGGCAAAAATTCACCAGGATTACCCTGCCGCTGCTGCGTCCGGTGATCCTGGTGTCGGTGGCCCTGCGCACAATAGGTGCCTTCAAAGTCTTTGATATTATCTACGTTCTCACCGGCAATGGCGGCCCCGCCGACAGCACCAAAGTGATCTCCTTCTACGCCTATGATCAAGCCTTTCGCTATCTCTTCTTTGGCTATGGCGCGGCGGTCTCCTGGTTGATCACCGCCTTTATGCTGGTATTGATTGTCATTTACATGCGTCTGTTGCGGAGTGATGAAGTTTAGCGATGAAGTTTAGCGATGAGGATAAAAAATCCGATGAAATCTTCACCACATGGTGAGTTGTTGACACCTTGGCTGCGCAACACGTTGCTAATTGCCTATCTGCTCTTCACCCTGACGCCAATGCTCTGGCTACTCCTGAGCACGATCCAAACGCAGTCCAGTCTCTTGCGCGTGCCGCCGCAACTTGTGCCTGAATCGGTCACCTTCAGCAATTATCGTGACATCTTCAAACCAGCCGCCTTTGGCGAGAATAGCGGCGATTCGACCTTTCTACTGGCACTACGCAACAGCGTCTATGTGAGCGTGGGGGCCACCGCGGTGGCGATGCTGTTTGGCACAATGGCGGCCTATGCCTTTGCTCGCTTCAATATTCCCAACAAACAGGCGTTGCTGTTGACAGTCCTTGGTACACAGTTGCTGCCGCCGATTTCGCTGATCATTCCCCTCTTTCGTATGTTCAAGGCAGCGGGTCTGCTGGATACGATTGCGGCGCTGATCCTGGCCTATTCGACCTTTAGCATTCCCTTTGTGGTCTGGATCATGGCCAGCTATTTTCAGAGTGTGCCTGCTGAATTAGAGGAAGCGGCGCGTATAGATGGCGCAAGTCGCTTCCAAGCATTTCTCCGCATTGCGCTGCCCTTGGCTGCGCCAGGGTTGGGCGCGACCAGCATGTTTACCCTGCTCAACGCCTGGGACGAATTCTTTTTTGCCCTAATCTTTACGTCGACCTATGCCTCCAAAACGGTGCCTGTGGCGCTCGCCGAATTTATCGGTCGCCACAGCGTCAACTGGGGTATGTTGGTCACGGGCGGCTTTATTGCCAGCCTCCCGCCGCTGATCCTTTCGCTGCTCTTTTATCGCTATATTGTATCAGGTTTGTCGGCTGGGGGGTTGAAGGGGTAACGGGTTTTGCAGGGTTGAACCTGCTTCTGACAGCGAAAAGCCGCTGAGGCGGCTAGTGCAGTGTTGCCGAAATTGCGCTAGTTTAGAATGACCCCCTCCCAGCCTCCCCCAGATTGGGGGAGGAGCAGTGAACGCCAGTGGCGGCTTGACGGTTCCCTCCCCAACTTGGGGAGGGTTAGGGAGGGGCTTTTAACCTAGCAGAACTTCCTTAACAGCAACTCGTCTTGTAACGCTCTGCGTTACGCCGAGGCCAGACGTACCAACATTTTACCCATATTTTCTCCGGAAAAGAGGCCGATAAAGGCTTCTGGCGCGTTCTCAATCCCCTCCAGAATCGTCTCTTCCCACTGGATCTTTCCTTCACGGATCCAGCGCCCCATTTCCGCATAAAACTCGTCGGCGCGCGCGCTATAATCAGAGACAATAAAACCCTGCATCTTGATCCGCTTACCGACAATCAGCATCAGATTAGAAGGACCAGGGACCGCTTCCGTATTGTTATATTGCGAGATCATGCCACAGGCGACGATCCGACCGTGATTGTTCATCTGCGTCAACGCCGCTTGCAGATGCTCGCCGCCCACATTCTCAAAGTAAACATCAATGCCATCGGGGCAGAGTTCGCCCAAGGTCTGTGTGAGATTCTCCGTCTCTTTATAATTGAGCACGGCATCAACACCCAGACTCTTTAGCCAGGCGATCTTCTCGGCCGAGCCGGCACTGCCGACCACGCGGCAGCCCTGCAATTTGGCGATTTGGCAGACGATGGAGCCGACAGCCCCCGCCGCCGCTGAGACAAAGACGGTCTCCCCCGCCTTGGGTGCCCCAATGTCGAGCAGGCCAAAGTAGGCGGTTTGCCCTGGCATCCCCATAACGCCAAGATAACTTTGCGCGGGCGCTTGTAACGGATCGATTTTGTTCAACCCCTTGCCGTTGCTGAGAAAATATTCGCGCCAGCCGTTGCTATGCAACAGATGGTCACCCACGGCAAAGTCGGGGTGCTTCGACTGCAAGACCTCTCCAACGGCACCGCCACTCAACGCTTCGCCAAGCGGGAAGGGCGGCGTGTAACTCTTGCGATCGACCATGCGACCGCGCATGTATGGATCGACAGACATATAGAGATTGCGGACAAGGAGCTCGCCGGTGCTCGGTTCTGGCAGCGTAACCGTAGCAACTTCAAAGGCAGTGGTTGTTGGTTTCCCTTGCGGACGTTCTTTCAAATGGATCTCGCGACTGGTCGTAGTCATAAGTTTCCTCTCCTATGGATGATAAATCACTGGGGAATTCGCTTCGGCGGCAGTCCCATCCGTTGTCACTGGCGCTGCGTCTGCGGCGGTTACCATGGCGACAGCTGGCAAGCGACGAAAGGTATTCAACGCCAAGAGCAGGCCGATCACCAGGAACAGGGCCCCCAAGAAAAAGGGGGCCCCAGGGATATGGACTGGGGCCGCGTCACTGATAAAGTAACGGAAGATCTGCGTTGCCAACAACGGCGCGATTACCGCGCTCAAGGCATTCAGGCTGGCAAGCGACCCTTGGATCGCGCCCTGTTCATTCGCTGCGACATTTTGCGTAATGATCGACTGGGCACTGGGCTGGGCAATCCCGCCCAAAGCACCAATAAAGGGAATCACATAGATCATCCAGCCAAAGGGGGCCAACCCATAGAGGGTAAAGCTCGCCGCGTTGATCGCCATCCCAGTAATCAGCGCACGCCGTTCACCAAGCAGGGGCACAATCCGCCGAATCAACCCACCCTGTACAATCGCCGCCGTCAGACCGACCACGGCCAAAGACAACCCGACATCACGTGTACCCCAATTGTAACGATAGCCGGTATAGAGCACCCAGGTACTTTGCAGTGCGTTTTGCGCCAGCGCCACACAAAGAATCGTCGAAGCGAGCGCCAGCACAATGGGGTAGCGCGCCAGGCCGCTAAGCGATCCAATCGGGTTGGCTCGCGCCCAGCTAAAGTCGCGCCGATTCTCCTGGCTCAAAGATTCGGGCAGGACAAAGAAGCCATAAAGCCAATTGAGCAGCGTAATGCCGGCCACCACGAGAAAGGGTAGGCGCAGCCCAACATCGCCCAACACCCCACCAATCGCCGGGCCGATAATAAAGCCCAAACCAAAGGCTGCCCCGAGAATTCCAAAGTTTTGTGCGCGCTTCTCTGGGGGACTAATATCAACAATATACGCCGTTGCCGTGGTAATATTGGCCGCCGTAACCCCAGAAATGATCCGCCCCACAAAGAGCCAAGCGAGCGACGGCGCAAAGGCAAGCAGCAGATAATCCAACCCAGAACCCAGCAACGAGATCAAAATCACGGGCCGGCGGCCATAGCGGTCCGAAAGGCTACCCAAGACCGGGGCAAAGATAAACTGCATCAATGCGTAGATGGCGACCAAAATCCCATAAACACTTGACGCCGACTCGATATTATTGTTGGTAAAACTTTCGATCAGCTTGGGCAGGACCGGCACAATCAGGCCGATGCCCAGGATATCGAGCAACAGGGTAACAAAGATAAAACCAAGACCTGCTTCGCGTTTCTTCATACAACCATTCCTCAGTGCGTGTTGCGTGTTGCGTGTTGCGTGTTGCGTGTTGCGTGTTGCGTGTTGCGTGTTGCGTAAACTATGATGGAAGACTTCATGGTCAATTCTTGCCTTTGGCATTGTGCAGGAAGCGCAAAGCAATGTCAAACGCGTTGCGCCTTATTTCAAACGATCAATTCGTGGTATGATTTCAATCGAATGATAGCAGACCGCTGACCCATAGGGTGGGTGGGCGAGCTTTGCACCTTTGCGGGCCCATTGTTTTGCAACAATTAGTGTCTTGTCAGGCAAATTTTGCTAGTTTAGCGCTGGTTGAGTAGGCCTCGGCGGTTTGAGACCGGGTGCCCTGGCTGCGAAACTAGGCGGGTCGTCCGCTCACTCCCGTTTTGATACGTGCGGAAACTACCCCACACTACTCAATCGCCGTTTGCTGCCAGCAAGCTGATCCAAACTTAGCAAACTTAGCAAACTTTGCGGACAGTGCACTAATCGTGCGCACAAGACCATGAGCATGCAGGAAAGGAAAGACCCGATATGGCCGAACTAATCGAAAGCAGTGAACGCGTCTCCTGGCTGGTCTATCCGCCGGAAGAAGCGCTTGAAGCCGATCTACGCAAGCTCTTTGGCAAGGCGCGCGAAAATCTTGGCTTTGTGCCCAATGTCTTTGTCACCTATATGACGCGGCCAGCCCACTTTCGCCATTGGTTTACCCATTTTCGCGAATTGATGAATGGTCCTTCGGAGTTAACCCAAGCCGAGCGCGAGATGATCAGCGTTGTCGTCTCGGCGCAAAATGGCTGTCTCTATTGCCTTGTCAGCCACGGCGCAGAACTACGACGGTTACTCAACGATGAGGTGCTGGGGGACCGCATCACCTTTGATTATCGCCGCGCCGGGCTGGCTGCGCGTACAACCGCCATGCTCGATTTTGTGGTGAAGCTGACGCGCACACCAATAGAATGTGCAGAGAGCGATCTAATGCTTTTGCGTAGCCATGGCTTTTCCGACGAGGCGATCTTTGATATCGCTGAAGTTACGGCGATGTTTAATTTCACCAATCGCCTCGCCTCGGCGACCGGTATGGTACCGAACCGCGAATATCACGCGATTGGGCGACAACGCCCGTCAATCAATAGCGAATCAACGGAGAATCGGCAATGATCAGCACAATGAAGGCCGCTGCCCGGTCCATCATGGAGCAACTGATTCCCATCACCATTGTCAATATCGAGCGCGAATACCCCAATGGCATTATGCATCAGTTTGTCGACGAGGGCGAGGTGTTGACGGGCACTCCGGCGACTTTTCATCCAGCGTTTTATGGCTGCTATGACTGGCATTCGGCGGTGCATTCGCATTGGCAATTGGTACGCGCCATACGTCTTTTCCCAGATGCCGCGTTCGTGCCATCGGCTATCGCCACACTCGACCGGAACCTGACGCCAGAAAAGATCGCCGTCGAAGTGACCTATGTGACGGCGTGCCCCAGCTACGAGATGCCCTATGGGATGGCATGGCTCTTGCAACTGCTGGTCGAATTGCGCGAATACACAATCGAACACACAGCACGGTGGCTGGCTGCATTACAGCCGCTGGAACACCATGCCGCCCACCGCTTCCGCAACTATCTTGCTCGCATACCTTACCCGGTGCGCACGGGCCTGCACAACCAGAGCGCATTTTCCCT
This sequence comes from Caldilineaceae bacterium, assembly GCA_034432375.1. GTDB lineage: Bacteria > Chloroflexota > Anaerolineae > Caldilineales > Caldilineaceae > JAHBVH01. The sequence continues at coordinate 49,721 of DAOUCA010000050.1, forward strand.
GGCGCTTGCCTGGGATTGGGCGCTGGTGGCTGGTGATGGGGAGCTGTCAGCAGAGATTACCGAGCGCAGCCGCCACTTCTTCTTGGCCGATGTCGACGCCCCATTGGCCTATGAACCTTCAGGCAGCGACTTCTTGTCACCGACCTTGGCGGAGGCGGATCTGTTGCGTCGCGTCTTGTCGGTGGCGGAATTTAGCGACTGGTTGTGGGGCTTCTTTGGGCACGACATGGTGGCCACGCTGCCACAACGGCTGGCCCCGGTGCATGTAGTCGATTTCGCTGACGGCCAACTTTCGCACTATTCAGGGCTCAATATTAGTCGGGCGTGGATGTTGCGGGGGATTGCCGGTGCCCTGACCGATGGCGATGAACGCAAATCCATGCTGCTGGCTCTCGCCCAAGCGCATCAGGAACTTGGCCTGCCCGATGCCATGCATCCCGATTACATGGTTGCGCACTGGGCACCGACCTTTGCCTTGTACTTACTGTCAAATCGTGGGCTGTCTTGATGAGGTGACAGTCACTGGCCGTCACCGCTCTGTTGGACAGCTCTTGATGGGCCAGGGACTGTCACCTTTGACCAATAACACACGGATAACGCCTGCCATGAAACAGACCACCATTCCCAAAACCGACCTTGCCCCTTCGGCCATCTGCCTCGGCGCGAGCAATTTCGGCGCGGCGATTGCCCAGCCCGATGCCTTCACCCTACTCGATGCCTTTGTTGACCAAGGTGGCAACTTTCTCGATACCGCTGAAGTCTATGCCAACTGGCGCTCCGACTTGCCGCGCAGCATCAGTGAACGGACCCTCGGCGCGTGGATGGCTGCACGGGGCAACCGTGGACAGATCTTTATTGGCACCAAAGGCGCACACCCCGAGTTGGCGACAATGCATATTTCACGGTTGTCACCAACGGACATTTTGCACGATCTAGCCGGTAGCTTGGAGCGCTTGCAGACCGACTATATTGATCTCTACTGGCTCCACCGCGACGACCCGACGCGGCCCGTTGGCGAAATTGTTGAAACGTTAGCGGCACAGGTGAAAGAGGGCAAGATTCGCGCCTTCGGCTGCTCCAATTGGTCCACGGCGCGCATGCGTGAAGCGTGGCGCTACGCTGCCGAGCACGGCATCCCCGGCTTTACCGCCAACCAACCGATGTGGAGCCTGGCGCAACCAAACCCCGCCGCCTTTGGTATGCCAGGGCTGGCAGGAATGGATGAGGAGATGTACGCCTTTCATCAAGAGAGTGGCTGGGCAGCAATCCCCTATACATCGCAAGCACGCGGTATTTTTAGCAAATTGGCCAATGGCGGCGTAGAAAATCTGAGCGAAGGCGAGCGCAAGAGCTATCTCAATGAGGTCAATTTGCAGCGGTTGGCGCGCGTTCAAGAAGTTGCGGCGCTGCACAACGCCAGCGTAGCGCAGGTGGTGCTGGCCTACCTGATCGGCCAACCAGTGCCGACAATCCCGGTGGTCGGCTGTCGAACGGTGGCGCAGTTAGTCGAATCGATGGGCGCGGTGGAGGTTGGGCTGTCAGCAGAAGAGATCGTCTATTTAACCAGTAAGGTAAAGCGAGAAAGCCAGTAGAAATAAAATTAACGGAGCGGAGGCTGAGCTTGTCGAAGCCGAAGCGACCCCGGCTTCGACAAGCTCAGCCTCCGCTTTCCAAAACCTTTCTCGCTTTATCTTACATCGTGACAGAAGTTATACTCCGCCGCAGCGGAGTATATGCGCTCGCGGCAGCTTACTCTGCCACCGGTTCTAACTTCTTCGGCGGCACCCCATCTCGTTCTCGGGTCTTCGATGGAAAGTCAACGATCTTGTCCCACTCATCCGCTGTCGAACGGGCCACCACAGCCACGACGGGTTCGCTGTCGCTGATGTTGAAGACCTCGTGGGGCACCCCCGGCTCGATAAAGATAAAGTCACCCGCTTCGTGCTCTACCGAATGCTCCAAATTGGGCCCATACTCATGGCGCACATGTCCTTGCAAAATGAAAAGCATCACCTCGAATTGGTCATGAATGTGGGCATAGGCAACCGCGCCAGGCGGCACACTGGCGACATTCATCGAGAGCGCCTGGGCATTCGTATTCTTGCCAGAGAGGCCAATCTTGTAACGAATTCCATTCCATGAGCGGCTGGTTGGGCCGCCGCCACGAATCCACGAAAGCCCTTCGGCACCCTCAACATACTCCATGAGTTCTTTGCGTTCTTCTGCCATAGTTTCCCTTTGGATGAATCTATTCTACTATCGTAGGGGCGCGGTATAGTGGACTGCCAAAATAGTCGGATAAATGTAGGCTGAGCTTGTCGAAGCCGGCACCGCTGCGGCTTCGACAAGCTCAGCTTCCGCTCAACGCCGTGTTTACTTTCTTACCCCTAAATACCGTGTCCCCTAAATACCGTGCCCCTAAATACCGTGCCCCCTAAATACCGTGCCCCCTAAATACCGTGACCCTACGATAGTAAGTTTCCCCTAATTCCAATTTTTCGTAGTATACTCGTTGCCGATCAAAAGAGCAATAATCTGCATAATCACAGGTGCGTCCCATTTTGGGGGATTACCGACAAGGACTACTTTGATCGTTTGGTGTAATCCCATAATGTGGTACGCACCCCACAATCACAGGAATAATCACGATGACCAATCCGAATAAGCTGCCGTTCAAAACGATGGTTGACAGTGGTACCAACTGGGAAGCGCTTGCCGGCTACAGCCGCGCCGTGCGCTATGGCAACCAGATCTACATCTCCGGCACCACGGCGACCAATGAGCGGGGAGAGGTGGTTGGTCTTGGGGATCCGGCAGCACAGGCGCAATATATTATTGACAAGTTCGCGCGCACGTTGGCGCAGGTGGGCAGCCGCTTGGAAGATGTCGTGCGCACGCGCATCTATCTGCGCAATGTCGATGATTGGGAGCCAGTGGCACGAGTACATGGCGAACGCTTTGGTACAATCCGGCCGGCAAACACGCTGGTACAGGCGTTGTTGGTGGGGGAAGCGTATCTGGTGGAGATGGAGGCGGACGCGGTGATTGGCGCGGGGGAGAGTGCGAATAATCAATAATCAGTAGACCGCAACGCCCTCTGGCTTCGGCAAGCTCAGCCGCCGAGCGTTGCGGTCTACTGATAATCAATTGTAAATGGTGAATTGCCAATGGTGAATTGCCAATGGTGAATTGCGAATGTGCGGCTTGGGGTGGAACATAACGCCACTGGCCAAGAACCACTGACTCGTCTCAAAGGAGTTTTATGAAATTTAGTCTTCGCCTCAACAACGATCTGCCTGTTTCCGAATACATCTCGCTGGCACAAGCGGCCGAGGCTGTCGGCTTTGACCAATTCTGGCTGAGCAATGATCTCTTCTTGCGCAGCGATCTGGCGATCTTGCCGGCGCTGGTGGGAGCGACAACGCGCATCGAAGTGGGGACGGGTATCCTTAATCCCTATACGATGCATCCGGCGGAGATGGCAATGTTTGCGGCGACGATGGATGAGTTGAGCGGTAACCGCTTTAACTTGGGGCTGGCGGCTGGGGCCGGTGAATTTCTCAAGTGGATCGGCGTGGAACAGACAAAGCCGCTGGCGACGACACGCGAGAGCATTGTGACCATTCGTCGCCTATTGCAAGGGGAGCGTGTGGCGCTCGATGGCACCGTCTTGCAGTGGACAGATGAAGCGTATCTGCGCTTTCCTGCGCCGCGCGTTACACCAATCTATATCGGCGCCATGGGGCCAAAGATGTTGGCGCTCGCCGGCGAATTGGCGGATGGTGTGTTGCCCCTGCTCTTTCCACCGGAACATTACTTTGCCGTTGAACCGCTCTTGACCACCGGCATCGCCACGCGCCAAACGCAACTTCCCCCGCTCGACTTTGCCGCCTGTATCTGGGTTTCGCTGGCCGAGGATCGGGTGGCGGCGCGCCGTGTACTGGCACAGAAGATCGCCTACTATGGTCACGCACTGGGGCCGCTGATTCTCCAGCAATTGGGGCTAGCCCAGGAAGATTTTCGGCCGATTGAGCAGGCCATGATGGTCGAGCGCGATGAGGAAAAGGCGATTGCCTTGGTCGATGAGCGCATGTTGCGGATTGGGATCGTTGGCGGCGCAAACGAGGTAATCGAACGCTTGGAACCACTGGTCGCGGCTGGGGCGACCCACCTGAGCTTTGGCCCACCGTTAGGGCCGGATCGACTGGCAGCGATTGGCTTGCTGGGCAAGGTGATTGCCTATTTTCGGCGTGGCTAGTACAAGGCGGATGAATAGGAGTTTAGGGGGACAGGGGGACAGGGAGACAGTGAGACAGTGAGGCAGTGAGGCAGATCTGTCTCACTCTCTCACTAAATACTGATGGCTCTATTGACAAGCGCATGGATTTGGGCACGGACCGGGATTACACTGGCAACTGCCGTCGGTGTTGAAAGCGTCTGCGCAGATGCGCCAGTTGTGCGGGTACGAAAACCGACAGAATTAGCAGCAGGCCAATGACGCCGGTCTGTGTTGCACCGGGGATGTTGACGAGAGACATACCATTGCGCAGGTTGAGGATAATCAGGATCGAGAGAAAGACCCCCGTCAATGTGCCGGAGCCGCCAAAGATACTGACCCCGCCCAATAAGACCATTGTTACCACGTCGAGTTCAAAGCCTTCGGCCATACTTCCGCGCACCGCGCCCAACCGGGCTGCCAACAGAACCCCCGCCAGCGCCGCAATTAGACCGGAGGCGATAAACAGTGCCATCTTTACCCGCTTGACATTGACGCCGGCATAGCGCGCGACATCGCTGCTGTTCCCGATGACGTAGATATAGCGCCCAAAGGCGGAATATTGAAGCACAATCACCGTACCAATCAGCAGCAGAAAAAAGATCACGAGTGCCAATGGCAATGGTCCCAACAGGGCTTGTTGTCCCAATCGATCAAACCAATCGGGGAAATCGCCAATCGAGCGGTCTTCCAGCAAGATGAGAGCCACCCCCCGATAGCCAATTAGCCCGGCTAAGGTTACCGCCAACGAGGGGAGCCCCACATAGGCGATCCAAAAGCCGTTAAAGGCACCACAGAGGAGCCCCACCAGGAGTGCCACGGCAATCCCAACCGGTAACCCAATCCCCTGCTCGTGCAGCGTGGCCACCACACAGGCCGCCAACGCCATCACCGAAGCGACGGAGAGATCGATCTCTGCATTAATAATGATCAAGGTCATCGCCAACGCGACAATAATCTTTTCAATGGAGAGCTGAAAGACATTGATCTGGTTGTTGAGATTGAGGTAGAAAGGGGAAAGGTTGGTGTTAATCAGCAACACCACCACCAGAATTACCGCTAACAACGTTTCCCAGCGGCGGAGTAGATCGGCAAGTTTTGACATGATTGCTCTCGAATAGCGTTGGTGTTAACCTGTTATACTGGTATTCTATCCCATTGCTGAGCTCTATCGATAAGTTCATCCCGATAGTCGGGCCAGTTACGCAATGTTTCCGGATCAAAATCTGCTCCGTTTGGCCAACTTAGCGTATGTGCAATCGGGTCAATTTCTACTTGGTTGAACAGGGATAAATCTCGTAAAGGTCCCCACATTTCACCTTGCAACACCGGTTCAAAATCAATATCTTGGTGTGTACCATCATCAAATTGAACACGTATCAAATAATCCCTAAGAATTGCAAACGTAGTTACTTTATATAGTTTGTGATACATAATTGCTCCTAATCAACAACGCTCCTTCATTAAATCCCGGGGATGCGTTTGGGCGGTAAACCAGCTTGGGTCCTTCGCCAATTTTCTTCAATTGCAGCCTGATGAAGTTCTGCCCATGCTAGTATCAACCGCAGTTGCACCCTGGGGAGACTGCCTTCGAGCAGATTAGGTGGAGTGATCACAAACGTAGCAGATGCTTCACCATAATATACATGAAAGTGTGGTAGCCGGTGTGGTGCATCTCGCTCTGTATACATATAGATAGAGATACCCCGAAACTGGGAAATTATCGGCATAAGACTTTAACACTTGGTATATGATTTATTTTATAGCGCTAATCTTAGCAGATTCACTACTGTTTAGCAATGCTTTATATACTCCGCTGCAGCACATCATATCATTTTTTACACGAGTAAAAATGATACTTTATGGCGCAGCTTGGTATAGGTAGCTAGTACACGGTGGCCTAAATAGACCACTAGCTAACTTGAAGATTCTTCCGAGCAAAAAGCCGCACTTCAGAATGACAGTACTCTGGGCTTATTTACGCCGGGATGTACTAGTCACTCTGCGCCCACCACGCGCGCAACCGGCTGAGAATCACGGCATCGGTGGCAATGGCAAAGAGAATCAGCAGCCCGAGGATCGCGTCGCGCCAGAATTCGCTGATCTGTGCCCAGCGCAGTAGACTTTGCTCAAGCGTGGCAATCAGAACTGTGCCGAGCAGTGCGCCAAACATGGTGCCGGAGCCGCCAAAAATGTTGATGCCGCCGACCACCGCCGCCGCCACCGATTGCAGTTCTAATCCTTGGCCGGCGACTACCGTAATGTTGCCAAAGCGCGCCAGAAACATAAAGCCGGCCACACCACAGAGCGCGCCACACAGCGCATAAGCGGTCAGCAAGGTGCGCCGCGCCGGCAGCCCAGCCAACTGTGCCGCTTCGGGGTTTGAGCCAATCGCATAGAGCCGCCGACCATAGGCGAGATAGGTCAACACCAACTGAAAGAGAATGACCATCAACAACGCCACGCCGACGACCAATTTGATATCAATCTCGCCCAGGGCAAAGAGGCTCACGCGCGGCAGATCTTGCAGCCAGAGCGGCAACGAATTGGCGGTGACCGTTTTGGAGTCGGAATATTGGATCAGCAGCGTGCGATAGATTGCCAGCGTACCCAACGTGGTAATGATGGCCGGCACACGCCCATAGGCGACAATCAAGCCGTTGAGCGCACCCATCACCGTGCCTACCCCAATTGCCAATAGAACGGCCACTAGCGGAGACAATTCGTTGTGGAGCGCCAATTGGGTGCCGACAAAGTAGGCGGTAAAGCCGACAATCGAGCCCACTGACAGATCAATATTGCGCGTGAGGATCACCAGCGTCTGTCCAACCGCAATCACAATGAGAATTGCCGCGCTGGCCGCCACCCGGTTGAAGGTACGACCACTAAAGTAGGTATCAATCTGCGAACCAAAGAAGAGCACCGCCGCCACAATCAGCAGCAGCAAACTCAATTCGCGTATCTGCTCCGGGCGCAACACCCGCTTAATCCACCGCATCGTTTATCCCCTCTGCCCCATCATCGCAGCGACAATGGTCTCTTGCGTGGCATCACGCTGGTCAAAGATCCCCATCTGCCGCCCCTCGCGCATGACAAGAATTCGGTCGCTCATCGCCAATACCTCCGGCAGATCAGAGGAGATCAGAATAATGGCCAGCCCCTGCGCGGCGAGTTCGTTGATGATGTGGTGCACTTCCGCTTTGGCACCGACATCAATACCGCGCGTTGGCTCATCGAGAATGAGTAAGCGTGGCCGTGTGTTGAGCCACTTGCTCAGCATCACTTTTTGTTGGTTACCGCCGGAGAGTTTCCCCGCTTCCAAATAGATCGATGGTGTGCGGATCGAAAGCTGTGTGCGATAGCTTTCGGCGGTCAAGGCTTCGGCCCGATTGTTGATCAGTCCCCACCGCCCGAGGTATTCATGCAACATCGGCAGAGAAATATTCGAGGCGATCGACATCGGCAAGGTTAACCCCAGTTGACGACGATCTTCGGTGACATAGGCGATCCCCAAGCGCATGGCATCTTGTGGATTGCGCACCGTGACCGTCTTCCCCTGCCAGAGAATTTCGCCTTTGTCTGCCGGCTCGATGCCAAAGAGCGCCAGCCCCACATCGGTGCGTCGCGCCCCAACCAGACCGGCAAAGCCCAACACTTCACCCGCGTGTACTTCAAAACTCAGATCGGAAAAGGCGCGTGCTTTTGTGAGCCCCTGTACCGTCAACAATCGTGCGCCCCGCTGCCCATCCCCCTTGGCAAAGAACTCGTCTACGGTCCGCCCTACCATGTCACGGATGGCACTCTCCGCCGTCACCTCGCTGCGCGCTTTGGTGGAGATCTGTTTGCCATCCCGCAGCACTGTAACTCGATCGGCGATGGTAAAGACCTCTTCCATACGGTGACTAATAAAGAGGATCGCCACCCCTTGCGCCCGCAACCGATTGGTCAATCTAAAGAGTTGCTCTACCTCGTGGGCCGATAGCGAAGCCGTCGGCTCATCCATGATCAAGACACGAACGTTGAGCGAAATGGCTTTGGCGATCTCCACCGCCTGTTGTGCAGCCAGGGTGAGGCCACGGGCCGGGCTGCGCACATCGAGTTGCATATCGAGCGTTTTGAGAATCGCCGCGGCGGCACGGTACATTTGCCGCCAATGGACCACCGCACCACGGTTTGCGTGGCTGATAAAGATATTCTCGGCCACGTTGAGATCGGGAAAGATCATCGGCTCTTGGTGAATGGCGGCAATCCCGTAGGTTTGTGCGTCAATCGAATTTTGAATCGTAATGGGTTGACCGTCGAGTAAAATCGTGCCCTGATCCGGCTTGTGAATGCCGGTCATAATTTTGATGAGCGTCGATTTGCCCGCGCCATTTTCGCCAAGTAATGCGTGGATCTCGCCAGGAAATAGCGTCAGCGAGACATCATCCAGCGCTTGTGTCATATCAAAGCGTTTGGCGATTCCCTGCATTTCAAGCACGGGGCGTAGTTGTGGGGATGCCGTTGGGAGTGGATTGCTCATATCTGCGCCAATAGCCGCCGGTCAAAGGGAGCCGGACGTTCGATGAATGGATTGAGATTGATTGAGTGAAATTAAATTATTATACGCAGCCAAGCGCGAATTGAAGAAATTGATCGAGTGAACACAAGCATAATAATGCTGTAAAGATTTCAATAAAAGTTTCGATTTAGTTGTTTGACAAATGAAAGCAGATGCAATATGATGAAGCGAGCTCACCCAATTTGTTCTCAAACAATGTATAACAATTTATCGATCCAAACGCCTTGAACTTGGCTACTCTACGACGAGCAGCAGAGAAAAGACGGTATAATCAATAACTGTGTAATAAACAATTTAGTGTCTATCCGTAAATTCTCTGTTCCCCGCTTGGCCACAACCGGATTTAGGGATAGGTTCTTAGTGCACAATGATGGTCAGCTGAGGCTGGCCTGACTACCTACCTCTGGCAAGCGAAGCAACCGAAAGTGAGTTTCGACGCCTCTATGGCTCGTGTCAAAGTAACCATTGCTGATATTGCCAGGGAGAGCGGTGTCTCAGCGGCGACCGTCTCCTTGGCCTTGCGCAACAAGGCTGGGTTGCGTGATGAGACGCGCCAACGGGTCCTTGACACCGCACAGCACTTGGGCTATTTGTATCAATCCTCGAACCAGGCAGCAGCTCGCTTAGAGGTAAATCATATTGGGGTGATTCTGAAAGCTCGTACCAACGATCAGGCAGCGACCAATAGCTTTTATGGCCCGGTTTTGTCTGGTATTGAAGAGATCTGTCGGCGGCGTCAGATCCATTTAGTCTATGCCAATCTGTTGGTGGATGAAGAGAATGTACCGATTGAACCGCCGCGACTCTTAACCGACCGTCATGCAGATGGGCTATTAGTGGTTGGGATGCAGGTGAATCAACTTCTGCGAACACTCTTCCAAAAGCATGATTCTCCTGTTGTGTTGGTTGATGCCTATGCCGAGGGTAATATCTTCGATGCCGTCGTATCGGATAATGTGGCCGGTGCGTATGCCGCAACAAGCTATTTGCTACGCCAAGGCCATACAAAGATTGCCATTCTCGGTAGCCAACCCCACGCTTTCCCCAGCATTCTGGAGCGGCGAAAGGGGTACATCGCTGCCTTGAAGGAAGCCGAGCTACCGCCGCACTTTTGGGACTGTCAGCTTTGGCCAGATGCAGCGGCAGAAGCGGTACGACTCTATTTGAAGCAGCAGCCAGAGGTCACAGCTGTCTTTGCCTGTAACGACGCCGTTGCCATTGCGCTTCTACGTGTTGCACAGGAACAACAATGTACCATTCCCCGCGAACTTTCGGTGATTGGTTTTGATAATATTGACTTGGCACAACATACCGCGCCTCCATTGACTACAATGCGTGTTGACAAAGCAGGGATGGGGCGGTTGGCAGCTCAGTTGTTGATCAACCGCATCGAATATCCAGCGGCGGCTCCCGTACAAGTTCATATTTGTCCGCAGCTCATTGCGCGACAGTCGGTGGCGGCTCTTAACTTCAGCAGGACATTTCCTGCGTTAAGCGTCTAGTACACTGCGGCCTAAATAGAGCAAGAGTTAACTTGGAGATTCTTCCGGGCAAAAAGCCGCCCTTCAGAATGACAAGACTCTAGGCTATTTACGCCGTTGCGTACTAGTTAGTTAGGACTGAAGGATTAGTTAGGACTGAAAGAGAGGCAATCTCATCATTTCGTGTGTCTTTGCTCATCAGCTGAGAGAGCGAAAACGTAACAGTGGCGCTGAAGCAATCGATGCGCTTTCACCCTTTGCACAGATGAGCCTTATGTCTTCACCGAGTAAATTGATAACCATCGCAACAAAATCGATTCGCTCGGTGAGTTAATTATCTTTCACTGTGTTCTCAACAACGTAGTGGTTTGACCGCTTAATTTCTAGGATCACTCCTCTTACCCATCAAGGAAATGCTTCCTGAAAATTAAATGTTCGCGGCAGTAGTTGCAAAATCTAGTAGTTGATATCCTAGCAGTTTACATCAAGGAGATGAAACAATGAACACAAATGGTAGCACGCGCAAGCTTTCTCGTCGTGCATTCCTTGCTGCTGCCGGCTCAACCGGTGCAGCGTTAGCGTTGGTCGCCTGCGCCGCACCGGGCGCGGCACCCGCAGCCAGTAGCGGCGGCGGCGAAGCCGCAGCCCCCGCCGGTGAAAAGACCGTCATCCGCGCCCAAATGGTGCAAAAGCAGGATGTATCCGATTGGATCCAGATGGGGCTTGATCAGGATATTGATGGCTTCGTCTCTAACAATCCAGATATTCAAATTGAATTGGAGACAACGCCAGGGTGGACGGCCGAATATGTGCCAAAGATCCTTTCGTCTGCTGCGGCCGGCGACTTGGGTGACGCCGTTTGGTTCCCACCGCGTCACCGCTCCCACATTGCCTGGGGTGACAGCTATGACATTGTGACCGACCTCCGTCCCTTGGCCGAAGGGGCTGGCTATGATATCGATGCCAATTTCTTTGCTGGTGCCGTTGACGTTAACAGCAACGAAGGCAAGACCTATTGGATGTCCTACATCTCCGAGCCAATTGTGCCGATCATTGCGTACAACAAGACAAAGGCTACCGAAATGGGCATTGGCGAGCCAGGTGATGACTGGACCTTTGCTCAGCTAGCCGAGTGGGCGCAAGCCGGCACCACCGCCGACACTTTTGGCTACTACAATGCTGATCGCAACTATTTGGCCTTTAGCGGCGCCCCTTATCTACGGCAACATGGCGTTGAGCCCGTCAGCGAAGATGGCACCAAGGTCACCCTGCTCGACAATGCCGACGCCTTTATCGCCGCTTTGCAATACGACTACGATTTGACGAATACCCTCAAGGTTTCGCCCTCACCGTCGGCCGGTGCGATCAATGCGCCGGAACTCTTTGGCGGACAAAAGGTGCTAGCCGTCGATATCTGGCCTTTCCGCATCCAGATCTATCCGGCCACCTTCACTGACTTTGAAATGGGCTTTGTGCTGACACCGGTGGTTAACGCTGGCGATGCCCGCCGCAGCATGCTCAACGAACATGTCTTTGGCATTACCACAGCCAGCCAGAATCCTGATGCCGCCTTTAAGTTCCTGACCTGGATCTCCGGCAAGGAGATGAATGTGCAGGCGCTGATTCAGGGGCAAAAGGGCCCAATCGCCCGCGCCGATGTCTGGAGCGACGATCGCATCTATGAATCCGTCCCAACCTACGCCAAGTTGCGCCCGATCATGGAAAGCATCGAAGCTGACTATCGCGTCGCCAACTACCGTGGCGAAGAGTTTGACAATGCCTTCCAGGCTGTCTATGATCGCCTGTCCCTTGGCGAGATCCAGGCCGAAGAAGCGGCCAATACCATCGCAGCCGACTGCCAGGCTGTGTTGGATAAAGAACCGGCGTAAGTTTTGGGGGAGGTAGATAGGTAAACAGGTAGATAAGTGTCAAGCGACTTGTCTACCTATCTACCTGTTTACCTGTCTACTTCTTCCCTACCACGGAGTCATCATGGCCAGTACAACGCTTTCTGCAACCAATTCCTCAGTTTCTCCAGCCCCGAAGCGGCGATCAAACGCACGGCGGCGCGAAGCCATCGAAGGAATTCTCTATACTTCCCCTTGGATCATCGGCTTTTGGGTCTTTGTCGCTGGACCGTTATTCGCGTCCATGTGGTTTAGCCTGACCAAATACAATGTGTTGCGCCCGCCACAGTTTATCGGACTCCAGAATTACATCGTCGCCTTTACAAACGATCCACTCTTTTATCCCTCACTCTGGCGTACCTTTTACTTTGCGCTGCTCAGTGTGCCGCTCGCCATGGTTGGGTCGCTCTTTGTCGCGATTTTGCTCAATCAAAAGCTCGTTGGGACCTCGGTCTGGCGCACGCTCTATTTTCTGCCGACACTCACGCCAATCGTGGCGGCGGCGTTACTTTGGCGCTGGATGCTTAATCCCGATGTTGGCCTGGTCAACTATTTGTTGGAAAAGATTGGGATTCAAGGGCCAGGGTGGCTCTCCAGCACGACCTGGGCAATTCCTTCTTTGGTGATCATGGGGTTATGGGCCAGCGTTGGTGGCTCACGTATGATTATCTTTTTGGCAGGTTTGCAGGATGTGCCAGTCGAACTGTTAGAAGCCGCTGAGATCGATGGTGCTGGCACCTGGGCCAAATTCTGGAAGGTGACGTTACCGATGATCACGCCGACGGTCTTCTTCAACCTCGTATTGGGGATCATCTTTGCGTTGCGTACCTTTGATGTCGCCTTTGTCGCTACCGCTGGTGGCCCTGCCCGTGCAACTTGGTTTATCTCGCTGCACATCTATCAGAATGCCTTTGTCAGCTTTGACATGGGCTACGCCTCGGCGTTAGCCTGGGTCTTCTTTGTGGTACTTTTTGCGCTGACCTTTATTCAATTTCGCCTCTCTGGGCGCTGGGTCTTCTATGCAGGAGAACGCTAATTATGGCCGAACAAGCAATCCAGCAACAGACTGTTCAACATCGTGCTGTTCAGCGCAGCAAGCGCTCCTATGCCTTGGGTCGTTTTGGGGGGCGCACGCTGCTCTACCTGGTCGTAGCAATAGGCGCAGTCGCTTCGATGCTGCCCTTTTTCTGGACCGTGGTCAGCTCTGGTAAGACGATCACCGAACTCTATCGCTATCCACCCACCTTCTGGCCGGCAAGCCCGCAGTTTGTCGCCAATTATGTCGAAGTCTGGAACGTGGTGCCCTTTGGTCGGTGGATGGTTAACACGGCATGGGTCACCTTTTGGGCATTGCTTGGGGGCACGCTCTCGGCGGCCATTGTGGCCTATGGGTTCTCGCGTTTCCGCTTTCCTGGGCGCGAACTCTTCTTCTTTGTGACCCTTGCCACGATGATGTTGCCGGTTGAAGTGACCTTGATTCCCACCTATCTGCTCTTTAACAAGCTGCACTGGCTCGACACTTACCTTCCACTGATTATCCCAGCCTGGTTTGGCGGCGGGGCCTTCAATATTTTTCTGATGCGCCAATTTATGCTCGGCATTCCCTTTGACCTGGATGAAGCGGCTAAGATCGACGGCGCCAGCAGTTGGCGGGTGCTCTGGCAGATTATCATGCCTCTCTGTAAACCGGCTTTGGCAACCTTAGCGACCCTCGGCTTTATCAGCAATTGGAATAACTTCCTTGGCCCCCTGATCTTCCTCAAGACCGAAAGCAAATATACGGTGGCAGTCGGTTTGCGCTATCTGCAAAGTGCGGTTGCCGGTGGCTCTGCCGTCGTCTCGCGGCCACAAGATCATCTGCTCATGGCCGCCGCGCTCATGGTCGCGTTACCCTGCCTCATTCTCTTCTTTGTGGGACAGAGGTATTTTGTTCAAGGCATTGTGACGACAGGGATTAAAGGCTAGTAGAGCATGGCGTAAATACGCCAATGGTCGGACAGTAAGCCTGTCTCACTATCTCACTGCGGCCGCTGTGTACTGTAGATTAGAACTATTTAGACACTTTACAAACGCTGTACCTTGGTAGCTATGGTGTATCACAAGAAGAGCGGCCTCGATTCATGAATCGAGGCCGCTCTTCTTGTTGCTGGATATCTTCCGTCTAGCGAAAACGAAAAATTAATGAGCCGTTGCTGACTGCTCCAACGCCGACCGCAACGCTTTAACGCGCTCGTAGGCGACTTTAATCGTTGAATGTTGTTTGCGCAATACCTCCAGTAGGGATTCATTGGTTGTCTTGCCCATGACATCCTGATAGGCGGATAGCGCCAGCCGATCGGCCTGTTCACACTCAGCCAAAATCGGTGCATCACCCCCGCCTAGCGCCGCCTTTAAATTCATCCAACCTTGATGAAAAACGCCTGCAAAGCTCCCTTCTTGCTCCGCATCATGCCCTTCCTTTTGGAGCAAGGAACGCAATGCTGTGGCCAATTCTATGCGCTCGCTTGCATAGGTACGCAAGAGTGCTGCATACTCTTCGTGCTCAAGATCATTGGCCGCTGTTGTATAGCCCCCCTCACCATCCAAATTAAGCTGAACTAAGTCATTGACTAACGCCGCTTCATTCTCGGTCATTGCCTCAATAGGCTTTTCGTTATTCATAAAAATTTCTTCTTTCTATTTAGCCAGCGTTCTGCGTAAGTTCTAAATATAAACCAGAGTACATCCAGCCTAAGACGCTTTTTCTTTTTTGCAAATGAGCAATGATATAGGTGAAAGATATACCGCAAGCCGAGGCTGGCGTTGTAAGCCGGCGTCCAACACCAGCGTTACACGATAAAGGATGGATCATACCCAAGCGATCTGTACTGTACTTTGTACCAACAATCTATGACAAGGGCTATAGACAGCAGGCTAGTAAAAATGTACCTTAGTAAGTGAAGAGTAAGTCAAGGAGATATCTGAAATGCATCAACAGAAAAGAAAGTAGGGGTGATCTATGCGTGTAATCGTGCTGAATCAATCAACGCCATTGCGGCAAGTTGTTGAATTTATGACTGAACGCGGTGTAGATGTTGAGATTGTAGCCGAAACTGCAACCGCAAATAATCTTGAGTCATTGGTGGGGCAAACGCAGCCAGACTACCTCTTTCTGTTGCAAAGGGACTATAACGATCTCTCGAACGTAGTTACCGAACTTGTCGCCAGCAAACCAATGCTTGGTGTAGCCGTGGTTAGCGAAGAAGGACAGGAAGTTCAACTTCAGGTGAATCAAACTGCTGTTAGCCAAGGTTTGACGGGACACGAATTGCAAAGCGATGGTAGCAACGCGGCGAGTGCAGGGCCAGCGGTGCCGCACAGTCCAGACAAGCATCCGCCGCATGAAACGAGCGTACAGAGGGCACCGACGACAGCCAATCACCAAAATGCCGTTGCCGCTCTATCGCCTGCATGGCGCACCTATACGTTAAGCGACTTTATTTACTTGATGACAGAAGACCAGCCCAAAAATGCGCCATCGGGCGGTATTACAGATGTACCGCACAACGAACCGCAGCCGTAAATGGTGAAAATCAGCAGTGTATGAGAAGTAAAGAGTATCAGCGAAAGGAGAGCGCATGAGTGTGCTTACCAATACCCAAACCGACCGTTTTACGACAGAGGAATTAGAAGAGCTTGTTACCGGAGAGCAATCACCGGCTGTTTCAATTTATCTTTCAATGGAGCGTAAAGGCGCAGAGACACAGCAGAATGCGATTCGTCTTAAGAATCTGTATACTCGGGCGGTGCAGGATGTTACCCGGTGGGCAGACCAACATCCAGAAGAAGCCAAAGACCTCCATACTGAAACATTGCTCAAGCCCGTTGCTGATCTCATTTCGGATCAGCAATTTTTGCAACATCAAAGCGAAGGATTGGCGCTCTTTGTTTCGCCAACCCTAGTCAGATCGTTTCGCTGCCCCTTTGACTTTCAAGAGCGTGTGATCGTAGGCGATAGTTTTTGGATCAAACCGCTTCTGCCGCGCCTGAGTGACGGTGACATCTTCTACCTATTGATGCTCAACCAAGGCGGTGTACAACTATTGCGTGGTGCGCGTGAGGAACTCACCCCCATTGAATTGGGGGATGATATTCCAACCTCGTTGGCTGAAGCTTTGCGGTTTGATGAGTTTGAGCCCCATCTGCAATTCCACACAGGAAGTGGAAGTCAGACCAATGGGGGGAACCGCGCGGCGGTCTATCATGGTCAGGGCGGAGCCGATGAGGCTAGTAACACGGAAAATATTCTGCGTTTCTTCCGCACGCTAGATAATGGCGTGCGCGCCCTGCTGGAAGGGGATGCTCATCCGCCGCTTATTTTGGCCGGTCTTCCCTTTCTCCAAGGTCTCTATCGCCAGGTCAATCGCTACAAACATTTGATAGATGACGGTGTTGATTACGATCCAACGGCGAAATCTATGGACGAATTGCACAAACAAGCATGGCAGGTTGTTCAGCCCCACTTTCAGCAGAGTCAAACGCAGGCAACCGATCAATTTCATCACCTGCATGGCACCGCCGATCAGCGTGCAATGCAGGCGATTGAGAAGATTGTCCCCGCTGCCTATTACCAACGGGTCGATTCGCTCTTTCTCTTGGATGATAGACCAATCTGGGGCACGTTTCAGGGCGAAAATCGTCAGGTCCAGATCCATAGCGACTATCAACCGGGGGACAAAGATTTGACGAACTTCGCAGCGATCCATACCATTTTGAATGGAGGCACTGTCTACGATCTCTCAGATGATGATGCTGCCAATGAACTGGTCGATAGTTCGCCTGTGGCTGCCATTTTGCGCTATTAGGCCGTTCCCAGAAAATAACTTATCCACGAAGTCACACGGAGATACACGAAGAGACACGGAGATACACGGAGATACACGGAGATTTGATTTGTCTTTTCTTCGTGAAACTTCGCGTCTGGTGCCCATTGGGCGCGTGGATAATTTGAATTTTAGAGTGGCCTTAGTCGCTTGACTGAAGTGAGTAGAGTCTGGTGTGCATCTGGAAATGAATGCACATCTGCATGATGGGAGATAATCCAATGACAGAAGCACAAAGGACAGAAGCACAAAGGACAGAAGCACAAAGACAATCTCAACCTCTTGACTTGGTGCACAAGCTGATTGACTTAAACAGGAGTAGTGAACAAAATTTCTTTACAACTGCGGAGCAGATCGATAATCGTGCTGTGAAATTGTTGCTCAAAGCGTATGCCCAACAGCAGGCAGAGTTTGCCCGTCAATTGCAACAGACACTGCCCACTGAGGATGAACGCGGCACAAGTTGGCCCGTCAGTCGCGAGCAGAGCAAGTCAGTCGCCCTTGAGGATGATGCAGTTGATGAGTCTATGATAACTCCGGGCTTTTTGCACCGCGGGTGGCTCAATTTACGTGCCGCTTTGGTGATTCGTCGACAGTGGCGTCAACGTGTGGCGCTCAGCGATCTACTGGAGCAGGAAACAACAATTGTCAACACCTATGCACAGCGGACCAACAGGTTGCAGGATGCGCACCTGGCCTTAATGCTCTCTGAGCAGGATGAGCAGATACGGGCTACACACAACCAACTAAAATTGCTAGTGAAAGGCGATGCCCCCCGATTAGTTTTGCGCCTTTTCGACCAGAACGAGCCTGCGCAACAAGTTGTTCAACAGCTACAACGTATCACCGCTCCAGAAGAGATCGTGACGGTACCGATTACCGAAGTTCCGGTCTATTATAACGAAAAGCAGGCGCACCCACGCAATCAGCGCGAAACCCTGGTAACGGGTGCCTTGCTTGGTGCACTCTTTGGTGGTATTCTCGGCGCGATTTTTGGTCTCTTCCAAGTGGTTGCGTTGCCAGGGGTCGGTGGGATTTTTACTTCCTCACCAATCGGTACTATCGGTGAGGTTACCTTCTATGGTGCTAGTACCGGTCTGATCTTTGGCCTGATCTTTAGCACATTGATCGCACGTAATACAGAAGAGACCGATACCTATCTCTATTCGGATAGCTTGGCGCAGGGAGATACCTTGGTTGCTGTCTTTACCAACGAAAAGCAGGTTGCTAAAATTGAACGGGCGATTGGGTTGCGTCGCGAGCATGAAATTGAACCGATGCCTGCTTAACCAAGCCATAGTCAAAGAAATTAGTGTTTCAAAAAAGCTAAGTCCTTCGCCACAGGCGGAGGACTTTTTGTATTCACTTTTAGAATCAGGTAAAATTGCGGCTAAGCAATAAGTACGAACGCAACTGATTGATAGGCTGCGGTGGTGATATTCTGCAGACAAGGAGACTCTCACCAGCCGGCTAAACATCTTTGCTCACTTTCTGATAGACAACCAATGTAAAGGTGACCCTTGCCGCGACGGGTGATCCGCAAGTCACTGTGTCACTTTTTAAGCAGTTTGTCTATCGATGAGCCAACTATCTAAGTTTTGGAACTATTATGATTCGTGTATTTGTGGTAGATCGTATTCGCCTAGCTTGTGAGGCCGTCGCTGTCGTCTTTGGCCGGACGCCGGATTTGCAGGTTGTTGGTTTCGCACAAGATGTTGAACCGGCGCTAGCTGAGTTGGCGACCCTTTCGTGTGACCTGTTGTTGCTCAATGCCAACCTGCGTGAAGGAGGGGCCCTCCAACTGCTGACGACGGTGCGGCAACAGCAGCCTGATATGAAAGTAATTGTGGTTGGGCTGCCTAATACGGAATCGGTGATTATGCGCTATATCGAGGCGGGGGCGATTGGGTATACGCTTCTGGAAGATTCGCTAGATGAGCTATTGATGCGTATTCGCGCCGCCTTTAACGAAGAAGCGATTGTTGCACCGGAGGTTGCTGTTGCGTTGATTGACCGGCTGGCAAATCTCTCTGATCTATTGGCCGATGTCGGTGTTACGCCTGAACACTATGATAACCTCACCGAGCGCGAGGGGCAGATTTTGGAATTGATTGCCGATGGGCTCACCAATCATGAAATTGCCGATGAGCTGACGATTGAAGTGGGTACGGTCAAAAATCATATCCATAGCATCTTTGATAAACTCAATCTGAGCAATCGCAAAGACGCGGCAATTTATCTGTCGCTTTTGCAACAGCACGAGGTGGGCGAAGACTTTGACAGTTAGCTACCCCTGACTCCCTGATTCTACCTTCTTTCCTATCTAATATTGGTTCACCCGTATAATCTTCCTTCCTTCTTCTCTTCTTTACTCCTAACAACTAACCCACCCCCGGCCCCTCCCGACATCCTTACCATTACCCACAAGTGTGCGGCGAGCGTGGCGTTCCGGGGACGGCACACGCGTTGATGCGTTACCAGAGCGCATCTGTGCCGTCCCCGGAACGCGACCCTACCACCGGCCCACAAAGATATGGTAAAAGTAAGCCCGACATCAGAGAGGGGCGTATTGCTCCTCCCTTGGTCGCCGGGAAGGCTAGGAGGGGTAGGGTTGGTCGTTACCTTTACTCCTCTATCGTAACTTTTGCCGTAGATAACACCTGTCGGATCTGACAGGTGTGGCTTACCGTACCTGGTAATTCTAAAACTGTCGTCCCCGTCGTTCTATTCTTCCACTTCACCTGATAAGATAAGTACAGATTACTTCAAAAGAAATTAACCCCGCACACCTTGCAGAAATAGCTTCTGCATAAAACCATGCTAATAATGCTAATATAGTAGGATTAGTTAAAATGGAGGCTTCGTATGACTCGCACCCGCATTTTCATCGTTCACCAAAATCAGACAGTTGCTCAGCAGGCGATGGGCCTATTTAACGAACTTCCCGATCTTCGCGTCACAGAAATCATGACTTCGGTCAATGAAGCACTCGCCCGGCTGGGGCGGGATAACTGTGATATTGTAGTGGCCTCTGCAGCATTTTCTCGTAGTGGTATCGCAACGTTAACTCGCCAACTACGTCAGATGCAAAGCAAAGCTAAGGTTATTGTTACAGGCGTTGGGGAAAATCTGGCGGAGATTCTCGATTATTTAACCACCGGTGCTGCTGGTTATGCCCTAGAAAAAGATGGCATCGCAAGTTGGTTGCATCAAGTCCAGGCTGTAAGTCAGGGCAAAGCCTTGATTCCCCCTGCTGTTACGGCTGCGATGATGATGCGCCTTACCAAGCTCAGCCGTCTCACCGCCCGCTTTGAACCCAAAGCGACCCTCTATGCGGACTTAACCGAACGTGAATGTGAAATTTTGAATCTATTGGCTGAAGGTTGTTCTAACCGGGTGATCGCTGACCAGCTAATTATTGGGGTTGGTACGGTTAAAAATCATGTGCACAATGTACTAAAAAAATTAAATTTGCGCAGTCGTAAAGATGCAAGTACCTACATCAGCTTTGTTAAGGGGCAATCACGGACCAGTGCCACTACAACTGTTTCGGCCTATATGTAGTCAAGCTTGTTTCTAGGGCCGACTTTGATACAGACAAACGCAGCCTCTCCAGTCGGCGTACGCAACTCCTATACTCAGCTCTGAATGGGAACCGGAGTTTTGCTGGGGTAGAAACTCCGGTTCCCATTTCAATCGCAGTATAAATAAACTAATAGTATACTGAGCTGCGCCATAAAGTATCATTTTTATTTGTGTACAAAATGATATTATCTGCTGCAGCGGGGTATAATAGGAACTACGCAGTTCTTGACTTCGCTAGGGTAAGAAAGCAGCTACCCACTCTGCGAACTGCGTAAGCCTACGTAAAAGACGAACCTGTATTTATGCAGGTTCGTTTTGTATTGGTTAACAATCAACCCCAATCAATCGTTTTTGCTGGCCTACTGAGCGCATAGGGGCCTTGTCTATTACCCCAAGGGTCCATCGCGCACCCGTACACTCGTACTTACATCGACAACGCTTCCGCCATCTCCACGCCAGCCACTATTGGGTTCTCTTTGTATAGATAACAAGCGACGGCACGGTCATCATTGGTCCGATAGAGCGGTGGCTGCTTCTCATGACACTCAGCCATGACAAAGGGACAGCGGTTGGCGAACTTACAGCCATGGGGTGCCGGAAGATTGCGAGCCGCTTCTTTGCGTTCGAGCTCGACTTCCCCACCCCATTGAATATCGGGATCCGGCAGTGGTATCGAACTGATGAGCAGCCGTGTATAGGGGTGCTGTGGATCTTTGATCACTTGGTCGACGCTGCCCATCTCGGCGACTGCCCCGCGGTAGAGAATGTAGATATTTTCGCTAATCTGGTAGGCGGTGGTCAGATCGTGGGTAATGTAGACCAGCGAGATCCCCAATTCCCGTTTGAGCTTCATCAAGCTTTCCAAAATCGTGGCGCGCAGTGAGGCATCAACCATCGAGACCGGTTCGTCAGCAAGGATCACCTTGGGATTGAGCAGGAGCGCACGCGCGACCATGATGCGTTGGCGTTGACCGCCGCTCAATTGGTGCGGATAGCGCCCCAGTGTATCTTCTGGGCGCAGACCCGCCATTGCCAAGCTCTCTTCAATCAGCCGCTCGGCTCCTGCCCGCGAGGTGGCCAATTTAAACTTGCGGACAGGGGTGGTAAGGACCTGGTCTACCTTGTAAAAAGGATTATAGACCTCAAAGGGATCCTGAAAGATCGCCTGCACCTGGCGTCGAAATGCTCGGCGATCATTCCCGTGCAAGCCGATAAGATCCTGCCCACGGTAGCGAATCGCGCCTTCGCTCGGTTGGGTCATACCCAAAAGCAGGCGCGCCAACGTTGTCTTACCGCTACCACTTTCACCAGCCAGTGCGGTGATGGTTGGCTTCTCCTCTGTTATCGACAACGAAACCCCTTCAACCGCGACGGTGCGTCGGTGATTCAACAGCCCGCCACCAAAGATTTTCGTTACATTATAGGCTTCCAACAGCTTCATTCGGGTCGACTCCCATATTCGTGTTATTTGTCCAGTTGGACTGTCAGACGGTTTTACCGCGCGCACCGTTGTCAGAGTATCCATATCAATAGGGTGCATACCACATTGGGGAGATTACACCGGACGGTCAAAGTACTCCTTCTCTGTAATTCCCCCAACTAGGACGCTCCCATATCAATAGAGATGACAGGCGACCCACCGTTCGGGTTTGATTTCAACCAATGGGGGGATCTGCACAGAACAGTGTGCCATGGCCTGTGGGCAACGGGGATGAAACATACAGCCTGACGGTGGTGACAACAGTGAAGGAGTCAACCCTGGGATACCTTTGAACATCTCTTTCGAGGCAAGTGTCGGCAGGCTACCGATGAGCAATTGGGTGTAGGGATGAAGCGGATCCTTGAAAATATCACGCACCGGCCCTACCTCCACCAATTTACCGCCATACATCACCCCAATCCGGTTGACAAACTGGGCCATCAAGCCCATGTCGTGGCCGACCAAAACCACGGCGGCACCAATCTCTTTCTGCACCCGTCCGAGTGTCTCCATTACCTGCCGCTGCACCACCACGTCAAGCGCGCTGGTCGGCTCGTCGGCAATAATAACTTTGGGGGCGAGGAGAATGCCCATCGCAATACAGACGCGCTGCTTCATGCCCCCGCTCAACTCATGCGGGTACGCCTCCATGACATCGGTGTTCAGATCGACCGATTCGAGCACGCTTTGAATGCGGCTATCCGTGGCGGCTCGAGCATCCGTAAAGCGGTGCGCACGGATCGTGTCGCGCAGTTGCTCGCCCACCTTCATCATCGGATTGAGCGAGTTCATGGCCCCCTGTGGGATCAGGGCGATGTCCGCAAAGCGGGTGCGGCGCATTGCTTCTTCCGAAAGGCCCAGCAACTCCTTGCCGTCCAGCCAAACTTCGCCCCCTTCGATCACGGCCGGCTCTTGCAGTAGCCGCATGAGACTCAAAGCGGTGGTCGATTTGCCCGATCCAGATTCTCCGACCAGCCCCAACCGCTCACCACGGCGGAGGAAGAAGCTGACCCCATTCACCGCCTGCACCGCGCCGCGCGGCGTCTGATAGTTGACGCGGAGATCTTTAACATCGAGAATGTGATCGGCAGCAGATGATGTTTGATGATTATTCTTTCCAACACGCGTTTCAATTACCATATATTTCTCATATCTATCTTCGTTATTATCGATGGGGAGGAGTCTCTGGGCCTGCTAGGGGAACTTGCGATAAATTTCTTGTCGATGCAAAACTCGCTGAAACTCAATAATCTGACTATCAGCATTTATTTGCAACCCTAGTCTATAATCACCAACGCGCACCTTGTAATATGTTTGGTAACCGGTTAGCTTCTGAGCCTTACCAGCCAAAAAGGGATCTTGTTTGATCTCTTCCCCGCATGCAATCTCTTCCCCCGCGCGTGCGAATCTAGCTGGGCAGACGCGCCATTTCTTTTAAGAAAGTACGGGTATATTGAACACGCCAACTCACGGTTGTGCTTCCATGAGATACACTTCGTAAGCAAGTCTAGCGGCTTCCCCATCCAGCTTTTCAGCAGTTTCAACGGCTGTCATCAATTGACCCAATGGTTCATCTTCCGTCAATTCTTCCAGTAGTTGACGCAATGATTTCCAGCCATCCAGGTCCAACAATACAGCCGTCTGTTGACCGTGTTTATCTACAACATATTGGGATATTGGGCTGTATCTAATATTTCAATAACGCTCAAAAGATCCTCGCTACATTTAATATTTACGTCAGAGCCAGGTTATGAAGCTTATTCTATCGTCTTGACGCAATTATCACAATGCTGATCTAACTCCGCGTAGAGCCCCTCAACCGGGGATTCGCATATTTGTCCAGCGAGATGCTCATCAGGAAGAGCCCAGTAAAGATGGTGGCCAGCGTTACAACTGGCGGACCCCACCACCACCACATCCCTTTAAAGAGGGCAGAGTAGTTGAAAGCATAATAGAGTGTACGGCCAATCGTGGGCACATTCTGTGGACCAAGCCCCAGCACTTCCAAGCCGACCGACGCCAGAATACCCCCACTGACTGCACCCACAAACGACGCGGCCAGGTAGGCAATCAGGTTGGGTAGAATCTGAAAGATGATAATCTCAAAGTCGTTTTGTCCTGAGAGTCTGGCAACATCGACAAAGAGCCGATCGCGCAAGCTGAGCGTCTGGGCACGGATCAAGCGTGCCGGCAAAGGCCACGAGAGCAACCCGACGATCACCGCCATCAGTTCTACAGTGACCACCCGCACATAGGCCGAGACGGTAATCAGAATTGCCAAGGTTGGAATCACCAACATCACATCGGCAAAGCTGCTAAAGATCTTATCTGCAAAGCCTCTGTAGTAGCCGGCGAATAGACCAATCATTGTACCAATGAAGACGCCCACGGCACCGGCCAGAAAACCGATTTTGAAGGTGTTGGGGATGCCAATCACCATCACCGCATACATGTCGCGTCCAAGACCATCGGTACCCAGTGGATACTCAAGAGAGGGCTTGAGATTGAGTTTGGCCGCGCCCATATCCGCCATCTTCGGACTGATCCTGCTCGATCCAATATAGCCGAAGACGAATAAGGCCAGCAACAACAAAATGCCGGCTGTAAAAAGTCGGTTCTCACTGAAAAATGTCATCACGCTGCGCAACGCACCGCGCAGGGGTGATCGAGACGTAGATGACGCTCGCTTTTCCGCTGTTAGTGTACTCATTAGCCCGAACTCTCTGATGTATAGGTTACCCGCGGGTCAAGGCGTGGGTAGATCAAATCAATAATCAGTACAGCCAAACCAACAGAGATCGCCAGAATGAGGGTGATGCCCTGAATCACGGTATAGTCACTGTTGACAATCGACATGTAGAGCTGATAGCCAAGCCCTGGATAGGAGAAAACAATCTCCACCAAAATGGCACCAGAAACAACGTAGCCCAGCGCAATCGCCAGGTGTGCTAACTGGGGCGGAATCGCGTTGCGCACGGCGTACCACCACAGAATGCGCCCTTTGGAGAGCCCTTTGGCCTCTGCCAGCAACATGTAATCCTCGCCGATGGTAGTCACCATCAAGCTGCGCATAGTCAGCGCCCAGCCACCAAGGCTGGTCAAGATGATCGATAGCGCCGGCAACACAGCATGGCTCAAGATGCTTTTGATGTAGGGCAAACTAAGGTCTTTCGGAATTCCACTATCGACAGCACCGCTCATGGGCAAGAGCCTGGTCGTAAAGGCAAAGGCATAGAGCAGCAACATCGCCATCAGATAATAGGGTAGCACGCCACCAAACATAGTGATGGGAAGGAGCGTCTTTACAATGGCAGGCGTCCCCTTCCACGCTAGCAGCGCGCCGACGAGTATCCCCAAGACGAAGGTAATTAACACACTCACGCCAATCAAACTGATGGACCAACCAATGGCTGGTCCAACAATATCCCACACTTCCGCAGGATAGGCTGAGAGCGACTCGCCGAAGTCGAAGCGCAGCGTGTTCCACATGTACTTGCCATACTGAATGTACAACGGGTCATCCAGTCCAAAGCGCTTGCGGTAGGCTTCAAACATCGCCTGCCCATTCTCGATCCCAGCGCTCGCATTCGCCATCCGCGACGTAATGGCACCAATGGGGTTGCCGGGGGCCAGACGGGGGATGAAAAAGTTAAAGGACGCGGCAACAAAGATCACCAGAAAAAACATACCAATGCGTTGTACAAAATAGCTGAGGTTAATTCCTCGCATGCAAACTGCTCCCTAAAAGTGGTAGATCGGTAAATCGGTAACTGTTATCTACTATTTGCTTATCTACCGATCTACCGATCTACTTATCTACCGATCTACTTATCTACCTACACACTATTCTGCCGGCTTGAGCTCAGTCAGCACACGCAGGAAATGCTGCCAGTGGCTTGGCGGCTGGACGTAGTTGTTCTCCGCCGTAGGCCAGTTGGTCCAGTAGGTCTCGTTAAACAGAATAAAGACTGGGGTCTGCACCAGCGGGATGTCCGGCAGTTCGTCAGCCCAGATCGTCACCGCCTGCGTCATCAGGTCGGTAATCTTCGGATCACCCAAGGGCAGCGCACCTAGCTCGTCGATCAGCGAAGAATACTCTTCATTCACCCAGCGCCCGGCGTTGTTGGTATTATCCACATATTCGGTGCCGGCTGTACCAATCGGGTTGACCCACTTGCTGTGATAGCGCTGCATCCCAAACCAGGGTTCGATGACGCTGCCGCAGCCATCCCAGTCGGTGGCGGCGGTGAAGTTGCCACGCCCAGTTTGGTCGCGGAAGACACCCCACTCCAGAATGCGCAGAACGGCATCAATGCCCACATCATTCAACTGCTGTACAACCATACGCGCCCACGGCTCCATAAAGGGCGGGAGCACGATGTCAAGCGAAAGGGTGTTGCCACTGGCATCCACATATTTGCCGGAGCCGGCGTCCAATGTGTAGCCATTCTTCTCAATCAACTCACGGGACTTGTCTTGGTTGAACTCCCCAATTGGCGCGATGATGTCGGCAATCGCATCCTGGAAGGGTTTCATCGCCGCATAGTCGGGGAAGATGAAGCTAGAGGTAGCACCGGCCCCTTCATTGACCACATCGACAATCTGCTGGCGGTTGATGGCATAGGAGAGCGCCCAGCGCATCTCCTTGTTGTCCCACGGCGCTACGGTGCTGTTGATCGTGAGCATACGTGGGCAGGGGTCGATCCAACCCAACGGTGGCTTATTCGTATAGGCGACCAGCTTCGGATTTTGCGCCTGTAACGCATCGTTCGTGCTTGGGTTGTTACCACCACCAATGTCAGATTCGTTGTTGGCGAGCATTTGCTGAGAAGTGGCTTGGTCACCAACCCACGGCCGGCGAATTTCTAGCGGTGCCGGCAGGTTGAAGGCCCCCGTCTTGGCACCCCACCAGTTGTCATTGCGTTTGTAGTCAAACTCGGTCGACGAGAAACTCTTGACGACATAGGGGCCACTGAAGACAGGTGAACCGGTCGCCTCATCGTACTCATTTTTGAAGGTGACAGGATCTTTGCCTTCCCAGATGTGCTTCGGCAGCGGCACAATCGCTTGCGAAGTGGTGCCGGCCAGGTTCTCCATGACGAAGCGCGGGTTGGAGCCGGTCAGGGTGAACTTGATCGTCCGCTCATCGACTGCTTCGACCGACTCGACCCATTGCTTGACCGCGCCCGACCAGTTGAGTTGGGGCGCATTGTCCTTCAGCATGTTGATGGTGAAGACCACATCATCGGCGGTCAACGGCTGGCCATCGCTCCACTCGGTCCCCTCGCGTAGTGTGACAGTCCACTCGTCCAGCGTATCATTGGCCGCATAGCTCTCAGCCAACCAGCCGTCAATGTTGCCCGTCTCATAGTTCAACATGAACAGGGGCTCCATCATGTTCTGGTTCATTCCCTGCAAGATGAAGGTGCCGGGGATATACGGGTT
The DNA here is from genome assembly GCA_034432375.1 of Caldilineaceae bacterium. Classification (GTDB taxonomy): domain Bacteria; phylum Chloroflexota; class Anaerolineae; order Caldilineales; family Caldilineaceae; genus JAHBVH01. Next base: position 77,318 of record DAOUCA010000050.1, read on the forward strand.
CCAGATGTCAGGCGCTGGGATGTTAACGTTACTAGGAATGATGAGGATGTCCTTGCGGGCCACTGTGCCGGTGTCGGCGGATTGGCTCGGTTGGGCCGGCGCGGCCGACTCTCCAGGGGCGGCTGCCGGGGCAGCACAGCCAGCCAACAACAATGCCCAGACGGTGAAAATAAAAAGTACATTCATAAATCTTGGTTTTACTGCAAACAATTGAGGCCTCCTTCAATTCTACTTTGTTCATTACTTTGTTCATTACTTTGTTCATTGCATGGTTAAGTACAATAGGAGTTACGCAGAATGCTGGCTGAATGGCCTATTTTCCTGCGTACCGAAACCAATATTCGCGTAGCTCCTACACATGCCACTTTGGCTTAGGTATTATCAACGATTACAGGCAGACAGAAACCAGCAAATTTGACTAGGTGTTACGCGCTTCTCTGGTTTCGATACGGCATAAAGCCGCCGACTCAACCGGCGAACTGCGTAACTCACACTGACGACAGATTTGCTGGTTTGGGATTTCATAGATAGTACGAAAACCGCAAATGGGATCACAACTGGGGAATGCTGGGTCGTCTATGATCATACTCGCTATTTAGAATCTGTCAAATCGCTAAAAAATGGGGGGAGGCGCTTCAACGCCGGTGGATAGATGTGCGCTAGACTACAGCGCCACAATAGGCCAGTTAACCTCTTCATTACCCTACAACTGCTATACTTTCATTGTTCCCCCGTATCGTAACCTCCCTCCTAACGTCAACTACAACAGAGATCCCCGACTAATGCTGCATGGCCATGCTCCACTGCCATTAAGTTAAGCATCGATGCGTCAATCGTCATCACTTCTCAGTGCACTTCCCCGATGCCCAACCGAAACCTGGTGTCTATTACCTTCGTGGCAGTGAGGACCGTGCCCTCCCCCATTCCGAAGGATTTAGACCCCAACAACGATTCTAACTATAGAAGCATTTGACCAACAGCAAAGCAATATACCCTGGCCAATCAATCGAATTAACGATGGGTAATGGAATATTGGTACAGAAATAAATAGTTTGACCGATGCACGATTGCGATTCTTGTGCAACTATTTACTGATGAGACAAGGAATTTTTGCATAAGCGTCTATCCGTAAATTCGCTTGTGGCCCAGCGGGAACAGAGAATTTACGGATAGACGCTGATTTTCAGGATAGATACTTAATAGTACTGTAGTGTATATGATGATCAAGGAAAGGGATCAAGATGATGACAGTGGCGGATTCTTTTTTTGAGAGGCAACGCTCATCCCGATGGCTTAGGGTGTGTAGCGTTATAGGCGTGTTAGCAGTGACTATTTTCGTTATAGGAATATGGAGGGTAGGCATCTCATCACAAAGCGCCTTATCCACCACTGTGACCTATCTGCCGATTATCAACGAAACGCTGAAACTTACCAGTCACGTTATTGTGGAAAGCAATAGCCATGCGGTTGGTGTTGTGAGGTTGACCCTTACAAATCTCTCGACTGAACGACCCGTACCGATGGAGCCAACCTTCTTAAGCATTCACTATCGTGATGCGCAACAGCAGCTGGAAGTTGTACCGTGGAGCTGGAAATTTCAAGGTGACCACAACAACGATACCGTCCTTGACCAAGGCGAACATGTCCAGATCAGTATCAACCTGGGTGAGGTGCTCTCCGTGCCCCTCATCGCGAATACTCCCTTCATGCTAGAACTACAATCCGAAGATAGCGCCATTCTTCGGATTCATCGCACGCTCCCACCGCAGCTTTCACCGCTCATTGACCTACAGTAGCATCTGCCACAAAGGGCAAAAAGAAATAGCCTGTCTCGGCAACAGTAAATGAGAATTCGACTGGCTGCGCAAGCGAGTTACCAGCTCGATCTTGGACTTCTTCTAGTGTAAATGTATAACTTTGCCCTTCGGTGAATCGGCTATGTTGAAAGATCGCCTGACGCATATCGCTTGACCAATGAAACTCGCCATCGACCCAAGGGACAATAGTATAGTGTAGCTTACTTGGGCGTACCGGTTCGTTAAAGTCGAGTGTGATCAGCCCCGTGGTGATGACCGCGTTGGGATCATCGCCCTGTACACGCAAGGTAGCCGTCGGCGAAACACCGTCGTCAGTTGTGCGAAATGACCAGGTTGTCGCAAGCGGCTCGTTGCGCAACGGATGCCCAGCAAAATCCTGAGCACTGATAGCCACCTTATAGTGCTGGCCGACAGAGAACTGATCGTGCAGAAAGCGTACTACGTTCTGCTCCTTATTCCAATACGGCACAAAAGTCAATGGCGGACCATCAGTCACTTGCAATTTAACCGTCGTTGGGTCGACTGCTTTGTCGAAGGTAACTGTAATTGGTTCATCTAAAGGCAGATTGGTCACCCCCTCGGCGGGGGTAATTGCCGTTAGATAAGGTGGGTTGGGGGGAATCGCCAACCTGGTTGCTGGATCACCAAAGAGAATATAACTTTGTGTCAGATCCGCCCAAAACGAATTTTCCGTCAGCGTGGCAATCTTTGCGGCCGTGGTCGCACCACCCAAGGTCAATTGATCATAGCGAAAGATTGCTTCATAAACGCGCTCTAACAAAATGGCATGGCCTGTAGGATAGCCCAAGCCAGAAGGTGCCCAAATCGCCACAGCACCGCGTTCGGGTGTACGCTGTAACACTTCGGCCAGCGCAGCGGCCGTTTTGGGCCCCGCAAAAAAGCCATTAAGGCAATTACCGACCGTGATCACTGGAAGTCTTTCCCCATTGGCAAGGAAGGCAACATCGTCTTTATGAAAGATGCTTCCCGCATTATTACCACCAATGCCCCAGCCAAAGAACTCACCATGCCCCGCATAATTAACTAACACCTGCCCCGTATTGATTGCATTCACGATCTGCTGTTGTGGATTGCTGGATAGATCATAAACCCGACTCTTTGTGTAATCAAAGGGGAGCTGATCTGCTAATCGTTCTGAGAGTTCCTGGAAGCGCGTATCGTCATCATCAGCGACCAATAGCACCTGCTTGTTCCAACTTTGATCCGATGGGCCTGTTTCATAGCGAATGATTTTGGCAACGATGGCAGTCGCTTCGGCATCACTCTGCGCCACCAACCGCCCCACCAATAGATCAGGTAGATGATCGTCGCCGTGGACTTGCGCAAACCAATCATCCGATGAGACCTCACCAGAGAGTGCACTATTCAGGTTCCAAGAGGGGACATAGTTCACTGTACCATTGCCAAGATTATCTTTATAATCTTGATTGGCATCACCCAGCAGCAACACATAGAGCGGTGCCGGTCTTTGCCAATTGGTGTAGGCATAAGCCAAGAAGTCCCGAATCGCATGGGGATCAAAAAGGCCGTGGCTAAACTCATCGTAGATATCCTGTATACCGATGATAGCTACACGCAGCCCTTGCTGCCGTCGATGGTCAGCCAACAGAAGGGCGCTTGCATAGAACTGTTCCGATGTAATCAGAATGTAATCAGCCGCATTGGCTGTCGACCGCCAGGCAGAGGGTTGATCGGCGTAGAAAAAAAGCGGGGGCTGAAAGTGCTCGGGCGAAAAAGCATAGTAGCGACTGGCCACCGATCCGCTGTCGCTACTATGCAGGGCAAAACGTCTGCCCTCGTCCACGAGTTGCGTATTCATCAGAATGATCGGATGAGCCGGATCAGTGACATCCCACACAAAAATGTCATCACGCTTGAAGCCGTGGACCGTGATCTCCTGTTGACCAGCCGCAGGCAACCCAAACCAGAGCTCATTCTTGTCGGCCTTATAGGCGGCCTGGTAATCGACCTCAATCCAGTTGACCAAGATCTGATCAATCGAAGCAATCGTCTTTACTGTGGTTACGCGGATCTGATTGTCTCCGCTACGGAGTAAAGAGTGTGGTAGCTGCACGTTGTGGGTGAAAGCGGTCTGTCCACGCCAACTTTGATCGTCAATTAGTGTATCATTGAGATAGATTTGGGTACGGTGCTCTAAACCGGTATAGCCTTGCAGATTCACCCGCACTGTACTAAGCCTATCTGTGTTGGCGATCTCCTGGAGAGAAAAGGGATAGGTGCGTTCACGGGCCAATCCATCTGTATTGGGGGCGAGCCGGGTTCCCCAAAACCATCGATCGGCGCTGCCGCGCATCGCCTGCCAATAGGCGGTATCTTCTTCGGCATGTAGTCGAGTTGGAAAGGCTGCCGGGGAAGGCCCCCCGCTGGGCTGCCCCTCTTTGAACCCCATCCGCAAGCCAGGTGTCTCTTCGATGGTGAGCCAGTAGATATTCAGCTTGGTGTAGGCACTTTCGATTGCCGTGCCGTAGAAGAGAATAAAGTCGGCTTCATCAAAGTGACCATCGTCTTCTCCCGCAACGAGGATAGGAATGGTCACCCCGTGATTTGATAGTTGGAGTTTACGCGGATCAAGGGTGGAGGGATCAAGACCGGCGGTGCGCAAGTCTGGCGCACCCAAGCGATAGATCCCCTCTCGATCGACGCCAATTTTAAAGGCCGGCGTTGCATTTGCCACATATTGGGCCGTTGCAACCGGTGGCGCCGGAAGCTTCTCCTGCAACGATAGGGCGGTGCGATCTGGCCGATCCAACGTCTCATAGTTGAGTAAAGCCACTTGCAAGAGCGATTCAAACACTGGGCTGACACTCTCTTCAATATGCGCACCGGCAGCAACCGTAGGTTTCCAAGTGAGACGGGCTGTCAGTTGCCGGTAAATGCGTACGCTCTGAGTTGCGGCATTATATTGAACTGGATAAAAAGTAAGTTGCGCGGTTGCCTGATCCCGCAGATACCCTACCTCATCCAGATCAACGAGCGTGGCGGGCAAGAATTCATCTGTGTCCTCTGGCACGTCAATGAGCATGGGATCGGTGAGCCAACCTCCATTGCTCATCGTTTCCCCTTGGTCACTTGTCCGGGCTACGCGCTCTGCCAAGTGTAGATGGTAGCCAGAATATGTTTCATAGCTACTGTTGATCAGCGTCACTGTCAACCCAACGGTTGCTGGTACGCCCAATAGTGCGCCAGCCACGGGAAGCTCTGGGCGGCCAGGATCCATACGCTGGCTTAGATCAGGGATCTGAACTCGATAAAAGGTCTCCGCACCCTCCACCACCTGCTCCCAAGCAAAAGTGTCGATATGGAATTCAATCGTCATTGATGTAGCGGTCGTCTCAATGATAGTTATAGGGGCGGGTGTCTGCGCACGAACAATGGCAGTGCCACTGCCAATTAACAGACAGAGTAGCAGCCCAATTCCGATATATTTGTACCCTCGGTGAAATCTTCTTTGATTTTTGCACATGATCCACTCGTTTATCAGCAGATAGCACACAGCACAGAGTATCCTGACCCATCATTGGGCTGGGTGACTACCATGTTCAGACGTAGTTGACGCAACAGATTCGCTTTAACCATGACAGTCAGCTAGTGCCCATCTAGCCACCTATCACTTTTGTTGATCCAGGGGAAAGCGCCGGTTGAGTAGCGAAACCGAGCCCACGGGGCATCCGCTCTCAGGCGCAAAAGGAGCAGGGTCACGCCTTGGTTTCGCACCCAAAGGCACCCGCCTGCGCTTCGCTTCGGTATTCTAGCCCTTACCCCCAGCCCTTCTCTCGCAGGCGGGAGCAGGGCTGGGGTAAGGGCAACATGCCCTATTACTTACTCATGTTACGCATCTTCCCATAAAGGCGCCACACTACTCGAGTACGCCGCATTCCCAGATGCGGGTCAATCCGCATCTGGGGATGCGGCGTACTCGAAACCGGCATCTTTACTGCGTAACATGCGTTACTTATTTGACGTACCATTTAGCGCCACAGCAGCGGCAGGAAGATACGTACAGATTGGTCGTCTGTGGCGATCCCATCTGTGGCCTGGACTGGGCCGTGGAAGGTACCCTTGCCATTGAGATCGACATCCTCCAGCTTGTAGTAGAATGGCGCTGCACCGGGTGGGGTGTCGACAAAGCTGTAACTGGTGCCAGAGCCGTTACCCTGGGCACCAATCAGCTGCTCTGTGATCTGGCTAAAGGGACCATCGGGCGTCGTTGCGCGATAAAGATGGAAGCCGGCATTGTCAAATTCAGTTGCCGTCTGCCAGCGAATCGTGACAGTCCCATTATGGTTATCCTGTGCGGAGAGGGTGAGCAATGTAATTGCCGAGGCAATTTCGCACTGATCAAAGAGCTCAGTGCCATTAAACTGACCATTACCATCTGTATCCACCCAGATCGTGATAATATCCGTTTCGCCACCAACAGCACTGTTGCACAAGGTGGCTGGGCTGAGTTGGGCGGTTGGCTGATTTTCCGCAGCTGATTTTACCGTGGCTTCACGCTCTAGCCGCACTGCACTGCTGATGTAGTTGAAGAAGGCCTGACCGTTGGCATTGGTTTGTCGGGTTTCGACTGGCTGCACATTGTTCTGAGTAACTTCAAAGCCGACGCTAAGGCCAGGGACCGGTGTTGCTGCCGCGGAAAGGATGGTTGCCGTCATAAAGCGCCATTCAACCTCCCCTTCTACTACCCACACGCCACTACGCTCAATCGACATCGTCAACGGTTGCCAATTGACTGTTGCGGTCGCAACGGGACTCGCTACACCAGGGATGGCGCTTAAATCAAGTAGCGCCGTGATCGTATCGCTGGCGCTGAGATTGACCGCTGCCCGATAGGGATAGGTAAATAAGGCATCACCATTTGAATCGGTACTCACAGGGCCGTCGGTAGAGTTAACCCCACGCACGGTAAAACGCACCGTCATGTTAGCAACCGGACGCAACAGCGGCGTAGTGCTCTCACCAATATTTGCCTCAACATGCGCGGTAACCGTATGCGCCGTCCCCACAGTTCGATTGGCGCTGGCCGGCGCGAGCGCAAGCTGATATTCAGGCAGATACCCTCCATCAACCGTTTCGTCGCGGGCACCGGGAAGCAGCGACAACGAAGCGGTCAGCCCGGTTGCAGGGTCGGCGTTGCTATCGACGGCTTCATCCTGCACAATGGGGCGCGTGAAGTTATGCCCAGCGGGATCAACAAATTGGATTACATAGGCATTGTTTGGATCGAGCCGGTCGAAGAGGTAATTCCCATTGCTGTCGGTCGTTGTCGAGAAGACTTGGGTATCGGGCACGCCGTCAGCCCCATCATCGATCCACAAGATCACCCTGATATTAAAGAGACCCGGTTCCGCGGCATCCTGGATGCCATTGGCATTGAGATCAAGCCACACCCGATCGCCGAGGGTTACCGATGGTGGGAATTCATAAGCACCGATATCGCAGCGTGTGTCACGGGCCACCCCCCGCTGATCAGTAAGGAGTGTGCAATGGGCAGGATCGGTGATGGCATCAATGGCTGGGCTACGGGGGAGTAACGCATGTGTTAGAGTACTGCCACCATTATCAGTGAGTAGCGGATTAATAAGAAGATTGGCACTATTGGTAATAATATCCGTAGTCGTTAATGAACAACTGCTAAAGGTACTGAAGAGGTTGAAGCCTAAAGAGTGAATATCGCCACAATCACCATTTGTGTTGCCGGCAAGAATGGAACTTTCAATCTCAACATAGGAAGAAGTGTTACTAATTCCGCCATCTGATTCAGCCCTGTTTGCAATCACCGTACTATGGCGAACCGAAAGATAGGTAAATCTTTCGGGATCAAAGTTCGCAATCGCGCCGCCACTGGCTTGTGCGCTGTTGTTGCTCAGGGTGCTATTTACGATGTTGACAACACCACCAATGTTAAAGATCGCGCCGCCATCTTCATCTGACTGATTGTTGGCAAATGTACTGTTGGTAATAGTAAGCATGCCTGTATTATCAATAGCACCACCCTCGCCGGCCGCACTATTGTCGAAGAGCATGCTGTTGTTGATCGTTAGAACTGAGTCAGTTCCCGCAATACCAAAGACAATTGCGCCACCTCTGAAGCTTGTTGCACGATTGCCAAATAGGCGGCTATTGTTCACATTTAGTGAAGAGGTGGTTTGATTATCATCAAAATAAATTGCGCCACCGCTGTTGGCTGTGCCCGCGGTTAGGTTAATCGAATCCAAAGTGATTGTTGATGAATAACCAGTAATTTCGAAGATACGCGTCACATCTCCGCCACTAATTGTGATTGGTACACTTCCGCGGATCGTCAATGAATCACCAATGTTTCCGGCATTACCAATACGAAGTGTAGGTGAGACAATGATGGTTGCACCGGCCAGAGAATCTGTAAAGAGAATCGTATCGACTAAGGCGGTTGAGCTACTTGCAAAACAGTCATCAACAAATGTACCATCGGCATAAGCAACTGCCTCGCTCAAACTACACGCACCGCCATCACCGTCAAATGAATCATCGGCGGTTTCCACCATAATTGTTGCCTGTGGAATTGTTTGCGCTAAGATCACAGAAGGAATCCAAAATGCAACTATCGCAAGTGTAAAGGCAAGGACGAGCGATCTCGGATAGCCTGATAGGGTATTCATAATCCTTCTCCTAGTTAATTTACTGATGAGCAACGAGCGAGTTGAGAAAGAGTAAGTCTCTGATCTACGGCTCACCAAAGGGAGACTCCTTGGATGGTGGCGGTGGCGGTGGCGGTGGCGGTGGCGGTGGCGGTGGCGGTGGCGGTGGATTTGTAGTGTCATCGGTGTTCGCCGCACGTGGACAATTGGCACTCGCTGGTGGATTCTCGAACAGACAAGGATCGAACTCCTGTGGGTAGCTCTCAACATCACCGGGTGGAATATCGCAGAGCAGCAGATCGGTGCCAGCATACATCCAGCCAGTAGCAGTGGCTGTCTCATTTTCAACTTCAACCCATGCCAGATCGGCACTGGCGCGCAAGGCCCTGATCTGCGAGCCGGCCGGCAACGTGTCTACAATCGGGAATTCTAGACCCGGCCCTTCGCGACGGTTCTGACCGCGCGGTGTAACTACTTCACAGAGGGGGGGCGGTGGTGCGCAGTCGGTCTGCCGGTTGAGCGTCAGGCGGAAACCACCGGAAGTCGCGTTGCGATGGGGACGGGCCACAATGGTATATTCACCACCTACGGTCAGTCCTTCGTTACAGATCAAGCTATTGGGGTTGCCCACGTCAGCGTCATTGTTGGTACGCACAACCCGGTGATCCGGCCCACGTAAATCTGCGGAGGGATTTAACGTTGTATCAATGGCATCAATATTGATCGAAACAATATCCCCTGGGCTCCCTTGAAAGGTATACAGACATTCCTGGCCAGATACCACATTGGCTGCCTCCACGCTGCCACCATAGCTGATAGAGCCACCACAAGCCGTTACGGCGGGATTGATATCGATCTCGTTGTCGTGCAAATCCAGATTGTCGACCAGATATTGCAAAAAGGCGAGGCCGAAGAATGGCGAAGGTTCGGGGCCGGCCAGCAGCACAGGTTGTCCACTGCTAATGCCTGCGATCTGTACCTGCTGCCCCAGCGGTAAGGCCACCGGGTTCCCATCAATGGTAACGGTAACTGTACCTTCCAAGTTCGTGATCACCATGACGTCAGGGCTGATCATGGTGATGAAGGCCACACTGTGCAGTTCGATATCAACATTGTTGATCGTAAAGCGACCGCGCTGCCCAGATTCTGTACGTACAACAATACCAGGTGGTGTGGCCTCACAGACATTATTCCGATCATTACTGAGAATAAAGCCGTTGCCGGTATTCCCTGCGTTGGTTACGACGGCGTTGCCAAAGATGGCAACCTCGATGGGACTTTGCTCCCTTTCAAGCTGTAAGTGCATAAATACGGTACCTGCTCTAACCACATTGATCGCTTGCAAGGCTTCAATCGGCTGCCGATCCCGTGGACGATAGAAGCGTATATCTTCAGGAAGCGCCGCCGCATTCGTCCGTCCATAACAGACCCAGTTGAGGTTCAATTCGCTACACTGGGCAAGGGCATTGTCTAACCCAGCAATGGCATCTGTACAACTCTCTTGCGCCCGGGCAAACGATGGCCTGAGCAGAGAACAACCCACCACGATCACCAAAAATGTGCAGACTTTCACATAATTCAACCTTCTACCAGTTCGATCCATCATTGCGCTCCTTTGTTCCAGAGAGTGATAATGTAAACGGCTTAGCCTCGACATGCGCTGCTATGAGCCCAACGACAGTATGTCGGCGACTGGAAACACAAGCGATATCGTTTAGGCGGTCGAAGCTTGGCCATCGCGCACAGCCTTCAGTCATGGGGTTGCGGTTGGCGTTGGCAACGCAAAACGCCGCAACTGTTCATTCGTCAGCTCCCGCGTGAGGCGGCTCTGCGCGGCGGCAAGCAAGGCGGTTGGGTCTTTATGCCAACTCTGCCAGATGCGCAGCGTCTTTTGTTGACCAGCGGTGAGCAAGTAAGTTTCAGTGGGGTCAAAGTGCGCCACCGTCAATGACCCTACATCGGCAAAACGTGCCACTTCGCTTTTCGTCTGCCAATCCCAGAGACGCGCTGTGCCATCTCCACTCCAAGTCAGCAACAGCAACCGATCTTGCTGCAATGTGCGATAGGTGCCATTCAAGCGGGCCAGGAAGCGGCTGAACCAATCGTCGGCCAATTGGTTGGGCCAGGGCGCACCGGTGAGCCAGCGCACGCCCACAATGGGGTCGGTGTGGGCATCGAGTTGTTGCCAGAGCGGTTGGCCATTGTCCGCCCCCAAGACAAAGAGCGCTTGGTTCACCGTCACAGCAACATACGCTTCGGTTGGGCTAAAGGCAACATGGGTGGCGTCGTATCGTAAATCCGCTATCGTCCAGATAGCCTGGCCATTTTGTGTGTTCCAAAGGGTCACTTTACTGCCGGCGGCAAGCAGCCGCGTGCCATCACGATTCCACACCAACTCCTGAAGCGGCAATTGCTCCGACAGCGTCAACGCCAACCCCTGCAGCACCTGTGGTCGGCCTTGTTGCAGATCCCAGATCTGCAACACACCGGAGCGATCAGCCGTGGCCAACTGCTGCGTCGGTGTGTAGACGCTGGCGACATTGATCGCTTCGGCATGCCCAGTGATCGTCGCGACCCGCTGCCGGGTTATAGGATCAAAGAGAAGAGTCTCTCCCGATTTGCGACTGATGAGAAGCGCGCTCTCCGAGGCAGCAGTCGCGCGATTGACCAGCGTACCCGCGGGTAACCAAAACGCCTGCACAATGGGACCGCGAATCCGCCCAACGGCGGCACCAGTATGGCCATCGCGAATGATGCCATCACGACCATATCGCAAAGCAATTTTGCTAAGAAACTCATTTTCAGGCACGTAGGTCAACAGAAAGCGCCCATCGGGTGACCAGCGCATCTGCGGATAGAGCCCCTCGACGTTGGTGATCGTCTGGGTGCGCGAAATGGTTGCGCCATCAAAGGTGAAGCGTTCGGCCAGATTGTCAATTGGCACCCCGTCGGAGACGATAATGTGTTGCGGGTCGAGCCAGGTGGCTGC
>DAOUCA010000051.1:0-42104 GCA_034432375.1 Caldilineaceae bacterium
GGGTGTATCTCACTTTGAGGGCAACTCGTGTGCGTCGCACTGGTCAAGCGTTATTTCGTTGCCCCGATCGCTTTCGACCAGTGCGACGCACACTCCTGGTAGAAGAAAGTCGCCCCCAAATTGAGATACGCCCCCGAAAAGGCTCTGTTTGAACTTGTCTTCCACCCGTGGTATGCTATCTAGACCCCAACACCCTGTCGACCTGCCGCCGCGCTGCCACCTGGTTACGCAGCTTGAACGGTAATTCTGTCCATAATCAGCGCTAACTGCCCCGCAGCGTCCCTTTATTCCCAATGGCATAGCTATAGCGGCATAGCTATAGCGGCATAGCTATAGCGGCATAGCAATAGCGGCATAGCAAGCGCACCAATCGTCCAATTCTAATTCTTCAAGGTACTATGAGTAAACAGACAAATCAACAGAAGAGCATACAAACGAGTAATACGACCAACGTGTGCGCACCGCAATCTTTTGCTGCTTTTACACCAACATTGGTTGGCGTTGTCGGCACCGCCGGTAGTCGCCAAGCGCTCGATCTGCTCTTTCGCAATCTGCCGGACGACAGTGGCATGGCTTTTGTCGTCGTTGTCAATTTGTCAGCACGCCAGATTAGCCAACTACCGGCGCTGTTGCAAAAACGCACAAACATGCCGGTGGTGGTTGCCGCGGATGGTGTACCGATCCAGAGTGATCGTGTCTATGTAGCACCGGCAGAGGTGCAACTGCTGCTCAAGGGGAACGAATTGCAATTGCGGGCGAGACAGCCCCAAGAGCGCACGCCCTCAACCGCAGACGACGCAACGCTGGGATTGATTGATCGATTCTTACAATCGTTGGCGACCGTCTATCAAGCAGAAGCAGTGGCCATTCTGCTCTCCGGTACAGGGACAGATGGCATCGCCGGGCTGAAAGAGCTTCAGCAAGCGGGTGGGCTGACGATGGTGCAGGATCCAGAAGAAGCCGCCCATGCTGCGCTGCCGCGGCGTGCCATTAAAGCCGGATTGGCGACGGTGGTGGCGACGGCTGGCGAAATGGCGCGTCAACTGGTTCAGCAACGTGGCGTCTTGGCCTGGGGTACTGGCGGTGGTCCATTGCTACTGCCAGAGAATCTTGAACAGTTTTATTCAACTGTTCTCACCCATATTCTGGCCCATACCGGCCATGATCTGAGCCATTACAAGGTTTCTACACTGCACCGGCGGGTTGCGCGTCGAATGCAGATCGCCGGTATCCACATCCACAATACAGCCGACTATGCAGAGCTGTTGCGTACTACGGAAGCAGAAGCAGTGGCGCTTTTTCAAGATTCTCTCGTCTCTGTGACTAGCTTCTTTCGTGACCCCGATGCCTATGAGATGTTAGAAAAGGATTGTATTCCCCAACTCTTTGCCGAAAAGATGCGCCACGATTATGTGCGCGTTTGGGTGGCTGGCTGTGCCACGGGCGAAGAAGCCTATTCGGTGGCGATGCAGTTGGCTGAATACGCTGCCCAAGCGCATGAGCCGCCCCGCTTGCAAGTCTTTGCAACGGATTTGGATGAGAATGCCATTGCCTTTGCCCGGCAGGGCATTTATCCATTGACCATTGCCAAAGATATCAGCCCCAGCCGGCTCGAACGGTTTTTTCTCAAGGATGAAAATGGCTATCAAGTGCGGCCAGAGATTCGCGAACATGTCCTCTTTGCGGTCCACGATCTGTTAAAAGATCCACCCTTTTCGCGCCTCGATCTCATTTGCTGTCGCAATGTTTTGATTTACTTTAATCGCGACGCACAAGAAAAGGTCTTTGCCACCTTTCATTATGCCCTCAGTCGCAGTGGCTATCTCTTTTTGGGTACCTCCGAGTCGGTTGATAGCTCACCCGATCTTTTTGCAGTGCTAAACAAACAATGCCATCTCTACCAGCGGCGTGATGTCGTTTCGCTGCCTCAGCGCCCACTCTCTGCCTCGACTTTTGCCATGCTTGGCGAGCGCACGACTGCTCGCCGGAACGAGGACAAAGCACTCCCCAACCGGACCGTCGAAGAGTTATATACGAGTTGGTCTCTACGTCGCCATACGCCACCGCGCTTGCTCGTCAATGACACTTATGAAATCACCCATCTGTTTGGTGCGGCTGGAAACTATTTAGAGGAGCGCGAGGGGGCCGTCACGCAACATATTTTGCAGCGCATCCTGCCTGATCTGCGGCTCGATTTGCGGACGTCGCTTTATCAAGCCTTTAGCAAAGGCGAACGGACAATTTCACGCTTGTTGCGGGTCGAAGTCAACGGCGAGCCACAGCTTCTTCAATTGGAAGTGGGGCCGGTGGCTGAGCCAGGATTCCCAGAAGGATATGCCGAAGTGCTCTTTGTGGCGCAGGATAATCTGGCGATGTTGGAACGGTTTGCTACCGGTGAGACGGTGGAAACGGATCTGGTGCTCGTAAAGCGCATGGAAGAGGAGTTGATGCGCACGCGCGAACGGCTGCAATCGATTATCGAAGAGTACGAAGAGTCGAGCCAAGATCTGAAGACCTCCAATGAAGAGTTGCAGTCGATCAATGAGGAGCTCAAATCAACCACAGAAGAGTTAGAGACGAGCAAAGAAGAGCTGCAATCGATGAATGAGGAGCTCATCACCGTCAATGGTGAGCTGAATGAGAAGATCGATGAACTCCATCGTGCCAACAGTGATCTGCTTAACTTTATCTCATCAACGGATGTCGGCGCGATCTTCCTCAATATGCGGCTGCAGATCACTCGCTTTACTCCACGCGCCACTGATCTTTTTAATCTGATCGAGAGTGACCAAGGGCGACCGCTCAGCCATGTTACCCACAAAATTCGCCACGCTGGCCTGGTGCAACTGGCTGAATATATTCGCGAGAGCGCCAAAAGTGTGGAAGAGACGGTGCAAAGTGAAGATGGCCACTGGTATATCCTGCGCCTCTTCCCCTACCGCACCGTCAACGACCGTTTTGATGGCGTCGTCATTACCTTTGTCGACATTAGTGACCTAAAGCGGGCCGAGAGCGAAGAGCGTCAACGCCATCAACAGCAGGCGTTGGCAGAGTTGAGCCGCCAAGCGCTGGTGGGCAATGATCTGGATGCACTCTTTCAAACCGTTGCCATCCAAGTCGCGCATGTCCTTGATATGGAATTTTGCAAACTACTTACCCTCCAGCCCGATGAGAATTCGCTGCTGCTCAAGGCAGGGGTCGGCTGGCACGAAGGATTGGTCGGCACTGCCCTCGTGCCGATCGAAAGTGGCTCACAAGCCGGCTATACCTTGCGCACCCAAGGGCCGGTCGTTGTGCGCGATCTGCTGACCGAAACTCGTTTCTATGGTCCATCGTTGCTCACGGAGCACAATGTGCGCAGCGGTATTAGTGTGACGATTTTTGGTGTCGATGGTCCCTTTGGCGTGTTGGGTGTACACAGCAGTGACCCGCGAAATTTTGCGCCATACGATGTTGATTTTCTGCAGGCGGTGGCCAATACCCTTGCCGCAACCATTGTGCGCCGCCACGCTGCCAATCAACTACGCGAGAGCGAAGCGAAGCTTCGTCGCTATGTCGACATGCTGCAAGGCTCGTATGATGCCGTGATTGTCTGGAGCCCACAGCATGGCATTGAGTTTTGGAATCGCGGTGCCGAAGTGCTCTATGGCTACAGCTCAGCCGAAGCACTTGGGCAGACAAGCCATGAACTGCTCGCAACACAACATCCAGAACCACTCTCGGATATTATGGCGCTGTTGCAGCAGGGCAGCACGTGGGAAGGGGAGTTGGTGCATCGGACCAAGAATGGACGCACTGTGATTGTCTCTACGCGCCATCAGTTTATGACTGGTAATGGTGGTGAGACTGTAATTCTCGAAATCAACCGCGATGTTACCGACCGTAAAGCGGCGGAACTGGCGCTTCGCCGTTCTGAAGAGCGCTATCGCTATCTCTTTGAGACCATGGACGAAGGCTTCTGCGTCGTTGAAGTTCTCTTTGATGAGAACGGTGTAGCCGTGGATTATCGTTTTATAGAAAGCAATCCAGCCTTTGAAGCGTTTACCGGACTCGAACAGGCTGTGGGCAAAACTGCGCGCGAACTCATTCCCGGTCTCGAAGCGCACTGGTTTGAGATTTATGGCAACGTTGCCGTAACGGGTGAACCAATCCGCTTTGAGCAGGGATCAGAAGCGATGGGACGCTGGTTTACGGTCTACGCCTTTCGCGTGGGGGAGGCGACGTCTCAGCGGGTCGCCATTCTCTTTAGCAATATTACCGAGCGCAAACGGATGGAAGAAAGTTTGCGTGCCAGTGAAATCGCCGCTCGACGCCATTTGGATGAGCTGGAAGCGATCTACAATACGGCGCCCATTGGCCTTTGCGTGCTCGACCGGGATCTCCGGTGGATACGCATCAACGAACGGATGGCCGAGATGAATGGCTTTTCCGCTGCTGACCATATAGGCCATACGATCCGCGAGCTACTGCCCGATCTGGCTGATGATTCTGTCCCGATTCTACAGGATATTCTAGAAACAGGGCAATCGTTGATTAATGTGGAGATCAGCGGCGAAACACCTGCACAACCGGGGGTACATCGCACTTGGGTCGAAAGCTGGTTTCCGCTCTATGACCGCGAGGGCAGGGTCGCCGGGATTAATGTTGTGGCAGAGGAGATCACCGCGCGCAAAGCAGCGGAAGCGCAACTGCGCTATCAAGCCTACCTGCTGGAGAATGTGCAGGATGCGATCATCTCGACCGATCCAGAATTCCGTATCCGCACCTGGAATAGCGGTGCTGAACAAATCTATGGCTGGTCTGCCGACGAGGCGATTGGGCAACCCGTACGGCAGTTGTTACGGACTATCTATCCCAATACGGATATCACCACAATTTTGCAACTCTTCCAAGAAGAGGGACAATGGCAAGGAGAAGTTACCCAATCGACCAAGAACGGCCATGTTATCAATATCTCCAACGTCACCAAAGTGTTACTTGATGATGTTGGTAACATGATTGGCACGGTGGCTGTTAACCGTGATATTACAGTGCAGAAAGAAGTGCAACGGGCCTTGGCTGCTTCAGAAGCCAAATTTGCCACGGCCTTTAGTTCCAGCCCTATCATTTTGGTGATTACATCCTTAACGACAGGAGAATTGCTGGAGGTCAACGAAAGCTTTCTACAGACGAGCGGCTATACGCGCGAGGAAGCATTGGGCCGTACCACCGCCGAGCTGGGGCTCTGGATCGATGAAGCGGCGCGCATGGACGGCATCGATCGCTTGCGCCGTGGCGAAGCGATCCGCAATAGCGCCGTGATCTTCCAAGTCAAAGATGGCTCGCTGCGCCACTGTGTGCTAGGTGCAACTGTGGTTGAGATCGATGGCACCCCTTGTATCCTCAATGCTCTGGCCGATATCAGCGAACAAAAGCAAGTGGAGCAGGCGCTGCAGGCTAGCGAGAGCCAACTGACCTTGATCACCGATAATGTTTCGGGGTTGATTAGCTATGTTGATCATACCGAAACGTATCGCTTTGTAAACGCCGTCTATGAAGAATGGTTTGCCCAAACGCGACAACAAATCATTGGTACAACGATCCGTCAACAAGTGGATGATGACGCCTACGCGCGGGTGCAGCCCCATGTTGAACAGGCGTTGCGTGGCGAACGAACCTCCTTTGAAAATACCGTTCATTATCCCGATGGCAACACGCGTACCGTTATGGCGACCTATGTGCCAGATATTGACGATAACCAAGTTTTGGGCTTCTATGCCTTGGTGACCGATATCACCGAGCGCAAGTTGGCCGAAGAGCGTTTACGCTTCCTGGCCGAGGCAAGCAGTCTACTGGCCACCTCGTTGGATGTGGATGTGACGTTGGATAATGTTGCCCATGCCGCAGTGCCGGGGATTGCCGATTGGTGCACAATCGATCTGCTCGACATGGGCAAGATCGTAGGCGTGACTCTTGCCCATGTCGATCCGGCGAAGATCCAGTGGGCCAAAGCATTACGCGAACGCTATCCCATCGATCCCAATGCAGCGGTCGGAGCGCCCAATGTGATTCGCACCGGCATCTCAGAATTCTATCCGGTGATCACCGATGCCACGTTGGAAGCTGCCGCCAATACAGAAGAAGAATTGCGCCTGTTGCACTCGGTTGGCTACCGCTCGGTGATGATTGTCCCCTTAGCGACCCATGGCGCAACCATTGGGGCGATCACCTTCGTCCTCACCGAGAGCGAACGCCACTTTGAACAATCTGATCTCGCGATGGCAGAAGAGTTGGCACGGCGAGCCGCCGCGGCAATTGGCAATGCACAACTCTATCGTACACTCCAGTCACGTGAGCAAGAGTTGCGCATTAGCGAAGAACGCTTCCGCGCTGTACAGCAGGCCACGCCAGATGGCTTTATGATCTTTGAGAGCGTGCGCGATGAGCACGCGACGATTGTCGATTTCCGCTGGCTCTATGTAAACCCCGCCGGCGAGCAGATTACGGGCCGCACGAATGAGTATCTGGTGGGGAAGCAGTTGTTAGAAGAGATGCCCGGCAACCGTACGGAAGGTATTTTTGATGCCTATGTGTCTGTCGTTGAAAGTGGCGAGGTCTGGCAGCGCGAATTTTATTACAATCACGAAGGCTTCAACCATTGGTTCCTCAGTACGGCGGCCAAAGCGGGCGATGGCTTTGCCGTGGCCTTTACCGATGTCACCGGAAACAAACAAGCAGAAGCCGCACTGCGCACAAGCGAAGAACGGTTCCGCAGCGCCTTTGAGCAGGCCGCGGTTGGGATGGCACATTTAACGGTTGAGGGCCACTATACGCGTGTAAACGATCGGCTCTGCGAAATCCTCGGCTATACGCGCGAGGAACTGCTGCAGAAGAGTTTTCATGAGGTGACGCATCCGGCGGATCTGGACGCCGATCTGGCCCAGATGGAACGCCAAATGGCCGGCGAGATCATCCATCATAGCATGGAAAAACGTTATATCCGCAAAGATGGCTCCATCCTTTGGGCCAATATGACCGCCTCGTTGGTGCGTGATGATGCAGGACAACCACTCTATGGGATTGTCGTCATCGAAGATATCTCTAGTCGCAAAACTGCTGAGGCGGCGATCCGGGAACTGAATGCAACCCTCGAAGAGCGCATTAGTGAGCGGACCGTCGAGTTGGAGCGCAGCAACCATGATCTCGATCAATTTGCCTATGTCGCCTCGCATGACCTGCGTGCCCCTTTGCGCGGCATTGATTCGCTGGCGACCTGGATTAGTGAAGATGCCGCCGCGCTCTTGCCCGATGCATCGAAAGCGCATCTGGCCAAGTTACGTGGACGCGTCGAGCGGATGGAGCGGCTTCTGGAAGATCTGCTGACCTATTCGCGGGTAGGGCGGCGTGATGGCCAAGCCGAGATGGTGGAGACGGACGCATTGGTGCGCGATATCGTTGATCTGATGGCCGCCCCGGCTGGCTTCACTGTGACGATTACATCGGCGATGCCGACGATCCAGACGCCGCGGGCTCCGTTGGAATTGGTCTTCCGCAACTTAATCGGCAATGCCATCAAACACCATCACGATCCGGCCAATGGGTTGATTGAGATCAGTGCAAAGGAGCAGGGGGATTTTGTCGAATTTACCGTAACGGATAACGGTCCCGGCATTGAGGAACGCCACCATGCGCGTATCTTTAATATGTTCCAAACCCTGCGCCCGCGTGACGAGATGGAGGGAAGTGGCATGGGCTTGGCCATCGTACAGCGGGCAGTTGAATTTCGCCGGGGCCAAATTCGTATCGAGTCGAGCCCGGGAAATGGCGCAACCTTTATCTTCACCTGGGCGAAAAGTAGTTGAGACCACACGCGGCAGTTTGGGTTTGTTATAAAGATTATCAATATTTCGATAATCTTTTGTAGGGCCACGATATATCGTGGCCCTACAAAAGGGTCTTAAATCCCAAAAGTTTTTCTGAACGTCTGCAGCGAGCACCAAGAAAGTGTATTTTTTTATAGAAGCAATGGGTTGCTTTTTGTGCTGCTCGTGTATATAATGCTGTCGTAAAGCATAGTCTCTCAATATCTATACCCCCCTTCAACGCCAATAGAATTTACCCGCACCGGTGCCCTTTTCTCCACATGCGTAATGTCTGTGCAGTCGTTACTAATCGCATAGGCCAATTCAGAAATTTAACTGCCCAATGTGCTCGGCACCGGCCACACACACCTCAATAGAAAATTGGTTTTGGCCGGTGCCGGAGACATTTCGTGGATATTTTATTTCTTGGAATGGCCTTGGGCCGTACCGCTGTCATTCATCAGCCATCACTAGGCATCATCAGTCAAAAAACGAGAAAGTATATGAACACAACAGTCGCCTTAAGCCGTTTGTCACAACTGCTGACCGAGCAGGAGACGGAGATCCTCGAAGCCTGGATTATGCATCAAATGACCGCCACGACTGCTCGCCCCGATTTGGTTACTGAGCATGAATTGCGTATTCAATCGCGCAATTTTCTGGCCGCCTTTCGGCGGGGCGTTAACGCCGGTTCGTTCACTGATATTCATGCCGATGCCTGGGGTGATGTGCGTGACCAACTCGGCGAGACTAGTTACACACGGGCACACCAAGGCTTTAGCCCCAGCGAAACCGCTACCTTTATTCTTTCGCTGAAACAACCACTCTTTGATCAGCTACGCCAATTGTACGCCAACGACCCGGCTGCGCTGACCGATGAATTGTGGACGGCGAGCTCGTTGCTCGATAAACTGGCACTGTATACCACTGAACTTTATCAACAGAGCCGCGAAGAGATCATTCAACGACAGCAAGAAGAGATGTTGGAGCTCTCCACACCCGTGGTCGAGCTGTGGGATGGTGTCCTGGCCCTGCCTTTGATTGGTACGCTCGACAGCGCACGCACGCAGGTGATCATGGAAAGCCTCTTGCAGCGCATTGTTGAAACCAGTTCGACGATTGCGATTATCGACATCACTGGTGTACCGACCGTCGACACCTTGGTGGCACAACATCTCCTCAAGACGGTGGCGGCGGCGCGCCTGATGGGCGCAGAATGTTTTATCAGCGGCATTCGGCCCCAGATCGCGCAAACGATCATCCAACTGGGTATTGACCTAAATGATGTTGTGACGAAAGCTACACTGGCCGCTGCCTTTAAAGTTGCCCTCCAGCGCTTGAATTATACGATTGCACGTCGCGACAGGGGGTGAACCGATGGAACGCATTCCAATCCTTAAGATGGGCGAGTTTTTGCTGGTCACTATTCAGGTCGACATGTACGACCGTTTGGCGATGAGTTTACAGGATGATCTGACCGGTGCCATTGTGAAACATAAAGCGCATGGTGTGTTAATCGACATCTCTTCGCTGGAGATCGTCGATTCTTTCATCGGGCGCATGTTGAGTAATATTGCCGCCATGGCGCGTATTCTTGACGCCGAAACTGTGGTGGTGGGGATGCAGCCGGCGGTCGCAATTACATTGGTCGAATTGGGGCTGACGCTTACCAATGTACGGACGGCGCTCAATGTCGAAAAGGGCATGGCGTTGCTGTATACGGCGTTGGGGCAGCAGGAGGCGCTGGATGACGCTTCTGAAGGCTGAAACGTTGCCGATTCGCTCCGACCAGGATATTGTTCGAGTGCGTCAAGCGGTGCGGGCGTGGACCGTCGAACTCAAGTTCAGCTTGGTTGATCAGACCAAGTTTGTCACCGCCGCTAGCGAATTAGCACGCAATACCTACCAATACGGTGGGCACGGCGAAGTGCGGCTCGAAAGTCTGCAAGAACGAGGCAAAGTTGGTGTGCGCCTCACCTTTATCGATCAAGGGCCAGGTATTCCAGATCTTGGATTGGCCCTCACAGATGGCTATACCACTGGCGGTGGTATGGGGCTCGGTCTGAGTGGCGCCAAGCGGCTTTGCAATGAATTTGCCATCGAGTCAAAGGTCGGCGAAGGTACGCGGGTAACCATCAGTCGTTGGAAATGAATTGGATCTGCGTTCAAATTTGTGAGTGGTCATTGCTCTACATTACACTTTCTATGCGTAATCAACAGTATTTTTACACAGTAACCGAACAGAGTCAGGTCGGCGAAGCGCGCCGGCGGATCAGTGGACTGGCAGAACGATTTGGCTTTGGCGATACCGCACGCGAAAAGGTGGCGATTGTCGTCACCGAGTTGGCGACCAATTTGATCAAACACGGTGGTGGAGGGGAATTGGTCATGCGACCGTTGTTGCTAGCCGGGCAGACGGGCATCGAACTTCTGGCATTAGATCAGGGACCAGGCATGGCGAATGTTGCGGAATGCCTGCGCGACGGCTACTCGACCACCGGCAGTTTGGGCCAAGGCTTGGGATCGATTCAACGCCAATCTAGCGATTTTCAGCTCTACACCATGCCAGGCATGGGCACAGCGCTGCTGGTCGAACTCTGGCCGCGCGTGGCACCGGCAGTCACCGCTAGTCCATTCCTCTGGGGTGCCATCGGCCGTCCTAAACCGGGGGAAGAGGTAAGCGGTGATGGCTGGTACTGCCACACGACCGCCAGCCGTTGCACCCTCTTACTCTCCGATGGTCTGGGCCATGGCCCCTTTGCAGCCGCGGCCACCGAGTTGGCTATTCAGACCTTTCAGGCTGCCCCCGCCCGCACAGCCCTGGCCCACGTTGAAAGCATTCACGGCGCTTTACGCAGCACGCGTGGGGCGGCGGTGGCCGTGGCCGAAGTCGTGGGTGAGCAGGTGAACTTTGTCGGGCTTGGCAACATTAGTGGGCGAATTTGTTACGCTACAACCGCGCGTCACTTGCTCTCGCAGCATGGGATTGCCGGCCATCAAGCGCGCAAAATTCAGCCCTTTACACAAGAGTGGCCCAAAGGTGCGCTGCTGATTCTCCATTCGGACGGCCTGACGACACGCTGGAATCTTGAGGCCTATCCTGGCTTGGTGCATCGACACCCCAGCCTGATCGCCGGTGTGCTCTATCGCGATTTTGCTCGCAAGACCGATGATGCAACCGTAGTGGTGGTGAAAGAACATGTAGTGGCGAAAGAACGTTTGGCGAAAGAACGTGTGGTGGCGAAAGAACGTGTGGCGAAAGAACGTGTGGCGAAAGAACATGTGGCGAAAGAACATGGGGTGAAAGAACATGGGGTGAAAGAACGTGTGGTGAAAAAACATGGGGTGAAAGAACGTGTGGCGAAAAAACATGGGGTGAAAGAACATGTGGCTGCGAAAGAACGTGAATTCCGATGAACAACCTCATGCTGACCATCAAATTGCACCACGAGCAGGATATGGTGTCAGCGCGGCAGCGGGCGCGCCAGTTGGCAGCGCTGCTCGGCTTTGATATCCACGACCAAACCCGGTTGGCCACCGCAGTTTCGGAAGTGGTGCGTGAGATCGTGTCGCCTACCGCTGCCGCGCATGTCGAATTTAGACTGGAAGGGAAAAACGTTCCCCAGGTCTTCTCTGTTTCTGTGCAGGCCCAAGGCGCCCATGGCCGTACCTTGGCCCACACGTTGCGCCAGCCATCAACCGCGGCAGAGCACCCCGGGCTGGCAGCAGCGCAGCGGCTGGTGGATCGCTGTCAGATCGCTGAGGCAGACGATGGCGTTTTGATCACGTTGCATAAGCTGCTGCCCAAAAGCGTCCCTTTTGTCGATAGCGTACGCCAGGCTCAGATCGCCAAACAGTTGGCGCAAGCGCACTTTCACAACCCCATGGAGGAGATTGAGCGGCAGAACCAGGAGCTGATTCTGACCTTAGAAGCGTTGCGTGAGCGCCAGGATGAGATGGTGCGGCTCAACCGTGAATTGGAAGATACCAACCGTGGTGTCGTTGCGCTCTACGCGGAATTGGATGAGAAAGCGGAACATTTGCGCCAGGCCGATGAGATGAAATCGCGCTTTCTCTCTAACATGAGCCACGAATTTCGCACGCCGCTCAACTCCATTTTGGCGCTGGCCCGGCTGCTGCTCGATCGGCTCGATGGCGAGCTAACCGGTGAACAGGAGAAGCAAGTCGCCTTTATTCGCAAAGCGGCCACCGATCTTTCTGAATTGGTCAACGACCTGTTGGATCTGGCCAAGATTGAAGCCGGTAAGATTGAGGTGCGCCCTGCCGAATTTACGGTGGATAGTCTCTTTAGCGCACTGCGGGGCATGTTGCGCCCCTTGCTCATCAGCACGGCCGTGGAGTTGATCTTTGAAGAAGCCATCGCGATTCCGCCACTCTATACGGACGAAAGTAAAGTTTCGCAGATCCTGCGTAACTTTCTCTCCAACGCGCTCAAGTTTACTGAGCAGGGCGAAGTACGGGTGAGCGCCCAACTCAGTGCCGATGGTCAGACCGTGACCTTTGTGGTCGCTGACACGGGAATTGGAATCCCCGTGGGGGAGCAGAAGCACATCTTTACTGAATTCGTCCAGGTGGAAAATCCACTGCAAAAACGGGTGAAAGGCACTGGGTTAGGACTACCGCTCTGCCGCAAGCTGGCTGAATTGTTGGGGGGCACGGTCACCATGGAGAGTACGCTCGGGGTCGGCTCGACCTTTTGGGCCACCATTCCCCTGTTCTATTGTAACCCGGTGTCGGTGCAGGGCGAGCCCGAGCTGGCCAGTACGGTCGATCCTGCGCAACCGGTGGTGCTTGTTGTTGAAGATAATGAAGAATTGCTCTTTGTCTATGAGCGCTACCTGGTTGGTACGGGGTTCAGCTTTGTTCCCGCGCGCACCCTGCGCGAAGCGCGCCGCCGCCTGGAGACGCTACGCCCCCACGCGATCCTGCTCGACATCCTACTGCCCGATGAAGCAGCTTGGAACTTTCTGGCGGAGATTAAAAACCAACCGGCCACCGCAACCATTCCTCTCTTGGTGGTGACGACGGAAGAAGATCAACAAAAAGGCTTGGCATTGGGTGCCGATGCCTACGCCGTCAAGCCGGTGACGCGGGCGTGGCTGCTGGCTGAATTGGCACGCGTCGCTCCGCCAGCGGTCGTACGTGTTCTGCTGATTGAGGATCAGGTGGAGATGCGTTATCTCTTTCGCAAATTGCTGACAAGTGCCCCATACGAGGTGTTGGAGGCGGTCGATGGGATTGAGGGATTGCAGCGCGCCCGTACCGAACAACCGCAGATTATTTTGCTGGATCTGATGTTGCCCAAGCTAGACGGATTTCACGTTTTGGAAGCGCTCAAAGCCGATCCGCTAACCGCGCAGATCCCCGTCTTGATTGTCACCTCGAAAACGTTGAGTGAAGAGGAGCACCAGCAACTGACGGCGCAAGTGCCAATTCTCTCCAAAGCAGATCTGGCGCAATCCACCTTGTTGGCGGCGCTACAGCAGGTGCAGGACGATTAGAAATAACAGAACAACTAAATTTGCTCAGTAGCCGAAAGTGTGGAATATATAATGGCTCAACCGAATCTCAGGGGGATTTCTGAAGAGTCTATATAAGTTCCCAGCAGTGAAATCAAGGGCAGAGTATGGCAGAACAGATAGCAGGAACGATTCTCAATGTCGACGACAATAGTGGCAGCCTCTACGCGAAAACGCGCCTGCTGCGCCACGCCGGCTTTGTCGTTGTCGAGGCGCAAACAGGAACTGATGCGTTGGTGCAGGCCGCAGATGCGAGCCCGGATCTGATCCTGCTTGATATCCACCTGCCCGATATTAGTGGGCTGGAGGTATGTCGCCGGCTCAAGAGTGAACCGACCACGGCCCATCTCCTGATTTTGCAGATATCCGCTTCCTTTGTCGATGTACGCGATAAAACTCGCGGGTTGGATGGCGGGGCCGATGGCTATCTAGTTGAACCAGTCGAGCCGGAAGAGTTGATCGCGACCGTACGTGCCTTCTTGCGGCTGCGCCAGGCTGAAGCCGCACTGCGCGCCAGCGAAGAGCGTTTCCGCACGACCTTTGAGCACATTGCAATTGGTATGGCCCATGTGGCGGTCGATGGCAGCTGGCTGCGCGTCAATCGACGGCTTTGTGAGATTCTAGGCTACAGCCGCGAGGAACTGTTGCAGACGGATGTCCAGCGCCTCACCCATCCCGATGATCTGCCGGCAACCCAGGAGAGTTTGACCCGCATGGCCGCCGGTGAGCTGGCGATCTACACGCCGGAGAAGCGCTATCAGCGCAAAGATGGCTCCTACTGTTGGGTTAAGGTAACTGCCACGCCCCAACATGATGAGAGCAGTGGCCCCGTTCGCTATTTTATGACAGCCATTGAAGACATTTCCGAACGCAAACGGGCCGAAGATCGGCTGGCGTTGATGGCAGAGATCAGTCGACTGCTCATTGCGCCGCTCGATTACGCGTTGATTTTGCAACAGGTGGTCGATCGGTTGACGCCACAGTGGGCCGACTGGTGTGTCGTCGATCTGCTCACGGAGGACGGCGATCTCGCGCCCTCCGTGATGACCCATGCCGATCCCACACAAATCGCGCCGCTGCACGAGATGCGCCTCCGGTTACGGCGCGAATTACAGGGAGAAGAGGGCGCACTCCGGGTGGCGCGCACTGGTTGCTCCGAGCTATACCCCAATGTCACCTCAGAGATGTTAAGGGCACCAGGGGTTCAAGAGGAGACCATTCAGCTGGCACTGCGCATTGGTATCTGCTCCGTTATCATTGTGCCGCTCCAAGGGCGCAATCGCATTTTGGGCGCGCTCACATTGGTGCAATGTCGAACGCAGCAGCACTTTACGGAGCAAGATCTGGCTTTTGCGGAAGAGGTTGCACGGCGCATGGCGGTCGCCGTTGATGGTGCCCAGGTTTTTCGTGCCGTGCTGGAAACGGCGGCGCAGCTCCAGCAATTAAATGAGACGCTCCAGCAGCAAATAACTCGCCGCACGGCCGAGTTGGCGCGCAGCCAACATGAATTGGATGAATTGGCTTTCGTTGCCGCTGAGGATCTCCGTACGCCGCTGCGCGGGATCAAACAACTGGCCAGTTGGATCGCTGAAGATGCCGGTGAACAGTTGGCTTCGGCGTCGCTCGAACATCTGCAAAAGTTGCGTGGACGGACGCAGCGGATGGAGCAGCTATTGGAAGATTTGTTGACCTATACACGCATTGGTCGTCGCGAGGGCAATACCGAGCCGGTTGTGGTTGCGAGCCTTGTCAAAGAAGTGGTCAGTTTACTAGACCCACCCGCCGACTTCAAGGTGCTGTGCGAAGGTGAGTTGCCGACGTTGACCACCGTGCGCGCCCATTTGGAGCTCGTCTTTCACAATCTCATTGAGAATGCCATTAAGCATCATGACCATCCCGAAACTGGCGTGGTGCGGATCAGCGCCAACGATCAAGGGGACTTTGTGGCCTTTACCGTTATCGACAATGGGCCAGGAATTGCACAACACAACCACCACCGGGTCTTTCAGATCTTCCAAACCTTGCGTGCGCGTGACGAAGTTGAAGCCAGTGGGATGGGCCTACCGATGGTTAAAAAGACCATCGAGTACTACAACGGCACCATCACCCTTGACTCTAGCCCCGGTGCGGGCTGTACCTGGCGCTTTACCTGGCCGAAGAGCTGGTGGGACGGTGGGACGGTAAACCAGTAAGGCAGTAAGACGGTAAGGCAGTAAGGCAGTAAGGCAGTAAGACAGTAAATCAGTGACTGCCCCACCGTCCCACCGTCCCACTAAATCCCATCGGCCTATTTCCGTCGTCATGTACCACAGATCACCCTTAAACGTGGTTTGTCTATCAGGCAGACTCACACAAAAAAGGTCGCGGGCAATTCGGCACGGGTGGGGAAGCTGGCTTGGGTTCCTGCCTTTTGCACGCTGGTCGCAGCTACCCGATTGGCCCGATCCATTGCCTCTGGTAGGGGTAAGCCCGCGGCCAGGAAGTAGGCCAGGGTGCCGACAAACGAATCGCCGGCGCCGGTTGTGTCAATGGCCTGGACCTTGGTTGTCGGTACATGAACGGTTCCCTCTTGGTTGACGAGCAAACTGCCCCGTTCGCCGAGTGTCAAGATCACATTGCGCGCGCCGCGGGCCAGTAGCACTTTTGCCGCCGCCGCTGCTTCGTCCAGCGTGTCGACCGATTGTCCCGTCAACAGTTCCGTCTCGCTTTCATTGGGGCAGAAGATGTCACAAAGAGCATACGCATCGGTGGGGAATGTCGCCTGGGCCGGTGCCGGATTAAAGATCGTCAACACCTGTTCTTCGCGCGCAGTGCGCAACGCGGTCAGCGACGTTTCGAGCGCGCACTCCCACTGACAGACCACCACATTGGCTGCGGCAATTGCCGCCCGTGCCTGTACAATGTCCGCTGGCGAGAGCAGCCCATTGGCACCGGGCACGACAATGATCGCATTGTTGCCGCTTGGTTCGTCGACCCAAATCGGCGCAACTCCGGTGGCGATCCCCGCTGTCATCAGTACGTGGGTTGTGTCAAAGCCCAGTTGTTGGTAGTTCGCCAGATAATCGCGGCCAAAGATATCGTCACCCAGACGGGTGATCATCGTCACATCGGCCCCCAATTTGGCCGCCATCACCGCTTGATTGGCTCCCTTGCCGCCAAAGCCCATGAGAAAGGTGCTGCCGTGGACCGTCTCGCCCAGTTTGGGCAGCCGCGGCGCAAAGCTTACCAGATCGACATTCGACGCACCCACGACACAAATTTTCGGTTTCATAGGGTCTCCTATTTTTTTGGTTTTTATAGGACTTACGCATTGTCCGGCGGCTGAGCCTGTTGAAACTCGAGAGACAATGTGTAAGTCTTATTTTATTGGTGTTTGCAATGAACCGCACCCCACAAAGGCACCGATCAACCGTATTCCTTGTATCCGTGTTCCTTACATCCGTGTATACACAAAAGGATTGCTATATACGGATGTAAGGAACACAGACGCTGCCGGAGAATGCTTGAAGATCTGCCTGAAAGAGCATATAATCAGCCTTGGCAATTCGTCAGTCGCGATAAGGTTGCAGGTAGCAAGTAGCAGGTGGCAGGTGACGACCGTATATGTGACTTGCCACTTGCGACCTGCGACCTGCACCCCTGCTACATGTTGAAGGATACTCATCTATGGCGCTGGCTTCACCCCGGTTTCAACTACGGCTACTTGGCCCAGTGCAAATTGAGCACGATGGTCAGCCCGTGGCCAAACTTGGTTCCCAGAAGAGCCTGGCGCTGCTTGCTTATCTGATTCGCAACCCACACGAGCAGAGCCGGGCCAAATTGGCGGCCCTCTTTTGGATCGATCAACCACAGGCAACGGCACGGAGCAACCTGCGCTGGGCGCTTAACAACCTCTCCAACCTCTTGCCCGGTGCGATCGAGGCGACCCGCCAGACATTGCGCATCCGCCCCAATGCGCCGATCTGGATCGATCTGCACCACTTTGACGCGCTCACCGCTGCATTTCGCAACAACACTGGTGCTCCCGATGCGCTTGGCCTTCTGACCCAAGCTTTTGAACTCTATCGGGGCGACTTTCTAGAAGGCTTAACGATTGACGAAGCTCCCGATTTAGAATTGTGGCTGCTGCAAGAGCGCGACTTCTGGCGGCGTCAGGTTATGACAATGCTCGAACAGCTGATCGCCGGCCACCGCGCAGCCAATCAATCTTACCACGCCCTGCGCTTTGCGAACCAACTGCTCGCATTGGAACCGTGGCGCGAAGAGAGCCATCGGCAGTTGATGGAATTATTGGCCGAAGGGGGACAACGGGCGGCAGCGCTGACCCAATTTACACGTTGTTGCCAAATCCTAGCCAGCGAACTTGCCGTCGAGCCGAGCCCCGCTACGGTTGCCCTCTACGAACAGATCCGCGACAACAATGAAGCTGCTTCGCTCCTCCTCCCCTCGGCGATTGCCCCACAGTCAACTAGCGCGGTTTCCACTAACCGCGCGCCATTGCTGCCAACTCTGCTTGCCCGCGCCGATTGGGGCGAAGCGCCGGTTGTACACGAGTTTTATGGGCGCGAAGCGGAGTCAGCGCAATTAGAAGCATGGCTGGGGACAGACGCCGCGCGGCTAATTGTCGTGCTGGGGATGGGGGGCATGGGCAAGACAACTCTCGTGACCCATGTGGCCCGTCGTTTGGCCGAACAGTTCGATCGAGTGATTTGGCGCTCGCTCAGCAATACTCCTGCCGTTGGCGAGATGATCTATACATGGGTCCAGAACCTTTCTCCGCAACAGAGCCCCACCTGGCCCGAGCACTTTGAGGAGCAGATCCATCTGCTGCTGCGCCATCTACAAATGCAGCGCACACTCTTGATCCTCGACAATCTGGAGAGCCTATTGCAGGGGAACGAGCGCGCCGGCTCCTATCGCGCCGGCGATGCAGGGTATGGTCAACTGTTGCAGGCGCTTGCTACTGGTACACACCGGAGCACCTTGATCCTCACTAGTCGCGAGCAGCCCCATGGAGTGGGCCATCTGGCCGAGCATGGTGGCGCTGTCCGCATCCTGCACCTGCGTGGTCTGGATCTCAATGCTGGACGCACGTTGCTTAATGAACGGGGACTGGCGGATTCATTGGCAACGGAAGTTGCGCTGGTGATGCGTGCCTCTGGCAACCCACTGGCCTTAAAGGTGATCGCCCAGACGATTTGTGATCTCTTCCGTGGCGAGATCGGCACTTTCCTCAGCGACGAAACCTTTATCTTTGACGACCTGCGCGATATGCTCGACCAGCAATTTCAACGTCTCTCCCCATTGGAACAGGGGATTTTGCTCTGGCTAGCCATTGAGTGGCAGGAGATCGACCAAGGCGATCTCCTGGCTCTGTTGACACCCCCCGCCCCCCGCCATACTTTTCTTGAAGCACTCCGTTCGCTGGAACGCCGCTCGCTGATCGAGATCAATCCAACCGGCATCAGTGCCCCAACAGTTGTCATGGAACACGCGATCAGCTTTCTAGTGACAACCATCTGCCAAGAGATCCGCCAGCGCACCCCCCATTTCCTCAAAAGCCACGCACTCTACAAGGCACTGGCCAAAGAGTATGTGCGGCAGACGCAGAGCCGCCTGATCATACAGCCAATCCTGGAACAGTTAGAAAATACGCTGGGGCAGGTGCAGCTCGAAAACAGGCTGCGTCATCTGCTGAAACAGCTGCGCAACGAACGGCTACTCGAGCACAGTGACCGGTTCTCGTCTGATTCCCCCATAGCTGACCAATTCCCTTTGTTGCCACTTGCGCTCGCTGCCCCTCCGGCGCGTGGCTCCTATAGCGGCGGTCACTATAGCGGCGGTCACTATAGCGGCGGTCACTATAACGGCGGTCACTATGGCGGCGGCAACATTCTGCATCTGCTGCTGGCGCTCGAAACTGACCTGATCGGCTGGGACTTTTCCTATCTGCCGATCTGGCAGGCGTACCTGCGGAATCGCACACTTTCCCATTGCGATTTTCGCTATGCTGACTTTGCGCAAAGCTCCTTTACCGATGCCTTTGGTCTCGTCCATGCGGTCGCCTTCCACCCCTCGGGCCAAGAGTTAGCGGCCACCGCCGCCCACGAGATTCGCTTCTGGCGTGACCCGGATGGCCAGTGTACTGCCGCTCTGCGCGGCCACACCGATGATGTCTGGTCGATCGCCTTTGACCCCGACGGCACGACCTTGGTCAGCGGCAGTTGGGATCAGAGCGTCCGCCTCTGGGATCTGGCAACGCAAAAGGTTATCCGCACGCTGCTTGGCCATACGAAAGGGGTCACCAGCGTTGCAGTTAGTCCCGATGGCCTGACCATCGCTAGCGGCAGTTATGATCAGACCATCCGTCTGTGGGATCTGCAAGATGGGCGCTGTCGCCATCTGCTCAGGGGGCACACGGAGTGGGTATGGGGCGTTGCCTTTAGCCCCGATGGCGGTCTACTGGCCAGCGCCAGTGGGGATTGCACGGTGCGCCTGTGGCAGGTACGCACGGGCGAAGTGCTGACTGTGCTCGATAGCTATAACGATCAATGCTGGGCTGTCGCCTTTAGCCCCGATGGGCGCTACCTGGCCAGTGGGGGGAACGATGGCCTGGTCCTTATCTGGGATATCCGCAGCCGCACGATCAGCCATATTTTACGCGGCCACAGCGGCTGGGTGCGTTCCCTCGCCTATACTCCCGATGGTAGTGTGCTGGTCAGTGGCAGTAACGATGGGACGATTCGCCTCTGGTCGGCAAGCACCGGTCAGCCGCTGCAAACCCTGCGCGGTCACCGCAACGCCATCAATAGCGTTGCAGTCAGCCACAGTGGCCGTTATCTAGCCAGCGCGAGCAATGATCAGAGCGTGCGTCTCTGGGAAATCCTTTCTGGTCAGGTCGTGCAGATCATCCACGGCTATACCAATTGGGTACGCAGCGTCGCCTTTGCGGTCGATGGGCGCGGCTTGCTCAGCGGCAGCGATGATGGCCAGGCTCGCCTGTGGACAGTTGACCCCCACCCCACCTCCCGTGCGCACGGGGGAGAAACAGTCGCCTCCCTTCTCGATGTCAGTGCGGCCCGAGGTGTGGTGGTGACCCAACCGACAACTCTCTTTGTGGGCCACAGTCAGATGGTGCGCCACGTGGCTTTGAACGCCGACGGCACTAAGCTGGCCACGGCAAGCGCCGACCGCACGATCCGTCTCTGGGATGTTGCCACGGGTAAGGTGCTGTATACCTTGCGTGGCCATACCAATTGGATCAGTTGCGTGGCGTGGGGCGGGCAAGCAGCACCGGCACGTGTCGCCACTAGGGTTGACACCACTTCTTGGCTGTTAAGTAGCAGTTGGGATGGGACGATTGCGCTTTGGAATAGCGAAGAGGGCCGCCTGCTGCGAACCTTACACGGCCACGGACGCCCCGTCGGCAGCGCGCTCTTTCATCCTGCCGGTCACCTCATTGTCAGCGGGGGTGCGGATAAGCTGATTCGCTTCTGGGAGACGACGACCGGCGCGCCGGTTGGTGTGCTGCGTGGGCACACCGATGATCTACGCAGCCTGGCCTTTAGTACCGATGGGCGCTGGTTGGTGAGTGGCAGTGCCGATGGGACCGTACGGCTTTGGGAAGAGCGGGAGAGAGAAGGGCAGACAGGCGCAGGGGAGACAGCGCCATACCGGTTGGTGCGGGTGTGGATCGAGCCGCGACAGGATGTGCGGTCGGTGACGATTCGAGCGGATGGTCGCTGGGTTGCTGCAGGCGGCGATGCGGGGATCATCTCGTTGTGGGACAGAGAAACGGGGCACTGCGTACAGGAACTGCGTGGCCACAGCATGGTGATCTGGAGCGTTGCTTTTTCGCCGGATGGCAGCTTACTAGCGAGTGGCGGCTCTGACGCGATGATCAAGCTGTGGCATGGCGCGAGTGGTGCTTGCTTGCAGACATTCGCTCTCCCTGGCCCCTATCAAGGAATGAATATTGCACACGCCACCGGTCTGACCATGGCTCAGCGGGAGACGTTAAAGTTGCTGGGGGCAGTAGAGGAAGAAAAAGCGCTGAGCGCACGGGCCGCCACGGTTCCCTCTTCCATGCGACTGGTGGCAACAGCGCTGCCGCACAACCTTCCGCGTGAGCGTACCCCGTTGATTGGCCGGCAGGAAGAATTAACCCAACTGCGTGAACTGTTGCTGACCGGCAGTCGCCCTTTGGTGACATTGGTTGGGGAAGGGGGTGTCGGTAAATCGCGCTTGGCGTTGGCAATGGCAGAGATACTCGTTACGCGCGCGCCGGAAAATCGGCCTACAGTTAGGCCCATAAAATTCCCTGATGGTGTCTGGTTTGTCCCGCTGGTGAGCATTGATGCCCAGAGCGCGATGGAACAAGCGCTAGTGACCGCCATTGCCGATGCGGTACACTTGCGCTTTGCCGGTGCCCAGGCTCCCTTAGAACAGCTCATTGATTTTCTACGGCGTAAAGAGCTGTTGCTCATTCTGGATAATATGGAGCATCTGGTGGAGGGGGCATTGCTCCTCTCCGAAATTTTAACCGAAACGCCGGGAGTCCAGATGCTTGTGACCAGCCGCACACCTCTCAATTTGCAAGAGGAGTGGCGCTATGGGGTTCAAGGGCTGGCGCTGCCTGAGCCACTCGCCGAATCAATAGATGAGCGGACACTGAGCGCTTTACGGCACAACAGCACGGTGGCGCTCTTTAGCCAAGCCGCACAACGGGTTGACCAGACATTTACCGTGACTGTGGAGAATCAACGAGCGGTGGTGGCGATCTGTCGTTATGTGCACGGCTTGCCCCTGGCGCTGGAATTAGCAGCTAGTGTGCTGGCACAGATGAGTTGTCAAGCATTGGCCGCCGAACTGATTGAGACCCCACTGGGAGCGCTGCCCCAAACGCCAAGCCTCCAACCGCAGGGAACGCGCGCGCTTGATCTACTGCAAACTTCGCTGCGCAACGTGCCAGCGCGCCACCGCAATCTACGGAATCTCTTTGCCTACTCCTGGCAGCTGCTCACCCTCCAAGAGCAGCAGGCGGTCATGCAATTGGCCATCTTCCGCGGCGGGGGCGAACAGGCTGCGCTTGTTGCCATCACCGGCCACCCTTTGAGCGTCCTCGCTGCGCTTATCACCCAATCACTGGTACAGCGTGGCGACGAGGGGCGGTATACGATGCATGAACTGTTGCGCCAATTTTGTCTCGAACAACTGGCACTGAGCGCAGATGCCACGCTGGCGCCACAAACCAGGCAACGGCACGCTGCATACTATCTCCAGATGTTGTACGAGGCTGAAGCAACCTTGAAGGGTGATGCACCCCAGCCCCTGCTCATTCGTCTGCGCCGCGATCTGGATAATCTGCGCCAAGCCTGGCAGTGGGCGTTGCAAAGCGCTGATTGGCCGTTACTCGCGCAGAGCCTCATGGGGTTGAGCCGCTTCTATCTGCTAACGGGTCTTTTGAACGAGGGTCACCACACCATGAGCGAGAGTTACACACTCTTGCGGCAACAAAGCGGCAATCCCATGGCAGATGGAGTAACGCTTGCAGAAGATCCCGCCCCCCGTTTATTGCCATACCGCCTGTTGAATCTTCTGTTGATCGAGAAGGCGAACTTCTGCAATGCGCGGGCCGACTATGATGGTGCAGTGGCAGCGGCGCTCCTGGTGCTTAGCCAAGCCGCTGCTGATCCGCAGAGTCGTGCCGCGGCACACCTGCGCTGGGGCGAAGCGCTCTGGTATAAGGGGGAGATCGAGCCGGCAGAGCCCCAGTTGACCGCGGCGCTCGATCTCTTGCCGGATGAACCTGCCGTAGCCGAGCCGATGAACCTGGAGATTCGCGCCGATGCCCTCTGTTTCCTCGGGTTGATTGCCGTGCGCAAAGGTCAGTACGCAACGGCGACCGCACTCTATCACCAGAGCCATCAACTGAGTGTGGATTTGAGTGATGCCTATCGGACTGGGCGCGCGCTCTACAGCCTTGGCACGGCCTATCGCAACCAAGCCCAATATACCGAAGCACAACGCTATCTGGCTCAAGGGCTGACCATTGCACGCCAGACCGGCGACCGCCACAGCGAGAGCCGGGGACTTAATAGCCTGGGGGATATTGAGCTATATCAAGGGAACTACACGGCTGCGCGTGAACATTATACGCATGTCGCCCACTTTGCCGTCAGCGTGGGGGATCGCCGCAGTGAGTGCATCGCGCAAACGAATCTAGGAATTGTCGCGCGCGATCTGGGCCAAAGTGAGGCTGCAACGCGTTACTTTACTGAAAGCCTGGCACTTGCCCGCGCGATTGGCTTCCCGCGCGGGGAGGGATGGAATCTCTGTTCACTGAGCCTTCTCTGTCACCAGACCGCGCAACCGCAGCGGGCCTGGCAGCTTGCCGAAGAGGCACTGACCCTCTTTAATGAATTGGGGGACCGTTTGGGGCAAGCCTTTGCACAGACCAATCTGGGGCGGGCCCATGCTGCGGTCGCTTCGTGGGAAGCTGCAACGCGCGCCTACGAACTGGCCTTGGCCTTGCGCCAGACGCTCGGCCAACCCCATCTGGCCATCGAAGTGCGTGCTGGGTTGGCGGCAGTCGCCTGGGGCCGTGGTGACCGAGCCAAGGCCGTAGCCCATGTCGAAGCGGTGCTGACGTACCTGACTAAAGGAACGCTCGCTGGCGTCGAAGCGCCTGGCACCGTCTATGCGACCTGCTATCAGATCTTGTGTGATGCTGCGGATGAACAAGCACCGGCGTTTCTGGCAGATGCCCAAAACTTTTTGCAGCGCCGCGCCAACCTCATGGACGAGGCGGATCGGGCGCTATTCTTACAGAGGGTTGCCACGCTTTGGCGTACTGCCATCTGTACACATTTGTAGCGGCCAAGGTTGGATAACTCTTATGTCACATAGGGTGTCAATGCCGGAACATAATGGGCGATTTGATCACGCAGACGGAGCAGGGCCAACTCTTTAGCCTTGGCTTCCACCATCAGATCGAAGGGGCGCAATCGATGGTCGTGGGCCGCTTGCAGCAGATCGATTGCCTCGAAGGGATTAATAAAATCGCTGTGCTGATTGGCTAGGGGCATGGCTAGCCGTTTTTCACCCTGTTGATAGAGGTGGCGTAGCTCTGTCCGTGAAGAAGAGAGGTGGATCTTCGGCTGTTGGTCGGCAGGCCAAGTGGCAAGCGCAGAATGCAAGACATCTAGCAGGGGCGTGCTAGTGCTGTTGTGGCAGCGATGGTGCAGCACATCGAGCACCAGGCGGATGCCCGTCCGGTGGTGGATCCAGAGCAGGTCGGCCATATCATAGCTGCGTTCATCATTTTCCACTACGATTCGCTGGCGGACCGTAGTCTTGAGGCTGTCGATGGTGCGTACAAAGCGAGCCAAACTTGCGGTTTTGTCATCATACAAGCCGCCAACATGGACCACGATTACCGCCTCTGGCCCTAGCCCCATCGCATCGAGCAAGGCGCAACAGGCCTCGAGCTCGCGCTGTGAGCGGGCCACCCGCGATGCATCGGGGCTGCTCAACTGGATATAATGGCCAGGGTGCATGGTCAGGCGAATTGCCAACTGGCGCGCCAGATCGCCGATGACCGCCAATTCGTTGCGACTCTCGTCGATCTGGTGATGAAAGTGGGGCATCTGGGGGTGGGTCAAGTAGGGAGCCAGTTGGCCGGCAAGGCGATAGAAGTGGATCTGATGGCGGTGCAAATAGGTCAGAATATCGCGCACATAGGCAAGGCTGACGCTCAGATGGGGCTGATTTTGCCAGCGGCGGCTGTCGTGGGAACGAAGTGGAGCACCGATGATTTTGACAGGTACACCCAGGCGGTAGCGTGGCCTAGGTAGTGCAGTGGCTGGGGGAAGCGCTGACATAGTCGATCCTCTAGGGTTCGCCCGCATGTGCGGCTGTATGTGCGGCTGTGTCTTCAACGGGGCGCAGTGGCCAGACGATCACATCAATGTGGCGGACAAAATGCAAGACAGGCGGCTGCGCGGGCAATGGAAGGCCACTGGCGGCCGCGATACTATTGATTTTGATCGAGGCGGTGGCCGGTTGGAGCGGCCACCGTTCGTGGTGGATCTCTCCGATATAGATGGGTGCATCTGGTGAAGTAGAGGCTACCGCGGTTGTACGTAATCCCGTCGTGTAGAGTGCATAGCGCTCGGTGAGCCAGGCGTCAAAGCTGCCCGGTTCTGAGCGATAGCGCCTTCCCG
Organism: Caldilineaceae bacterium; assembly: GCA_034432375.1. GTDB lineage: Bacteria > Chloroflexota > Anaerolineae > Caldilineales > Caldilineaceae > JAHBVH01. The sequence goes on from DAOUCA010000051.1 coordinate 25,606, forward strand.
TTGGACCATAGTTGCCGACAAATTCAGCGGCGGCTGCATTGTGGTGGGTGCGCTGGCTACGGTAGTGAATTCGTCGGCCATCGTCCCGCAGCGTCATTGCGGCGTTGAAGTAGGGCAATTTGAAGAGGCCACGGGCAATGGCCACAGCCAGTGGGTTGGCCGCTTCCAGGCTAAAAAAGTAAACGCCACGCTTTTCAATGCCCCGGTCACGCACGGTCACATAGGTGCGGAGATTCAACTCGGCAAAGGCAGAGATCCAGGGCACTGACGGTACAAAACGCGGACGTACCCCCTGCATCCGAAAAGGTACTACCCCCACCCAAGCCATCTCCTCCCAGGTGTCCAACGTCAACTGGGGAGGGATCAGCCCGCGCATGGTTTCAATGGGAATCGGCCAATGGGCAAAGAGCAGATCGCACCACTGCTGTGTCATCACCCACGGGCCGGGCGGCAAGGGCCAAGGGCGGTGGGCTTGTTCGGTCAGGATTGCTTGCATAAGAATAGTATAGCATAAATGTTTGAGATACGAGTGTTTCAAAAAGATGAGGGTTTGCTCGTGTTGCGTGTTGCGTGAACTGTTATCGGATCGTGAGGGATGGATCGAGAAAGGTGATGAATGGATGAAGGATGATTTGGCTGCTTGCTGATAATTGTAGAAAATTTCGTGTTGCGCGTTGAAACCTTTTAACGACCGCTGCGTATTGGTTATTAATGCGACGTTGCAACAGCATCTACCGAGAATGGAACCTATTCAGCCGTCGCCTGAGCCTGTCGAAGGCAGAGGCTGAGTTGTTCCCAAGAATGTTATCGGCGTAACACGTAACACGTAACGGGCAATGGGAAAAGTTCTTCCCAACCGGTTCTATCTGATTGATGAGAGAAAGCAAATGAGTAACGAAACCTATAACGAATCTTATCAGAGCACTTCTGACCCGACCATGCAAAGCGGCTCGCAGAGCCAATATCAGTCGGCTGGGCAAACGAGCGGCCAAAGTGCTGGCCCGTCCCAGAGCGCCAACTTCCAGAGCGCCAACTTCCAGAGCGCTTGGAAGAGTACACTCTATCGCCACCCTACCGAAAAATTAGTTGGCGGTGTTTGTGGCGGCATTGGGGCCTATTTGGGCTGGGACCCGGCCCTTGTCCGCATCCTCTGGGTTGTGGCGACCATTGGTACCGGTGGTGGTGGGCTTCTGGCCTATTTGGTTCTCTGGGGCTTATTGCCAGTGGGGACGCACCAGAGTGGAGTGCAGCAGCAGGCTGCGTTTGAGTTGAACGAGCGCAATATCGGCCGTGCGGCCACCCTATTGATTGGCCTTGGTGCCATTTGGCTCTTAGCTAACGTCGGGATTCTGCCCCGCATGTGGCATATCTTCCGCTTTACAGCACAGATCTTCTTCTGGCCGGCCTTATTAATTGGCGTGGGGTATCTGCTGTTGAAGGGGAGTGGCAACGCCAATGTGGACTTGAACTTTGGTGATCTGCGTGATCGCCTGCGCAATCGAGTGCGTGATGTACGGATGCCCTCGGTCAACGGCAATGGGATCAAGTCTAACCTGAATGCAACGCGTGATCGCTTGCCTTTCCGCCGTAGCACCACCGACCGCCTCTTCATGGGCGTCTGTGGTGGCATTGCCAAGCGTTTTGGGGTGGATGCCAATCTCGTCCGCCTACTTTGGGCGGCCTTTAGTATCGGCAGTATTGGCATGGGTCTGTTTATCTATCTTGCATTTGGCCTGATTGTTCCCGAAGAGAGTGCCAACGGCGCGATGGCGCAGGATCAGGCGCAGAATGTAGAAATTGTAGAAGGCAGCAAGCCGCACGCGGTCTAGACGAGCGCATTACGCTGTATTGTCAACGGAAGCTGACGATGCAGCGTAACGTGCTACGACAATTGTCTGAATTTGCAGAATTACGCGACTTTTTTTGCAACCATACGTATTGGATAGAGAGTTACGCAATTCTTGACTTTGTAGGGTAATGTAATCCCCCGCTTAGTCAGCGAAGGGCGTAAGTCATGAAATAATGGGTTAGTTGATTGCGTCATAAAGTAACATTTTGTACACGAGTAAAAATCGTACTATCTGCTGCGGCGGAGTATAGTAAGAAGTTGTCGGTCCTTATGTGCCGGTCGTGATTAAGCAGGGCAGGTATGATGCCGCAGTTTATCGAAACATAGGGACCATCGGATTGACTATCGCTATGAGCTAGTCAATCACCGTGTAGGCAAAATCGTATCACTCAGTTCGGTATCGCTTTGGGGGCAAGACAAATCCCCACACATAGCTGTAAGGCTATATCCATAACGCTGCCGCTGATGATTCGATCGCATTCTGTCATTGTAATCACAATGACAAATTAATTCTGGTTCGCTGTGAGAGAGCTGCTAGAATTAAGTGATATTCCCATCCAATCCTTTCTGAGACAAAGAGCCGTCCCTAATCCAGGGATGGCTCTTTGTCATTGGTGGGCGAGGCGGCTATAATAGGAAACAGGACGGATAGCGCAATTGGTAGAGGGGAAATGGGTAAAATTCTATGAAGAAGTCAGTTGCACTTGTATTGGGTGGTGTTGTGGGGACCGCCGTAGGGTTGGCGGTGAATTATCTGTTTGGGGCAGGGTCGACTACGACCTTTGATGAGAATTATCGATCGCGCTGGGATTTGGCTTTACAGGAGGGGCGGCAGGCAGCCGCGGCGCATGAATTAGAGTTGCGTCGCCAGTTAGCGTCGGCAAAATCATCCAATCCCTCTTCGGCATATGAGTAAGGTAAGCTTTACAGGAGTTACGCAGTTCGCTGACTGAGTAGGTGGCTCTAGAGCGTATCGAAGTCAAGAACTGCGTAACTCCTACTTTGTCCAACGTTATGCAACAATTATTGAGGCGGCTGGCAGGTTGGGCAGAAGTGCGTGCTGCGTTGGGTGATTACAATGCGCTCAATCAACGTGCCACAGGTAGGGCAGGGTTTACCGGTGCGCTGGAAGACACGATGTTCTTCTTGAAATGAGCCTGGTTCCCCATTGGGCCGCTGATAATTTTGGATGCCACTGTTGCCCAAACTGCTGCCGTGGCCAAGAATTGCCTGCTGTAAAACCTGTTGAATACTCTTATGCAGCGCCGAAACTTCCGTACTTGTCAGGCTGCGCCCGGTGCGAGCTGGATGAATGCCTGCTAGGTGGAGACTTTCGTCGGCATAAATATTGCCGACACCGGCGACCACGCTCTGATCGAGTAGCAATGCTTTCACGGTGGCCAACCGGCTGGCGAGCTTCTCGGCAAAGACATCAAGGGCAAAGCTGCTCTGCAACGGCTCTGGCCCTAACTTTTGCAAGATTGGTGCCACGTCGTCAACCAGCCAAACTCGCCCGAATTTCCGCGAATCTTGAAAGTGTAGCTGTCCACCGTCGAGCAGGTCAAAGAGCAGATGAGTATGTTTCCCCGCTGCCATCGGCTGCTCATAGTAAACAAGCCGCCCGGTCATGCGTAGATGGACGATCAGCGTCTGAGCGCTCCCCGACCGTGGCTCGATCAGCCCCAACAACATATACTTGCCCCGTCGCTCAAAGCTTGTAAATTGATAGCCTTGGATCCGTTTGATAAAGGTGGCAACATCCGGCGTTTCGATTGTGCGCGCCCACCGTACGGTTGCGCCACAGATGGTGCGGTTGTGTAGGGAAGGCTCTAACTCACGAACATAAGTTTCCACTTCTGGTAGTTCAGGCATGGCGTTTCTTCTCTTCCACACTGTTGCTTTTAACCGAGTGGGCCTGGTATCGAGTGTTCGGATGAATGTAGGCCCACAAGGTGACCCACGCCATGATCAGCAAGGTTAAGGCGAATTGAATGAACCAAAGCATCCCTGACTGCATTAGGCGTCCACCCTCACGCTGGGTATTCATCACCATGAGGATCGGCTGCCGGCCAAGCGATGTGGCATCCGGCGTTAGCGTTCCCGTTACAACCACCGTCGGCGTTATGGTTGGCGTGGTGGTGGGTGTCACGGTTGCCGTTATGGCTTCAATAGCAGTGAGCATCAGCGCAAGTGGTGTCGTCTCTGTGGCCGTAACCTCTGTTGTCACTGCCGGTGTATGCAGTGCTGTCGCTGCTGTCGCTGTTGCTGCCGCACGACGCGTGGCCGTTTTTGTCGCCATGGGACTGGGCGGCAAGCTCACTGCGGTGGCACTTATGCTTGCTGTCGGTGTTAGCGTCGTTGACAGCGTTGACTGCGCGCTGGGCGTAGTCGTGTCGGAATGAGTTTCGGAGAACAATGGTACCGAGACTGTATCTGTGAAAGGTTCTCGCACGGTCGTTGTAAAAGAGAGTGTCTCCGAGACAATGACAGTCGATGATACTACGCTCGTTGGTGGCATTTCACTTGTCGTTGAGACCGCTATCGTCGGTGATAGCTCCACTCGATCAGTGATCGTAGCTGTAGTGGTAATCACCGTTGTAACAGTATCAATTATAGTATCTGTGATACTGCTTGTTGTTGTAAATGGTACCTCTCCGCTAAGTGCTACTGTCGCGGTCAGTTCGATGTCGGTTGTTACCAATGTGCTAGTGAGCCCTGAAGTGGGCGTGAGATCCGATGTAACTGTGATTGATAGTACGTTGGTATCAGCGGTGTGGCTAACTACCGATGTCGCCTCAATGGCTTGCCCATCTGCCTCTGCCGTTACAGTTGCCACAGCAGCCGAGCGAATCTCAAGCTCTGCCCCGTCTGTTGCGGCCGGCAGGTTGGCTGTTGTGCCGGTGCTTTCCGGCGTCTCGCTCGTCGTTGCTGACGGTTGCAATGTACCAGTAGCGCTATCCCCTTCACCAGTCACCGTTGGGCGTTCTGTCGACAGCGCAAAGGCCATTGGCGGCGTCCCCCCCCCTTCAAGTGGCTGTGTATCATCACCGATTGGGCGACCGACCGCCGCCAGTGGAGCCGATTGAGTGGCAGATTCGGCCATTGAATTATCAGATTCCGCTGTTGTAGTTTGCGGTTCCACGGGTGCTGCGGCGGCTTGTGCATTGGTCGCCGTTGACGCAACAGGCGCGCTTGCCTCGCTATCCGGTGTAGTGACACGCGCCATTGCAAAGGCTTCTTGTGGCTGTGCCGTGTTCGTCGGTGACGGTTGCGGCTGTGCTCGGATTGACTCTGCGGCAGGCTGCTCCGCGGCTTGCGTCAGCGTAGAGACGACCGCTGGTTGTTTTAGCGAACGGCCTGTTTCTGGGGTCGTAGTACTCCCGCTTGTGGCAATTTTAGCCACGGCAACTTCGACTGGAGTAACATCCTGCTTGGCAGGATTTTCGCTTGCGGCAATGGTCACCGCAGCTGTGGTGGCACTTGTCGTGGTCGATGCCCTGTTCATTGCGACCTGCTGTGCATTGCGGTCGGGCGATAGGAGCCAACTGCCAGCAACAAGGATCACAAGCAGGATCGCCGCTGCCGTCGCGGCATTGCGCAGCGGCGCGTTGCCACTTTGGATCGCTGCCAGTAGCTTTTGCCACCAAGATTCCCCTGGGGTCGATGCGCCTGGGATCGATACACCTGAAGTCGATCCACCTGGAGTCGATACACCTTGTGGCGCGGCTGCCATTACGGGCTGACGATCGGCGTATGCATCTAGCATAGCTTCATCAATGGCAAAGGAACGTGGCAGGGCGAGCGCCGATAGATTTTGGAGCAGCGCAACGGTCTGTTGCAAAGAAGCCAATTGCCAAGCGATCTGCGGATCGTCAGCAACCGCCTTCTCGATCATTTGTCGTTCTTCCTCGCTGACAAGATCATCCAGATAAGCAGAAAGTAAATCTTCAGTAATCTGCGGATAACGCGATAGGGACATTTCGTATCTACTCTTAAAATGATTCTTAGGGTTCGGTCGCTACTATTTTGTTTTGGCAAAGATCCGCTTGCTCAAGCATGTCAGGCTGTCGCTCGCGCAATTGCGCACTTATCGAAAGAACCCACACTATAGACGGCCAACAATACAAATCCTATGATATACATCGTGAAACTTACCCAGCATAAACCTGGGTTCAGCGACTCGACATCATGAATCTGTCTTATGGACGGAATGAAGAAGGCAATAGTTCCGGTCTGTTTTGTAAATAATCCCGCAGGCGCGAACGGGCTCGGCTAATCCGTGATTTGACGGTGCCCATGGGCAGCTCGACAATCTCTGCGATCTCTTCGTAGGCATAGCCGTGGATATCACAAAGGAGTAACACTGTACGTTGGTCTGGGGGTAATGTTTGAATGCCTGCCTCGATGAATTGGTTAAGCTCCATCCGTTCGGCGTATGCTTCGGGACGTTCCGTATGGTCAACTAGATAAGGATTGTGATCTTGGGCAAAGGTGAGATCGTCAATGCTATCTGTGCCGCGTCGTTGCCGTGCCCGCAAGGCATCGTAACAGGTATTGGTAACAATGCGGAGCAACCAACTGCGAAAATTGCCGCCTTGAAAACCATCTAAAGCGCGGTACGCTTTGAGGAAGCTATCCTGTACTGCATCCGCCGCCGCATCTTGATTGCGTAGCATACGGTAAGCAACGCTGTAGGCTACATCTTGATAGATTAGCACAAGCTGATTGAACGCATCAAGATTCCCGCCAACAGCTTGGGCAATAAGCTCTTGCTCGGCAGTTGACGCGGTTGGCGTTTCTGGCGGCGACGTGTCTATCGATGGATTGTAAGAAGTAGTTGGCGCACTCAAAGGATTTTATCCAAATTATCCAAGGTCCCTAATTGCTACTACTGCGGAACCGTTACCGGAATTACTGCCGGGATTACTGCCGGAATTACTACCGGAATTGTATCTGTTCGTGGGGCGACTGTAAAATTGCCTATAGGCAAGATAGATCACATGCACTGTAGCTCATATTTGACGATTCCGCCGTGAGCTTGTATACTGGCGCAGAAGAGTTTGTCTGTAGGATGTTGTGATGGCTTGATTCTTTTGCTTTAATCGCTTGACGAATCTGCCACAGCACCTTATAGATGGCTCTAAGGATACAACAACTGTGCCGAAGTGGCGGAATTGGCAGACGCGCACGACTCAAACTCGTGTGGGTAACCCCCGTGTGGGTTCGAGTCCCACCTTCGGCACCTTTTTTTGTCCTTTTTTCTGGAGCTTATTTGCAAATTTGTAGATAAGCTCTGTTCAGTCACTGAAATTGCAACAAGAATTTATCGCAATGATGTTACAGAGTTGTTAATATCGTTGGGCAATAGTTGGGATACCATAAAATACAAGTCTAGCAAACTGTATGTGGCTTGTGTATAATAATGGTGCCATTATTATACTTTTGCATTATACTCGTGCCACTACATGCTACATGTCAATCGTATTGAGCATGGTTCATATTGAGCCGTCAGATGATTTTAGATAAGTATTGGGTTGCCAATTTGTCTCAATCGGTTGCGAGATTGTAATTTGCCGGCGATATTTCAGTAGATTGTGTAAAAATAGATATTTTGTTCAACATCTTGCTAAAAGACAAACGGAATCAGCTTGTAACCGACCACATCAGCCCAGCCTGTCGCTACAACTTTTTCCCTTCCGTCTCTTCCCTACGTTTGCCCACCATTCCGGCGCTGATTGTTCTGGATCCGATGGTTCTACTGAACTTTGTACAGCGGCTACTACCTGTGTCAGGTACGTATATTCGGATTCCTATCCCTCAGCCTGCAAGTCAATTGTTGTTACAGCCATCATTCGAGTCCAGGTCGTTTGGGATGCGATTGCGTTTGTCTCGTTGCCAACGATTCATTTGCAGCGCACTGTTGTTGGTCTTGTTGTTGAGTGGTTGTGGGCCTGAAAGTGCCTCATCCGAGGCGGGATCTTCTGCGGCTACAACCGAGAAGATCGCCATGACTTATCAGGCTACGCAAGATCTGGCGGAGGCACAAGCCCAATTAGCGCAGTTGGATGTGGCCAATGTAAACCAATGGCTGCTTCTCACAACCGAATCGGCAATTAAGAACAACGGCAATAACAGTGAGACGAACGCCTTGGTGAAATTGAGCCTGGACTTGGGGTTGCGGTCAAATGTCATTGTGGATTATGCGCGCCAGAATGCGCTGCTGGAAAATCAGGCAACTGCCACGACGGCAGCGCTTGGCAGCAATGACAGTGGCGCTGTCAATAACGCCGTTGCGGCAAATTTAGACAAGAGTGCTAACCAAGTTGGCCGCGTGATTGTGCCATTGGCGACGAGCGAAGTTGTAGCTCTACAACCAACGACGGTGGTCGCGGATCAGCAAGCGCAGGCCACCAGTAGTACTGCATCTGTTGATCAAAGCTTAGCGCCTACTGCAACTGCCGAGAGTGCTCTGGTAGCGCCGACTGTTGAACTTGTGGCGACGGCAACACCGGAAGCAACGGTTACGCCAGAGACACAGCCAAGCGTTCGCGCTGCCAGTGGGATCAATGTACGAACCGGGCCAGGCGTTGACTATGGCATTGCCGGGGCGATGAGTGCCGGCGAAAGCGCGCAAATTCTCAACAAAAATCAGACGGGTGATTGGTGGGAAGTTTTACTGCCAAGTGGTACAAATGGGTGGGTCTATGGCTCTCTCGTCCAGACTGATGGCGATGTGAGCGCAATCAGCGTGGCATTAAATATCCCAACGCCACCACCGACACCGGTTCCTGCGCCGACAGAAGTTGCGGTTGCGCCAGTAGAAGTGCCCCCAGTAGAAGCGGCCCCGGTTGGGCCGGCACCAGGCGGTCCGGATTTCCGTGTTGTTGAAAGACGACTTTGGGATGTGGTGGAAAATGGCGGGCAGCTAAATGGTATTTCCGTCACCTGTGGCGAAAAGCGTCAGTTGGTGGTGAATGTTCTGGATGCTGCCGGCAACCGGCTCAACGGCGTCGCTGTGCAGGCAATTTATGGGGCGCAGGAAGTCTTTGTGAGTGGTTCACAGGGCAAAGGCGATGGGGTTGCTGAATTTGTCTTGGGTGGTGGCCAGGCATTAAAGGTAATTCGAGACGCCGATGGTCGCGAGGTGAGTAGCGAAGAAGTGTATAATCTCTCTACCAAGCCGTGGGAAATTCCCTACGAGACTTTGATTGGTGGTCATTTTTGCACTGATGAGGCAAGCTGCAAAAGCTTTGTCGATCATACGGGTTGTTATGGTCACTATAGTTGGACGGTGACTTTTCAACGCAGTTACTAATGACTAATAATGATAGTTTGAGACTTGATTGAATAGCGGAAAATTTCGCATTTCCAGTCGTTTTGCGGCAGGGAGGCATTGTGAATCTTGACTTATTGAAATCGTTGCCAGTCTTTCATGGACTGGCTGAAGAAGAGATCGCTGTGATCGCTGATGGTCTGGCGTCGACTACCCATGCGAGTGGTGCAAAGGTCTTTGAAATTGGTGATAAGAGCGATGCGCTTTACTTAATCGAGCGTGGATTTATTCGCTTGCAAATGGCCGGTAGTCATTCATTGGCTACTTTAGGGCCAGGTACGTTGCTAGGCGAAGAGACCCTCTTCCGTGGGACAACGCAGGAGATCAATGCTGTTGCGCTCACTGAGGTAACGCTGCAAGAGTTGCTCGACCGAAAATTGCGGGATATTTTTCTGCATAATCCGGATATTGGCATTAAACTCAGTCGCAATTTTGGCAGTCTGCTCGTTCAGATGGATGATTATCTGGTCGAACGACTGACCCATATTACCGAATTGAGTGGTCTCCCGCGCCACACGCTGCATGCGATTGCGCTTCAGTTGCAACCACGCATCGTGCGGGCCCAAACCCCAATCCATCGCGGTGGCGAGATGCCCAGCGCGCTCTTTATTGTCGAGCATGGCAGTTTTGAGTTGCGTCCCGAGCCCCATATGCCAGGCCAAGAGACGCAGCAAATGGGCGAGGGTTCGATTATCGGGGCGATAGCGCTCTTAACCAACAAGCCATACAACGAGACTGCGGTCGCGGTTGAGGATAGCCTTTTGTGGGTTTTGCCTGTGGAGAAATTCCAGGCAATTAATAGTACAAATCCTGGGCTACGTCGCAGTTTGGGGCGCAATGTGCGCTCTAAATTAGGCAAAGCGGATCAGGCGCAAGCGGTCTTGCGGCTCTCGCAGATGCCGCTTTTTGCTGAGGTGCCGCCACAGAGTTTACAGGCGATTGCACAGCGCATGGTGCTACAACATTTCCCGGCTGGTGAGCGCGTCTACCGGATCGGAGAAGCGGGAGATGCCATTTATTTCCTGGAAAATGGCGAGGTTGAGCTGACCGAAGAAAATGCCAGCGGTGTTGTTGTGGAAAAGGCGCGCATTGGGGCCGGTGGCTTTTTTGGCGAAATGAGTCTACTGACAGGCGTCATCCGCACAGAAGATACGACTGCCACGCGCAACACCAACTTGTGGATTCTCTACAAGACCGATCTTGATGACCTTTCTGTGCAACATCCGGCGATTAGCAAAGCGCTGAGCCAAGGGTTAGCCACACGGTTGGCTGAGCCAGAGCCACAGCATGATGATCTTGATCGCTTCCGTGAGTTTGCAATCCTGGCCGATCTCAGTCCGGCTGACCTGCGCCAAGTTACCCGCTATCTGCGCCCCATGCGCTACCGTGCGGGTGAGACAATCTTCCAGATCGATGGCCCAGCCGATGCGCTTTATTTTCTAGAGAGTGGCCAGGTTTATGTGCAGTCAATGGATGGCAACAGTTGGGTCTCCGGCGCGGGTGATACCTTTGGCGAACGGGCTATTCTTTCGGGCGAGCCACACACCTCGACCGTTGTTGCCGATTCTGATGTTGATGTGTGGATGTTGGGCAAAGACGATTTTGATCTTGTCGTGACTCGCTATCCCAGCATTGCATTAAATATTACACGAATGTTTAGCCGCCGTCTCAATCAATATGCCATGGTGCCAACACCGGCGCAGCAGCAATCGCGCGGGGCGTATGAGCCGACGAACGGGCCACAAGCGTTAGTGCCTAGAATGCCGCAGGGTCAGCGCCGTCCGGTTGGGCAGGCGAACATGATGCAGCAGAACCAGAGCAATGGTCTGTTGGATTGGTTTGCTGGATTGAGCACTTTTGGCAAAATACGACTGGCAATCTTTATTTTGTTGCTGTTGTGGATCCTTGGCGTTGCTGCGCCGTGGATGTTGTTGAATCTCTTTAGTGGCACAAGTATTGCCAGTGGTGCCGCATTGGCACCGGGGGCGTCTGCACAAGCATTGGGTGCAGTTGCTTCGATGGGTAGCTTTGAGGTCGCCGCCCGTGATGATTCAATGGCAAAGGCGTTGATTATTGCCGATAGCCTGGCTGCACCGACACCAACCTATACACCTTCTGCCACAGTAACACCACAAGGTGCGGTGTTTGCCAAAGCCGCGGTGGCTCCAGTTGTTGCCGTCGCGGTTGGCCCGACACAAACACCGGTGCCGCTAAGTCAGCTCGTCGGTTCGGCACCACCACCGCCGCCGGCAGCAGAGGCAATTGCAGCCGGTGTTGCGAATTTACAGGCGGCGCCACCAGCAGAGCAAGAACCAGTGGCACAAGAAATCGTCGCCGCCCAAGCGGCGCGGGCCTGGGATCCGCGCTTGGATCAGTTGGGGATTACATTGAATGATGCACCGGTCGCCAGTGGCCAGCAATATTGGCGCCTAATCGATGCGCACTGGACCAATGAAGCGGAATCGGGTGGAAAGCATCATATCTATGTCGAAGTGCTCGACGAAAACGGCGCACGGATTGTTGGTCAACCGGTAACGGTGAGTTGGTCCGAAGGTGCAACGTCGGGTGTAACAGAAGATAAAGCTGCACCCGATTATGCGTTTAATTTTCAAATGTATGCTGCCGGTTATGCCTATCGTGTACAGGTTGATGGCTTGCCAAGCGACCAATTGAGCGGTGCCGGTTTGGGTAGTATTGAGCAGCGTACCTATGGCATTCATACCAGTTACTATCTTACCTATCAAAAGACAACGAAACCATAATGATGACAGCAACCCAAGCGATTCAGGAGGAGACTCTGGATAGTCAGACACTTGCGCACCAAATTGTAGATATTGTAGAGGACAAACAAGCTGCCGATATTTTGCTGCTGGATGTAACTGCGCAGACGTCGATCGCCTCTTATTTTGTGATCGCGACGATTGATAATGAGCGTCAAGCAAAAGCCATCGAGGATGAACTCTTTGCCAAATTGCGTGTTGAGCAAAATATTCGCCCACTGAGTATGCAGGGGGTGGAAGCAAACAGCGGTGGTTGGGTACTCTTGGACTATGGTGATGTGATCGTTCACCTGTTGACGCCCGAAAAGCGTGCCTATTATGATTTGGAAGAGCTCTGGAGCAAGGCAAACGTAGTCTTGAAGGTTCTTTAAGCGCAAGCTTCCTCATGACAAATCTTCTATGTTGACAGACTTTTGCAAGCAACGAGGCGCAAGAGCTATGCTATACTTTTGATCGAAGGGTGTTTTGCATGGTGATTTCTCCTTTGGTTGATCTTGTCCAGCCTTTGTTGCGAGCGGAGGATGGACAACAAAAAGTCCGGCTAATTTAGCCGGACTTTTTGTATTGGTAGAATTTCCCACTTTGACAATCCACGGAGCGCTTGGTATTGTTCATTCCCTGGTTGGGTCTTATATGGCTTGTTGACCGGGAGATAAAATCCTTTGGAATGAAGATTGGAACACTCTATGTTGCGCATTGGTATTATAGGCTATGGCGGACGTGTCTCTCACATGGCACGCGCGCTGCAAGTATGGAACATTCCCTATCGCGTGGCGATCATTGCCGACCCGCGTGGGGCGGCCATCCAGGCTAACGACGATGGCTTTTTGCAAGAGACACGCTTTGTTGACGACGCCGATCAACTCCTCAACGCCGCTGGGGAACTTGATGGCATTATGATCGGCACCCGCTGCAATTTGCATACAGCGCTGGCCTGCAAGGTGGCTCAAACGGGGTTGCCCCTCTTTTTAGAGAAGCCGGTTGCGCTCACCTTTGAAGAAGTGCAGCGGTTGGCGGCGACTTTTGCCACCTATTCTGCACCGACCGTTGTCTCGTTCCCCTTGCGGCTGAGCCCCATTTTGCAAAAGGTCAAGGCAATTGTCGACAGCGGCGAAATCGGCACGGTCGAGCATCTGGTTGCCAATAACGACGTCCCCTATGGCGGCACTTATTTCCGCACGTGGCATCGCGATATCACCTTAAATGGCGGGCTTTTTCTGCAAAAGGCAACGCATGATCTTGACTATATTACCTATCTACTTGGCCAAAAGCCTAAGTGGATCAGCGCCACCAAAGCGCAGCGCGTCTATGGCGGTACCATGCCCTGGGAACTCCAATGCAAAGATTGTGCACTCAATGAAGAATGCCCCGAAAGTCCGTTGGTTCGCTTTCGGCATGGGTACGAACGCAAAGAAGTGCAATTTCATGCCACCTATGACTATTGTGTCTTTTCGGAGGGCATTGAGATCGAAGATATTAACAACTGTCTGATCGAATATGAAGGGGGCGCACAGGTCAGTTATACACAAAATGTCTTTGCTCGTTACCAAGCCCAACGGCGTGGCGCTCGACTGCTTGGCTATAATGGAACCGTAGAATTTGATTGGTATCAGAATCAAATTAAGCTCTATAGCCATCGCCAACCGACGGTACAGACGATTGATTTTGCCGGAGATATGCCCCACTTTGGCGGCGATCGCGAACTCTGTTGGGATTGGCTGCTCGCCATGCGTGACGGGAAACCCTCGCGCAGCCCCATGAGCGCTGGGATTCAGAGCGCATTGACTTGCCTGTGGGCCAAGCGGGCGGCAGAAGAGCGTCAGGTCTTTCAAGTGGAGCTATAGTGCAGAAACCGACCATCTATCATGAAAAGTTTGGCAGTGGCCCGCCGTTGATCCTCATTCACGGCCTTGGTGGTTCGCGCCGCTGGTGGCGTAAGAATGTGGCGACACTAGCCCGCCACTTCTCCGTCTACACCGTTGATCTCGTCGGCTTTGGCATGAGCCGAGGAGAGAAGCGTTTTGTGCTGAGTGAGGCAGCGGCACTGTTGCACGAGTGGATGGGGCAAATGGGGATTGAACAGGCGGCCTTGGTCGGCCATTCGATGGGTGGGCGGATCGGGGCAGAATTGGCTGTCGACTTTCCAGGAGCGATTGATCGCTTGGTCCTGGTCGATACACCGATTCTGCCCTTTGGCCACGGTTATGCGCGCCAATCGGTTGGCATGTTGGAGGCGCTGCGCACGGTGCCCTTTGATCTCTTGCGCGTCCTCATTGCTGATACACTGCGGACGGGACCTTGGCTGACGCTTAAAATTGGCCACGAATTGCTACGTACAGACATAGCCCGCAAACTGGCTGACTTGCAAACGTCGACGCTGATTATCTGGGGAGAACGGGATACAATTGTGCCGTGGCGATTGGGGTATGAACTGGCAGCCCAATTGCCACAGGGTCACTTTGTGACCATGCCGAAGGCTGGCCATTCACCGATGTGGGAGCAGCCGGAAACATTTAATCGACTGGTGTTAGATTTTCTAACCGATTTTCTCCCGCCCGTCAATGCCGCATCTTTCCATGCATAAGTGCGCAATAGACTGCCCATTTATTCGGTAGCCACAAATCGCTCATTGCTTAATCGTTGCCAAGCAACTTGAACATGGCCTGGCTGAAACATTTTCTGCTTGCGCTGATTCCACCGTTGGATGCCTATGACGGCTTGTTGAGCATTGACAACCGTTGGATTTTCATGAACAGCTAACCAGTGTATAGAAGCCAATAATTCCATTCCGTACGGCGTTTCAAAGCCATCGATCAAGGTAGAAACCATCTGTAATCGATTCAATGAGTCAGGTTCAGATTGCAAAAATTTGTTAGCTTCGCTAATGGCTTGTGGAAGTAGATATAATTCAGCATCAGGCTTTTGGCTATCGCCATACCCACGGATAAAATGCCCTTCCAATCGTTCTAGCACCTTGTTTAGATTATGTGCATAGGGGCCATAGTGTGCCTTATTGAAATTTAGCCGCAATGGCTCGCCAGCTTCTTGGAGAAAGTAAGCCAGTTTTTGAATTTCCAGCAATGACAGTCGGTAGGCAAGCTGATTGTACTGCTCGATCAATTTGATGAGTAGGGCGCGTGCAGTGGTCATATTTGGACGTTTCGTGGCTACAGGCATGGTGTGCGCGTCTGGCGCATTTTGCGGCGCAAAAAGCAAGACACGAACATTTGGTATTGAGGCAAAAGCATCTTCGATCAGTGGTCGTACAATATCCCAAGCCAATCCACCCAAACCACATCCCAAGGGTGGTACAGCAATCGACTGAATACCACGCTGCTTCACTTCATCAATGAGCGCTATAAGCCCCTGCTCCACATACGCCAACTTCGATTTTCCGCGCCAATGCTGCTTGGTAGGAAAGTTAATGATATAGTGCGGGTTGTATAGTGCCGCTGTCTCGTAGACAAACATTTTGCCGGTCTGCACTTCATCCCGCTCACACGCGCGACGGTAGGCATCAAAATTTTCGGGGAATGCTTGTTTGAATTGAAGGGCAATGCCTTTTCCCATATAGCCGACTGTATTGACTGTATTGACTAAGGCTTCAGCGTCGGCTCTGAGGAGATTGCCTTGTGTAAGTTCAATCATTGGGTTGCCTTCACACTAATAATACCAATCACGGCGCACTTTTACAGCCAACCCTGCGGTTCCGGGGAAGTTCTGTAAAATGGCTTCAACCTCGGTCTGGCGTTGCTCGTTGTGGACCGCAATCCCAATCAATAAGGACCAGGGACAGAAGCGGTGAATGAGAAACTCGGCCTGTTTACGCCGTTGGCGGTCCAAATCTTCGGCGGTATCACGCCAAATGTTGGCAGTGACCGCTGTCCAATCCACCTTGTCTAAGTCAGCCAGATCAGCGAACCAATTGGTAAATGCAGCAATGCCGTGACCATCGGAAAAGACAAAGGGGAGATTCTGTTGTTGCACACGTTGTACGGTGGAGACCAAATAGATAAGCGGTAGTTGTCCTTCAGTATACCCCGTGACCCAACCCGTGTGCAACTGATAGAGCATAGGAGATCGGGTACCAAAGTAGAATGCAATATAGTCATGAATTGCACCGCCGGGACCACATGGAATGGAACGCACCCGACGCTGGGCTTGAATATCACTGTTGTGGATAGTCTTGTAGATCTGGCCGTCGTTAGGGGTATGGTTTGGCGCGTGCAAGCCACCGCGTTTCAATATGAGTGGCAGATTATCAATATGTATTAATCGGACGATCAAAGTTGGGTGTGGAATTGCCATGTAACTTGCATATCAGCTGTACTTGGATAGAGAACGTGGCGGCAACAGGTATCACTCAGAATTGGTGAATTTCTGACACAGATTATATTTCAGGCAGCACCGCAGAATAGGGTGGAGCTACTCACGGTGAAGACGATAGCGTAAAAGCTGGTCAATTGACCAGACGGAATCGGTCAAGCCAGCCGCCATAGCAGGGGTTGCCTGCAAGGAAGCATGGACATGACAGAAA
>DAOUCA010000052.1:0-17045 GCA_034432375.1 Caldilineaceae bacterium
CGCGGAGGCCGCATTCTCTAAGGCTATTCCAAAATTTAAATTATCCACGAAGAAGCACGAAGTTTCACGAAGAATTGCTTTTTCTTCGTGTGTCTTCGTGTGACTTCGTGGATAATTATTTATTTGGTTTGGCCTAACACCGATAACAATGAAATTTTTGACGCAGATGAACACAGATGATTTGTAGGTTTATCTGTGTTCATCTGTGGCTAGTCTCAAATCGATGGGTGAATTCACTCATCCTACGCAATCGCAATGGGGTTCACCGGGCTGCCAATCGCGCCTGGCATCTGTAACGGTGCAATCACCAGCAGGCATTCATAGATTTTATCGGCGGCCAACCCCTCCAGATTGAGATATTCCACCAGATAGAGCCCCAAATCACGGATCGCGGCGGCGTGGATCGGCAGTTGCGCCGGCGGCATGCTGTCAAAGGCTTCCACGGCGTGGTTATCCGCACAGATCGCCGCGATATCGTGCTCCTTGAGCCAGGGAATCGTCGACTCATCGATGCCCGGCTCACCACTGTTAAAACGCGCCCGATCCTGCGCAAAAACATTGATCCAGCCGGTGCGTGTCATCAGCAGATCGCCCGGTTGGATCGTGACGCCCTGGGCCGCCGCGCAGCCATCGAGATCGGCCGGCGTAATCGCTTCGCCAAGTTCCAGATGATCCACCCCTTTCCAGCCGGCGATATCGAGCAGCACCCCGCGCCCGACAATAAAGGGCACATTGTGAATGCCGTTGCGCGTGGCACCGCTGCTGGACATATGCTCCGAGGCCTGCCAGCCGTTGTAGAGCTGATCGTCATACCAGATGTGGCAGAGCGCGTCCATGTGGGTGCCGGAGTGGGAATGCATCGTCACCACATCGTCGGCGCTGCTGCGCGTTTCCGCGCCCACGGGTGCATTTTTGTAGGTGGTGACGCGCCAGGTCTTGTGACGCATTGGCCATTGGGGTCCTTCGGCTTCGAGCGGGACAGAGAGGCTGTACGTTTTGCCGGTTTTGACCAGACCGGCAGCTTTGGCGATGATCTCCGGCGTCAACAGATTGAGTGCGCCCCGTTCGTCGTCGGCCCCCCAACGGCCCCAGTTGGTCAGCGTGTTGCTCGTTCGATAGGCCTCTTGTGATTCTCCGCACATGGTGTGGTTCTCCTCAGTTGTTGATGGGATTGTATGGGATGGGTAATGAGATTATACCTCCTTCATTGTATCGCGAAGCATCGTTCACTGCCAAGGGATAATGATGATACCGGCCCGGTCATTGCTACTGGCATAAGTCTATTGACAAGCAACATTTTGTTCACTACACTCAAACGCTAAAACCACCGAACGCATACGAGACACGATACCCAGGAAAAGACCGAAAGCCGGCTCCAACTGGTTCTTTGTCGACGAATCCGGTGATCCCACCTTTTATGACCGCAAGGGCAATCTAAAGGAATTGGCGTTTTATGATCACTTGGTTACAACGCTCTTTACCAATGCGCTCCATCGCTATCAGGAGAATAATATTTACTTTGCCAAACGCGGATCGCGGAGCCGGCAGCAACCTTTGCAGAATGCAATTCGACGTGGTATCTCAATTTTTGAGCAGAGTTCGAAGACAAAAGTCAACACGAATATTTACCTACAGGCCCATCGACCAGGTGGTGAACCTTGCCTTAGTGTGATTGATTATATGAACGGGGCTGTCTATCGAGCTTTTACCCGCGGAGAAATGCGCTATTTTCGCACAGTGGAAGAAAAGGTGAGTCTGGTGGTTGATCTATATGATTCCCCAAACCACCCCAACAACTGGTACAATCGTAGAAATCGCTTTGACATAAATAAAATCACCCCTCTGTAGCTAGGTCTGTTTACCAGACGCACGGCATGAAGCCGGCTTTCACGAGCAGAGGAGTCATTTTCTCTCTACAGTATAGCAGATTGCCTCCCCAAAGTCAACCATCCCAAAATGCAAGTTGACACCGCCTGCCCCATCCGCTACTATTTCTCCAATCATCAATCATCGAATCAACATTGATTCATCATAGGCCTTACGCACTTCTTGGCGGCTGAGCTTGTCGAAGCCAGAAAGCAACTGCGTAAGGCCTAAACCAGAAAGCAAACCTACCATGCGTATTGCCATCGCCGAAGTCGGGCAGGAGACCTGTAGCTTCACCCCCGTCCGCACCACTGTTGAGACCTTTCGCCAATATGGGCTCTATGAAGGGGAAGCATTGATCGAGGCCCGCCGCCGGGGGCGAGGCACCTTGGCCGGCTTTTTTGACCGCGCCGAGGAAGAGGCTATCGACCTCATCCCCTTGCCGATTATCAGCGGCTGGGCTGGTGCCAATGGCGCGCTCACCGCCGAGACCTTAGCCTTTTTTGAAGAGAAGTTGGTGGCTGGGCTCAGCCAACTGCACGATTTGGATGGGCTCTTCTTTAGCCTACACGGTGCCGCCGCCGCCGAAAATGAACCCGATGTCGAAGGCGCATTGCTGGCCGCGGCACGGCGGGTTGTCGGCCCTAACATTCCAATTGTTGCGCCCTTTGACCATCACGGCAATGTGACCCAACGGATGATCGACAACCTGGATGGTCTCGTCGCGCACCGCACGCAGCCCCACGATCCTTATGACACCGGCTACCTCGCCGCCAAACAGCTCTTTGCGATCATCCGCGGCGAGATCAAACCGACGATCGCTTGGCACAAGATCCCGATGATCACCCATCAGGAGCAATTTCTCACCAGCCGCGGGCCGATGAAACGCTGGTTTGACCGAGCGCGTGACATGGAAACCCTGCCCGGTGTCGTTGCCGTCTCGCCCTTCCCCATCCAACCCTGGCTCGATGTGCCCGAAGGGGGGTGGAGCACCGTCGTGGTCACCGACAACGATCAGGCGCTGGCGCATAAACTCTCGGCGGAATTGGCACAGATGGCGTGGGAGACGCGCGCCGACTTCTGGCTCTTCGAGAGTGTACCGCCGGCGGAAGCAGTGCAGCGCGCCGTTGCAAGTAGCGGGCTGACCATTCTCTCCGACACGGGTGACAGTGTCTTTGGCGGGGCAACCGGTGACAGCACGGTCCTACTGCGTGAAATGCTGGCCCAAGAGATCACGAAACGGGCGCTGGTTCCCCTCGTCGATCCGGAAGTGGCAGCGCTTGCGCACCAAGTGGGGATTGGCAACACGATCACGGTCGCGCTCGGTGGCAAGCTTGACCCGCTCTTTGGCAAGCCGGTTGAGGTGACAGCCACCGTCGCAGCGCTGGCCGATGGGCTGCTGGAGGCGGATGTGATTGGGCGTACTTCGTTTGATATGGGGCAGACGGCGCTATTGGAGATTGGCTCGATCCGTGTGGTGGTGAGTGAAAATGTCGGCATTGGCGGCAACCATCCCGTTGTCTACCGCCGCTTTGGCATTGAGCCGGCAGAGGCGGACATGGTGGTGCTCAAAACGGCCAGCAACTGGCAATATTACCTGGAGATGGCCGCCGAAGTGATCCGCGCCGACAGCGATGGCCCGACGATGTCTCATCTCGAACGCTTTGCATGGCAGCAGATGCCACGGCCTTGTTATGGGTTGGATCCGTTGGGGGAGTGGCAGGCAAGTTAGTTGCCACAGAGGACACAGAGGACACAGAGGACACAGAGGACACAGAGGACACAGAGGACACAGAGGACACAGAGGACACAGAGAAAGTATAAAAGGCCAAGAATCCAATGCCAATTTCTGACTACCTGCGCGGTTTGCGCACTAAAATAGGGACCGATCTGGTGCTTACACCAGCCGTGACGATGGTTTGCCGGGATGCGGCAGGACGGGTGCTGTTGGCGCGCCAGGTGGATGACGACCAATGGTCTCTCCCCGGTGGCGGCATTGATCCCGATGAAACACCGGCCAACGCGGCCAGGCGCGAACTGTGGGAAGAGGCGAGCCTGCGGGCCACGCCAGAACGAATTCTAGGTGTCTATGGGGGGCCAGCCTTTCAGGTTACCTATCCCAATGGGGATCGGGTTGCGTCAGTTGACACAGTCTTTGCCTGTCGTATTGATGGTGGAGAGATGACTGCTGACCAGGAAGAGATCCAGGAGTTGCGCTACTTCACGCCAGCAGAGGCGATAGAGGTGGCCACAGCGCCGTGGATGCAAGGTGTCCTCGCCGATCTTTTTGGCGACGACGAACGCACTTGTTTTCAGTCATCGACCTGGAGGCCACCGGCGGATGGCGTACGCAAGGGTGGTGTTTCTGACTATATACGCAATCTACGACGACGTATCGGGACCGATCTGTTGTTAATACCTTCGGTCGGGGCATTGGTCTTTAATGCACAGGGCCAGGTGCTCTTGCAACAGCGGAGTGACAACGGTCAATGGTCGGCACCCGTTGGTGGGATGGAGCCCGGCGAGACGCCGGCCGATGCGGCGGTGCGCGAGGTGTGGGAGGAGACGGGGGTGTTGGTCGAGCCGGTGTGCGTGTTGGGGGTATATGGCGGACCAAGACTGCGCCATACCCATGCCAATGGGCACCAGACCGCGTCGGTGGTCACGATCTTTGAATGCCGGGTCGTTGATGAGAGTACCCCTTCCCCCGATGGCCTGGAATCGCTTGACGCCAAGTTTTTCCCAGCCGAGGAGGCATTGTCGCTGCTTTCCAAGCGTTGGCAAGAGCGCATGGGCTTTGCGCTTGAGATGCGTGACGCGGCGCATTTTGAAGCGGCGACGTGGCAGCCGTAAACTACAACGGATGCAGGAAGGAACGGATGATGCGGCGACCCTATCTGTTCCTTCCTACATCTGTTGTAGTGTTCGTTTGTGTATTTTTAAGCCTTACCCAACCACCAACCGCTGCCCCGCGCCAATCCGCACGGGTTCGGCGAAGACAAAGCTGCCATCCTGTGCAGTTGCTGTGGCAGTACGACCGTCGACGCTGATCTTGGTAGCCTTGCTTGCATCGAGGAAGGGCAGCTTGATCTGCTGCAAAGGGAGCTCGCCAGCCATCACCCGAATTTCCGCGCCCGTCGGCGTCATCACAAATTCACCCCACGCCGCGTCAAGCGACCAGAAGCAGCGAAAATTCCCATCATCGGTTTGCACGGGATTAAAGCCGATCATGCCGTTAACCATGTCAAACTGAAAGCCGGAGAAGGCGTTGAGCAGTGCATAGGCGGCCATGCTGCGGGCGTAGTTGTTGCCACATTCAAATTCGTTCCATGGGTTGCGCCGCTCGCCATCGTACCGTTCGCGTACCGCTTCGATGCAGCGCATGCCTTCGTCAACCAAGCCGAGCATGATCATGTGGATCGCCGCTGAGTACTCAAAACCGTTCATCGTCTCTTGCGAATAGGGGGCGGGAATCAGCGGCTTTTGTGAACCATCCGGCCAGGCGCAGATGACCAACCCACCTTCGTCGTTGAGGCAGTAGATGCGACAGGGGTTGTAGACCTTGCCCATTTCGGGGATAAAGTTGTATTTATAAATGGCCGCGCTCGCCTGCTTCACCTGGGCCGGATCATAGAGATCGCCCAGGCCATAGAGGTCGGCGTGCCACTGCGGCAGGATCTGATCGATGCTGCTGCCCTCGCCAATCTGGTACTTGATCTCGCTGTGCTCATCATTCCAGTAGGCTGTCAACGCCGAGGTCCCCATGAGTGAATCATCCGCCCCTTCAAAAGCCTCGACAATCCGCTTATCCTTGAGGTCGATCTTCTGGATGTAATATTCGCCATTGAAGAGGTTGGCATCGGTCCACGCTTTGCCCCGTTCAAAGATCGCTTGGTATTCAGCCGCGCTTTCGCTTTCGCCCAAGTGTGCTGCGATCTCCGCACCGGCTTTGAGCGCGCCAAGGTAAAAACCCGTCAACCAGGAGTTGGGGCCAAAGAGTTCCATATCTAGGGTGTGATGCTGCCGCCCTTGCAGCACACCGGTTTTGTCGGGATCCCAGCGGTCAGGGTTTTCGGGGCTCCAGGTGAATTCGAGTGATTGCTTGACCGCTGGCCAGATCGAGCGCAGCCATTCATCATCGCCGCTGATCTTCCAATCGCGGTAAGTTTTCATGACGCCGCCGAATTGGCCATCACAGCAGGCGCGGAAATTCCACGGATCGGAGCCAATCGGCAGTTGGATGCGGAAGGGCATCGCACCACTTTCAAGCAGATTGTATTTGTAATCCGCCGTGCGCATGGAGCGTTCGAGCGCCGGGAAGAGGAAGGGCAGCGCTTGCTGGTAATTCCAGACGTGGGTGCAACTACCTTCACAGCAGCCGGCATGTGGGTGCAGCCCTTCCCAGCCATAGAAGGTGCCATCTTCCAGGCGTAGGCAGGTCGGTGACTTGAGGATCGCGATGTTGCCGGCGATGGCATCGATGGCGGCTGGGGGCATGGTGGAGCCAAAGAGGGTATCCTTGAACAATTTGGTTTCGGCGTAGAGACGATCCCAATGTTCTAGCGCATACTGGGCGCTCGCTTTGGAATCCGCCCACTGGGTCGCATAATAATTTTGCCAGGTCGGTCTGGTGACATCATCCTGTTTCCAATAATTTTCACAGGTGGGGAAACTCCAGCTGATCACAAAACGTACCTGACGCGTCTCCCCCGGCTGCACTGGCACATGGACCGCCAACACCCCTTCATCCTTCTTGTTAAAGCGCGGCCCACTGCCACGGGCGGCGCCGTCGTTGTAGACCCGGTTCTTCAGCGGGCCAGGGGTCTTGAGGTCATTCCAATAGACCTCTAAGTTATCAAACCAGGCCCCGCGGAACCAATACTGCTGCCAACTCACCTTAATATCGTCTGCCGGGAGCCCTTTGGGCGCGGCGTCGGTGGCAAGGGTGACATTGCCGTAATTCACATCCCCTGGCTGCACCCCATCCGAATGGAGATAGAGCAGATCCGCCCAATCGGTCTGTTCGATGCTGTTGAGATTATTGGCTGGGAGCGGGTTGGTCAGCACGCCGGCAAAGGTGTAGGTGAGTGGCGCGTCAGTTGTGTTGGTGACACTCATTTCAAAAAAAGCTGCGGGAATGCCCGAGTCATCGGCGTTGAGCGGGATAAAGGGGTTGAAGGCGTTCAGCTTAACCTGGCCGGGGAAGCTCTCGTCGTGAAAGGTCAGTTCGGCCAGCGGATATTCGCCGCAGAAGTCCACGCTCTCAAAATGGGGCAGGCCCGTCAAGTATTCGCGGCGCGGCCCCCAGCCAAAGGAGCTGAAGGTGTCCCCCTGTAATTCACCCTGATAGGGGGCGATGAGATCACCGTGCAGAATGCGGGCATCGATGACCTTGTCGTCTTGCTCAACGCGCACGGCAAAGTGGGAAAAACCGTTGACGCTGCCCTTGTTGGGGCGATTAAAAATTTCCCAGTCGATCAGGCGGCCATTGCCAGCCAGCCCAATACAGCCGGTGCCGATGCCACCCAGTGGGAAGCTGATCTGGCTGGTTTTGGCACCGCGATAGATAAAGTGGTCCATAGTTTTTCCTTTGTAATTTGGCGGTCGATAGGTGGTGGGAAGCGACAAACTGTCTGTGTACGATTATAGCAAGAAGGTGGCGAGTGATGCAATCTTGCGAAAATTGGCCAGACTAGCACTTCAATGCTAGTCTGGTAGCAAAAACCCGTTAATGAGGGTTAATGAAATAATCCGGTATAACCGGCAGTGGTTGAAACCACCGCCTGCTAGAGAAAGCTGCGCTAAAGCGCACTCTGCCTTCAGCCCGCTTTAGCGGGGCTTGCTCTAGCAGCCACCGTGCTTCAGCCGGTGGTGTAGATTACCGAACTATTTTATTAGCAGTAACGGCAAAACCCACATACAAAGCGTGTAGTAAGCATCCCCAGATGCGACGTGAGCATCTGGGGATGCTCACTACACGCTGCTACTGTTTATTAATGCTCATCAGCGGGTTGCCGTGTGTGCGCGCGCAATCGAGCGGCGGCTGCGCTTCGTTCTGAGCCGGTTGGTGAGCTTGTCGAACCACCGGTCGAAGCCAAGCGGTTCTCTCCGCGAAACGTGGGACGAACCCCCGCTGCCACTGCGCATGCCCGCCCTGTAGCGCCCAAACCAACACCACCCCAACCCGGCGACCAACGGACCCACACAATTGCCGGTATGGAATGGTGCCCAACAACCGGTGGTCGGGATCAGTTGGTATGAGGCAGTCGCCTATGGCAACTGGCTGGCCCAAGCGGCCAATCTGGTGATGCGCTTGCCCACCGAGGCGGAATGGGAGAAGGCGGCGCGCGGCACAGATGGCCGTACCTATCCGTGGGGCAACGAAGCGCCGGATGAAACATCATCAGCTTTTCCACATTGCTCCACCCGGCCCCGTATGGCAAAATGCATTTTGAATTATTGATGCAGGAATGGCCGGAGGGTAGCCAGGAAAAGATTTTGCGGATGTTGCGGCGCGCGCCTTTGACAGACTTGCTCACGTTGGATAGCTACACCCCTGCACACGCAACCTATGTCATCCCAACCACGGCGGTTAAACAGATCCCTACATTGGTAGCGGCCTGAACGATTGGAGGAGCGATCATGCGGGTAACCTTTGATGCGCAAACCGATTCGATGACAATTATCTTGAATGAAAACCCGGTGCTGGAAAGCGACGAAGAGAAACCGGGGTTCATTATCGACTATGATAAGGATGGCAATATTGTCGCGTTGGAAATTCTTGACGCGTCCAAACGGGTGTTGCAACCAAGGCAGATGGTCTATGAATTGGCCCAGTAATACGATGATTTACCAAGCCAAAGTAAAAGAACTGCTGATTGAGTTCACCCGCTATCTCGTCGAACATCCTGAATGGGGAGCGCAAATTCCGCCTGATGCCCAGGTTGTTCTGCTAGATTCCCATGATTCAATGTACAGTCAAACCGCGATCCAATACGCGCAACAGGCGAAACAGACCGACGATGTTGCTGATCGTCCCGTTGTTTACATTGAAGTACAAGAATTAGCACCAATCCAGTCGCGGGTGCGGAAATTGGAAATTCACAAACAGCCACCGCTCCTAGTTGGCGCTTGAATTATTCTCTGCAGGATGACCACAGGTTCGACCGATGAAACAGAATCTGTTTGGTACCCAATGTCCCCGGCACCGGCCACACATATCCCCGCTGGCGGAATTGATTTTGGCCGGTGCCGGGGACATGCCTTGGCTACTTCATTTTATGGTATGGCCTGATAAACTCCCCAACAATCACGGGAAAAGATGACGTGGTCGACAGTGAACGCGCCACTCATCGGCTCGGCTATGCTCATCCACCAATTGATAGGCGCTCAACTCCCGAAATTGCACACGCCCGCGCGCATGCAACCCAAAACAGCCATCGACGTAGGTGCGCTGGTGGCGTACGATCTGCAAAATATCGTCAACATAAATATCGAAAAAGGCCCCTTGTACCACTACTTTGAGCCGATGCCAGTGCCCCACGATCAAAGCGACAGGACGGCTTTGCAAGAGCAGATCACTCTGGCCGGGAAACAGTTGGTAGAACGCAACCGTGCCTTCACTTACATCCAAACTGATGCGATAGCCGGCCATCGCCGACGGATTTCCACGCACCATGAGCGACGCCACACCTGTTTCTCCTAACTGGACCGCACCCGCCCAGACGAGATCGCTGCCCCACAAGGTATTCATGTAAAAGCAGTCGGTCGCTGCGTCGCGGTCAGTTGCCGTGTGCGAAGGAGCGCTAACGACGCCAGCCTTGTCAGCGGTCCAGGTACCGCCCTGGCCAACCCAATCCGTAAAGGGCTCCGTGTTGCCGGTAAAGATGGGTTTTCGTTCCACAGTTGCCGGCAGATGCTCATGGATCTGCACCGTGCCATCGGCCTGCCAGACCACGCGCTTGGGGTCGCTGAGCACGGACGCACCCCAGATGCCCGCAATCTCTTCCTGAATGATATAGAGCATATAGGTGACGCCGTCAACGGTGAGGTGTTCGCTGGCGCAGGTCGTTTCAGTCAGCAGTTCGTGATTGGACGGTTTCTGCCAGGGGCCGGTCGGTGTATCGCCAATCAAATAGACAATGTCAAAGTGATCAAAGAAGGTGGGGGAGAAGCCCTTGCTCTTGGGGCCACCTTTGGCGCTGTAGAAGAGATAGTAGCGCCCGTCGTGTTCGACCAGATAAGCCGATTCAAGCCGGTTATAGCTCCGATCTTCTTCAACATAGGTAGGGCCGAGATCGCGCCAATCAACCAAATTTGTGGACTGGGCAACGGCCATGCAGGCGCGCCCATCGGCCATCGTTGCCGTGTAGTAAAGCAAATAGCGGTTGTTCGGCGTATCAGCAAAGAGCATCGCATCGCGGCCGGCTACATCTTTGCCAACCGCAATGTCGGACCAATCACCCGGTGTAACGACCGGGTTGTTCGCATATTTTTCCCACTGAAAGAGATCGGTCGATGTGGCGAGGCCGATGGCCTGATTGTTGTTGATGTCGCTGCCGGTGTAGTAACAGTAGTAGGTACCGTCAACCTCAATGATATCCGGTGCCCAGTTGCCGCATTCATCCCACGTGCCAATAGGACCGGCGGGCAGAACGGGCTCGTGGGGCGTCCAGGTACGCAGGTCGGTCGATGTGGCGTGGCCAAGGTCGAGTTCACGGTAGCCAACGGGCCAGGTCCACCGTTCGCCGCGGATGTGGAAGAGATGATAGAGCTCATCCCGCTTGACAATGCAAAAGTCGGTGACATATTCACCGGGATGGTGGTACATAGACTACGCTTCCTCTGTTTGCGCTCGGTTTTGCACGAGTTGATAGTTGGCAACGATGAAGAGGGCATAGATAGCCGGCAGCAGCAAGAGCAGCCCCAGGCTGACATAGGCGGTCAGAAACGCAAAGAGTAAACCCATCGCCAGCAAGCCGACGCTATTAAAGGGATGGACGCCGGCAAGCAGCAGCGCACGACGCAACAGCACAGGCAAGGGTGTAGGCTGTTCGAAGAGCAAGGGGAACGCATAGAAGAGTACGGCAGACGCCAAGGCTATGCCGAAGAGATCCGCCCCCAGCCCCAACCAGACGACGCGTGGCACCGGCTCCACTTGTAGGAGAGGCAACGTTGTCAATGTACTCACCAGCGGAAAGGCAAGCAGCAAACTCAACAGGGCAGCGGCACGCCAATAGCGCTGGCAGCTTCGCCAGAAGAAGGTGAGATCCGACCGGTCCCCTAGCAAAATCGCGTTGGTAAAGGCGAGCAGTGCACACCATGCCGGCGCGATCGTCACCACCCCCATCAAGACGGTCGGCACGAGCAAACCCAGCCCAAAGAGCGAGAAGGCGGGCACACAACAGAGACAGAAGAGCAACCCGCCACCAATGAGTTGAGGTAGGTTCTCCCACAAGGTAGAGACAACCACCCGAACATAACTGTCGCGTGTTAATTCTGGCATAGCGCGGTGCGGTACCTTCATCATTTCGCGCTAGCCTTTCATCCCCGTGATCGCCGCGCCCTGGACGATCCAGCGTTGGGCGATTAGAAAGACAACCAGGATCGGGAAGATCGAAATCATAATGCCGGCGAGCACTTCGGATTGATTGCCGGTGCCCATATAGCCACGTAGGGTGGCGATGGCAATTGGGAAGGTGTAATTCTCCCAACTGCGCAGAAAGAGCAGCGGCCCCACAAAGTTATTCCACGCGCCGAGAAAGGTGAAGATGCCTAGCGCAGATAAGGCCGGCCCGGTCAAGGGCAGCAGGATCTGCCAGTAGATGCGAAAGTAACCGGCCCCATCCATTTTGGCGGCGTCGATCAACTCTTGGGGCAGCGACATAAAGTGTTGGCGCAGCAGAAAGACGCCGAAGGCACTGGTGATGCCTGGTAGGATCAGCGCCCAATGGGTATCCATCAGGTTCAGTTCGCGGATCAGGATAAACGAGGGAATCAACGTGACCGTCCCCGGCACCATCAGCGAGGCGAGGAAGAGGCCGAAGAGAAAGTCGCGCCCGCGGAAGCGCAGCCGCCCAAAAGCAAAGCCAGCCATCGAACAGGTGATGATCTGCGCACCCGTGACGAGTAGCGCAATTTTGAGGCTGTTCCAGAAAAAGCGTAAAAACTCAATGTCGGGCGAGGTGATCACCGATAGATAATTTTCCCAGTGAAAGGCGGTGGGCAGGAAATCCGGCGGCAGATCAAAGGAGTTCTTGGGGTCGCGCAGCGAAGTGGAGATCATCCATGTGATCGGCGCAATTTCGATCAGCGCCACGCCGATCAAGAGCGCCCACAGCAGGATCTCGCCGAGCAACCAGAGCAGGCGTCGCCCCCTATTTTCTTCTTGGCCTTGGACAATTGTGCTTGAGGTCGCGCTCATAACGCTATCTGCTTTCTATTCATAATGCACCCAGCGCCGAGCGCCATAGAATTGGCCGAGGGTTAGCACGATCAGAATTGCAAAGAGGGTCAAAGAAACGGCCGACGCATAGCCCATTTCAAAACCTTTGAACGCTTTTTCGTAGATGTACATCGCGATTACGCGCGAGGCATCGCCTGGCCCACCCTCGGTGAGCACCCAAACATTGTCGAAAATTTGGAAGGCCCCGATCATCGAAATCACAATCGCAAAGAAGGCGGTTGGTGAGATGAGCGGCAAGGTGATATGCCGAAAAAGCTGAAAGCGATTGGCCCCGTCAATCGAAGCGGCTTCGTAGTAACTCTGCGAGATCCCTTGCAAGCCGGCGAGATAGAGCACCATCAGATAGCCACAGCTCTTCCACACATCATAGACAATGGCCGAGATGAGCGCCCAGGTCGAACTGCTCAACCAGGGTACCGGTGCCACACCGATCTGCCCCAGCAGATAATTCACCACACCGCGATCCTGCGTCAACAGGAAGCGCCAGACCACAGCCAGCGAAGCCGTTGTCGTCAATACCGGGAAAAAGATCGACGTGCGCAGAATGTAACGCAGGAACCAGGGCATCGACCGATTGACGCCCATTGCCAACAGCAGACCAAGAACGTTATTGAGAAAGGTGGCCCCGATGACCAGCCGCACCGTATTCCAATAGATGGTAAACATGCGTTGATCGGTCCAAAGGCGCGTAAAATTGACCAATCCGGCCCACTTGGGCGGCGTCAGCAGGTCGTAGTGCAAAAAAACTAAGACCAGTGACGCCAAGATGGGGAGCGCAGTGAAGGTCAATAAGCCCAACAAGGCCGGCGTTGCGAAGAGATAGCCAGCGATCGTCTCTTGCCGTACCAGGCCCCCGCGCCGTCCACGCCGCCGTTGAGTAGCCTCTCCCCACTCGCCACCCGCAATTGCAGTTGTCTTCATACCATACCCCTTCTATGTACGGGATGACGAATCGCAAATTACGATTCGTCATCCCGTGTTCGCATTTTAGCCTTGCTGCAACTTATCCATCTCCGGCTGCAACTCGTCATGGGCGGCATGCAGCGCCTCTTCGACGCTCTTTTCGCCATTCCAAATGGTAGCATAGTGGCGGTTCAGGATTGGCTCGATAATGTTGAAGTTGGTTGGCGCGGGTACGGTGGCCGCGACATCGAGTGATTCGTAAAAGATCGCGGTGTTGCTTGGGCCATATTCAGCAAATTCCGGCTTTTCGGCGACCGAGCGCAAAGCTGGAATATTGCCGCCAAGTTGGACCATATCCAGCGATGCCTCGGGGCCGGAGAGCAACTTGACCACATCCCACGCCGCCTGTGGATTCTTGCTGGAGCTGGCAATGCCCCAGCCGTCGGTTCCGGCCACCGTCTTAAGTGGGCCGGCACGGTGCGGTTGATATTGCAGATCGTAGGTATCAAAATCGGCTTCGAGTAGACCACTAATGCACCAGCGCCCGCAGGTTCGCATCACCAAATTCCCGGCGAGGAATTGCGCCCCTTCATCCCAGCCTTCGGGGTTTGGTGCCACTTTATGCTTCAGGATCAGATCCGCCAAGAATTGTACAGTCTCCGCCACTTTGGGGTCGAGTAGATTCGAGGCCGACCAGTCAGCGGTCAACGGTGAGGTATCGTTGTTGAAAAACCAGGCGGCCATACCAAACATACCGCTGCCCCAGAAGGAATAGGCATAGCGATCATCGGCGCTGCCACTGACACGGGCCAATTGGGTGGACGTTTCTAGGAAATCTTCCCAACTCCAGTCTGCAGCAGGCGGTTCGATCCCCTCTTCTTCAAAAATCGCCGTATTGTAGTAGGTCACCATGTTATTCCAAGAGAAGGGATACTCCATCTGCTTGCCATCCACCTGCAACATCTCACGTAGCGTGACGTGCACATCGTTTTCCAAGGTGTTCTGGGCTTCTGTATCGGCGGCTAAAAATTCATCGAGTGGAACCAGCACATTCTTGGCGGAAAGCAGCCCCAGCCCTTCAATCGCGATCATGATGACATCGATCTGTTCGCCACCGGCGATGCGCGTTAATAAGGTGTCGGAATAGCCATCCCAGCCGCCGCTGCCCCAGCCATTGGCATTAACTTCCAGGTTAATATTGGCGATTTGGTCCTTGGCGCGTTCCAAGGTCTTATCAAACGTATTCACTGGCATCGAGGTGGTTGCAATAATGTCGACTGCTTCCTCGGCTGGCGCACTTTCATTCCCAGCAGCACCAGCCGGTGCATTCGTCGCGGCGGGGGCACAAGCGACGACAGCCACACCAGCTGTTGTCATGGCCGTCAATCGCAAGAGATCGCGACGACTCAAACGTTGTTGGATCAGAGACATATTTGTTTCTCCTTGAATTACTGTAGAATCAATTGATTGGATAGGCGCTTGTTGAATTACGGACAATCAAATTGGTGGGGAGACAAGTACGAACGCGGGGGAGGGTTGCGTCATTGATTTGCATAAGCAATCGCTGGACAGCCAACAGACCCATCTGGCGTTTGGGCAGGTGCAAGGTAGTCAACGGCGGTGTTGTATGCTCCGAACGCACTTCGTTATCAAAGCCGATTAGGGAAATATCCTGCGGAACGCGCAGCCCCGCTTCACGAATTGCCTCCAGGGCCCCAAAGGCGGTCTTGTCACTGATGGCGAAGACTGCGGTGGGGGGCTGCGGCAAGGTCAGTAGCGCCTGCATTTCCCGATAGCCTTTTAGCGGGTGGCCGCTCGACTGGGGGGCCGGGCGATAGGCGGCAGGAATTTCAATGGCAAGTTCGTGTGCGGCGCGCAACGCACCCCACAGCCGATCGGTCAACGTTTTATATTTGGCAGGGCCTTCGATAATCGCAATGCGCCGATGGCCCAATTCGACCAGATGATGAATCGCTTGATAGCCCCCCCACTCGTTATCGGGCACGAGCGCATCAATTTCAGCTCCCACCACATAATTATCGAGCAGAATCAACGGGGTCTTGCGGTCAGCCAATTGCAGCGCCACTTGATCATTAACGGGACAGCCTCCCAGAATGATCACGCCATCCACTTGGCTATCGGTGACCAGTTGCGGCACCCCTTCCCGCTCGATTACGGAAAGAACCATATTGTAGCCATGCTGCTTGGCTTCGGTCTCCATCGCCTTAATGATCGCGCCGTAGAGCGTTTCGGGAAAGGCCGAAAGTGACATCTCTTCCAACAGCAGGGCAAAGAGCTTGGTCCCCTGGCGACTATTTGTCGCGCGCTGCTGGTTACTCTGACGTGGCACATAGGCAAGACGCTGAATCGCCTGCGCAATCCGCGCCGCGGTCTGTTCACCAACCCCTGGCCGCCCTTGTGTATAGAGCGAGACTGTCGAGATCGAAACCCCCGCTGCAGTGGCAACATCACGAATGGTCGCACGCCGCCTTCTCGGGTCCACTGCGTCGGTGGTACGAGAATCAGAAGCAGAAAAGGTTGAACGTTCGGTCAAAACATCCTCGAAGTTTCGATCATAATTTTAGTAAACAATGGATTGGGAGCAGCTAAGGTAGTTGTTGCCTTTTTCAGGGACAGACGAAATAGTACAGCATTTGATTCTCTCTGTCAAGTCGCTATTTTGATCAAAATTAGTTAAAACAAGGGTGTTTGTTCGATTAAACCATCGAACAAACACCCTTGCCTAATGACTGGTGGCGTTTATCGTTATCACAATTGGCGCGCATAAATGTCCCCTGAATCATCATCAACGGCGAGCTGCTGTAGGTGGTCACTCATTGCCTGCGCGGTCAGCCAGGATAAACTCTGCCAACGATGTTGCTCACCGATCGACCAATTAAATTCATATTCGCCTAATCTCTGCAAGCGCATTATACAGTCGATAGCAAGCGCTTTGGTGGCCGGCACATATTCAAAGGAAACGACTGGCAACGGTTGCGAGAGACCACGCAGCACCTCTACTTCAAAGCCCTCGACATCAATCTTACAGAAGGCCGGTAGCCCGTACTGTGCGATCAACATATCCAGCGTCGTCACTGGCACCGTCACTTGCGTCTGCCACTCGACCGCGGCAAAGGATGCGGCCTGCTGCACGGCACTGATCCACTCTGGCGAGAGGGTTGTGACCGTGGGCGTGCGTTCGCTGATCCAAAGGATGGCGTTGCCAGCGGTGGCGCCAACCGCCGCTTCGATTAGCGTCATGTCTGGTCGGCGGCCATACCAACGCCGCAATAGTTTCATGCAGAGCGGCTGTGGTTCTAGGGCCACGACGTGCGCACCCAAGCGCGACCAGATCCATGAGCGGTTGCCCACATGCGCGCCGATATCAAAACAGAGATCACCCGGTCGGATGAACTGTGCGTAGAAGCGTTGCATTCGGTTGAGTTTGATCGGATTGCCGTAGTAGATCGCAATTGAGCGGGCGATACCAAGCCATTGTCGCATAGGAGTGAAAGAGTGGGTAGAGGGGTAGTAAGGGTTAGCTAGTTCTTGTTGGGAAACGCAAAAATCTCACGCCAAGGCGCAAAGCTCGCCAAGGGCTTCTTTGAATTTACTTTGTGCGCTTTGCGCCTTGGCGTGAACCTTATTCTGCTTTGCGGGTAAAGCTATACTCCGTTCAGAATGAGAACCGGAGTTTTGCGGACCAACGGGATCGCGTGCGTCGCACTGACCGCCAACTGCTTCCAGTCCGCTAGATGCTTCCGTCAGTGCGACGCACGCGGACCGAAACTAGGGGTTTCATTCTGATTTG
>DAOUCA010000053.1:0-24396 GCA_034432375.1 Caldilineaceae bacterium
GTGAACCTGTTGCACTATCTTACAAAGCGATTATGTCACTCCTGCCCCCCCTCCGTGAGGGTAAACTCTGGCAGGAGTCCACAGCGAACAAATGGATTCCTCGGGTGCCCACTGGGCGCGCAGGAATGACAGATTCCCGTGTACCGTAAGGCATTTCGTAAGACTGTGCAACAGTATCATCCGGTCATCTTGTCTCCCCCTATCCCCAATCACACAACCCCTCCACAAACCCAGCCGACCCATCGCGCAGCCACCCATCCAATTGATCGACCTCCTTCAACTGCTGCCCGCGCAACCTCGGCACGGCCACAAACTGACAGCGCATCTCGGGCAGCGCGGTCATGTCACCCCAAAGCTTTTCAAACTGCGCCACGGGGAAGATGTCCTCTTGCCCCTTGCCCCAACGCTTCTTGACATCCTTGAGGGTGATGTAGGTGGGCATGCGGCCGGCGACGCGGCGCACCGCTTCCCCAACCCTTGCATCATCGGCAAGATCGGCCGCGGTCAGCCCAAAGACGCCGAGCAATTTCGGGATGTCGAGCCAGGTGGTGCTCGTGTTGTAGTAGGTGAGGTTGAATTCCAACTCCTCGCGCGGCAGTGCCAGCCCTTCGACGAGGCGCAGGTGGCCATCGACGCGTGCCAGGCCACCGCCGCGATCCTCAATGCGACGGGTGATCACCTCGGCGGTCCAGGGCGCGCCTTGGGCAATATGATAGCCGAGTAGGGTGGCTCCGAGGTCGCTGCCAATATCCGCGCCAAGGGTATCGACGTTGTGTACCAATAGATACTGGAGCTGCGGTCGTTCGCTGAGCAGCCGTCGCAACACGCCATTGCGCAGCAGATTGGGCACCTCGTACCAATGACCGGTCGGGTGGAGACATTGGCTGGGAATGTTGTCGGTGTAGTCGCTCCCTTCGCCGGCACTCTCCGCCCAGCCAATTAGCGCTGATCGCAGCGAATCCTGTACCTTCTGCGCCTGTTCATCGAGCAGCTGTTGCGGCAGCTCTTCCCAAGCAAAGCGCAGGTCGCGCGCCATCGGCACCATGCGCAAGCCAATGCTTTGCCCTGGTGAGAGATAGAGTGGCCCGTCATAGCCATAGTTCTCTTCGGCGGCGAGATAGGCTTCGATCAGGGCGTGGGTGAGATAGCTCGTGGTGATCACGTGGGGTATAAGGGTGCCGGCGCGTTGGCTGGCGCGGCGACTCTTGGCGAGATGGATCTCGAGGAAGGAACGGTGTTTGCCGCCGAGCTTGGCAAAGGGGTTGAGTGCCTTGACGACACCGGCACCGTGCGTCCAACGGCTACCCGCGCCGCCGGCGAGGGTGACGACCGCGGCTTTGCCGGCGCGTAGGGCATCCATGCCAATCGCGTACAATTCCCCAGCGACGCCATGGGTCAGATCGTCGCTGACAAAGACATCGTTGCTGTCGACATCGCGGATGGTGCTACTTACGGGTAGTCGATTTTGCAGCAGCCCAATCCGTCCACTGCGCAGATCGCTGCGGATCTGCTCATGCTGCACGCGGTCAAAGCCAAAGGTGCGCAGGAGGGCATCGAGACTCTGGCTGGCGTCGGCGACCGTTTCGCTCTGTGGCAACATATTATCGAAGAGCGTCTGCACCATGCCGGCGAGCTTCGGATTGGTGCGACAGGCCGCGCCAAAACGGTCGAGCTCGGTGCGGCGGAAGTAGCCGAGGGTGCGCTGCTCTTGGCGCAGCAGGGTCGGCAAAATAAGTGTGTAATAGGTGGCAGGCATCAACGCTTCGTCACCGCTATGCAATTCGGCATAGGTGCCCCGTTCGTTGATCGCAAACTCATAGACGACCGGCTCCATGGCAAAGGGTACCGCCGCCTCCAGTTTGGCCTTGGTCTCGCTCATGATCAGTTGTAGTCGGATCTGCGCCTCTGCCTTGACGGCTGGATCAAAGATAAAGCCCATGCCGCCGCCGGACATGCCACCCATCATCCAGAAGCCCCAGAAGTGCTCGCCAAACTCGGCTTGGGCGCGGGCGATCAGCGTTTCGGTGTAGAGGTTGCTTGCCCATGGGATGATCGTCTGGATTGGGCCATGAAAGTTACGATGGGTCGCCGCGCCAATGGCTTGGATATCGCCGGCGCGCAATTGCTGCTGAATTTCATCAATAATCCCAATCGCTTCCTGCCGCCCCGCCCATTCGGCCTCCGAACGCAAGAGATACTTTTCGGTGACCATCTCCAGGATCGGCCCCACATCCTGCGCCATGCCGCCGTGGACCATGACGAGGCTCTCTTGGATCTTCTGCCGGGTGGCGGCCGAAGCATCGTCGAGATCAAGGATGCGGTGATTGGGTAGCAGCCGACCGCGACTAATGCCATATTCGGGATCCCCAGCGCTCGCTTCGACCCCTTCGATTACCTTCATACCGGGCCAGACGCCCCCCGAATCCTGCCAGCCGCCGCCGGAGCCACCGAGCCATTCGCCGAGGATTGCGCGGGCGGCCACCGTGCGCCGCTCCTCTTCGGTCAGTTGGCCGGTAAGCGACTCGGTTTGCCCTGTGGCGCGCATACAGACGGCGATTAGCGAGGCGAGTAGATTGGTCGAGACGGCGAGGCGCGAGCCTTTGGGGATACCGTTGACCTGGCTGACCAGTTCAATGCCATAGCCCGGTTTGATCAGACGGCCCAACAGATCGGCCAGCGGCTGGTCGGCCCCTTCGATGCCCGGCGGAACGATGCCGGCAGCAATCACCGCGGCTTTGAGCAGGCCCAGGTAATCTTTGGCAAAGTCAAAGACTTCGGCCAGGCTGCTGATCTCGACCGTGGCATTGAGGTCGACGCTGACGAGGCGCAAGACGGGGCGGTCGATAATGCGGAAGTGGCTCTCGATGGGAGGACGGGGGGTGCTGCTCTCTTTCCCATCACGTATTGCCAGGTCAACCGAAATGTTGAGGACGCGTGCCCCTTCGGGAAAGTCCATGCCGAGAAAAAAGATATCGCTCCAGCCGCTGTGAGTCAGATCCATACGCACCGGTGTGGATTCGTGCAAGATCGGAAAGAGGGCAGCTTGATTGGGGCCACTGCCAACAGATTCGTATAGTAAAGGCCGCACGCGCAAGGGCTGATCGGCGGGGTGGCCAATGCGAAACATCCACTGGTTGCCGCGCACCGAGCGCACACTCCGTCGTACTTGATCAGCTAACGTCTGGAAGCCAAGGCTGTGATAGGCGGCAGCGAGCGCGCTGGCGACGCCGTCGCTGGGGCCATTGTTCTGCTGTACTTCTAAAAAGATGTCAAGCGCTTCTTCAAAGCGGCGCTTTAATAAATTCGTGTAGCCGTCAAAAGGGATCAACCCGCTCTGCTGGATGTCGGCTTTGGTCGGCAGGTGATAGCGGTAGATCGCATGGAGAAAAAAGAGCGCCCGCACCCGTTCATAGAGATTGGTGCTATTGCGCCGCAACTGATCGAGCGCCTGACATTCTGCCAACAATTGAGTTGCCGTCGCCGCGCGACAGAAGGCATCGAGCGACCGATTGCGCACGGCGGGATCGCTGGCGGTGATGATTTGAACCAATTCACTCATGGGTTGCTCCTTCATCGCGTGCCCTGCCCCTGCTGTAGATCCGACTTGCTGACCAACTCGCGCTGGGCCAACAGTTCGAGCAACTTGGTCAACACCTCGTTGCGATCCTGCCCATTGAGCGCCAAGGCCAACTGCGCGGTGAGCAAGCCATATTTTACGCCGACATCATAGCGTGAATCGTGTTGTTCAAGAGCCAGATATTGCTCGCGCTGGGCCAGCTCAGCTAGCGCGGCAGCCAGTGTAATATTCACGCCATGTGCTGTTGTGGCTTGGGTTTGGGCGGCAATCTGTTCGGCCAATACTTCGAAGATGGTCGGTGTCAAGACATGCATGCCAAAGAAGCAGAGATAGGTGCCAGCCCGTTGACCCGGCACAATGAGATGTTGTTCGGCTTGGGTGGGCGTCGGCTTTTCGATCACCGTCTCCACCTGATAGAGATCCGGCTTGCCACCGATGCGCCGGCCACCAACGGTGCCATAGTAGGGCAGCAGGCTTTCACGGGTCGGCTGCACTGCCGAAACTGTACACGATTCGAGCGCCGCCACTTCGACAAGCCGTTGGGCACAGCCCTTGTCGCTGTTGCTGACATAGAGATGGTCACCGACGAGATGTAGAAACGCCTCCGCGCCAACAAAGCCCTGCGCGCAATAGACGGCATGGCCGTGGCCTAGCGCATCGGTTTGCGGCACAAAGTGGAGCCGCCCGGCATGTTCGCCAGACACCTCGGCGTATGGTTGTTCATCGCCCGGGCGCACGACAACGCAGATCTCTTCGATCCCGGCGCGCAACACCTCTTCGACCAATACACTCAGGACAGATTTCTCAATTCCGTCGCGGTCTGTCACCGTTTGTAGCGGCAAGGTTCGCTGTTTGCGTCCCGCTGCTGTAATCACAGCTTTTTGTATCTTCATGTTGGGGTCTCTTTTGTTTGTGTAATTGATACGGGTTGTTGGTAGAGCGGTAAATCGGTAGATAGGTAAATCAGGAAATCGGTAAATCAGGAGAGCTGTAACTGCAACTCACTCTCCTGTTGATCGGCTACTGCACTGTCAGGTAAGTTTTGCTAGGTTAAAACCCCTCCCTAACCCTCCCCAGCTCGGGGAGGGAACCGTCACGCCGCCACCGGAACAACAGCTCCTCCCCCAAACTGGGGGAGGCTGGGAGGGGACCATCCTAACCTAGCAAAACTTTGTTGACACTGCGCTAGTTGACCTACCCTCTACCGATATACCGATGTATCGCTCTACCACTTTCCCCTCTACGTCCGCAACGTCTCTGTATTCCCGTCAATACTGAGCGACTGGCCGGAAATTTTATTGCCGGCGGGCGAAGCCAGGAAGAGGATCATGTTGGCAACATCCTGGGCGGTGACAAAGGTGTGCATTGAATTTTGACGGGTGATCTGCGCTCGTGTTTCGGCGAGGCTCCGTCCTTCGGCTTGGGCTTTGGCGGCGATGACGCGGTCAATCCGTTCCCCTTCAACGAGTCCAGGGCAGATCGCGTTGACGCGAATGTTGTGCGGACCCAATTCCATAGCCAGTGACTTGGTAAAGCCAATCACCGCCCATTTGGAGGCGGCATAGGGCGTACGGTTGGGAAAGCCAAAGAGCCCCGCCGCTGATGAGAGATTGACAATTAAGCCGCCGCCACTCGCCTTTAACAGGGGGACCGCGCGCCGGACGCAGAGAAATTGACCGTTAATATTGATCGCCATTGTCCGCTCCCAATCGGCCAAGGCGAGTGTTTCTACCGGACCCGTTGGGCCGGCAATGCCCGCATTGTTAATGAGGATATCAAGCCCGCCCAACTGCGCGGTGGCCTCGGCAAAGAGCTGATCGACCTGTGCGGGGTCGGCGACATCGGCAACGGTGGTGCTGAGGGTTGGCGTTGCTCTCTGCAACGCTGTCAACGCGGCTTGGTCGATGTCACAAAGGTGCACCCGTGCCCCGGCACCAATCAACGTCTCGGCAATGACCCGCCCAATACCACTGCCTGCGGCTGTAATCAGTACCCGTGCGGATTGACAAGTATAGTCCATATTTATTGATTTCTCCTCTGTATTCACGTATGAAAGTTGCTCGTACAATACGCGGAAATCGTGCAATTGTCAACCACAACGCGACATGAAATGCTCATCAGACGGGAGTGTGCAAACGCAATAATTTACCTTTGGTGAAATCATCGGTTTGACACTGTTCTTAGATGAACCAACATGAAATGCGCAGCTACCCCTGTCTACTTTTGTTGCGTCAACGCCTGTGGTAAACTATTGCGACTTGTCTGTTGGACCAAACTTGTTGAGCGGTAGCAGTAAGGTTGATTGCAACAGAATGGCTCGATCGATACCTATATGGCTTGGTTATAGAGGAACCATCCCACGTGCGAACAATTCTCTTTTATCTGCTCTTGATCAGTGCGCTTCTCTTTGCCTATGTCGCCGGATTGGTGAGCTATCCCGTTGTGCAGCCACTGCTGGGGTCGGCGATACAGCCGTTGCTCGGGGAGGTGGCCACGCCCACTCCCCTTATCAACAGTGCCGATCCCGTCGATATGTCCGTCTTTTGGGAAGTGTGGCAACTGCTCGATCGGGATTTTTATGGCGAAAAGCCAGCGGGAACCGAGCGGAGCTATGGCGCGATTCGGGGGCTGGTTGAGAAATTTGGTGACCCTTATACCCGCTTTGAAGAGCCGGTAACGACTACTGCTACCGGAGCTGCCCTCTGTGGTTGTTTTGGCGGCATTGGTGCCACGATCGAGCAGACCGATGATGGTTTTATCCTTCACCCCTTGCCCGATCAACCAGCGGCGTTGGCGGGGATTCTCGATGGTGATCGGTTGATCCAAGTCGATGAAACGGTGATTACCCTCGGTCTATCGATCGATGAGGTCGTGGCTCTTGTCAAGGGTGAGGTTGATAGCAACGTTGAAATTACGGTGCAGCGTGCGGTCTCGGAGCCAACAACTGCTGTAAATATTGCTAATGCCAATGGCACGCCCACGCCAGCGCTTAGTCAACTAGAGACCTTGCGCTTTGTGATCAAGCGGGTCGAACTCAAGACCCCTAGCCTACAGTGGCGGCTCTTGGACGATGATCCGAAGACAGCAACGATCGGCTATATGCGCCACACGCAATTTACGGTCAACAGTGCCGATGAAATGCGGACAGCATTACAGGAATTGCATGCGGCTGGTGCTGCCCGTTATCTGCTCGACCTACGGGGCAATCCTGGTGGCCCTGTCGATGCCGCGCTACAGATGGCTGATATGTGGATCGATGATGGTCTGCTTTTAATTGAAGAACATGCCAACGGCGAGCAGGAGCGCTTCGAGGCGCACGCTGGGACTGACGTAGAGACCGCTCCGCTGGTTGTGCTTGTTGACGCCGGCTCGGCCAGTGCCAGCGAGATCTTAGCTGGTGCCCTGCAAGATCATCGGCGGGCAACGTTGGTCGGTGAACAGACCTATGGCAAAGGCAGCGTACAATTGCGTTACGAATTGGCCGACAAAAGTAGCCTCTTTGTAACCAATGCGCAGTGGTTTACGCCGGATCATCATAAAATTGCCGGGACAGGATTAACGCCCGATATTGTTGTCGAACAGGGCGCCGATGCGCTTGCGGTGGCGATCGAATCTGTGTTGCAAATAAAGTAAAGTAGCAGATACTTATGGAACAAGAGACCAGCATTACCCCAAACCTATCGACGCAAGCGGAGAAAACTCAACATCAATCTGCTTCGTGGCCACAGATCCTGACCGTGGGCGGTGCTTTGCTGCTGGTCTTCGTGCTCGGCATTGGGACCGGCGTCGCCTTTGCCCGCACATCAGCGACGCCTGGCGTAGCCGCCACTGGTTGGCAGTGGACGTTGGGCAGTCGTGCGTCAAGTGACGAAGTCTGCTTTCAGGAAGATGAGAGCCCCTTCTACCCCCAATTTCGCACCTTTTGGGAAGCCATTCGTCTGATCCAGCAGGACTTTTATGGCGACTTTCCCAGCGCAGAAGAGGCAACTTACAATGCCATCCGAGGTGTTGTCAGTGGATTAGGCGACCCCAACACCAGCTTTATGACCCCGGAAGAGGCCAATCTCTTCCGCACCAACATGGCTGGCTCGTTTGAAGGCATTGGGGCCCGTGTCGATTGGGATGAAGAAGCCGATACGCTGCGAATAACCGAGCCTTTTGAGAATCAGCCGGCGTGGGTTGCTGGGCTGCGCCGTGGCGATCTGGTGCTCGCGGTCGATGGGGAGAGTCTGGTCGGCTCGAATTTGACCGATGCCGTCAGCAAGGTGCGTGGTCCCAAAGGCAGTGATGTTGTGCTTACGGTTGCACGCGCTGACGTTGCTGACCCCTTTGATGTGACGGTCACACGCGATCGCATTGAAACCCCAACGATCGCCACGGATACCTTGGGCGCAGAGCATAATATCGCCTATATCAAGCTGAACACCTTTAATCAAAACGCCGGGCAGTTGGTTAAACAAGCCGTCGAGGATGCGGTGCAGCGGGATTCTGCCGGCCTTGTCTTTGATTTGCGCGGCAACTCCGGTGGGCTGCTGCGCGAAGCGGTAAAGGTTGCTAACGTCTTTCTGGAAGATTCTTCGATCCTGATTGAACGCTTTAGCGATGGCCGTGAAGAGATCTATCAGACAACCGGGCGTGCGGTGACCAAAGACTTACCCATGGTCGTGCTTGTCAACGACGGGAGTGCCAGTGCCAGTGAAATTGTCGCTGGTGCCCTGCAAGATAATGGACGGGGCCAATTGGTCGGCACTGTGACCTATGGCAAAGGGAGCGTCCAACTGCCCCACACCTTGCAAGGGGGCGGCATTATGCGCGTGACGGTTGCCCATTGGTATACGCCCCATGATCGCACGATTGATGGCACAGGGTTGCAGCCGGATATCATTGTAGAAACTGATGAAACAGCACAAAGTGACGAGATCGATCCTCAGTTGGACGCCGCACTCGAAGTGCTTTTGAACGAGATTAGGTAAGAAGCGTTATGGCCAAGACTGCCACCACAGCAGAAAAGCGCGGTGCCCGCACCGTTGCCACCAATCGCAAAGCGCGTTTTGAATACTTTATCGAAGAGTCGCTGGAGGCCGGCATTGTGCTGACCGGCACCGAGATCAAATCGGTGCGCGCCGGACAAGTCAACTTGGGCGATGGCTTTGTGTTGATTCGCAACGGCGAAGCGTGGCTGCTCAACGTGCATATTGCGCAATTTGAGCAGGGCAATCGCAATAACCACGAAGAGACACGCACACGCAAACTGTTGCTGCATCGGACTCAAATTGCCAAGTGGCACAGCGAGGCGACCCAACGCAACTGGACGATTGTGCCACTAAAGATCTACATCAATGACCAAGGCCGCGCCAAAGTCGAGATTGGCCTGGCCCGCGGTAAGCAGGTCCACGACAAACGGCAGACCATTGCCAAGCGCGAGAGCGATCGTGAACTGCGGCGCGAGATCAAGCAAAGATACTGATCGCCTTTATCATGCTGCCATCAATCCTTGACCTACCGCACGGTACCCTATCTTTACCCACTTTTTTGCCAGATGCCACGCTGGGGGTTGTACGCGCCGTCGACAGTGTTGATTTGACCAACTGTGGTATCAATGGCTTGGTCATGAATACCTTTCACCTCATGCAACACCCTGGCTCGTCGACGGTGCAGGCACTGGGCGGGCTGCACACCATGTGTGGCTGGCCACGGCCGATCCTGACCGACTCGGGTGGCTTTCAAGCCTATTCGCTGATCCGGCAGAATGCCAAATATGGCCGGCTTACCAATGATGGCATTCTCTTCTATCCCGAGGGATCCAAGCGTAAATTGCAACTGACGCCGGAGAAGTGTATTCAACTTCAGATGAGCTATGGTGCGGATATTCTCATGTGTCTCGATGATTGCACCCACGTCGATGATGCGCCGGAGATGCAGCGCGAATCGGTCCGCCGCACGATTGCCTGGGCCGCGCGCTGTCGCAAAGAGTTTGATCGATTGAGCAAGCAGAAGAAGCTGTCTGAAGGCGAACGTCCCCTGCTCTTTGGGGTGATCCAAGGGGGGGGGGCCGAGGAGTTGCGCAGAGAGTGTGCTGAAGCGCTGCTCGATATTGGCTTCGACGGCTTTGGCTACGGCGGCTGGCCCTTGGATGCCGATGGTGAATTGCTTGCCGACCTACTCGGCTACACGCGCGATCTTGTGCCGTTGGCCTATCCAATGCACGCGCTTGGCGTTGGTCATCCCGCCAGTATTGCCTCCTGTGCAGCAATGGGCTATGGCATCTTTGATTCGGCGCTGCCCACGCGCGATGCCCGACGCAGTCGCCTTTACACCTTTACGGCAGAAAATGCCCAACCGGTTGCCCACCACGCCGATTGGTTCCGCTTTCTCTACATTAATGATGATAAGTATATCAAAGCCAAAGAGCCCATTTCTCCCCACTGTGATTGCCTCACCTGCCGCAACTATAGCCGCGGCTATTTGAACCACCTCCATCGCGCCAACGACGCCGCCTTTATGCGCTTAACCACGATCCACAATTTGCGCTTCATGGCGCAATTGATGGCACGATTAACGGTTCACCCCAGCCAATCGTAGGGGCACGGTATACCGTGCCCCTACGATTGGCAGCAGTTGTGATATGCAGATCCGCAAGACCTATCTCGATGATGAATGGCCGCTGCTCGATTTGACCACCGTCCTTCACGAACTTTATGACCGCGCCGGTTACGAGCTGCGGATTAACTACCAGGTCGATCCGATCCCTGCCTTTGCTGAGGAAGATGCGCAGTGGATCGATGCGCTATTAAAAGAGGCTGAACTGCGTTCCTAGCCGCTGAGGCGGCTTCTCGATGTTATACTCAGCTCTGAATGGGAACCGGAGTTTTGCTGGGATAGAAACTCCGGTTCCCATTTCAACCGCAGTATAGTCGGCCAATTTTATTGGCCGTTTTTAGCCAATGTCAAATGTCAACTGTGGCGCTTTTTCAGAGATCCAATGCCTCGTCCATGATCTGGTTGCTCTCGCGCACCTGCTCATAACTTTGGCGGGCACCGACCAACACCTCGCCCAGCGCATCAATCCGTGCCCCCAGATCAGCATCGCTGCTGCTCGCTTCCCACGCTTCACGCAGCAGATCCTCAAAGGATTTGTTGCTCTCCAAGTTCCCCAGGATCAGGTCTAGCTCGCCAATCACCAACTCAAACATGCGGATCTTGCGTGCCAACAGTTCGATCACATGCGCTTCAATTGTCTCGTTGCAACTGAGGTTAAAGATCGTGACATCTTCTGCCTGTCCCAAGCGATGGAGGCGACCAATCCGCTGCTCCACGCGCATTGGGTTCCACGGCAGATCGTAGTTGATCAGCTGATGACAGAATTGGAGATTGCGCCCCTCGGCACCACTCTCGGTGCTGATCATCACCCGCACATTGTGGTCGGGATCATCTCCACGAAAGGCCGCCACCGCGGCCTCTTTTTGCTCAATATTCATGCCGCCATGAAAGCCAATCACGCTAACACCCCACTCCGTCAATAGCCGCACCACGGTTTCAAGGGTCTGGCGATATTCGGTGAAGATCAGAAACTTGCCTGGGAATTTTTCCAGGATCTCTTTGACCGCATAGAGCTTGCGCCCAATCGGGATCGATTCGGCTAGCGCCAGAAAGCGCTGTAATTCGGCACGCGCCGCATTGCCGTGGCCCCGATCCTCGACCATCTTACGCAATGTCGCGGCAACGGCCTGTGGACTGCTGCTCAATTCGCGCTGCAAGATGACCAGGGTGAGTCGCAGAAATTTATCGCTGTCCACATCGC
Source organism: Caldilineaceae bacterium (assembly GCA_034432375.1). GTDB lineage: Bacteria > Chloroflexota > Anaerolineae > Caldilineales > Caldilineaceae > JAHBVH01. The sequence continues at coordinate 11,379 of DAOUCA010000053.1, forward strand.
GAAAGCGGCGACGAATATAGTCGGTGACATCGGCATAAAGTTGCCATTCCGGCTCGCTGAGGGCTAGATGATAGATGGCCGCCTGTCGCCGCGGAAATTGAATATCGACTTTGCTGCGGCGGTTGCGGATCATGACATCGTTGAGCAGACGGCGCAGCGAACGGGTATTTTTGGGCTGGCGCGCATCGGCCTGCTCTAGGAAGTGGCGGCGGAAGGCCCGTACGGTGCCTAACTGACCGGGGGCCAAGATCGTGATCAGGCTATAGAGCTCCATCAGATCATTCTGGATTGGCGTAGCGGTGAGCAGGAGCACATAGCGCTTGCGGATCTGGTTGACAAATTGCCAGGCGAGGGTGCTGCGATTTTTGAGCTTGTGCGCCTCGTCGATCACCAATAGATCATATTCGCGCTCGAGCAGTGCGGCACTCTGATTGCTGCGCTTGGCACGGTCGATGCTGGCGATCCAGCGGCCATCCTCGGCAGTTTGGACAGCCTGCCACTCCTCCGGCGTCTCCATCACGGTGAAGCTCTCGTGAAATTTATTCTCTAACTCTTCGCGCCACTGTTCTGTCAGCGACGCCGGGGTGAGGACCAAGACCGAGCGCACGAGGCCGCGCAGGATCAGCTCTTTCATGATGATGCCCGCTTCAATTGTCTTGCCGAGCCCTACCTCGTCGGCGAGCAAAGCCCGCCCGCGCATGTCGCGCAATGCCGTTAACGCCGTTTCAATCTGGTGTTCGTAATGCTCGACGGCAATATCGTCGAGGCAGATCAGCTGATCAAAGCCACGGCTCAGGCGCAATTTTTCGGCTTGCAGCCGCAATTGATAGATCGGCAGCGGTTCTGGCTGGCGGATGCGGCCGTGCGTGCGGAAGAAATTCTCCAGACTCTGCGGCGTCTCAATCACGCGCGGGGGTAAGGTAATCCCTAGGCTAGCAATCTGCCCAGCCATGTTGTGATCGATATTATAGCGGTAGCCGCAGCGAAAACAGACCGTCGCCGTCTCCTCATCCAGCCAATTGCACTCTGGGCAACGTTTACCCATGACCGTTTCGGACGCGCCCTCTTTTTGCTGTTTCTGTTTGGTCGGCTCTTCCGGAATCTCGAGCCATTCAAAGCGTTCGGTAGACATGGCGGGTACTTACTCTTCTAATAACTGTTTACATGCGTCCGCAAGCGGCTGAAGCTTGTTTGTAACTACGTCCCAAATGATCGGATAGCTGAGTCCAAAGTATTCGTGGACAACAATGTTCCTGAGACCAATAATTTTCCGCCATTCAATTTGGGATAAGTTTTCCTGTTCAGTGGTCGGTAGCTTTGCCGCAGCTTCACCAATAATTGTCAGGTTATACAAAATGGCGTCGATTGTTCTCTGTTCTCTGATCTCTTATGAATTGCTCATAATTGTAGCCATCGGCATAGCTTTGAATTGCGGCAACTGCACTAATGATATCATCAAGATACGGCTTAAAGTCTCTGGGCATACTGAATTTCTTGTAAAATATAAGGTTTCAGTCGCGGTTTTATGCTGTCGAGCGTAACCAGATCAATATCCCGATGAAATAAATCTTCTAAACAAAACTTGAGATTCATGTAGTTATCAAATGTGGGCGTGGTGAAATCAACTAAGATATCAATATCACTGTCACCTTTTTCTGCTTGATGAACATAAGAGCCGAATAATCCAATCTGCTTCACCTGAAACTGTTCCTGAAACTGATGTACATGACTATTTAATTGGGCAAGAATGGTCTCGCGATCTAGCCTGTTCACAGTTTTCTCCTTTTCAGCAACAGCGCCCAATCTAAATCATAAAAGAGGCAATCGATCCTGTCAACCTTATTCCCCTGTCACATTACGCTGCACAAACCCCCGCAAATCCTCTGCTAATTGCGCCAGCGACGCCTCATGCAGATACATCATGTGGCCGGCTTCGTAGTAGCTCATGGTAATGTTGGCGCGCAGGGTGGGGTCAAGTTCGAGGTGGTCAAAGGTATATTCGGTGGCGAAGTAGGGCGTTGCCAAGTCATAATAACCATTGGCGACGATGACCTTGAGTGCAGGGTTCTTGCTCATCGCCTCGCGCAAGGTCTCTGCCACGTTAACATATTGGTTCTGATGTTTATTATAATCCCATGTCTGATAAAGATTGGTCATGACCTCGTAAGGCAGATCGTTTTCAAAGCTCAGCTCGCGGCGCACATAGTCATTGAAGGCACCGGCATAGGGACCGATAATCGCCGTCATGCTCGGATCGTGCTCGAAATTTTCACCGGCGGCGTCACGGTCGATGCCCTGAAAACGGGAATCGATCCGTCCGACGCTGCGCCGTTGATCGCGCAGCAACTCTTTGCAGAAGCGATGGATATTGATGCGTAGGTTGGTCTGCTCGATATAGGTGGTGGAAAGACCCGTATAGCGCGCCAACTTGGCGATAATATTTGTGCGCTCTTCACCGTCCAGACGATCCCCTTGCATCAGCGCCAATGTATACTCGCTAGCGGCAAAGGCCGCCACCTCCGCCAGAAAGCCCCGCAGATCGGTTTTGTGTTCGTCGGCGACCTGGCTGTGGTAGTGCGCAGTTGCCGCATAGGTTGGCAAAAAGAGAATGTAGGGTAGGTCGTTGCCCAGATTAAAGCGTGCCGTCTGGAAATTGAGGATCGAGGAGATTAACATCAAGCCATTCAGGTACATGCCGTGACGGTTTTGGAGATAGCCGGAGAGTCCAGCCGCACGGGTAGTTCCATAGCTTTCGCCGGCGAGAAATTTGGGGGATCCCCAGCGCTTGTAGCGGGTGACGTAGAGGCGAATAAAGTCGCCAACCGACTCGATGTCGTTTTCCAACCCGTGGAACTGTTTCGCCTCTTCGCCCGGTGCTGGTCGGCTAAAACCGGTGCTCACTGGATCGATAAAGACGAGATCCGAGACGGTCAACAAGGTAAATTCATTGTCGAGCAGACGGTAGGGCGGTAGCGCTATCTTGCCGACATCGCCACTCAAGACGCGACGCGGCCCCAATAGGCCCAAATGCAACCAGACCGATGAGGACCCTGGCCCGCCATTAAAGGAGATAGTTAACGGTCGACTGCTCACATCTTCCACATCTTGCTTCGTATAGGCAATGAAGAAGATTGTCGATTTTGCTTTGCCTGCTTCATCCTTGATGACCAGTGTTCCGGTTGTGGTGGTGTAGCGTAAAGCTGTCCCATTGATGAGAACTTCATGATCGGCGACGACCAGCATATCTTGCAACATATCTTTTGTGGGCGTAGTTGCTGCAGAAGCAGAATCGGCCTGCTGACCGTCTTGATTTTCCTCGTTTTTGGAAGACATGATCGCTCGTTTCTGAATTGGTCCGCTTTCGCACAACCGCCGGAATGCGGGAGTGCCAGTACTTTGTGTCTACTCTTACAATAAACACAGATAAACACAGATAAACACAGATAAACACGGGTGAAAAGCGAACTTATCTGTGTTCATCTGTGTGAATCTGTGGCATAAATTTTCATCGTTAAACATAGCCGGATCTTAAAATGGGCGATACTGATGGGCAATGTCTTTGCGATAGTGTGCACCGTTGAATTCAATCTTTTTAATGCCATAATAGACATTGCCTGCTGCTAAAGCCAAGGAATTGCCCAGGGCTGTCACCGCCAACACGCGCCCACCAGCACTGACCAACCGATCATCCATATATTTTGTGCCAGCGTGAAAGACCAGGCACCCATTTGCTTCGGCCTCGGTAATCCCCGTGATCTCCACACCACTCTCATATTCACCCGGATAGCCACGCGAGGCCATCACGACGGTCATTGCAGCTTGGGTGGACCATTGTGGTGTTACTGTATCCAGGCTGCCATTAATGGTGGCTTCGATCAGGTCAAGCAGATCGCTCTCCAGCAAAGGCAAGACGGCCTGGGTCTCTGGATCACCAAAGCGACAATTGAATTCAATCACTTTGGGGCCATCGTCGGTTAACATCAGGCCGGCGTAAAGAATTCCCTGATAGGGCATTCCTTCGGCGGCAGCGGCAGCCAGTGTGGGATGGATAATCTCGCGCTCGATCTGTGCCATCAACGCGGGGGTCGCCAATGGTGAGGGCGAAAAGGCACCCATCCCCCCAGTATTCGGCCCATAATCGCGGTCAAAGAGCCGTTTGTGATCTTGCGCCGTGGGGATGACGAGCGCGTGCTTGCCATCGCAGAAAGCAAAGACCGACAGTTCTGGACCGCTGAGCCGCTCTTCCAGGACGACCGTTTCGCTTGAGGTGCCAAAGCGTCTTTCAAGTAACATCGACCGCACGACAGCCGCGGCTTGCTCTAGCGTTTCGGGGAGAATAACCCCTTTGCCGGCTGCCAGACCACTCGCTTTGACCACTGGTGGTTCATCGAGATTGCGCATGTAGCGCATGGCCTCGTCAAAGTCTGTAAAGATCGCAGCGTCGCCCGTTGGGATCCCGTGGCGGAGTAGAAATTCTTTGGTAAATGCTTTGGATCCCTCCAGCCGTGCGGCGGCGGCAGTTGGCCCAAAGATCCGCAAATCGGCGGCGCGAAAAAAGTCCACAATGCCACCAACTAGGGGAACCTCCGGCCCTACCACCGTTAGATCAATGGCCTCATGTTGGACAAAGTCACGCAGCTCTGCAAAGGCGCTAACCTCAATTTCGACATTTTGACAGTTGGGGACATCTTTCGTCCCACCGTTGCCGGGAGCCACAAATAGGTCGGTTACTTTGGGGGATTGACTCAATTTCCAGGCAATCGCATGTTCACGCCCGCCATTGCCGATGATCAAAATGCGCATGAAACTCCTTTATTTTGTTGAAATGCTCAATGGTTGCTGCGCGGGTGGGGTAACCGCCGCTGTGGGTCGCTCGGTAACCAGGCGGTAGCGCTCTAAGACGCTGATCAGATCCGGGATGCGTACCGGTTTTGTAATAAAATCATCCATACCCGCTTCCATACATTTCCCTTCATCATCGGGCATGGCCGCAGCGGTGAGTGCGATGATATAGGGGCGGCGACTACGTTTACGCTCGCTGCGAATCATTATTGTTGCCTCCAAGCCATCCATCTCCGGCATGTGAACATCCATCAAGACCACATCATAATCGTTGCGAAAGACGGCATCAACCGCTTCTTTACCATTGTTAACGATATCCGCTTGATAGCCAAGCCGCTGTAACATTCTTGAGGCAACCTTCTGATTGATCAGATTATCTTCAGCCAGTAAGATCCGCATTGGTTTGCGGTGTTGTGTTTCCTGGATCTCCTTAGGCATGGCATGGCCCGATTGAATGCGTTGTGCCACCAATGTCTGATCAAATTGCCGCAGCAAGGTATCGTAGAGTTCAGAAGTTTTACAAGGTTTGTTGAGAACGGCGGCTATCCCAAAGGCGCGACTCCGCTGGCGTATCCCGCTTTTACTCACAGAAGCGAGGAGAATAATCGGTAAAGACTTGGATGTGGCGCGTTGACGAATCTCACGGATCAGCTCAAACTCTTCCATGCCATCCAGCGTATGATCGATAATCATCGCATCGATTTCGCGCCCTTGTTCTAAAAAGAGGAGTGCTTCCTTGGCATTAGCCGCTTCCATGGGAACTAACTCCCAACGCAACAATTGCCGGCGCAATGTCAACCGCGTCGTGACATTGTCATCGACAATGAGAATCCGTTGCCCCACCAGTGCCGGATGGCTTGTGGGAATTCGAGCGACATTTTGTGCTGCGGCTGGAAGCGTTACGGTGAAATGGAAGGTGGATCCAACTTCTTCTTTGCTAACGACCCAGATTTGGCCATTCATCATTTCGGCCAGTTGTTTGCTAATGACAAGACCCAAGCCTGTACCACCAAAACGCCGTGTGGTTGATGGATCAATTTGTGAAAAGGAGCGAAACAGTTGCGGAATTTTGTGATTGGGTATCCCAATTCCTGTATCACGTACGCGGAAGTGAATGTTATGAAGCCCATTACTTGCGCGTGCACCTACATGGACAAAGATATCGCCCTCTTGGGTAAATTTGACTGAGTTGGAGAGGAGATTGACCAGAATCTGCCGCAGACGTGTAATATCCCCAATCGGCGTTGTGGGAACACTCTCTTCAATCATGCAAATGAGCTCTAGCCCTTTTTCTGCGGCTTGCGGGGCCAACAGGTCGAGCGCCTCCTCGATACATTGCCGAATATCAAAAGGCTGCGATTCCAGTTGCATGTTACCAGATTCAACCTTGGAGAGATCGAGGATTTCATTGACGATCGTCAGCAGAGATTCGCTACTGTTGCGGATCGTGTCGACAAAATCAAATTGCTCATCGGTCAATGTTGTATCCAGCATGAGATTGCTCATGCCAATGATCCCATTCATTGGGGTGCGAATTTCGTGGCTCATATTTGCCAGAAACGAACGCAACCGCAGTTCTGCTTTGCGTGAGTTGTCCTCTGCGCCGTTGCGTAACTCCTCAAAGGTCCAGCAAAGTAAGCCAATCATGATCATCGAAAATGAAATCGAGATCATGAGATTTTTATCGCCATTGGCCTGAAAGATCTCTCTGGCAAAGGTGAGACGATTGATGTTGACAAAGTTAAGTTCGAAGGACAAGTATGTGAACACAATCAGCAAGACTGTTCCCAAGCTCCACCAACGCCCGAGTACAAATGAACTGATGAGCACGACTACTGAATACCAAACGAGGACAATGGGATGATTCCCGCCGGCGAGTAGAGAAAGCAGCATGAGTACCCCACACTGCTCCAATACAAAAAGCACCGCTGTGGCTTTTACAGCATGGGATTGACGCAAAACCCAAATATTGGATAGATAGAGCAAGCCACTGAAGAAGAAGACCAGCCCCAATTCACGATTGGCGCGCATGACAAATAAGAGCGCACTAAGAACTAGCAATCCGCCCAACAAACTCACCGCGATCACGAGATATTGGGTGATGTAGTAGGCGTAATTTTTGCGATTTGGGTAGTCTTTGCCTAGCGCATAGGTGGTGAGGCGCTGCAAAAATTTCTGCATAGCTTATTGTTGAACGAGTTTAATCTCAAAAAGAGTGGGCCATTTTTTCCCAGTGACAAATAAACGCTTTCCCTCCGGTAAATAGGCAATACCATTGAGCACATCCGTAGTTGCGGTATGGGCTTCTGCCGGCAACAAACCGGTAAGATTAATCACGCCGTTGATATTCCCTGTGGCCGGATCAATGCGGACAATGGCATCGGTTTGCCAGATGTTAGCGAAAATTTCACCTTCGATATATTCCAGTTCGTTGATCTGGGTTACAGTTTTGCGGCTTTGATCCGTTTGATCAAACACAGAGACGGTGATCTGCTTGACTACTGTCATCGTGCTTGGATCTAGAAAATAGAGCTGATCGCTACCATCGCTCATAATGAACTCAGTGCCATCAAAGGTTAAGCCCCAACCTTGCGTTGCGTAGGAAAATTCGCCCAGTTGCTCGAACGTCCTTTGATCGTAAATAAACCCAACCTGTTCCTTCCAAGTGAGTTGATAGATTTGCCCATTAACAATGGTGATCCCTTCCCCAAAATATTGCTCGGGCAGCGCAATCTGTTCTTCGACCACTCCCGTTGCCAGCTCGACTCGCCGCACTGTAGATTCGCCATAGAGCCCTGTTCCTTCATAAAGTTGGCCCTGATCAAAGAGTAACCCTTGTGTAAAAGCCGTAGCGTCGTGGGGAAATGTTGCAATCACTTCGTATGTATAATAGATTGGCGGTAGATCGGGTGTGAGGGTCGTGCTGATCTGTGGTGTTGGCGTATTGACAGTTGAACCATTGGCGGCATCTGCTGATCCGGTCGCAACGGGTGTTGGCGCTTCTGTTGGAACCGCAGTGCTCGTACTCGGTGTGGCGGCGACGGTCACTGCTCTATCACTCGACGCACTGCGATTACCACAACCACTGAGCAGAGAGCCACTGAACAAAATGAATAGCGTAAGCACTAAAAACCGCAAAAGAGTTCCAAAGCTCCCATAGATACCCAAAACTAACTCAGAAAATGTTCTGAAGGCTGCTTCAGGGAATGTTGAGTGTAAGCGCGTAAAAAGCATGTTCATTATAGGGTAACTCTGCGTATTCGTCTATCAGTTAAAGGCACGAGATCTTATCGGTTTCTGCCATATCCAAAGCGAACTTTCCAAGAAACTCCATTACAATTTATCTCGTATAGAACTGCCCTACCTGCTCTTGCGCAAGCTTTATTTCCTTACGATTGTGAAGATACGAAGATTTTTTGCAATTACAGATAGTTTAGCAGAAAATATAGGGCGTGGCTAGTGTGAAAATCACTGAATTGTGATTCCGTTGCTGTAGTTCTGCCATTTAGCCTTTCCAAGATTCGCCAACTTGTGTACATACCAGTAAACTAAACGCGCTAGATTGTCGCTATGTATGGAGCTAAGGGCACTGCTGGTGCCAAGTCATTACAAAACTGCTGTCTGGCGAATTGCGCTTTACCAGTGGGCACCTGTCAGGTGTCAATTGCGTCAAACTCCAGTAGAGTTGTTCCTTTTTAACGGATCTAGGTGACTGTCACTGTCCGCAACCAAATTCACACAGCCGGTCACACAGCCGGTCCACAGTGGACAGTGACAGTCACTTCAGCCTCAGCATTTAATTAGGAACAACTCTACTATAGAAGTGTATGTGCTGAAGCCGTCATCTACTAGATTTGTGCCACCGTCCTGCGCCTTTCGCGAACGCGCAGATCAGCAGTGCCCAACCGTACTATAACGTACTATAACGTTGGAGGAGTAAGTTGCAGAATAAAAGCATTATTCTAATTGTTGATGATACGGAAACCGGACGAGAGATTCTCGAAGCATTGCTCTATTCTCCGGCTTATCAACTGGTCTTTGCCGTGAACGGTTTCGAGGCACTAGAAAAAGCTGCTGCCATTACACCGGATCTCATCTTGCTGGATGTGATGATGCCTGGCATGGATGGTTTTGAAGTCTGCCGGCGGCTGCGGGCAGATGCACATCTCGCCGAAATTCCGATCATGTTGGTCACCGCCTTGGATGATCGGAATTCACGCATCCGTGGCATCGAAGCCGGTGCCGATGATTTTGTGACAAAACCATTCGATCATGCCGAGTTGCGCGCCCGCGTACGGACCATCACCCGCCTAAATCGTTACCGTCGTCTACTAGATGAGCGCGAACGGTTTGAGTGGGTAGTCGAGCAGGCTGACGATGGTTATATTATGCTGGGGCCACAGAACGAAATTCTCTATGCCAACCAGAGCGCCCGCCATCTGCTGGGGATTCCTGCACAGGTGACAATTCCCACGGTAGATACCTTTATCGCGTTTCTCGACAATCGCTTTCATTGTGAGCCTGCCGAGATTTGGGAGCGGCTGTTGACACCAGCCGCCGCGACGGATCAGCCACCTTTAATGGCTGAAGATCTCGATGCCGATCTGCCGCTCTATCTTATTCGCATGGAGACACCAACGGCGCTTGCGCAGTGGCTGCGTGTCACCTTAATGACCCAAGCGGAAGGGGGCAGCGTCCAGCGACTCCTGCACTTGCGCAATGTGACCGCACAGATGAGTACGCAGCGTGACATCTGGACCTTTCACTCAATGGTGATGCACAAATTGAATACACCCATGCACACCATCTCGGGCGGGTTACAACTGCTCACCCCAGAATTGCTGGGCAATCTCTCCCCCAGTGAGATCGAAGAAGTGGTTGGTCTGGTGGGTTCCGGCATTGTTCGGCTCAATGCGACAATCAGTGACATCCTGCAATACTTGCGCATGCCCGTAAGTGCTTATTCGGTTGACGGCTTTGCGCTCAATACCTTGGCTGATATGTTGCACCAGATCAGCAGCAGCTTGCAGTTGGAGCCGCCACAACTCTCTAGCCAAATTCGAGAGACCCATACGCTGATGCTGTCGGCGCGCGCAATGGAATGTGTGCTCTATGAATTGATCGAAAACGCCAAAAAATTTCATCCCCAAAAATCGCCAACGATTGCGATTGAGTTGCTCCAACCAGCGGTCGACGGCGGTTCGCCCAATCCAGCCGCCCACAATACCATCATGCTGCGGGTCATTGATGATGGCTCGACCTTAACGCCGGAACAGATTGAGAAGGTCTTCATGCCATACTATCAGGCCGAGAAGTATTTTACGGGAGAAGTTCCCGGCATGGGCCTTGGGCTGACAATGGTGGCCAGAATCCTTTGGGAAGTGGGCGGTACCTGCCACTTTAAAAACCGTACAGATGGCCGTGGCACTGTCGTGGAGCTGAATATTCCAACGACAAAGTGAGGGTAAGATGAACGTTGACCAAAGCGCTGCCAATAACGAACCGACACATTTCAAGCGTTCTGCCCTGCACCGGCAGGCGCGGCTAACCAACATGCCACAATCGAGTGTGATCAAGCCTTTTTTACCCCGTCGTTTGCTGCGCTCTGGCAACATACAGACTGCGTTGGCGCTTATTAAACCCAATCCAGCTCCAATTTATCATGTTGATCAACCATTTCTGGTCGACGGAGGCCCCGATCGTTGTGATAGTGCCGTTACCGCGCAGCAATCACGCAATGTTCGCCTGCTCGCCTACTATACCTCTCGTTTGCCTGCCACTCATGCAGATACCGACCCCATTGCTACTCCCTACGCAACAACATCTGAAAGCGAAAAACGGGGCCTGGTCTTGTTGCTGCACGGGTGGCTCGGTTGCAGCCATTCGACCTACAATCTGCTCACAACCGCCAGCCTAACCCGCGCCGGCTTTGACGTTATCCGTCTGAATTTTCGGGATCATGGCCCGGATCTGCATTTACAGGCCCACACGTTGAATCCAGGTATCTTTTTGGGCACCCTTTGGGAAGAGGCGCTTCATGCCACGCAAACAATTGCCCGGTTGGCCGGTGACCATCCTTTTTATCTGGTTGGCGTCTCGATGGGCGGGAACTTTGCCCTGCGGCTAGCGTTACATCATGCGACGCAGCCAATCCCAAATTTGCAAAAGGTGATTGCCATCAACCCCGCGGTTGATCCCGCTAGCTCAACCGATAATGTGGATCGCAATCCGGTGATTCGGCGTTACTTTCGCCGTCGTTGGCTCAATTCGCTGCTCAATAAACAGACCCAATACCCCGAGCTTTACGATTTTGAAGAGTTATGCACCTATCGCTCAATTCGTGGAATGACAGAGCGGATTATCGAACGATATAGCCAACGACTCGGTGGCTTTCAGAGCGCTAACGACTATTTTGCGAGCTATGCTGTACCCCTGGCCGAATTGCGCGATTTGACGGTGGCAACAGAGATCATTACCGCGCTCGATGATCCGATTATTAACGCAGCCGATTTTGTCGATCTGCCTAGCAATCCTAAGCTTGGGTTTCAACCGCATCCAACGGGCGGCCATGTCGGTTATGTAAATCTTTTCCCAACGCAACATTACTTGCCGCAACTGGTGCTGCAATCTCTCATTGGCGACCCTGTCGCTCGCGTTCATTAAGCCGCCTTCATCGCAGCCATAATCGAAGCAAATGTCCATGAACACTTCGGCGATCGTTCGACTCTGTGATATACTCGGCAAACTAAGACCTTATCCCCAATTTGGTTGTCGCAAGGCGAGAACAGAAGAGTTCGGGATAGATACCAAACAATTGTTCATGATTTCGTGGTAATTACCAACCCCACCCAACCCTCCGCGACATCGGGGAGGAAGTATAGGACTCCTCCCTTGCTCGCGGAGGAGGCTGGGCGGGGGTGGCTTGGTAGCTACATTTCGTGGGTAAAATTTCACGCTGTGACCACTGGCAAAGAGCCAAATGCCGCAATCGGTCACAGTCGTAAATGGCTAAAATGCACACTTTTACATTCGCTCGTCAGCCAAACGTGTGAAAACACAATCATTTCTCAACAGTGAAATCATCGGTTTTTACACGTTTTACAGATGAGCCTTTATGTTTTGAAGGCGATTTACAATTCTATGCATATATTGATCCTTGGCGCTCGCGGTCAATTAGGCCAGGCCCTTTGTGATGCCTATCGTGTACGGGCAGATTACACACTTTCTCAATGGACTCGGCCAGATTATGATATAACCACACCAAAGATTACAGCGGCAATTGCGAAACTTCGTCCAGATGTGGTAATCAACGCGGCGGCTTGGACCAATGTTGACGCGGCGGAAGCAGATCCTGACGCCACCTTTGCTGCCAATGCGCTCGGCCCAAAATATCTGGCCGAAGGGTGTGACCGTTGTGGTGCCATGCTTGTACAAGTCAGTACCAATGAAGTTTTTGCTGGCGACCCTGGGATCTGCTACCGTGAATATGATCAGCCGCACCCCCGGAGTGTCTACGCGCGGAGCAAGTTGGCTGGTGAGTTGGCGACCCAACAGCAGTTGGATCGCCTTTTTCTCGTGCGTACCGCTTGGCTCTTTGGCCCCGGTGGCAATAATTTCCCCAGCAAGATCGTCGCCGCTGCCGATAAACTGGGCGCTTTGCGGGTCGTTGCCGATGAACGGGGTAATCCCTGTTACGCTCCCGACGTTGCCGCCGCAATCATTGCGCTCATTGCCACGGAGCGCTTTGGAACCTATCACCTGGTGAATGAGGGTAGTGCCAGCCGTTTTGAATTTGCGCAAGCTGTTTTGCAAGCGCGTCAACGCGCCCACATCCCCATAACCCCAATTTCGCACACCGAGTGGTCCCGTTTGGCCGATTCACCACTTCATGCCGTCTTGGTCAACCAGGCGGCAATGCAATTGGGTATCAAGTTGCGCCCCTGGCAAGATGCCCTGCGTGCTTATGTGGCGCAAGAAGAATCTGTACAAGAAGAATCTGTACAATAAAAATCTGTACAATAAAAATCTGTACCATCAGCATCAATACCTTCGCCAATTTCAGAAATTAGAGCCGTCATTCCTGCGCAGGCAGGAATCCATCTTCATGTTACACGAGTAGATTCCTGCCTGCGCAGGAATGACATCTGGAAATTTCCGCCAAAACAAGGTTTGGCGA
>DAOUCA010000054.1:0-11429 GCA_034432375.1 Caldilineaceae bacterium
ACCGTTACCCACAGCGGCGTGTACCAGAGGTGGCAAGCGTTCCGGGGACGGCCCACACGTAATTTCGTCAACCAGCGTTTCTCTGGGCCGTCCCCGGAACGCTGCTTCGCACGTAAACTTATGGGTAAAGGTAAGCCAGTCTGGGGAGGGGTTAGTTGTTACGGAAACCCCAGAGACACTAACGAGTGCACTGGAAACATCGTGCGCCCACGGTTAACGAACCCGAGGCGTAAGCGGATCGGTGAGTGGTTGCTCGGCCCCCGTGGCGATATTATCCCGCGTAAAGCGCAGCGGGTCATACGCCTCAAGCGAAATTTCTGTTTCGCCTTCCACAATCAGATCGCTGATAATCTTGCCGTGGATCGGCGACAGCGTTATCCCGCTGTGGCTGGTGGCCATGTAAAAGCCAGGGACGTGGGGCACCGGCCCAAGAATTGGTTTGCCATCGCGCGGCATTGGGCGTAACCCGGCAAAGTGGCGCACCACGCGCAGATCTCGCGTCGCCGGCACCAGCCGAGCGGCATAGTCGCGGATCGCCTTGTACCCTTCGGCGGTCGTTGACCAATCAAAGCCGACATCTTCGTGCGTCGTGCCCATATAAAATTGACCGTGCGGCTCCTGGCGCACCGAATCCATCGTCATCGGGCAGATCATGTCGGTCGCTTCGGTAATCAGGATTTGCCCTTTTTGCGGAAAGAAATCAATTTTCAGATCAACCAACGCCGCCACTCCCTTGGACCACGGCCCCGCGGCGCAGACGACGTTGGGCGCAACAATGCGGCCGCGATTGGTGATAATCCCCGTGATACAGTTATCTTGATCGCGTTCAATCGCCTGAACCTCAGTCTGGTGCAACATGCGCACGCCCGCCCGTTCACAGCCGCGCGCCAGCGCGTGCGTCCACTTGATCCAGTTGACCGAACCATCGTGTGGACTCCAACTGGCCCCGACGAGATCACGCGTAATCCCCGGCTGCATGGCAAAGACCTCATCGGGCGGAATCATCTTGCCCTGGAAGAGTGGGCTGCGTCGTTGCCGTTCAATCAGCGCGGCGGCCCGTTCGTGATCGGCTTCGGTGAGGCAGGGCGCGAGCCCGCCGGGTTGGCGCAGATCGACATCTTCGCCCAACTCCTCCACCAGCTTGGGCCAAAGCAGGCTGCTGCGCAGGCTCAACTCCATGTAGGTGTGCGGCTCTTTGGTGTGCACCCAGACGAGGCCAAAGTTCTTGGTGCTCGTGCCTGCGCCCGGCTCGGTTTTATCGACTAGCGTGACATCCTTGCCGCGCCGCGCTAGTTGGTACGCAATCGAGCAGCCGACCGCACCCCCGCCGATGACGATGACTTCGGTGTGGTGGAGCGTTTGCATTGTAAATCTCCTATAAATAGACAAGAAGCTCCCCCCAGCGCGTCCGTTTCTCCACAAAGGGGATCGACGCGTTGGCTGGGCTAGTCGAGGGCATCGGCAGCAGAGCGATGTCGGTGAATAGATCTGTGTGCCCCGCCTTCAGCACATGCTTGATAAACGCGCTCTCCGACTTTTTGCCATTAAACACAATCGCCCGCAGCTGTTGATGGTCGGCCAGAAAGGTTGGAAAATCATTGGCGACTTCCGTATGGGGAACGATGCTGCTGTCGAGGCTGCCGGGGCGCACCGCGGCTTTGAGCGAATCCCAGAGACCAATCCCCGCCGCGTTGAGCAACGCCAGCCGTTCGGCATAGGGTGCGTTAACCGGCACACCAACCAATTCTTCCATCAGCGGCCAGAAGAGGTTACGCGGATGGCCATAGTATTGGTGCAGTGCCAGTGAACGCACGCCGGGCATCGAGCCGAGGATCAGGACGCGGATATCGGGCGTAGTAATGGGGGGAAAGCCGGTGATTTCGTTCATTGGCGTTGGCCTGAATGCATGGGGGGCGCGACATAGTAGCTATCGCCCGCACAGCTTTTGCAGAGCCGTTGCCCCGCCACCAGCACTTCGCGCTCGTTGATGATCTCTTCGCCACAGCGCTCACAATTCACCCGTACAATCGGCCGACTAATAATGGCCGCGACCGGTATTGTTAAGGTTACCGATTGGATCGTCAATAGTTCGGCGTCGGGCATCGATTGGTACGCTTGCAACTGCGCAAAGTAGTGGCGTGGTTCGCCGGGCGCATACACAAAGGCCCGTTCTCTCACATCCAGCTGTGGCATAATGCGGAATGCCCTTTCGGTTTGCACATCAATCAAGGTTGCGGCAATTTTACCATAATCTTCAACCCGCAATGTCCGATGGCCAACTGCGCAACCGGTCGCCACCGCAACGCCATCTGCAAAGCAGCCATCGGTCTCAAGAATGACGAGCAGTCGTTTGTCTTGCCGAGGGAGCGATAAATCAAGCGCTTTTCCGCCAGCCAGCCCAATTCGCGCACCCAGGATCTGGCGCGGACAGAGATGTTTGTGGCGCGCCGAGGAGATCGCCAGGATGGCTTGTAAATCCACAGAGAGAGAGTCCTTTCCAAAGACTGTTTATGCATGGTGGGCATCTATTGCAACTCGGCGAGCAATTCATCAAAGTCCGCTCGTGCAAAGAGACCACCACCGGGCATCAGTGTATTGGCTGCACCGGCGGCGACCGCCCAGGCCAACGCCGTGGGGTCGGGCAGGCCACGCATGTGGGCAACAAGCAACCCCGCTAAAAACGCATCGCCACTGCCGGCGGCACTCACTGCTTGGACCAGTGGCGGACGCAGATGATATTCCCCCTGTGGACTGTGCAGAACGGCACCACGGGCACCCAACGTGATAACGACAAAGGTGATCCCACGCCGACGGATAGTACGCGCGGCGGCATGAACATCATCGAGGTAGGCGAGGCGTTGTCCCAAGAGCATCCCAGCTTCATCATCGTTAATTTTGATGCCGGTGGGGCGCGCTTCGAGGGCATGAACCAGGGCTGAACCACTGGCGTCAAGCCAGACGGGTTTGCCCGTCGCCAGCAGGGCTTCAATCAGATCGGCGGGGGCATGAGGCGGCGTGCCAGGCGGCAAGCTGCCACAGATACAGATAGCATCGGCTTTGCTTGTAACAGGATGAGTTGTTGTGGATTCGGTCGTCGTTGGGGCTGTCGTTGGGGCTGTCGTGGGTGGCACGGAGAGCACTCCTTGGGCCGTATCGACAACATCTTGGATAAATTGCAGCCACTCGGTAGTTGAGATTTTAGCCCCGCGATCGTTGATCACCGTCTCTGGGCTGCCATCTTCCCCCACCAGGATCGCACAATTGCGTGTTTCACCGACCGCCCAGGTCCAGTGGGCTGCCAATTCTTCCGTATCTGCCAATTCTGCCACAACCGCGCCACTACGGCCTCCCAAAATCCCCATAACTAGGGGATCACCCCCCAAGATTGTGATGGCGCGTGCCACATTGAGCCCTTTGCCGCCGGCGGCCACGAGCGTGCGGTTGCTGCGCAAAACAGTACCCAGCCGCACCGTCGGCACGATATACGTCCGATCAACCGCGACATTGGGAGTTACACAGATAATCATAGGATGCGGGCCTCGTACTTCAATCCTGTACCAAGTGATTCATCAACACCTTCGCCATTGTAGGTCAAGATAAGTGTGCAAGCAAGTAGAAATAGATCACCTGACGGAATTGGGTCACGCCACTTTTCTCATACTATGTCACTCATTCACCAACAGGGCGCGCATTTATGCTACAATCTTTGCGTAGTCGCTTTTGCCAAGGCGATAGATGTTCCGATCATTTTTCGTAGGGCCACGGTATACCATGGCCCTACGAAAAATGGATTCCATCACTGATCTTTTTCTGACGATCTATAGCTTCGGCAAAGGCAGCCGGCGCATGAGCAGATCGAATGGAGCAAAACCGATGCCAATTCTCAACGACTATCAACATTTTGGTGGACGCCACTGGGAGAGCGGGAGCCTGCACAATTACTATGCCTATCGCAACGTAATCGCGCCGCACACGGGCGAGCCTTACTCTGAGGCACTCTTTATGGGGGTAGCCGGTGGTGTCGTAATGGGCTATTTTTCATTTGCCTATGATGGCTATAATCCCCATGTCGCGCTCTTAACACGTAATACCTTTGCGCCCTTCACGACTGCACTTGCTCGATTGGGTGTCGTGCAGGAGGTTTTGCAGACCAACAAGGCCGAGAAAGGATTGACCAATCTGCTGACTACCTTGGAGGAAGGGCTGCCGGCGATTGTCTGGGCGGATCTGTGGAGCCTACCCTATAATACCTTTGCCTATGATGAAGGGATGTGGGGGATGATGCCGCTGGTGGTCTATGGTTATGATGAAGGCGCGGATCTTGTATACATTGCCGACCGCGCCCAGGTTGGCTTGACCATCTCCACGGCGGAATTGGCGGTGGCACGGGCCAGGGTAAAAAAGGACAGATTCCGCGTGACGGTACTTGACCAGCCGGATCCGGAAAAGTTGGCGGCGGCTGTGCGCGCAGGCATTTGGGATTGCATCAACCTTTATCTGGAGAAGCCACCGAAGGGTTCTGCCAACAGTTGGGGCATCAAGGCCTTTTCTTATTGGGCAGATCTGTTGACCAAACCCAAAGTGCGCATGAGTTGGGCAAAAGAATTCCCTGTTGGGCCCAAGCTATATGCTGGGCTGACCACAGCCTTTAACCACTATGGCATTACCGGAATCCGCGATGATGCCGAACGCGAATTGTACGCCGCTTTTTTGGAGGAAGCCGCGCTGATCATCGAGAAGCCACAGCTACAGGAGGTGGCCGACGCGTTTCGCATGAGCAGCAAGGCTTGGCGCGCATTGGCCAAACTCCTGTTGTCAGATGTGATTGTACCCTTTGGTGAAAGCCGCCATCTGATCCAACGCAAAGAATCGCTTTTTCGTGAACGGGGCACCCGTGCTCTCCCGGAGATCCAACAAATTAACGATGAATTGCAGAATATACGCCTTGCGATGGTAACAGACTTCCCCTTGACAGAGCAGGAAGTGTGGGACTATTGTGGTGTAATCGCTGACCAAGTACGACAGATCGCGATGATTGAACAAGCCGCACTGTTGCTACTGCGCAGTATTATGTTGACATGCCCCTAATTATTTTGTGATAAATAAAGGTTGCCTCCTTAAAATCTTAACTGATGGGTGCGTCCCATTTTGGGGGGATTGGTCGAGCACGAAAACCCGATTTGTCTGAGCACCCCCGAAAATGTGGTACGCACCCTTAACTGATGGGTGACTTGACAGCCTTCACAATTCCTTTATAATAGGGGCAACTCTTGTATCGAATCGGTTAATGTGGTCCTACACATGAGTTGACAATCTTCTTCCCCAAGCTTCCCGCAAGATTCGTGTATATCACAAATGAATACTGATATGTGTTGTTAGTTCCATTCAAGATTGTTATCAATCATCAAGGAGGTGAGTCCGGATGTCTAACATGTGCGCAATTGTGTAGCGATATGCGCATTCTGCTCACTGAAAACGAAAACGCTTCGGCCCATCTGTAACCGTATCCTACGCCGTTGTTCGGTAGGGCTACGCTCGTAGCGTAGTCCAGGAGATTGAAGGGTAGCGTGATAATGTCAATTCAGGCCGCGGAATATCAATTTCCTGCCACAGACAGGACACCCGGAAATGGCTATATCGGGTGTAATCGCTCGTGGATAGCGTGTAAGACCATGCCGCGGACTTCGGTTCGTTGGTGGGCAGTGCTAGTCGAAGCGAGTATTTCAAGCGCCAAAGTAGGTGGATCACTTTGGATCACTTAGAAAGTAGCAGAAACAAGCTATGCAGAACAAACCGTTGAGCCGTCGTGGCTTCCTACGCATGAGCGCAATGAGTGTTGCTGGTGCGGCATTGGTAGCCTGTGTGGCGCCGAGCGCGGGCGGTGGTGGTAGCGCCCCGGCGGCCGATAAATCCCTCACCTTTTGGATGTGGAATACCTTTGCTCCCGATGCCGATGAGTTGATGCAAACAAAGCTCAACGAGTGGGCCGCTGCCAATGATGTGTCGATTGAGCTCTCGCGCGATGCCGATAGCAACATGTCTACCAAGATTTTGCCGGCGATCGAAGGGGGTACGTTACCGGATGCGATGTTCGTGGATGCTGGCAACGCCCTGCGGCTAACCGATGCCCAAGCGCTAGATCCCCTGACCGATCTCTTCCCCGAAATTGGCGCGGCCCATGGGGGTTGGCAGCCGCGGCTGGAAGAGTATGTCACGCGGGATGGTGCCATTACCTTCTTGCCCTATTCCATTGACACGCCAATGGTCCAATTCCGCCAGGATCTGCTGGAAGAAGCGGGCATCACAGTGCCGGAAGGGCAGTGGACGTGGGATCAGACGCGTGATCTTGCGCTGCAAACGTCCCAATACACTGAGGGGCAGGGTAGCAAGCTCTATGGCTGGGGCTTTGGTGTTGTCAAGCTACAACATGATGGCTGGTGCGATGACCTCTTCCGCAATTTTGGGGCTGATGTTTGGGATGAAACCGGTACCAAGATCATTCTCGCTGATGAGAAGATGGCAGAAGCCACTCGTGCGCTCAATTTTGCCAAAGAAGCCTACGATATGGGGCTCTTCCCGCCCGATGCGGCGGCGTATGACTATGCCGCCAATAACAAAGCTTATTTGGAAAAGCAAGCCGTATTGGTCATCAATGCCGCGTCGATCTACGTCGCTGCGACCCAATCCGATCCAGAATTAGCCGAAGCAACCGGACTAGCCCCGAAGCCTAAAGACATGCGCGACACAACCAGTGCCGGTCTGCGCTACACTGTGGTGATGGCGAAAGATTCTACCAACAAAGAGACCGCCACCGATCTAATCAACGCACTCTTCACCAACGACATCTATGCACCCTGGCTAGAAAAAGGCTTTGTGGCCAATGTGCTCTCTGAATACGATGCGTTGCCGATGTGGACGGGCAAGCGGGCTGCCTTTAACCTGGCCGCCCAAATCGGCACCTATGGCGGCTACCCCGCACCCTATGACACAGCTGCAATGGCCGAGTTGGGGAGCGCAGATCCACCGGTGGGGTCGATGGTCGTTCGTGTGCTCATTGACGGCTGGACACCAGAAGATGCCATTGCCGAGGCGGATGCATTTGCAAAGCGTGTGTTTGAAAAATATTACAAATAGAGTTATGCCGGGATCGGCTTCGATACGGTGAAAAGCAACCTACTCAGCCGGCACTCTGCATAAACCCTACGAAATCTGCGGTCGCTTTGAGAATGTGAATCGATGGCGAACTCTAGGAATTCACATTTTCAGCAACGTATTGTTGCGAGTTGTCAATAGTGAATCGTAAACGTTGTGTTGTTTGTCGATGTTGCTATTCGCTATTGACACTCCGCCACAGGGAGAACCCCAATGAGCCAAGAAACTTTATCACAGCCGATCGTGTCGCAACCGGCAAAAAAAGAGAAAACAAACTCTCTTTTTGCCGGCGAGACGCGATTGGGCTGGCTGCTGGTTACCCCAGCGCTGTTAGTCGTATTGGGTATGGTCGGCTATCCCTTTCTCGAGGCAATCCGCATCAGCTTTACCGATCGCATGGTTGGGCGTGGACCGGGGACATGGGTTGGATTGGCCAACTATGAATACATCTTGGGTTGGCCCGATTTTTCTTCGATGGTTGTGCGTACCGTGCTTATTACGATTGCTGCGGTTTGTATCAAGACGATAGTCGGATTAATTCTAGCCACAGCGCTCAATCAAGATTTCCCTGGGCGCAATGTGTTGCGTGGGATCTTTATGCTGCCGTGGATTTTGCCAACGTACATTATCGTATTGGTTTGGCGCTGGATCTTCGATGGGCAGACCGGTCTATTAAACCAAATTCTGGTTTCTTGGGGCGTACTCGGTGACAACTACCCTTTCTTGGCAAGACCCTGGTCAGCGATTGCGCTGCTGATCTTTGTGATGGTCTGGAAGGGCTATCCTTTTTATGCCCTAACGTTTTTGGCTGGGATGCAGACCATTTCGGCCGAGCTTTATGATGCTGCCAAGGTGGATGGGGCTGGGCGCTTGGCCCGCTTCCGCTTCATCACATTGCCCGGTTTGCAGCAGGTGATGGGAGTCGTGATCTTGCTCTCCACCATCTGGACGATGAATAGCCTGGAAATCCCCATGTTGCTTACCGGTGGTGGGCCGAGCAATGCCACTGAGGTCTTTCCGCTCTTGACTTATCACTTGGCCATGCAAAACTTCAGGCTGGGTGAAGGCGCGGCGTTGCCGATCATGATGTTGCCGATTGTGGCCCTGCTGGTATTAGCGGTGGCTACCTATATGGATCGGGAGGCCACCCAATGACAGGACTTGTTGACCGTATTCCCAATTCGGTTTTCCGAATTCTCTCCTTTCTGATCATTGGTGCTCTGCTGCTGATGATCATTTTCCCGCTCTACTTCATGGCTACAACCTCCATTAAGTATGAGAGTGAAATTTACTCGGAATTGACCTGGATTCCACGCAACCCAACCATCGTCAACTACTACGATGCGGTCTTCAATTTTAATATTCCAACTTACTTGCGCAATACATTGGTGGTGGCAATCTCCACCACCGGGATTGTTGTGATCCTCTCGGTCCTCGCTTCCTATGCGTTGACCCGTCTGCGTTTTCCGGGGCGGGCGGCGATGGCACGGGGCGTGCTCTTTGTCTACCTGATCCCCGGTTCACTCATGCTCATCCCGATGTATTTGATCATTATCAAGTTGGGGTTGAAGGATACCTTCCCTGGCCTGATCATCGCCAATATGAGCTTTAGCGTGCCCTTCTGTACTTGGTTGATGATGGGCTATATGCGCAGCATCTCCGCCGAGATTGAGGAAGCTTCTTTGATCGACGGCTGCACGCGCATGCAATCGCTCTGGTATATTGTCATTCCACTCTCGGTGCCGGCACTGGTGACAGCGTCGATCTTTATCTTTAACAATGTGTGGAATGAATTTATCTTTGCATTGGTGTTGGCGCAGGATGATCGGCACAAGATGATCTCGGTTGGCCTCGCCAACTTCTACCGCTCCGACTACTACATGATCGGCCCAATGATGGCCGGTTCTCTGATTGCCATGACCCCCGTTGTGATCCTCTATATTCTCTCACAGCGCTACGTCGTCTCTGGCTTGGCGGCCGGCGCGGTGAAGGGATAATCTAGTCATTGGTCATTGGTTATTAGCTGCAAATGACGAGTGACAAAGAACCAATGACCAATGACTCATACCCATGGAAAATTGATGATGGACAACATACACCTACGTTGGTGGGGCTGTGGCGCGTTTGACATCCTCTTTGGCGATCTTAACATTGCCGTCGATCCTTATCTTTTTGGTGATAACCTGACCAACGCCGAGCCAATCTACGACTACATCTTTATCAGCCACGAACACTTTGACCACTGCCATCCCCCCACATTACGCAAACTCTGTCAGGGTAGCCGCTTCAAAAAACTCTTTGTACCGATTGGCTGCATAACGCCACAAGAGCCGATCGATGCGAGCTACCGGGGTGCTTCGTTTGCCCGCGATTTACCCATCGACAAACAGATCCCGCGCGATATGATCCAAGTGCTCTACCCCAAGTATCAGACGGACAAATATGATGCCGATGGTAAGCGACAATTTCCTGGCCCCTTTGAAGTCGATCTGGGCGCAGTACAGGTCGAGGTGGTGGAGAGTGGCGAAAACATCCGTCCCCACTTGCCGACGAATGGCTACCTATTTACCCACAAGACAAAGAATGTTTCGGTCTATCACATGGGTGATTTGCATGAAAATTACCCGGCACTAGAAAATCTCAAGGGACGAGTTGACTTTGTCGTGCATATGAAACTGGGCTTCAAGGATTGGTCGATCCTGCCGCAGTTTCTAAACTACGTGGAGCCGCGCAATTGGATCCCCACGCACTATCGTACCGACCGGAAAACCGACCCCATCCCCGAAGGCCATTGGCCGCCCGATATCGATGATCCGGCCGCGTTTGTCGAGGATATTCGTGATCACCTCGGTGATCGGACGCGCGTGCTGCCTTTTACCGCGGGCGTGAAGTATGAGATCGAACTGCCGAGCAAGCGCGTCAACTGGCGTTGGCAGTGGGTGAATACCTGGAGCGATCCACCGCCGTGGGCACCGCAGTAAATCACGCGCATGAGTGGGGCTGCAATGCGATCTACAACCTACCGCTGAACTGAGAAATCAAAGCATATGGAAATGACCAAGATGCCGAGCGAAGTGATACTGCGTTGGGCGGCTGAGGCAGTTGGCGTCGGTGCTCGAGTCAGCGCAATCAAGGCCCTGTCGAGACCGTGGCTGCTGCACATCGACCATGCAGGAAGCACGCACGATGTGGTGCTACGCGTCGTTGTGCCAGGCAGGATTGGCGAAGAGCTCATTGCGACCGGGGCGGCAGCACTGCTGGTCGCCGAGAAACATGGCTTGGCCGCCCCGCGCCTGATCGCCAGCGATCTCGATGGCCACGCCACAGGCGTGGCGGCGACGCTAGAGACAGCCTTGCCCGGCAGCAGCGCGAGTCCGCCGAAGATCGCGGCAGAGCGGCTACGAGCCGCGGGAGCTGCGCTTGCAAAGGTGCATGCGCTTGCGCTCACTCCTCAGCCTGATCTCCCGCTTCGCATTCGTCCCACTGACGTTGATGATCATGCCCTGGAGCGACGCTGGGCAACTCTGTACCAAGCCTCGTCGGCTAGTGAAAAGCCAGCTGTCGTCGCTGCCTTTTGTGAGTTGACCGGATGGCCTCCCGATGGTGCTCGGCGGGCGCTCGCCGGCCCGCGCTCATCACCCCTTCTGCAACTCGCCGACGAACGACTGCAGAGAATCCCCAGGCCGCAGGGCGAAATGGTGTTCGTTCACGGCGACATCTGGGCCGGCAACATGTTGTGGAGCGGCGATACCTGTGTTGCCCTAATTGACTGGAAGAATGCGGGTGTTGGGGATCCTGGTGTTGACCTGGGCCAGCTTCGCTTGAAGATGGCGATCCAGTATGGGCCGGGTGCGCCCGCACACGTGCTCGATGGGTGGCAAGATGAAAGCAGTCGACCAGCAACGAATGTAGGCTATTGGGATGCCGTTGCGGCGGCCAGCGCACCCGCCCTCCTTGACGATTGGGAGCCAGGATTCGATGAGCAAGGCTACGAAATAGATGGGGCGGCCAAGGCTAGGCGTCGCAACGCATTTCTGCGCGCGGCGCTTGATCGGCTCAATGTTTAGAGTGCCCTCTGCTACGCGACGACTACTCCATGAGATCCATTCGACTCGGTCGGCCTCCTTATCCTGTTGTATAATCAATACCTTCGCCAATTTCAGAAATTAGAGCCGTCATTCCTGCGCAGGCAGGAATCCATCTTCATGTTACACGAGTAGATTCCTGCCTGCGCAGGAATGACATCTGGAAATTTCCGCCAAAACAAGGTTTGGCGA
>DAOUCA010000055.1:0-42490 GCA_034432375.1 Caldilineaceae bacterium
TACTGGCCCGGGCATGCGCTGGTCTCGTAAGGGCTTACAGCGCCTTATCCCGATTCGCGCAACTGTTCTTTCCGATTCTTTCGATCTACTTTGGGCCTCTGTCTTCAACTCGCCCACAAACTGAGATGCTCCCAAACTCAAAAATCAGTTGACTTTGCCCGTCAGCTGTGCTAGACTCCAAGCGGATCACACGATTGCGTTACTGACCAACACAGATCTATCAAAGCGCTATTTGTCAAAGTTCTATCTGTCAAGGAGGTGCACCTATGAACACAATTTTATATGGTCATGCACCAGTGGAAAGATAGGTTTCCCACAGAAATTGGCGTTGTCAAGGCGGTTTTTCGGCAAACGCAACAAATTCGTTAATGAACAGCCACGGGTGCATGAGACCTGTGGCTGTTTTTGATTGGCGCATCGCTTCTGCAACCTCTGTCAAGTAAGGATAGTGGGTTGTGTGAATGATGAATAAATGATGCCGATCTCCCAATGTTGTGGCCAAAGCGGCCGCGGGTCTTTGTACTCGTGGCCGCTTTTTTATTTGGCTCGGTAATGGCAAACGTGTTGGGATCCACGAAGAGACATAAAGACTCACGAAGAAAAGAGAAAGGAGGAAAAGAAGCAAAGTGATAGCCATACCAGTAACGTCACGCTGGATAATGGATGGAGATACGCAACCCAATGTCTGAAAGGAAAAGGCTAATGAATTTAACATTTGCAACCGTATTATCGTGCACGGACGGAGGCTGCCAAGTGCAGTTACTTGATGGCAGTGCGCCCTTGGCGACCAACTATTCGGAAAATCTCATGGCGCATAAGATCCCGATCCGGCCGCGCCAATTCGTGATTGTTGACCAGGAATCATCGCCGCCCGAAACAATCTTTCGCTTCAGCCGGGCAACGGTAACCGCGGTGAAGGGTGAGCAAATTGTGCTTGATGGCGACGGAGAACGTCTGTTGGCGAGGAGTGAGACAAGCCTGGTAGCACCAAAGCCTGGTGAGGAAGTACTCTTCTCTGGCTACAATAATGAGAATCGGCAGATACTCGACGTGATCATTGACGGCAAACCAGCCCACGTTGAGCAGCTGGCAGACGATTGGTTTCCGCAAATGGTCCACTATCGCTAGTTCGTTACGTGCTAATACATAGCCAGGATGTACTAGTACAGCGCGGCGTAAATAAACCAATCATTCAGACAGTGAGACAGTGAGACAGTGAGACAGTCGGTCAGTCACTGTCTCACTGAGCTACGGGCTTACACAGGGCACTGGTATAGGATCTGCTAGTCGATCGGCTAGCAGATCCTATACCAGTGCCCAGGGGAAGATCTATACACCTGTCTGATCTCTTCCGGCCCGGTTGGTACTATCCTTGCGGTATCAGATGGTGTGTGTTCAATGGCGAGTACATACCTCTGTACCGTTGAGTTTTTTACGAAGGAGAAAAAGATGATGGTCGACCAATCAACACGCCAGGCGCACGTTAACATGGCACAGAGTGGCGTTAAAACAATTGAAGATCCACCGGTGGCTCGTGCCTTATTTGGGTCGACAGCGTGGGCGTGGCTTTGGTTGCTGCTGCGTCTCTATGTGGGCTGGGAGTGGCTCAGCGCCGGCTGGGGGAAAGTTCAATCACCGGCTTGGACGGGCAGCCAAGCCGGAGCAGCGTTGAGTGGCTTTGTCAACGGTGCCCTCAGCAAAACCGCCGGCGAGCATCCAGATGTACAGGTATGGTATGCCTGGTTTTTGCAACACCTGGTGCTACCCTACGCGGGGGTCTGGAGCTTTTTGGTCGCCTGGGGCGAAGTGTTGGTCGGCGTGGCCCTGATCTTAGGCATCTTTACCGGCCTGGCCGCCTTCTTTGGCAGCTTTATGAATGCCAATTACCTGATGGCCGGCACCGTGAGCACCAATCCGCTCCTCTTTATTATCGCCACTTGGTTAGTGTTGGCTTGGAAGACCGCCGGTTGGTGGGGCTTGGATCGCTGGCTGCTGCCCGCCCTCGGTACGCCCTGGCGCCCAGGAATAATCTTTCATGGACAACGTGACCATTAATCTGATTTCTACTCGATGAGACCGCCCTGTCGCCGGCATCACTAAGCCGGCGACAGGGCGGTCTCATTGCTATTTATTACACTTTACCATCCGCAGGTCGATCCGCCGTGGGGAAGAGATAATCGGGCCGTGCCCACTTGTGCTCAACCTCGACCCCCTGCTGCGGCGTGGGGTTGCCAAAACGGGGGTGGTTAGGGCCAAGCGCGGGTTTGTCCTTGCGGCCGAGCTTGCGCAGGTTGACGGCCAACTCTTTGTAGGCGGGCGTGTGGCTGTCGGGATCGACTACGTTGGAAGTAAGCATGTTGATCGGATGGGTACGGGAGTGCATGGGCAGATAAAGTTCATCCTTGCTTACTTCATCGCTGACTTGCACGCGCACCTCGACGCTGCCCCGGGCAGAAGTGAGTTGCACCCAATCGCCGCTCTGCAGATCGCGCGCGGCGGCCATGGCCGGCGAAACCTCGACAAAGACATCCGGCACCTTTTCCACAATCCCTGCTGATTTGTAGGTCATATTGCCGGAGTGGAAATGCTCGAGCAGCCGACCGTTGTTGAGGTGCAGATCAAATTCTAGATTGGGCTGGTCGCTTGGCTCGGTCCATTCAAGGGGATAGAGGCGCGCTTTGCCGTCGTCAAAGTGAAACTTATCGGTGTAGAGTTGTGGCGTGTCGCTGCCGTCGGCGTGCACGGGCCATTGCAATGAGGCAAAGCCTTCGAGTCGGTTGTAGCTGACGCCAGCAAACATCGGTGTTAATCCGGCGATCTCATCCATAATCTCGCTGGGATGGCTGTAGCCCCAATCGTGGCCCAACGCCTTGGCCAGGTCGGTGAGGATGCGCCAATCGGGGCGCGATTCTGCCCATGGCGCCATCACTTCGTAGATACGCTGGACCCGGCGCTCGGTGTTGACAAAGGTACCCTCCTTTTCGAGGGATGGGCTAGCCGCGAGCACCACATCGGCAAAGTCTGCGGTGCGACTCATAAAGATATCCTGCACCACAAAGAAGTCAAGTTTGCGCAGCGCATCCTGCACATAGTTCGCATTGGCATCGACGAGGCTCAACTCCTCGCCCACCACAAAGAGTGCCTTGACCTTGCCCTCATGGATCGCATCGATCATCTCGCGGTTGTCATAGCCTTTGCTGCTTGGCAAGGTGACACCCCACGCTTTTTCAAATTTTGCACGGATCTCCTCATCATCGATCTCTTGATAGCCGGTGTAATAGGTGTTGATGGCGCCAAAGTCGCTGGCTCCCTGCACGTTGTTGTGGCCGCGCAGCGGATAGGCACCGGTGCCAGGGCGCATGTAGTTGCCGGTGATGAGGAGCAGGTTCGACATTGCCGTGCTGGTGTTGGAGCCCATCGAATGTTGGGTGATGCCCATTGCCCATAGCCCACAGACGGTTTTCGCCTGGGCAATCATCTCGGCTGTCGCCTTGAGCTGTTCGACGCTGAGGCTGGTGCGTTCGGTGGCGAAGTCGAGGGTAAAGGGAGCCAAGCTCGCTCGATATTTTTCCACGTCGTTGACCCATTGGTCAAGAAAAGCCTGATCCTGCCAGCCTTGATCGAGAATATATTTCGTCACGGCGGAGAGCCAGATTAGATCGGTGCCAGGGTTGGGGTGGAGAAAGATATCGGCGCGACGGGCCATCTCATGTTCACGCAGGTCGGCGACGATTAGCTTCTGGCCGTGGAGCTTGCCGGCGCGCTTGATGCGGGTCGCCAAGACCGGGTGGGAGATGTGGGTATTCGAGCCAACGATAAGGACGACCTCCGCTTGCTCTATATCGCTGACCGAACCGGCATCACCGCCATAGCCGACCGTGCGCCAAAGTCCCTGGGTCGCAGGGGCCTGACAGTAACGGGAACAGTTATCGACACTATTGGTGCCAAAGATGGCGCGGGCGATCTTTTGGGTCAGGTAGGCCTCTTCGTTGGTACACTTGGAAGAGCCGATAAAGGCGACGCTGTCGGGGCCATGCTCATCGCGGATCGCCTGCAAGCGTTCGGCTACCGTTTGCAATGCTTCTTCCCAATCGGCTGCGCGGAAGCCATCTTCGCTGCGGATTAAGGGTTGACGCAGGCGCTCTTCGCTGTTGACATAATCCCAGCCAAACTTGCCTTTGATACAGGTTGAAATGCCATTGGCTGGCCCTTCCAGGGTCGGCTCCACTTTGAGGATCTCGCGCCCTTTAGTCCAAATTTCAAAGCTACAGCCGACGCCACAGTAGGTGCAGACCGTTTTGGTGCGTTTGATACGCGCCTTGCGCGCGGCGGCTTCCGTGTCCGAGAGTAAAAAGAGCGGCTTGTAGCCGATCACCTTTTCGCTGGCCTTGACTGCACTAATCGCCGGCCGCAACAGCTCGTCGGGCAGCCAGGTGAAGTAGCCGGCTTGCCCTTCCATGGTCTTTTCGAGCAGCGCATTGCAAGGGCAGACGGTAACACAATGGCCGCAAGAGACACACGAAGATTCATCGATCGACGCGCCTCCATCCCAGAGGACGCGCGGGTTGGGATCTTCCCAGTTAATGCTCAGGGTTTCATTGACTTGTAGATTCTGGCACGCCTCGACACACCGCCCACAGAGAATGCACTGGTTAGGATCATACCGATAAAAAGGATTACTGTCGTCTACTTCGTAGGGTTTAGGTGTGAATTCATATTTCTGATGGCTAATCTTGAGCTTGGCTGCGGTGTTGTGCAGGGTGCAGTCGCCATTGCTATAATCGCAGACGGTGCAGTAGAGTTCGTGATTACCGAGCAACCGTTGCATCGCTTCCTGGCGAATTTCTTGCAAATTGTCGGCGGCAGTAATCACACTCATCCCTTCTTGCACAGTCGTGGCACAGGCCCGTTGCACTGCGCCATTGATCGAGACCATACAGGTATCACAAGTTTGGATCGGCCCAAGCGCAGGGTGATAACAGACGTGGGGGATCTCAATTTGGAGATTGGCAAGGAGATCGATCAGCCGTTGACCAGCTGTTGCCTGCACCAGTTGGCCATCGATCTGAAGCGTCACCGTCGCCTGTAGATCCGATAGCTGCGTATATGTCTGATCACTATTGTTGCGCATGGTATCGCTATTCATTGCATCGCTCTCTTATATTTACTGCCGATCGACATTAGACAAATATTGTACTAATAATAAACATAATTTGTACAATCTAGCTATAGAACCTGATACAGACAAGAGATATCCGCCAAAATCGCGGTTTGGTGTACAATAAACAGCAATGACAGTGCAAGAGATCTGTACGGTACAGGGAGAAGAGCGAGGTTGGTGCAAGACCCTTCTGTATTTACGGAAAGTTCATATGGATCGCTGGCAGTACTGGAAGCAACAACTGAAGAGACTAAACGCACGGAGAGTAGGGGTGTGGGCTTTGTTATTGAGCCTTTCGGCCTGTCTCGTTGCGCGCCCTGTCCCGATCAATTTATCGAATCGTGATAGCTTGGCCGCGACTCTTTCATTTGATCGCGCTCATCAAAATCGCGCCGATCACATCAATATCGTAACGGCAATGAACAGAACTGGTGAGAACGTAAACAGTAGAAAGGTCAAACGCAATGGAGCGGTTACGCTAGGCTATTCGACCGGCGGGCTACCGATTGAAAGTTATACCTTTGGCGCTGGCCCGATCCGTATTGTCTTTGTTGGCGGCATCCACGGTGGTGCCGAATGGAATACAATTTTGCTCGCCTATACCGCGATCGACTATTTTACTCGACATCCCGACCAGATTCCGCCGGCGGTCACGCTGCAGATCATCCCCACAGCCAATCCTGATGGACAGCGGATCGTCACCGGACGCTGGGGTCGCTTTCAAACCGATGATGTCGATGAAACGGCAGTCGGTGGGCGTTTCAACCAAAGCGGGGTTGACCTCAATCGCAATTGGGGTTGCGCTTGGTCTGCAACGGCGTGGTGGGGCAGCACAAAAACTAGTGGGGGCAGCGCTCCCTTTTCCGAGCGGGAAACACGCGTGCTGCGCGACTTCTTCCTAGGTGAGAAGCTTGGGTTAGAAGCAGTCCAGGGAGTCGTCTTCTGGCACAGCGCCGTGCCTGGTGTCTTTGCCGGTGGCTGTGAGGGCCTCTATCCGGCGGCGGAGCGGCTGGCGATGATCTATGGCCGTGCGGCTGGCTATCCGTATGGCTCAGCATTCAGCTACTACCCCATTACCGGCGACGCCACGAATTGGCTTTCTCTACGGCAAATTCCAGCCATTACCGTAGAGTTGGTCACGCACGATGATCCAGAGTGGCTGCAAAACCTGGCGGGTATGCGGGCAGCATTGGATTATCTAGCGGGGCGAGATCTCGTACCAATAGCGGGTCAGGAAGAGACCGTTGCACCGCTACGAACATTTGCGCCGTAAGCGCCTCATCCCCGCGCCATCAACAACGGCCCCGTCAACGCTGACAATGCCACCCGCTGCTGCCCTTGCTCATCAAAATTTTCTGGCGCTAGCCACTGCGTAAATGCCGCGCGGATCGCCGGCCAATCCTGGTCGGTCATCGCATACCAGGCGGTGTCGCGGTTGCGTCCCTTGTAGACAACCGCCTGCCGAAAGAGTCCCTCGTATGAAAAGCCGAGCCGTTGCGCCGCGGCACGCGAGGGGGCATTGAGCGCGTCACATTTCCATTCATAGCGGCGGTACCCCAAGGCAAAGGCCTGTTGCATGAGCAGAAACATCGCTTCCGTGGCGGCTGGGGTGCGGCGCAGACGGGGCGCGTACGCGATGTGGCCGACTTCGATCGCGCCGTTGTTGCGGTCGATGCGGAGGTACGCCGCCACACCGGTTGCCTGCCCCGTCTCCGTCGCAACAATCGCATAGAAGAGGGGATCCTGACTCGGCTCCATTCTCTCCATCCACTCTTTATAATTGCCATAGCCTTCAAATGGTCCGTAGCCTAAATAGGTCCACATTTGTCCCGAATCGGCACTGTTGGCAGCGTATAGCGTGGCGGCATGTTGATCGGCCGACAGAGGCTCCACACGGCAGTAACGGCCCTCCAAAACCGCGTGTGGGGGTGCTGAAGGCGGTCGCCAATCGGGCACGGGAAAGCCAACTGGTTGCTGAAACAGAGTTTGGTGGGTAGTCGTCAAGATGGGCTTCCTTTGTATCAAATATAAGGCTGTTGAACGGGGGCTCCCGTGCCAATAACCCAGGAGTAGCTGGTTAGAAACTGCTGTACTCAGCTCTGAATGGGAACCAGAGTTTTGCTGAGGTAGAAACTCCGGTTCCCATTTCAACCGCAGTATAACAAGTTCTTTTCTTGCATGCATATTGTACGCAAAATAGCGATGTATGCAACCACAGGGCCACCATCCGTTACCACCAAGGCAATAAAGCAGCAGGCTGCTCATGCGTGTAGTAAAGATTGTTGGAATGTGGTAAGATCACTGACAGATCATGAATTTTTGTAAATCATATAGTTGGACGTTGTAGCCACGGTAGTCATTGCAGTCATTGCAGTCATTGCAGTCATTGCAGTCAATATCGAACTGTTAACATTTATGCATTATGCTGATACAACAAACCTTTGCAGCGGTGACGATCACTTATCGTTCACTTATTACTCTAGAAACGGCACGCAGATGCCATCAGTGACCTACAGGATGTACTATGCGTAATTTAGCAGTAATGACCAGTGGCGGCGATGCCCAAGGGATGAACGCCGCATTACGGGCTGTCGTGCGTACAGCGCTTAATCATGGGGTTGATGTCTATGCCATTCACGAAGGCTATCAAGGACTGGTCGATGGTGGCGATCGGATCGTCAATATGGGGTCAACCGGTGTCGGTGGCATTATTCATCAGGGAGGCACGATTATCGGCACGGCCCGTTGTGCCGAGTTTCGCCTGCGCGAAGGACGATTACAAGCGGCCCGTCATCTTTTAGAACGAAATATTGACGGGCTCGTTGTGATTGGTGGTGATGGCAGTTTGACCGGTGCCAATCTCTTGCGCGAAGAGTGGCCCTCTTTGCTGACAGAATTGGTCGATAGTGGGGAGATCAGTGCCGAGCGTGCAGCCGAACATCCGTCCCTCAATCTCGTCGGACTGGTTGGTTCGATCGACAATGATATGTTTGGCACAGAAATGACGATCGGCGCCGATACCGCGCTCCATCGCATTGTCGAAGCGATCGATGCCATTGTGAGCACCGCAGCTAGCCATCAACGCACCTTTGTTGTCGAGGTGATGGGGCGCAACTGTGGCTATTTGGCCCTCATGAGCGCCGTTGCCACCGGTGCGAATTGGGTCTTTATCCCAGAGTGTCCACCTATATCTGACAATTGGGAAGATGAGATGTGCGAAGCATTACGGGCTGGACGGTCAGCCGGGCGACGTAGCAGCACGGTGATCGTTGCCGAAGGTGCGCGTGATCGCCACGGTAATCCGATCACCGCAGCCTACATCAAGGAGGTGCTCGAAACACGCACGGGGCAAGATACACGTGTCACCATCTTGGGCCATGTCCAACGGGGTGGAGCACCGAGCGCTTATGAGCGGGTGATGGCAACGATTGTTGGCAATGCCGCGGCGGAATCGCTGCTCCTCTCGACGCCCGCAGAAGCAGAGTTGATTGGCATTCGTCAGTATAGTGTTACCAGCTCCCCATTGATGGCCTGTGTCGAAAAGACCCATCAGGTGGCCGATTTAATTCGCCAACAGCGCTTTGACGAAGCCATGGCGCTGCGCGGCGGTAACTTTGCCGAGACTTATCATATTTTACAAACGCTCACGCGCGCCCATCCACGCCAATTAAAAGCTGACGAAAAGCAGTTACGGATTTTACTGTTACACTGTGGTGCTGTCGCGCCGGGCATGAATACGGCATTGCGCGCAGCGGTGCGCTTTGGGCTCGACGCCGGCCATCGCATCTTTGCTACGCAAAATGGCTTCGAAGGGCTGGAAGAGGGCAAGATTACAGAAATGAATTGGACCAGTGTCAGCGGCTGGGTCTCGCGCGGCGGTGCGGAAATGGGGACATCGCGCCATGTCCCTGCCGAACGGGAACTCTATACCCTTTCAAAACAACTCAGTGCCTACCAAATTGATGCAATGATTATTATTGGTGGCTGGGATGGCTATGTTGCAGCCAATCGATTTCTACACGAACGCGAACGCTACCCGGCCCTGCGCATCCCGATCATCTGTTTGCCAGTCACGATCAGTAACAACCTACCGGGCACCGAATATAGCATTGGGGCCGATACCGCGCTCAACAGCATTGTGGAAAATGTCGATAAAATCAAAGAGTCAGCGGTTGCCAACCGGCGCTGTTTTATCGTTGAGGTGATGGGCGGGGATTGTGGCTATCTCGCGCTGATGAGTGGCATTGCCAGCGGTGCTGAGCGCGTCTACCTGCCCGAAGAAGGGGTGACACTTGCGGCCCTCCAACACGATGTGCAATTGCTAATCGAAGAGTTCAAACAGAATAAACGGTTGGGCTTGATGATCCGCAACGAACATGCCGATCCGCTCTATACCGCCGACTTCATGGCGGCACTTTTTGAAAAAGAAGGGGGCAAGCTCTTTGATGTCCGGCAGGCGATCCTGGGCCATGTGCAGCAGGGTGGTCGCCCCTCCCCCTATGATCGCATTGAAGCTACCCGGTTGGCCGCGCAGGCAATTTCCTATATCGTGGACCATGCCAACGATCAAGAAGCACCGGTGGTTGCCGTCGGTGTGCAAAATGGGGATGTAACCTTTATGGATATTGCCGATCTGCCGCGACGCATTGATGCCAATGTACGCCGTCCGAAAGAGCAGTGGTGGCTGGGCCTGCAACGGTTGGCGCAGGTTGTCTCTTAGCGTCTGCCGCGCTTATCATGGATACCAATAATCGTGTCATTCAACTTTGCATGGCGGGGGCCGCGGCTGAATTTGCCCAGCGGGTTGCCGATGCGCGGGCGCTTTATCAACAAGCGTGGGAAGCCGCCACCGACGACTACGAAGCCTGTATCGCTGCGCATTACATGGCGCGCCACCAGGAAGATCCCCAAGAAATTTTCCGCTGGAATGCAATCGCTTTGGCCCATGCCGACGCCGTCGGCGATGCGCGTGTACAACCCTTTTATGGTTCGCTCTATGTGAATATGGGGCACGCCCACGAGTTGATGGGGGATCAAGAGACGGCGGAGCATTACTTTGCATTGGCGGCAACATTTGGGGTTGTGCACGAGACGGATGAAGGGATGAGAAGATGACCATAAGCCAATCCTGTTCCGAATGTGGCGCGCCGCTGGTTGATGGCCTGGACTGCTGGGAACAGCTCGGCGCAATCATCGCCTGGGAGTGGCAGGATCCGGAATTGATGGCGCAGCACTTTCTGACCGTTGCCTCGTATAACTTGCAACATCCCGCCCAGTTTATCGAAGGAGTGTTGGCCGGTTTACAACAACAATTTGTTGAGCATCTGGACAAAGGCGTGCCGGTAGTCGAGATTCGTCGCCGTGTTTCACAGTTGGCAGAGGGCAGCGTCAAAGTGCGCAAGCCAAAGATAGAACAACATCCTATTCTGCGCCACTGGCCGATGACCATCGCTGATGTCTATCTGCCAGACCAGCCGGCAGGCGCAGCGGACCGGGTAAAGGCATGGGCGGCGAGTATCCGGGAGGAGCTACGCCCGGGTTAGATTTTCGGCCTTGGGCTGTAACTTCGCCGCTGGA
This sequence comes from Caldilineaceae bacterium, assembly GCA_034432375.1. Lineage (GTDB taxonomy): Bacteria > Chloroflexota > Anaerolineae > Caldilineales > Caldilineaceae > JAHBVH01. The sequence goes on from DAOUCA010000055.1 coordinate 10,739, forward strand.
TATGGCTCGCCCCACTCCCACTGGGAACGGTCACCCGGCCGCAAGGTCTCAACGGCTATGTTGTACAAAAACTCTGGCGCGATATCAATTTCGTCATCCCAAACAATTGTCCCAAGATCAACTTGAAAGCGGCGTAACCGTCCTTCATCTCGCAGACGGGCTAAATGGAGCTTGTAGAGATAGCCACTCAGATCAACAACCTTGAGTGCGCCGTCGTTAAACCAGACCAACAAACGATAGCCTTCCAAATATTCGGCTTTGGTAATTTCTAACAGCTTGATCACGATGCACCTCCATACTCGCGCCGCTTGGCCCGCAAAAAGTCCAAATGGAATACTCGCCATGTTTCAACTTTGCGCAAATTTCTGGCACTCATTGCCCCAATGACATTACCAGTGTCAATTTCGACGGAGATGGACTCTCTTTGGTATCTCGCATAAAAATGCGGTGGAGCATGATCATCAGCGTCAATTTTGATGATCATGCCATCAATTTCTGCGATTTTTGGCATGGACAACCCCACTGGTTTGGTGACTGTAACAGTTGCATGTACCAAAGAGATAAAATTTGATCAAGCAGCAAGGAGAGTTTTAGTGACTAGCACCCGCTTAGCGAAGCACATCAACGCACCGCGTACACAAGTCTATCAGGCGCTGATCGATCCAACCGCCGTGGCCGCCTGGATGGTGCCGGACGGCATGACCAGCCATGTCCACGAATTCGATCCTACAGTTGGTGGCAAGTTTCGTATCTCGCTTACCTATGATGTGCCAAACGGCACCGGCAAGAGCACCGCACAGACCGACACCTATCACGGTCACTTTGTCCAGTTGGTACCGGACGAGCAAGTTGTTGAAACGATGGAATTTGAGACCGATGATGCAGCGATGCGCGGTGAGATGACTGTCACCTTTACGCTCAGCGAGGCCAATGGTGGCACAGATCTACTTGCCATCCACGATAACGTGCCGCCTGGCGTGGCACCAGCCGATAATGAACTCGGTTGGCAGATGTCGCTGGATAAACTGGGTTCATTCATCGCTATATTCTCTTTGTCCTCACCGTTGAATTTGCCTTTATGAATTGCTATGTTGACGGCCACCCTCCGCCCCGACGCTGGCAGGGATCAGCGTTAGAACCGTAACATCAGATATAAACAGCGAAAGCGCCAGTTGACAAAGTGAAGAGAAGGTGAAACAATACCAGACAAATGTTCTATTAATACTGTCCATAATTTGACTATCCGGATAGGATCATGTTCAATCTTGGAGCGGAGACCCGTCATTGTATGTCTAGCCTGGGAGATCTACCATGTACATGAAAACCCATATTCTCGCTGCTCTGCGTGAAGAGTTTGAGCACTGGGAGCGCGTACTCGCCGGCTTGAGCGAAGCGCAAATCCATGCCGTGCCACAGTCGGGTGACCTGTCGGTCAAAGATGAGCTAACCCATCTGTGGGCGTGGCAACAGCGCTCGATTGCGCGCATGGAAGCCGGACTCAACAATACAGAACCCAAGATGCCGCAGTGGCTGCCGGGTGTTTCGCCGGAAGATGAAGAGAATACCGATCAGATCAATGCCCATATCTATACTAGCTTCAAGGATCGTTCCTGGACAGAGGTCCATCGACAGTGGCGTGAGGGCTTTCTACAGTTTATCGAGCTCGGCCAGGCAACCTCAGAACCGGCGCTGCTCGACGCCAGCCGGTATGCCTGGCTCGGTGGCTATTCGTTGGCAGCTGTACTGATTGGTTCTTATGATCATCATCAGGAACATTTAGACAAATTGTTGGCGCAGCTACAACAGAGAAACATGACGATGGCCAAGTCTACCACCCAATCCAGCGCTTTTCCCAAAACCAGTGCGCCGGCACTACGTGCCCTTACCGCGGCCGGCTACCATACCTTGGCTGACCTCACGCAAGTAAGCGAAGCTGATTTGGCCAAACTTCACGGCATGGGCCCCAAAGCGTTGGGCATCCTGCGCGATGCGCTTGCGGCCAAGGGCTTGACCTTTGCTAATGAAGCGGCATAGCAGGAGACACGATGACCCTACAGGTCGAACAACGCATATCCGATTCACCCTATATCGAAACCGTGATGCATGGCCATTCACTGGCGCATGGTTCGACTATCCGCCCCGCCGAGACGCACTGGCATATGGTCTTCGTCCGTGAACAGGGCAAGATCCACCCGCTGGTGGTGGGCCCGTGGAGCAGCGCTGGCGTGGCCGAGTGGGGGGATGGGGGCGAGATCCTGTGGGTCAAGTTTAAACTCGGGGTCTTTATGCCCCACCTATCCTTCGACCACCTGCTGGACAACGAATTCACGCTGCCAGAGGGAACGGGGCCATCGTTCTGGCTCAAAAGTAGCACCTGGGAACTGCCCAGCTATGAGAATGTCGAGGCCTTTGTCAACCGGCTGATCCACGACGAAATTTTACGCGCTGATCCGCTGGTTGGCGCGGTCCTGCAGGAAGAACCGCATGACTTTGCCCCGCGCACGGTGCGCCACCGCTTTCAACGCGCCACCGGCCTCTCCCCCAAACAGATCCAACAGGTGACACGGGCGCAACAGGCGGCGACCCTGCTCCGCCAAGGTATCTCGATTCTCGACGCGATCGACGCTGCCGGCTTCTACGACCAACCCCACCTCACACGCGCGCTACGCCAATACGTTGGCTACACACCGGGGCAACTCATCGGTGAACCGCAGGGAACCGTAGAATAGTAAGTCTGTCCCACCGTCCCACCGTCTCACTGCCCCACTGTCCCACTACGTCCTGACGAGCGTTTGCAGCAGTGTGCTGCGCAACCACTGTTCGTACTCCGCTGAAGACCAACCGCGTTCCATGACAAATTTGTGATAGAGTTCGCGGCTGGTGAGGCTCCATAGGATGTCGCGCGCGTGCGCAACCTCCATGCCGTCGGGCAAGAACGCCGCTTCGGCAAGTTGCCGGATGATAAAGGCCTGCCGTGCATAGCGCTGACGTTCCCCTTGCAGTTCCAGCTCTTTCAATTCGGGTGATAACACAGACGCGCCGCGGATCAAGGCAATCTCAGCTTGGTCTGTGTCATAGATCGTGCGGGTGATGGTTGCGGCCATCGCCAGCGCCTCTACGGGATCGACAATGCTGTGCGCTTTCTCAACCAGGAGTTGATAATGTGGGCCAAAGAGAGTCGCCTGCATGAACGCGAGCAAAATCCCTTCCTTTGATTTAAAGGCGGCATAGACCGTTGGCGCAGAAACGTTTGCTTGCGTGGCGATGCTGTCGATGGTGGTTTTATCATAACCGTCAGCCCCAAAGCGTTGCTTGGCGGCATCGAGAATGCGGGTTTTTGTGAGCTCCGCCTGTTCACTGCGCGCTGCCGAATGATACGTTCGCTTCTTTGGCATAAGTACTTCATTTCCGCAGTGGTGCAACACCGGTGACCGCGGAAGGCCCCATCACCGCGTTGCGCCATCAGGCGAGCGTCGAGGTGCACCCGTGGTCGTCCCCCACTGCGCCCCGGTGATCCGCATACACATTGGGGAGACTGAATTACAACATGGGAAAAGGCTGCTGCTTATACGGGGCGGCCTTTTTGTTTACACGCATGTCGGCATACGCGAAGTCATGTATATTTGCCATTTTATACAAGACTTCGCGTGCATACCGGGGTACAATATAAAGGTCCACTACGTAATAGCCGCTCAGCGTTGACGGCACTATGATTGATTCAATACAAGGAGCATCGATATGCAAACCATTACCCCATTTCTCTGGTTCGATAATAACGCCGAAGAAGCGATGAATTTCTACACTGCCATCTTCAAGGATTCGCAGATTGTGAGTACGATGCCGGGGCCGGATGGCACGCTGATGGGCGGCACCTTTATACTGAATGGCCAGGAATTTATGGTACTCAATGGTGGCCCCATGTACAGTTTCACCCCGGCCATTTCTCTATACGTCAAATGTGAAACCCAAGCAGAGGTCGACTATTACTGGGAGAAGCTCGGCGCCGGCGGTTCCGATGAACAGTGTGGCTGGCTCAGGGACAAATTTGGCCTCTCGTGGCAGATCATTCCGAATGCCTTAGGCGAACTGCTCGGCCACCCCGATCGCGCAAAGGCGGGGCGGGCCTTGCAGGCGATGTTGCAGATGCAGAAGATTGAGATCGCCAAGCTACAGGCAGCCTTCGATGGGCAGTAGAGACAAAACAAGAATGAAGAGATATGCAAAAATTAATCGTTTTCAATCATGTATCGCTGGACGGCTATTTTGTCGACAAGAATGGTGAAATGAATTGGGCGCAAGCAGACCCGCATGATGCCGAGTGGAATGAATTTGTTGCGAGCAATGCAAGCGGTGGTGGCACGCTCGTCTTTGGCAGAGTGACCTATCAACAGATGGCCAGCTTCTGGTCCACACCCCTGGCCGCCGAGATCATGCCGGAGGTGGCGGAACGAATGAATAATTTACGAAAAATTGTCTTTTCACGAACGCTGGATCGATCAACGTGGCAGAACACCACGATGATGCAGGGAGACATCGCCGCACTGATACGAACGTTGAAAGCAGAGCCAGGCAAAGGCATGGCAATTATGGGGAGCGGCACAATTGTGGCCCAATTGGCAGAGGCAGATTTAATCGATGAATATCAGTTTGTCATAAATCCGATTGTGCTTGGCAAAGGGCGCACGATGTTCGAGGGACTCACCCAAAACCTCTCCCTAACGCTGACTCAATCACGCACCTTTGCGAATGGGAATATGGTTCTTTGCTATGCCCGAACAGCGTAAGCGCAAGCCGGCACGAGCGGAAAAGAAAGCGAACAATCAAACTGGAGGGCAGCGCGTGGAGGAGTTTCTCGCCACGCTTGAGCATCCTCACAAGACGAAATTCTCGCGCTGCGCCAGATCATCCTGGCCGCCGATCCCAGCATCAGCGAGGAGATCAAGTGGAACGCACCAAGTTTTCGCACCACCGAATCCTTTGCGACGAAGCTCACGAAGAAAAAACAAAAATGTTATGAATAGGGATTTCTTTGAAGTGGCCGAAGAGAAAGAGATGAAAAGAAGATGATGACAAAGACAAATGGCAACTATGCCGCGGTTAACGGCTTGCGGCTTTACTACGAAATTCATGGGCAGGGCGAGCCGTTAGTTCTCCTACACGGCGGGCTAAACAATGTAGAATTGCTGGGCGATACGCTGACGCAACTAGCAACAACCCGCCAGGTGATCGCTGTTGACCTGCAAGGTCATGGCCGCACGGCAGATATTGACCGCCCGCTCCGCTTTACACTGATGGCCGATGACATCGCCGCCTTGATCCGCCATCTGGGCCTTGGACAGGTGGATCTGATGGGTTATTCGCTAGGTGGCGGCACGGCACTATGCGCGGCTATTCAACATCCCGACCTCGTGCGCAAACTGGTGTTGGTCTCGGTCGCCTACCAACGCCGCGGCTCCTATCCCGAAGTACTGGCCGGCATGGACCAGATGAGCGGCGCCGCCGCCGAGTTTATGAAAGGTGCACCGATCTACCAAAGCTATGTTCAGGTTGCGCCCAATCCAGATGGATTCTCGGCGCTGCTCGACAAGATGGGCGATCTGCTGCGCCAGCCCTATGACTGGACAGAGGAAGTGGTAGCGCTGCCAATGCCGGTGTTGCTCGTCTTTGCCGATGCCGACAGCGTGACGACCGACCAGATGGCGGCCTTCTATAAGCTGCTCGGCGGTGGTCAGCGCGACGCAGGCTGGGATCGGTCCAACATGCCCAAGTCACAGCTTGCCATTCTGCCGGGGTCGACTCACTATGATATCTTTGCGTCGCCGCTGCTGCCGATCGTGGTCAAGCCATTTTTAGAAATCGGTCACTAAGGGCCTGTCCAGAAATAAAGTAGTCAATTGTACGGACACGGTGTACCGTGTCCGTACGGAAAAATTCTCCAAGTTATTTATGGACAGACCCTAAGGCCATTCCAAGAATTAAATGATCCACGAAGTGCACGAAGACACACGAAGTAAAGAGAATGCTTTGTCTCTCTTCGTGCATAGTTTAAATTTTGGGTCAGCCTAAAAGAGGGAACAGAGCCGATCTTCTGTCATCGTTGGGCATTGCTTTTGTCTTGACGATTGACATGGCGACGTGGGTAAGGCATCAGCGGATGCCAAGAAAGGAGAGCAAAGATGAAGGAGCAACTGACGATCGGTGTGATCGGCGATTTCAACGCCAAGAACAAAACGCATGTAGCGACCAATGCCGCCATTGGCCACGCAGCAGAGGCGCTCCGTCAACCAGTCGTGGTCGAATGGATCCCCACGCCGCAAATTGCGCAAGAAGGGGTTGCACAGTTGGCGCGTTTCCAAGGGCTATGGTGTTCACCCGGCAGCCCTTATGCCAGTATGGATGGTGCGCTCGCCGCCATTCGTTTTGCACGCGAACAGATGATCCCCTTTTTTGGTACCTGAGGGGGTTTTCAACATACTCTGGTAGAGTATGCTCGCAATCTACTTGATATCAGTGACGCCGAGCACGAAGAGAGTTCGCCGGCCGCGGCAACGCTCTTGATTAGCCAGATCACCTGCTCGATCGCGGGGCAGGAACAGCAGGTACAGTTGGTGGCAAATTCGCAGGTGGCGACACTGTATGGTGCCATCGCGACAACCGAAGATTTCCTTTGCAACTATGGCTTCAACCGTGGCTTTACCGCACACTTTCAAAAGGGCGGCCTGCGCTTTGTCGGCTTTGATGATGACGGTGAATTGCGTGCCGTTGAACTGCCTGGGCACCCTTTCTATATTGCCACCCTCTATCTGCCCCAAATGCGTTCGCACCCTGGGCAACCCCATCTCTTGATTACAGGGTATCTGCAAGTGGCTGGGGCAATGGGTTGAAGTTGGCATATCGAAACATGTCACAAGGTGGCGTCTTTCCCCATGTATACTCGTGCGGTGCACAAAGAAAGGTGACCGTAGCATGGCGAATGAACGAATGTATCCCTGTTTGCCCTGTCCAGATTTGGATGAGGCGATTACGTTTTATGAAGCCTTGGGCTTTACGCGTACCTATCGCCAATTAAAGCCGAATCCCTATGCAGTTGTGGCGCGAGAGGAGATCCAGATCCATCTTTTTGGTATGGAAGGGTTCAGCCCTGCCAATTCCTATGGCAGCGTGATAGTCGTTGTGCCGGACCCGGATGCGCTCTATCAGGCCTTTGCGGCGGGGTTGCGGGCGGCATATGGTAAACTCCCAACGGCGGGCATTCCGCGCCTGCTGCGTCCGCGCAAAAAGTTTGGCACGGTACGCGGCTTTAGCGTGGTCGATGTGGGTGGCAACTGGCTGCGGATTTATAAATTGGGGGAGACAGAGGCCGAGGCCAACGCGGAAAAGCAGACCGGCTTAGCCCAAGTGGTCGAAGTTGCGGCGCGCTTGGGTGATGCACAGGGCGACGAAGCTAAAGCGCTGCACACCCTAGAGCGCGGGTTGCAGCGCTACCCCGATGCACCGCGCCTTGATTATGCACGGGCGCTGCTTTATCGAGCGGAGCTTGCGGTGCGGTTGCACGATCAGGCCCTCGCCCAGTCATCACTGGCGGCGGTGCAAGCGCTCGCGCTGAATGACGAGGAACAGGCCCTCATTGCCGACGAACTTGGGCAAACCGCCGAACTTGTGGTGGAGGACATGGCGTAGCATGTAGCATAGCTACCTATGTTTTTCAACTGTCAAAAAGGAAATTTGATGACGAACAGACGACCAACCGATTACATCACCATCACCGGCGCGCGCGAAAACAACCTGCGCAATATCTCTGTCCAGATCCCCAAACGGCAGATCACCGTCTTCACCGGTGTCTCCGGCTCGGGCAAATCGTCACTGGTCTTTGATACCATCGCGGCCGAGGCACAGCGCCAACTCAACGAAACCTTCACCGCGTTTGTACGCGGCTTTCTGCCCAACTATGGCCATCCCGAGATCGACGCGATTGAGAATATCTCGGCTGCGATTATCATCGACCAGAAGCGCATCGGCGGCAATTCCCGCTCGACCGTCGGCACGATCACCGATATTAACCCGCTCTTGCGCCTGCTCTTTTCGCGCGTGGGGCAGCCGCAGGTGGGCAGCGCGGCGACCTTCTCTTTCAATGAACCGCCCGGCATGTGCCCCGAGTGTGACGGCATCGGACGCTCGACGCAGTTGATGATGGACAAGTTTATCGATAAGTCCAAGTCGCTCAACGATGGTGCCTTTCAGTACCCTGATTTTGCGGTCGGCAAGATGTATTGGAAGTTCTACACGGGCAGCGGCTTCTTTGACAATGACAAACCGTTGGTCGAGTACAGCGACGAGGAGATGCACCAGTTGCTCTATGGCGAGGGCAAGATTCCCGGAAATTTGGCCGGCGCAGATTTTAGTATGAGCTATGAGGGCATTGTCACCAAGTTCAATCGACTCTATGTGCAAAAGGACATCAACGCTATGTCCGACCGCAACCGGGACATTTTTCTCACCTTTGTCGCCAATGGTGTTTGTCCACGCTGCAAAGGCAAACGACTCAATGAACTGGCGCGCAGCAGCAAGATCGACGGCTACAACATCACCGATCTGTGGGCGCTCGAAGTGAAGGAACTGATCGAGGTCGTGCGCAGCTTCAGCAACCCGATTGCCCTACCGATCTGCGCCCAACTGAGCGAACGGCTCGACAACCTGATCACGATTGGCCTTGGCTATCTCAGCCTGGACCGGGAGACCTCAACCCTTTCCGGCGGTGAGTCACAGCGCATCAAGATGGTGCGCCATCTCAACAGTAGCCTAACTGAGATGATGTACATCCTCGACGAGCCGAGCGTCGGCCTCCACGCGCGGGATGTACAGCAGCTCAACACACTCCTCTACAAGCTGCGCGACAAAGGCAACACCGTGTTGGTCGTTGAGCACGACCGCGATGTGATTGAAATCGCCGACCATGTGATTGACATGGGGCCGCGCGCTGGTGTGCACGGGGGACAGGTGGTTTACGAGGGCACCGTGACTGCGCTGGAGCAAGCCGACACGCTCACCGGTACGCACATGAAGCATCGTCTGCCGCTCAAGACGAAAGTGCGCAAGCCCAAAGGGACGATGACCGTGGCCAATGCTAATCTGCACAACCTCAAAAATGTCACGGTTGAGATTCCCATCGGCGTGCTTACCGTGGTGACCGGTGTGGCCGGCTCGGGCAAGAGCACGCTGATCAATGACATCTTTGTGCCGCTGCACCCCGACGCCGTGGTGATTGACCAGGGCGCGGTCGGTGTCTCGCGCCGCTCCAACACCGCTACCTACACCGGCATTCTCGACGAGGTCCGCAAGCTCTTTGCCAAGGCAACGGGCGCAAGCCCTTCGCTCTTTAGTTTTAACTCACAAGGAGCCTGCCCCAACTGCAATGGCTTGGGGGTGATCTACACCGATTTGGCCTTTATGGAAGGGATCAAGACGCCCTGCGAAGTGTGTGAGGGAAAACGCTTTACGGCAGATGTGTTGGAATTGAAGCTACGCAACAAATCGATCAGCGATGTCTTTGCGATGACGACTGAGGCCGCGCTTGACTTCTTTCCGGAAAAGAAAATCAAAACAGTTGTCCAGGCGCTTAACGATGTGGGGCTTGGCTATCTGCAACTCGGCCAGCCGCTCGACACCCTCTCCGGCGGCGAATGTCAGCGGCTTAAACTGGCGACCGAGCTACACAAGAAAAGTTCGATCTACATTATGGACGAGCCAACCACCGGTCTGCACATGTCTGACGTCGGCCACCTGCTGCACATTATCGACCGCTTGGTCGACCAGGGCAACTCGGTGATTGTGATCGAACACGATCTCGACGTGATCAAAAATGCCGACTGGATCATCGACTTGGGGCCGGACGCTGGAAGTGCCGGTGGCGAGGTTATCTTTGCGGGGACGCCCGAACAACTGTTGGATGCAGAGGGATCGATCACTGCGGACTATGTACGGCGGGAGCGATAGATTGACGCGGGGCTGAGTTTGCCAAATGCTAGCCAACCGCAGCAGCAACATGCCCGGCATTCTCTGATTCTTTTACTCTGTGATTTTTACAAATCGGCAGCCCTATCAAGGTCACACATTTGGTGTACAAATGGTGACCTTGATAAGGTTTATACCGAGCAGCGCCATAAAATAAAACATCTACTCGTGCAACAACTGCTAAAATGTGCTGCGGCGGCGTATATCTATTGACGCAACGCGTTGACCACTTCTACAAAGGCCTGCCCTGCTTCTTCTGCCTGTGCTTGACTGATATCCAGATGCGTGACAGCACGCAGGCGGGTGACCCCCATCGCCCCAATGTTGACCCCCCGTGCCTCCAGGGCATCGCGCACAGCAATCGCGGTCAGCCCTGTCTCTGCCACATCGACAAAGACAATGTTCGTCTCAATCCGTGGCGGATCCAGGCGAACGCCTGGGCACTTCGCTACGATTTCGCCAAAGCGCTTGGCATTGGTATGATCGTCGGCCAGCCGGCCGATGTTGTGATCGAGGGCATAGAGGCCCGCCGCGGCCATGTACCCAGCCTGCCGCAACGCGCCACCAATGCGCTGCTTCCAGCGCCACGCTTCGTCAACAAATTCCTGGGAACCAGCCAACACGCCACCAATCGGGCAACCCAATCCCTTGCTCAGATCGACCCAGACGCTGTCGAAAGGGGCCGCAAAGTCGCGCGCCGAGACGCCAGCAGCCACCACGGCATTGAAGAGCCGCGCGCCATCCATGTGCATCAGCAGTTGACGCTCCTGCGCCACCGCAGCCACCGCCGCAATTTCGTCAAGCGTCCAGACCGAACCACCACCGGAATTCGCCGTCTGCTCAATTTCCACCAGCCGCGGCTTCGGCGTATAACGGCTCTCGATGCGCAAGCTGGCACGCAGCGTGTCGGCGCTATAGATGCCCCGTGCACCCGGCATGGCGAAAATACCTGCACCGGATAATGCGGATGGTCCACCCCCTTCGGAGATGATGATGTGCGCGCTCTCGTGCGCATAGATCTCATCACCGGGGCGACAGTGGACAAGGATGGCGATCTCGTTACACATGGTACCAGAAGGTAAAAAGAGCGCCGCTTCCTTTCCCAGCAGATCGGCAACCCGTGCACAGAGTTCATTGACGGAGGGGTCGAGCCCATGTTGTTCATCGCCCACTTTGGCGGTAAGCATCGTTTCTAACATGGCGGGCGTGGGACGCGTTTGGGTGTCGCTGTACAGATTGATGTGACCTTCGATCATTGTATAGACCTCTATCTAGAAGTGAGTGGAGGGAAACACAGGATGGTACGAAACGGTAGTTCGATCCAGGGGTAGATGGCTATTATACCTGACCAGTGATGAGAGACGAAACGAATAATTTTTGATCATTCCGGTACCCCCTCCCATCCTCCCCGCGAGCAAGGGAGGATCTAGCGTTTTCCTCTTCACCAGCCCACGGCAGCCCCATCCATGCGCGGCTCACTGCCGCCAATGAGCACACCGCTTGTTGGGTCGCGCAGAATCGCCTGACCACCGCCAAAGGTGACTTCATGAATCCCCTGCACGGGTGACAGGTGATGGCCGCGGCGGCCCAGTTCGGCCAGGGTGTCGAACGACCAGCCTTCTTCCACAAAAACGACCCCGCCCGCTTGGGTCGCGCCCATGGTCTGCGTACCCATGCCACCGGCCAGAGAGGATAAGCGCCAACGCGGCCGGTCCAACGCCGGTTGCGGCAGCAGATGCAAATCGACCAGATTCACCAACATTTGCAAATGCCCTTGGGGCTGCATGGCACCGCCCATAACGCCATAACTAGCATGGAGTTCACCGGCAAAGGGGCCTTGATGATAGATCGTCATGGCTGGGATAATCGTCTGGTAGGAGCGCTTGTTGGGGGCCAACAGGTTGGGGTGACCGGGGATGAGCGTAAAATTCGCCCCGCGATTTTGCAGGACCACGCCGGTGCCCGGTACCACTAAGCCACAGCCAAAGAGGGCCGAAACGCTGTTGATAAAGCTGCACGCGTTGCCATCACCGTCAACTACGCTCAGGTAAGTCGTATCGTTACCGGTAGGCAATTCGCCAAAGGTCACCTCGTTTGCGGCGCGGCGCAGATCAATGGCCGCACGTCGGCGGTTGATGTAAGCCTCGCTGGTTAACTGTGCCAAGGGCAGATCGACCATAGCGGGGTCGGCTACCCACTGTTGGGCATCGGAAAAGCCCAGCCGCATACATTCGACCAGGATGTGAACGCGGTCGGCTTCACTCATGGTGGCGAGATCAAAGCCGGCGGCCAGCTTCACCGCCAAAATCGCGGCCAAACCCTGACCATTGGGTGGACACTCATAGAGGGTGACGTCGCCATACCGTGCGCTCAGCGGTTCATCCCAACTGCTCCGATGCGCGGCCAGATCAGCGGGCGTGAGCCAACCACCATAACGCTGCACATGGTCGCAAAGGCGCTGGGCAAAGTCCCCTTGATAGAAGTAAGCCGGACCGTCCGCAGCGATGCCACGCAACGTGGCGGCCAATGTAGGCAGGCACATGATTTCACCAGCCCGTGGCGCACGACCATCAATTAACAGCTCTTGGCCGCTGGGCTGCGCTGGACCATTGTCCAAGTCCCCAGTTGACCAAGCGCTAGACCGTAGCAACTTGGGCACACCGGCTGCCCACAAGGTCGCCACCAACTCGGTGACCGGGTACCCCTCTTCAGCGGTGCGAATGGCCAGTTGCAAGAGATCGGCCAGACGCATGCGCCCGTGCCGCGCCACCAAATCGTGCCAGCCAGCCACGGTGCCAGGTACATTGACGGTGTGGCCGCTGTTACTCGGCATCTGGCGGTAACCCAAGGCGCGCAAGGTATCCGGTGATGCCGCGCCGGCCGCGCGGCCAGAGCCATTGAGCGCGCTAACCTGTTTCGTCTTGGCGTCCCAGTAGAGCGCAAAGCAGTCGCCCCCGACGCCGGTCATCATTGGCTCGACAACATTGAGCATGGCCGCCGCGGTCACGGCCGCGTCAGCCGCGGTGCCCCCGGCTTTGAGGATCTCCAATCCGGCCTGTGCAGCCAAGGGCTGACTGGCTGCCACCATACCGTGGGTGGCGTAGAGATTGGGTCGACGTGATTGAAAGGTGCTGTGGGTCATAGGATCTCCTGTTGCATGGTTAACGGTTATCTGCTAATGATAATGGTTGAGCACGCACCAAGCAAACCACTGGCATAGCAACAGAGCATGGCTAACGCAGCAAAATCACGCGCCTTTCGTTACTGGGGCGTTTGCTTAAACTGTTGGACCGCTACCCCGAACCAACCCAATCGCCTTTGCCAAAGCGCCGGCTAACAGATTGACCCTATGATCAGCGTGCTGATGGCACCGATTGGAAAAAAGGTAGCCCACGGCGCCAATGCCAATAGATCGCGGCTGCTGGCAATCATCAAGCCCCAATCCGGCGTCGGTGGCGCAACCCCAAAGCCTAGAAAGGAGAGTGCACTAAAGGAGATCAACATCCACGACCAGCGCAACGCTCCCTCTACCAGCAGAATGTCGAGCACATTGGGGAGCAACTCACGGAAGATAATCGTGCGCGGGCGTGCGCCCATGGCGTAGGCGGCCAACACAAAATCACGGGCCACAAAATCGAGTGTCGTGGCCCGTGCAATGCGAATGACGGCGATGCCAAAGAGAAAACCGAGCGCCAGGATCAGGATAGCGGTCTCTGTTCCAAAGAGGCTGGCGACCAACAAGAGGATAAGCAGGCGCGGCAGCGCCAGAATGGCATCCACCAGGCGCATGACCACTTCATCCACAATGCCACCCACATAGGCGAGGGTAATACACTATAGTCCCCCCCCAGGCAATGGCCAGCCCGGTGCCGACAATCGTCACCAGTAGGGCAATCCGTCCCCCCAACAGCGTTCGTGTGAAGAGATCGCGCCCGAGTTTATCTGTGCCAAAAAGATGCTCCACCGAGGGCGCGGCGCGGACCGCTGACGTGTCAAACGCAAGGGGATCATACGGGACAATATAGGGGGCGGCCAATGCCAGAGATGTGCAGCAGTACGCCGTAGATTTATTTCTTTGGTTTAGCCTTATCCCATTGCACGCGGCGAACGCAAACGTGGGTTCAAGATCAAGGTCAATAGATCGGCACCAAGATTGGCCAGCACGTAGATTACCGCCATCACCACGGCAATGCTCTGTACCAGCGGCAGATCGCGGTCATGGATGGCCGTGAGTAGCAGCGTACCGATACCGGGGTAGTTGAAGACAGTCTCGATGACAAATAGCCCTCCGATTAACCAGGCAACGGTCAATGCCGCAATCGTCAATGTGGGCAGCAACGCATTGGGCAGCGCATGACGCAGCACGACCCACAGAGAAGCCAGCCCCTTGCCACGCGCCGTACGAATAAAGTCGCTGCGCATCACTTCGATGACGCTAGTACGCACGATGCGTAGGATGTAGGCCGTTAGCAAGATAATCAATGTGAGAATCGGCAGCACAATGTTGGGCAGCATCTCCAGCAGTGGTGCATCAGGGTTGACCAATGTCACCGCCGGGAAGATGCGCCATTGGATGCTAAAGAGGTAGATGAGCAGCGTCGCGGTCACAAACTCAGGCAGGCTCATGCCGATGAGCGAGACCGTCGAAAGCAGCAGATCGGGCAGGCGGTCGCGGGTGAGGCCGGCGATAATGCCCAAGCCAATCGCCAGCGTAAAGAGTTCCGGTAACTTACCCAATGTGCCGTCCATGAAGACGATTTCGGCCATATCCGTGGCAATGGTGGTTGCCCCGCGCAGCGAGACGGCGACATCCGCCGTTTTCAGCGCAATCGAATCGTTGATACCATCGCCAACAAAGCAGACCTTGTACCCTTCTCCCTGTAGCTGTTGGACCAGATTGGCTTTGTCCTCGGGTAGCACTTCGGCAAAGTAACGGTCGATTCCCAACTCGTTGGCTAGATAGCGGGTCGGCGCATTGTTGTCGCCAGAGATGATCACCGTTTTGAGCTCGCGGTTGTGTAATGCACTGATAATTTCCCGCGCTTCGGGGCGGATGGTCGGCGGTACCTCAATCGCGCCCACAACCTCATGATCAAGCGCCACCAGCACCAACGAATGGCCTTGGGCATGACTCGCCACCTGCTGCGTTGCGATCTCTGACGGAATGGGAATCGCCTCTGCCGACATAAAGCGGACGCTGCCGATGTGGGTGATACGTCCCTCAATTTGGGTTTTGAGGCCATACCCCGCTTTATATTCGGCATCCTCCAACAATGGCAGGTCTAGGCCATGCACCTGGGCCGTTTGCAAAATAGCCCGGGCAATTGGGTGGCTCTGTTTGGCTTCGGCAGCCGCGGCATAGCGCAAGATCTCCAACTCGGCCACACCGTTGTAGCAGTGTATGCGGCCGACAGTGGGCTGATCGAGGGTGAGGGTACCCGTTTTATCAAAGACCACAGTGTTGATCTCGTTCAACACTTCCAACGCACGGCCATCTTTCACGAGGATGCCCCGTTGGGCTGCCACCTGTAAATAGCTCAACATGCTAATCGGCCCAAAGAGGATCATGCGGAAGCCAGGGTAGTGCCAGAGCACGGCCACGGCCCCCTCGATACCGGCAAGCGGCAGCGCAAGGGCACTCAATCCCATCATAGGTAGTGCAATGCGATTGAGCCAACGATCCGTGCGTGATTCGAGCACTTGCTTGAAATCGCTGGTCTGGTTCAACATCTCGGTGATCTGCGCGGCCACGGTCGCATCCCCAGCCTTTTCGACGGCAACGCAGATGCGCCCAGAGAGGACGACTGTTGAGGCCAACACACCATCCCCCACCCCCTTTTCTGCCGGTTGTGATTCACCAGTCAACATATGTTGATCGATGGCTGCCGTACCGGTTGTGATCTGTCCATCAACCGGAATCATCTGCCCGGCATGGACCACGACGGTGTCGCCGGGCTGTACGGCCGCAAACGCGGTCTCCACTTCAGCACCGTCGATCAGCAGCCAAACGGTACGGATCTGACCACCAAAGAGATCGGCAATGCTGTGTTTGGAACGTTGTTCACTCTTTGCCACCAAATACCAGTTGACCACGGCAAAAAGTGCACCAAACGCCGCGGACCAGATAAAGCGACCCGCTATGGCAGCCACCACCGAAACCATCATGATAATCTGATAGTCGAAGCGTCGCTCTTTTACCACAATCCGGTAGGTATCCCAGAAGAGTGAACGTACGGTATAGACGATGCAGAGCACGCTCGGCAGATAGAAGATCGGGGCAACGACCGCGCCAATCGTAGCAAGCCTCAGACCGGTGGCCGCGATGATCAGGTTCTCTTTCTGTTGCGCAATCAGCTGCTGCTCGGCATCATCGACATAGCCGCTGTTTAGTGCCTGCTGTTGCTGTTGGCACGTGTTGCCAAAGAGATCTTTGGCCGGTTTCTGGGCACGAGCCAGCGCCCGCTGCGTTTGCGCCGGCAACAAAGTCGCTTGCTTAGGCTCACCATCGATGAGCACCTCGACCAAGCGCCGTGGCTTGCGCGCGGCGGCTGTGCCCGCTATCACTGCGCCACCAGTTAGGGTTAGGGTCGTAAAAAGGGCCATTCGTCACGTCTCCTGCAGATGTGTCTGTAACACTACAGCGGATTTTGGGAGCAACGGATAGGCAATGCGGTTGACGAATGGGTTGGTAACCTACAAGCTTGTCGATTCAAAGTCCCATTGGCCTTTGAAAAGGGCGGCTACGCCATGACAAATCCGCTCTTTCCTGCATCCGCTGTAGGAACACTACAGCGGATGCAGGGAGCAACGGATAGGCAATGCGGTTGACGAATGGGTTGGTAACCTATAAGCTTGTCGATTCAAAGTCCCATTGGCCTTGAAAAGGCCGGCTGCCCCATGACAAATCCGCTCTTTCCTGCATCCGCTGTAGGAACACTACAGCGGATTTTGGGAGCAACGGATAGGCAATGCGGTTGACGAATGGGTAGGTAACCTACAAGCTTGTCGATTCAAAGTCCCAGTGGCCTTTGAAAAGGCCGGCTACGCCCTGTTAAATCCGTTCTTTCCTTCATCCGTTGTAGTGTTCCTACAGCGGATTTTGGGAGCAACGGATAGGCAATGCGGTTGACGAATGGGTTGGTAACCTACAAGCTTGTCGATTCAAAGTCCCCTTGGCCTTTGAAAGCCCGGCTACGCCCTGTTAAATCCGTTCTTTCCTGCATCCGCTGTAGTGTTCCTACAGCGGATTTTGGGAGCAACGGATAGGCAATGCGGTTGACGAATGGCTTGGTAACCTACAAGCTTGTCGATTCAAAGTCCCATTGGCCTTGAAAAGGCCGGCTACGCCATGACAAATCCGCTCTTTCCTGCATCCGCTGTAGGAACACTACAGCGGATGCAGGGAGCAACGGATAGGCAATGCGGTTGACAAATGGGTTGGTAACCTACAAGCTTGTCGATTCAAAGTCCCATTGGCCTTGAAAAGGCTAGCTACGCCCTGTTAAATCCGCTCTTTCCTTCATCCGCTGTAGGAACAATTTTGGGAGCAACGGATAGGCAATGTGGTTGATGAATGGGTTGGTAACCTGCAAGCTTGTCGATTCAAAGTCCCATTGGCCTTTGAAAGCCCGGCTACGCCCTGTTAAATCCGTTCTTTCCTTCATCCGCTGTAGTGTTCCTACAGCGGATTTTGGGAGCAACGGATAGGCAATGCGGTTGACGAATGGGTAGGTAACCTACAAGCTTGTCGATTCAAAGTCCCAGTGGCCTTTGAAAAGGCTGGCTACGCCCTGTTAAATCCGCTCTTTCCTTCATCCGCTGTAGTGTTCCCCTATTCCTTACCTTGATACACATAGGGGCACGATATACCGTGCCCCTACGATATGCCAATTCTACTCGCTCTTCGTGATCGTTTTCCAGTGAAATTCCCGGAAACTTGTTGCCTCAACGCCTGCAACATTGGCACCATAGATATGGGTGAGGTTGACATAGAAGGGAATCAGATGCCCGCCCTCTTCAAAAAGCATCTGCTCTGCTTGCTGATAGAGTTCACGGCGAGCCTCAAAATCGAGTTCCTTGCGCGCATCATCGAGTAACTGATCAAAGGCTGGATTTTTGTAGTAGGATTCATTCCAACTGGCGGTTGAACGCCAGAGCAGATTTAGGATCAGATCCGCAGGACGGTCGCGCCAGAAGGAGGGATAAAAGGCTTCTGTCAACCAGACATCGCTCCAATAGCTATCCGCGGGCACGACTTCCAGGGTCACATTGATGCCGGCTGCCGCGGCCTGTTGCTGATAGACTTCGGCCAGGGGAATAAACGCAGCTTCGGTGTCGGAGGTATAGAGGGTGACATCCAGCCCTTCCGCGTAACCAGCCTCGGCCAGCAGTGCTTTTGCTTGTTCGATCTCCTGCGGGCATTCAGTTGCCCAGTAGTAGGCGTCGGTCGTGCTCACAGGATTATCGCAAGAGATTGTCCCCTGACCATCTAAGACCAGGTCGATCATTGCTTGGCGGTCGACAACCAGGCGCATTGCTTTGCGCACCCGGACATCGTCAAAGGGCGGCGTATCGGTACGCATGACCAAGGTTGCCCACTGGCCAGTTGGGAAAGACACGGTCACAAAGTCTGGGTTATCGGCAAAGAGGGCTGCTTGGGTCGCGGTCGTGTTCAGGATGATATCGACTTGCCCTGCCAAGGCAGCGGTGCTACGGGCATCGGCGTCGGCAATCGCAATCAGCTCAATACCGGCCAGCCCTGGTGCACCATTCCAGTACGCATCATTGGCGACCAATACCGTTGTGCCCTCAACATTGAGGCTCTCCAGTTTAAAAGGGCCGGTGCCAATGCCGGTTGTGGCAATGGTCTCGCCGCTGCCATCGGGAATAATACGCGCCGTGTACTCGACCAGCAACGAGGGGAAATCTGCATGGGGCTGTCCCAACGGAAAAACGACTGTGCCCTCATCTGGCGTTTCAATTGTCGCAATAATACCCAAGGTTGCCGCGGCCGGCGCTTCGAGGGCCGGATCGAGGATGCGCTGGAAAGAATAGGCCACATCGGCTGATGTCAATGGCTTCCCGTCATGAAAGGTGACCCCTTCACGCAAGGTAAAGGTCCATGCCGTGGCATCGTCATTGGCAGCCCATACTGTTGCCAGATCAGGCGCAACGTGCCCATCTGGATTCAAGCGGACTAGACGGTCATAGAGTAGGATAATGGCGTACTCAAAGTTGACAGGAGTGGCCGGGTCTAGCGTCTCCTTGCCATTCATGACAAGGGTATGTGGGATCCGTATAACGCGGGCAACTGCCCCAGCGTACCATCCATAAAACAATTTCCGCCATGTCGGTGGCAATCGTCGTGGCCCCACGTAAGGAGATTGCGCCATCGGCGCTCTTGAGCGCAATTGAGCCATTGATGCCGTCACCGGCAAAGCAGACCTTGTGCCCTTCTTCTTGCAATTGTGAAACGAGACTGGCCTTTTCCTCTGGCAAGACTTCGGCAAAGTAGCGATCTATGCCCAACACATCGGCCAGGCGACTGGTCGGTGCGTCGTTATCACCGGAGATGATGACTATTTTGAGGCCTCGGCTGTGCAGACGCTGAATGATATCGTGCGCTTCGGGGCGAATTGTCGGCTGCAACTCAATTGCACCGACGATTTTGCCATCGAGTGCAACGAGGATAAGTGAATGGCCCTGGGCGTGACTCGCTACTTGTGCTGTCGCGACTTCGGGTGGCACCGGAATTCCTTCCATCATCATAAAACGTACACTGCCAACATGGGTGGTACGGCCTGCGATCTGCGTTTTTAGTCCGTAGCCGACTTTGTATTGGGCATCCTCCAGCGGCGGCAGATCCAGCCCCTGTTCCTGCGCCGTTTGCAAAATGGCCCGGGCAATTGGGTGGCTCTGTTTGGCTTCGGCAGCCGCGGCATAGCGCAAGATCTCCAACTCGGCCACACCGTTGTAGCAGAGGATGCGGCTGACGGTGGGCTGCTCCAGCGTCAAGGTGCCTGTTTTGTCAAAGACGACCGTGTCGATCGCCGACAGCACTTCAAGCGCCCGCCCATCCTTAACGAGAATGCCCCGTTGCGCCGCCACCTGAAGATAGCTCAACATGCTCATGGGGCCAAAGAGCATCATCCGCGAGCCGGGATAATACCAGAGCACTGCGATCGCGCCACTCACACCGGCCAGTGGCAGTGCCAAGGCGGTGAGTCCCAAGATGGGCAGGGTCATTTGGTTTAACATGCGGTCGGTGCGCGATTGAAGAGTGCGCTTGAAATCGGTCGTCTGGCTTAACATTCTCGTAATTTGGGATGCTACTGTCGCATCGCCGGCCTTCTCTACTGTGATACAGAGCCGCCCCGACAGCACCACTGTCGAAGCCAAGACGCTATCACCTTCACCCTTTTCGACTGGCTGAGATTCGCCAGTCAACGTGTGCTGGTCGACGGCCGCCGTGCCTACCACGATCGTGCCGTCGACTGGAATCATCTGCCCGGCATGGACCACGACGGTGTCGCCGGTCTGTACGGCCGCAAACGCTGTCTCCACTTCAACACCATCGATCAGCAGCCAAACCGTGCGAATCTGTCCACCAAAGAGATCGGCAACGGTGCGTTTGGCGCGATTTTCGGTTTTGGCCATTAGATAAAAGTTAGCGAGGCCAAAGAGCAAACCGAAATTGGCTGCCCACACAAAGCCACCGGCCACCGCCGCTGGGATGGTAAGCGCCCAGACGGCCCGGTAGTCGAGTCGCTTTTCGCGCTGGTAGACCTCCCAGGCATCCTGAAAAAAGGTGCGCGTGGCATAGAGGGCACAGAGAGCGCTGGGCAGGTAAAAGAGTGGCGATATCACAATGCCTGCGGTGGCCAACCCCAACCCGCTAACTGTAATGGCTAAATTCTGGCGCGCGGTCGCTTCGGCAGTCGCGTCAGGGTTATCTGCATACGTGGTGTTGAGCGCCTGCTGCTGTTGGCGCGTGTTGCTAAAAAGATCCACGGCCACGGCTTGGGCAAGTGTGAACGCCCGTTGCGCTTTGAGGGACAACAACGTTGCTTGCTTGGATTCTCCGTCGATGAGGACATTGACTAAACGCGGGGGATTGAGTTTATGCAGCACGATTGTGCTGGCAAAGAGTGCGCCACCGGCAAGCGCCAAGGAAGTAAACAGAGCCATCGGCCATCAGTCCCTAGCTTTATATTGCAATTGAACGCAAATTTTGACACTAACTAATATCCGATCTCCGGTCAGATCTCCGGTCAGATCTCCGGTCAGATCTCCGGGAAGTAGTCAGAAACGACTTTGTTGACGCTCTGTGTCATGATTACTTCTCGGCGGTCGGTGTGGTACTTATTCACGTATATGGCATTGCCAAATTGTACAATACGACCGTGGAATAAATGTGGAATAATGTGGAATGAACGTGGCGCAGACCATATTTTTGAACCCAAAATCTTTCGTAGGCATCGTGGATCACTTCCCAAAGCCTCTATAAAAGAGCGCAAAAAGTGATTTGACAACCGCAGCTAGCTTATGTTACCGTTAGTTGTATGACAACTGACAACCGATCAGCTCCCTTACCAAACGGTATATCAGCAAAGGCGCAAGTGGCCGCTAGTTCGCCCTTACAGCCCATTGTCGAATTCAATCGGAACCAAGAAATCCGCAATCGTTTGAAACGGTTCATTTTGCAAAATAAGCTGCGCCCCGGTGACAAGCTCCCTACCGAAGAGGCGCTCAGCAACAGCCTCAATGTCAGTCGACCGGCTGTCCGCGAGGCGTTGCGCAGCATGGAAGCGCTGGGCATGATTGAGGCACGGCAGGGCTATGGACGAGTTGTCTGTGATTTTACCTTTGATGCGATTCTCAATAATCTATCCTATGGCTTTGCCTTTCTTAACCATAATTTTCTCCAGATGTTGGAGATTCGGAAAGCGTTGGATGCCCATTTTATCGAAGCGGCGATTCTCAATTTGACGCCAGCGGATCTCGATACGTTAACCACGATGGTGGCGCGCATGGAAGAGTTGACGGCACAAGAGGCCGATCTGTCACAGGAAGATTACCAATTTCACGCGCTGCTCTATGCGCGAGCCAACAACCCGCTGGCCGCACAGCTCTTTGAGATCCATTGGGCGATCCGCATGAATACCTATGCCCAGCCAGGATTACAAGAGCTTTTGCCCGGCGCGGCCGCCAACCATAGCGCGATTCTAGAGGCCATCAAAGCACAAAATGTGGCCGAAGCACGCCGGCTACTGCTCGATCACCATCAGTCAATTGCGCAGTGGTTTCACGAGCGAAGTGTGTTAGAGACTTAGTACCTATCCTGAAAATCAGTTGTGGCTCCTGAACTCTCACCTACCAGATAGGTGGACACAGAGAATTTCAGGATAGACTCTTAACAGTCCAGTGAGGGTGCGTACCACATTTGGGGGATTACGCCGGACGATCAATTTTGTCCTTCTGTGTAATCCCCCAAAATGGGACGCACCCATCTAGTGAAGTTCTGTTGAAATTGCTCCCCCGCCTACGCATTACTAATTTTGCTCCCTATAATCAACATTTGCTATACCAAAGGAGAAGATCATGACGAACATGCGCAGCTTGTTGTTATCGTTGCTTGTCGTTGCCAGCTTGTTGTTATCGGCCTGCGCCGGCGTTGCCCCTGCCGCCGAGAGTGGCAACGGTGACGCAGCGACCAGTGACGCACCGACCATCTACCTCTTCAACAACTCCGGCACGCTCCAGTTTGACACCGGCGGCAGCAACCCCGATGTGCTGCAACGGGTACAGGATTACATTGTCGAGCAGACCGGGATCCGCCCGGTAGCGATCGTACCTTCGGCCCCCGGCCCGGAACAACTAAATCTGCTGCTCGGTTCCAGCGATCCGGTCGATCTTTTCCAGACCCCCACTGGCGGCGGCTGGCATGACTACAAAGATGCGATCATTCCCTTAAATGAGTTGCTGGAAACGTACGGTCACAACCTCACAACGGTGATTCCGCCGGCAGAATGGGAGATCATGAAGGACACAGACGGCAACATCATGGGGATTCCGCGCAGCACGCCAACGAATCCCTATATCACCTGGGTGCGCCAGGATTGGCTCGATCAATTGGGGCTAGATGTGCCAACCACGTTGGAAGAGTTGGAGGCGGTAATGGCGGCCTTCAAGGAATTCAATCCGGAGGCGATGGTTGCCACCCGCCCGGTCGACATCCATTGGGCGACCTTGGGCGGCTTCACGGCCAATGGCATGTCCAATTGGCTCGACACCAGCGATGGCCTGGTCAAACCGTGGGTCTTGCAGCCTGGCGTCCAAGAGTGGTTGACCAAGCTCAATGAATGGTGGACACAAGGCTATTTCTACGCCGATACCTTTACCCAATTCGATGAACCAGAGCTCTTCCGCACCTGTAACCTCGGTGTCTGGATGGGCTGGTACTCGCGCATTACGCTAATTACGCCACAGATCGAAAGTGCCTGTGAGGGGATTGAATGGACACGTACCAGCATCTCCGGGCCGTTGGGCTACCTGGCGACTGTCCGCCCGCAAAATGCCAGCGCCTATGTGGTCACCAAGAAAGCGGCCAATCCAGCCGCAGTGATCCAATTTATGGATTGGGTCTACAGCGATGAGACGATTGAAAACCAGGTAATCGCGCGCTATGGCATTCCAGAAGAGATGTGGTGGTATGAAGACGAAGCGAACAACGTCGTCGACCGCGATCCCGACAGCGGCTATGTCAGTGAATATATGATGCCGAACTTGAATATCGAGATTCGTTACACCGTCCTCGACCCGGCGCGGGCGTGGCATGGCGAATATCTGGCCAACGAACTGATCAACCTCGAAGACGCCAAAATGCCTTTTGACGCTGCCGTGCCCTACAATTTAAGCCGGGTGGCCGAGGAAGTCCCCACTTTAGGCGATCTAAATCGGCTGCTGGATGAACAGATGATCCTCTTTATCACCGGTCAGCGTTCGCTGGACGAATGGGACAGCTTTGTCGACGACCTCAATCGCGCGGGTATGCAAGATTGGATCGATGCCCTGACGGCTCAGTACAACGAATTCACGGCGCAGTAGACTCCATCGCCACAGAGAGCACAGAGTACACAGAGAAAATACAGATTGCTATCCCATGACGCATGAAAGCCGGGATTAGCAGTTCGCCTTCGCTGAGAAATCGAACTGCCGGCCTACCACGCTAATTCTCTGTGCTCTCTTTGCCCTCTGTGCCCTCTGTGGCAACCTTAGCAAAGCACTGCTGCCAAGCCGCCAACCTTGAATATGTGAATTGATTGAACCTGTGGGATTTTCGCCATGGCCCAAGAACAGATCCATCCCCTGCCGCTGCTAGGCACCAAATCACGCGAGCAGCGCAAATTCAGGCAATCACTCAAGCGAGTGTGGACCTATCGCTTCTATTATCTGCTTGCGCTACCGGGCATCCTCTATTTTGTGATCTTTCATTACGTCCCGATGGTCGGCATTGTCATTGGCTTCAAGGACGTCTCACCCTTTGGCGGCGTCCAGGGCATAATTGACGCACCTTGGGTTGGCCTCAAGCATTTTGATCGCTTTTTTAGCTCAATCTTTTTCTGGGATGTAGTGCAAAACACCATCATCATCAGTGGACTCAAGATTCTTTTTGGCTTTCCCACGCCAATCCTCTTTGCGCTCATGCTCAATGAGGTGATGCACAGCTCCTTCAAACGGATCGTCCAGACGATCTCCTACTTGCCCCACTTTATCTCCTGGGTGGTGGTGACCGGGCTGATCGCCGCGCTCTTTGGCACGAGCGAAGGGCTGGTGACGGAAACGCTCAACAATCTCACCGGCCAACAGTGGTCTTTTCTCACCAATCCAACAGCCTTTCCGTGGATTCTGGTCGGTTCGCATGTCTGGAAAACGGTGGGCTGGAGCAGTATTATCTATCTCGCCGCCATGTCCAGCATCGATCCACATTTGTATGAAGCGGCGACGATCGACGGCGCGACTCGGGTCCAGATGGCGCGTCACATTACCATTCCTGGTATCGCCTTTGTGATTGCCATTATCTTCATCTTTGACATCGGCAACCTGCTCGACGCCGGCTTTGAGCAGATCTTGCTGCTCTATTCGCCTGCCGTTTATAGTGTCTCGGATATTATTGATACCTACGTCTACCGCGAAGGGTTGCTGGCACTGAAATATTCGTTTGCGGCCGCGGTGGGTCTCTTTAAGGGGGGCATCTCCTTACTGCTCATCCTGGCCGCCAACTGGTTGGCCCAGCGCTTGGGGCAACAGGGGATCTGGTAGAAAGAAGTAGGTAGGTAGGTAGGTAAGTAGTACGACAACGTTAAATTCGACAAGATTTACAGGATTGCTACACCGGAGAGCAATCCTGTAAATCTTGTTCATTCTGTCTACTAATTGAAATTTAACGTTGCCGTAGTAGATAAGTAGGTAGGTAGTTCTCTATGCTCAAATTATCACGCAATGAACGGATCGTCCACGGGCTGATCTATCTGTTCCTGATTCTGCTGACCCTGGCCTTTTTGCTGCCCTTTCTCATCGTCGTCTCGACCTCTTTTATCAGCGAAGCCGAGTTTGCCCAGCGCGGTGGCTATGTGCTCTATCCAAAAGCGATTAGCTTTGGGGCCTATGAGATCCTCTTACGGCGCAGCCAGGTGATCTTCAATGCCTACCGGGTCACCGGCTTGCGGGTCGTCATCGGCACCTTCATGAATCTACTCTTTACCGTGCCGATGGCGTACACCTTAGCCCAACGCAAATTGCCGGGCCGGGTGGCGTTAACGATCTTCATCTTTGTGACAATGGTCTTTAGTGGCGGCCTCATCCCGCGCTTTCTGCTGGTCGATGCCCTGGGATTGCGCAACACGCTCTGGTCGATGATCTTCCCCGGCCTGATCAGCGCCTGGAATCTGCTGATTATGCGTAACTTCTTTATGAGCCTGCCCGAAGAGTTCTTTGAAGCGGCAATTGTTGACGGCGCAAGCCCCCCCGTAATTTTGTGGCGCATAGTCCTCCCACTCTCGCTGCCAGTGATCGCCACGATTGGGCTCTTTTACGCCGTCTACCACTGGAACGCCTGGTTTGATGCCGCGATCTATATCGACCGTGCGGATATGCGCCCCTTGCAGATCATCTTGCGTGGGCTGCTCGCCTCGACCTCTATGCAGGGGATGGAAGAGCTTGCCTTTACCGAAAACCCACCGCCAGCCGCCTCCCTGCGCTCTGCCCTGATCTTGGTGAGCACCGTGCCTGTGCTCTTTGTCTACCCCTTTATTCAGCGCTACTTTGTCAAAGGCGTGATGATTGGCGGGATCAAGGGATAAAAGCAACTATATAAGTACGCCCCCAAACCTCCCCCGCACGCAGAGGAGGAGTCCTTCTCCCTCTCTGATGTCGGGGTCAAGTTGGAGGTCACTGTCATTAAGTTAAGCGAGTAGTGCGCATCCCCAGATGTGCAGCCCGTCCAGGCGGGATCAGCGTCTGGGGACGCTGAGTACACGTTTCGCCTCTTACTTAAGCGAGTAGTGCGCATCCCCAGATGCGCAGCCCGTCCAGGCGGGATCAGCGTCTGGGGACGCTGAGTACACGTTCCGCCTCTTACTTTACTGGATACTGTTGGCGAATGCGAGATCGCGGGCTAAACGTCCCCGGCACAGGCCAAACAGTGGTACGTTAATAGGGGTACTCATGGCCTGTGCCGGGGACGTAGGACAATTCGCCAACAGTATCTTACTGGCAGTGGAGCTGGGGGTGAGGTAGATATTACGGATAAAACAACTATGTCAACGACCACCTGCCCCAATATTCTAAGGAAAACTTTTGTGAACACGGATTGTGGGAAACACGGATTTTTTCAGAATAATTCATCCGTGTTTCTATCAATCCGTGTCGACATAGAAAAACTTGCTCCGTTTGTAAAGATTTTCACTTACCAACTGGTTCAGGTTCTCGAGGGCTGAGCTTGTCGAAGCCCGCCTCCGCCTTCGACAGGCTCAGCCCTCGGCTGAATAGTTACAAAGTACCTCTGGAAAGAAGGATGCACCATGTTAGAAAAGATCAATCTCTTTGAAGCGCGCAAAGAGGGTTACCACAACTACCGCGTGCCGGGGATTCTGCGTGCCCCGGGCGGTGCCATACTGGCGACCGCGGAAGCGCGCCGCGGTGGCGGTGGCGATTGGGATAGCAATGATATCCTGTTGCGGCGTAGCCTGGATGGTGGCGTCACCTGGGAGCCACGGCAGGTGGTGGTTGACCATGCCCAATATGGGCCGGGCCCGATCAGCAACTTTGTCCTGATCAGCGACCCCCAGGAAGGCACCGTCCACGCGCTCTATTGCCACAAGTATGAACGGCTCTTTGCCATGCACAGCAACGACGATGGTGCCACCTTCTCGGAACCGGTGGAAATTACCGCGATGCTGCTCCCCTTCCGTGAACAGTACCCCTGGCGCGTCATCGCCACTGGCCCCGGTCATGGCATCCAACTGCGCAATGGGCGGTTCGTTGTGCCGGTCTGGATGTCAGATGGCAGCGGCAGCGAGTTTGGCCCCGGCCATCTGGGCCACCGACCATCGGAAGTGGCGACCATTTACAGCGATGATCATGGCGCGACCTGGTCTTGCGGGGCGATCTTTGTCCACACCGATGAACGGATCAGTAACCCCAGCGAAACGCTGGCGGTCGAACTGAGCGATGGGCGGGTCCTGTGCAACATCCGCAGCGAGGCCAAAGCGAATCGACGGTTGATTGCCATCAGCCCCGACGGCGCACAGGGTTGGACAACCCCGCGCTTTGACGAAGCACTGCTCGAACCGGTCTGTATGGCCAGCCTGCTCCGGCTCGACCAAAAAACCGCAGATGGATCCACGATCTTCCTCTTCGCCAACCCCGACAATCTGGAGAATGAATTGACCCCCACCGGTGGCAATCTCCATCACGACCGCAAACGGGTTACGGTCAAGCTGAGCCGCGATGAGTGCCAAAGTTGGCCGGTATCGCGCGTCCTCGAGGCTGGCCCCTCCGGCTATTCCGACTTGGCCGAGGCCACGGATGGGACACTCCTCTGCATCTATGAGAACGGCATGGTCGAGCGCATGACCGACACCCGCTTTCTGACGGTGGCCCGGTTTGATCTCGATTGGCTGCAAACGGGGGAGTAGTTAACAAAAAAGGAAAGTCTTAAAAGGGATCAACGAAGAGACACAAAAGGTTTTGCTTTTCTTCGTGTGCCTTCGTGTCTCTTCGTGGATCAGCTTTACCTAGTGCAGGCGAACCTTTGGCAACCAGTGGCCTTCTGTGCGGTTAGAGATCCAAAATATAGCGTGCTGCCGGACTCAATCGCGCTTCGGTCTCGGCCCGCAAATAGGCCCGTTGGTCGGTCTGCTGGGGATTTTCGCGTGCGGTAAAGGCACAGTGATAGACGCGGCGCATCTGGTCTGTCCGGTTGGTGGTGCTACCGTGCCAGATCTGACCATTGAAAAAGGCGACCGAGCCCGCCGGGCCGGTGATGTAAGTCTCTTGTGGGTGCGCCGCCAGCAGATCAGCCATCTCCTCTTTGGGGAAAGTCGGCCAGCGATGGCTGCCGGGCACCACACGCGTTGGGCCATTCTCGGGCGTGAGATCATCGAGCATCCAGAGTGCATTGGTCTGGTGACCGCGCCCATCGCCGCGTGGCCCGCCAAAGTCCGAGTGGAGCCCCTGCTGTCCATGACCGGGCAAGGGATCATGCCCGTTAAGCGAAACGAGCTTAAAGGGGCGCTGGATCACATAATAGGCCGCGGCCAAGACCACCGGATGGATGTAGATCCGATCAAAGACGCTGCCTTTGTTGACCAGATCGGCCAGGCGGCGAATGCCGGGATGTTGGCCCACCTCACTGCCCGCGCGGTCGCCTTCTTCCGCCATGAGGCGCTCAAAGGTTTCCCGCATTTCGGCCAGCCACGTCGCATCGATCACATTGTGAAAGACCGTAAAGCCTTGTCCGTCCAATTCATCGCGGTGGCGCTGCGTGATCGTCCCATCTGTGACGCCACAATCCGCTAGTACTGTTTCAATAGCAATCATATCTATACCTTATTTCTATGCAAGCGAAAGTAAATAAATCTGCCGGCCATTGCCCCCATGCGGTGAATCGACGGTCACCAGCCGGCCATCCGGATTAGAGCGCGGGTGCAGATCGCAGCGCCACTCGCCCTCATAGTCGACCGGCGTGTGATAGGCACCCAACTCGCGGCGTTGAGCGCTGGCGACATGATAAAGATAGAGTTCTTGCAACCGCCCCGCGGTCTGGCCGCCATAACAATCGTTGAGAATCCATTCGTTGCCGGGCAAATAGGAGCAGTGGCCGTTGCGCGTCATGACCTCTTTACCAACCACTTCTGGTGCCTCGCCGCCATCCATCTCCGCATCTGGATAGAGATAGAACGCCCACTCGTGCGACGGATGCCACGACCAGGCGAGAATCGTTTGCGGGTCGCGCCAGATAAAGTGCGAGGTGTGACCGTAGTCATCGATCACACGCAGATCCGAACCATCCGCCGCTGCGGTCATCATGCGCGTGTGGAAACCGCCCGTGCCAAAGCGCCAGCGGTGGAGAAAGATAAAGCGCGAGCCGTCGGGGTTGAAGAGCAGATGATTGAAGTAATGTTTGGCTTCGCTTAAGCTACCATGTCGGTAGGGAATGGTGGCAACTTCAGCAATGGTGATGAGGTGCGCGGCTTCCCCTGTTTGCAGATCAACGCGATAGATGCCCGTGTCCGCCGGAGCCAACACATTGTGGTTGGGGTCGGGGATACCGGCATAGCCGTAACCCGGGCGCATGTGGTTGATGCGCCGGAAGTCAGTACCGATAGCGGTGCGACCGTCGGGAGCAAGCGTGTAAATCGGATAATCCAACGTGCGTTGTTGCCCCGTCTGCACATCTACAATATGCGCAACAAAGCGATCCCCGGCGCGGTCATTCCAGATAGTTTCGCTAGCCGAACTGGGAATCCACTGGAGCATACACCCCTGTTGCCAGCCCCACGCACGGCTCTCACCCAGCGCTATCCAACGGTCGTTATCATGCAGGTCGACCATGCCGATCTCAATCACGTCGTCGGGCTGGGGGGAACGATGCTCGAAGTCGACCGCCATGCCAAGCACGTAGCGGCTGGTGGGATCAAATTGCAATTTGTCATAATAGCCGAACCAATGGAATTTTGGTCCAGCAGTAATTGGACGGATGGTTGTCATCACAAACCCATCAATCCATCAGCACCCGGGATCGGTTTCTTTTCAAATGCCTCCGTAATCCAGCGAGCACGCGAGGGGCGACCTGGGTTACGATAGGCATAGACAACACTCCACCGGGTTGCGCTTGCCGCTTGACGGGGGCAGACGGCGTGGGCCGCGTGCGTCCACATTAGGGCAACCGTGGCGGGCGGGGCCACCAAATCCACAATCTGGAGCGGTTCCCCCGTCAGTGGATGGCGTTTGCCGGCCAACCACTGGGCGGTAAATTCCTCATCTGAATGGGCGTCAATCGCCGGATCGCGGAAGAGATGGCTCCCCGGCACCACCTTCAAATTGCCATCGCCTTTTTCAAAGCCGCTGACATAGAAAAAGATGCGAATAAAGCCAAGGCTGGGATCATCATCGGCGTATTCATGGCTGTGCCAGCGAATCCCTTGGTTACCGCCCGGTCGATTGAGCGTGACACAGTGGTCAAAGCGGATCGCCTCCCCCAATACGCTGTGGGCCAACGCCAATAGTTGCGGATGGGCAATCAGGCTTTCCAGATAGCCGTCATATTCAGCCGCATTGCGATTGGGCAACGGGTCGGCGACACCGGCAGTAATTAGGTCTTCGATATGGGCGAGCGACGAGACTAACTTGGCACACGCCTCATCCGTCAAAATCCCGGGTAGAATGAAATGGCCGTCGCGATCCATCGTTGCTTTTTCCGCGGGGCCGAAATGATAGGGTTTGAAGAGTAGCTCTTGGGACATGGCACAGATCTCCAGATCGTATTCAGAGTCTATCCGTAAATTCGGTTGTGGCCCAGCGGGAACAGAGAATTTACGGATAGACTCTTAATGAAACTCAAAGCGACATGCGAGCGAATTCCCCCTTCGATTTGGGCTAACTGATTCGCCTAGTATGGATTCTCAGCGCATAAACTTTATTATCGGTTTGGAGAGAGGGCCTTGTCAAATGGGGGAAATTTGTGGATCCGCATTGCAAAAATCCGTCGATAGCGGATTCAGCGACGGCATATACGCGGCGCAAAAATACGCTGACGTTGCGCTTCAGTAAGAATTAACCGTTCGCGCTCGGCCATCTTCTGAATCATCGCGTCAACTTGCTCCTTTGCAACAAGTTGCTGTGTCCAGAGCAGATTCAGAACTGCAGGCAAATCTAATACGGTGATGCCATTATCCAAACAATAGCGAACAGCCCGCTTATCATTACTCAGCAGTGGTGCGTGGCGACATTGGGCCACTGCGATGGCTTCACATTCACCACGATTGAGTTTGTGGGGCAAGTTTTCTGACAGTTGTTGTTCTTGCACAGAGAGTGCTATACTCAAATCAGAATGAAACCCCTAGTTTCGGCCCGCGTGCGTCGCACTGACGGAAGCATCTAGCGGACTGGAAGCAGTTGGCGGTCAGTGCGACGCACGCGATCCCGTTGGTCCGCAAAACTCCGGTTCTCATTCTGAAC
>DAOUCA010000056.1:0-114641 GCA_034432375.1 Caldilineaceae bacterium
TACTGGCCCGGGCATGCGCTGGTCTCGTAAGGGCTTACAGCGCCTTATCCCGATTCGCGCAACTGTTCTTTCCGATTCTTTCGATCTACTTTGGGCCTCTGTCTTCAACTCGCCCACAAACTGAGATGCTCCCAAACATCTGAGATAGTTTGTAAGATATCAATTTGTTTGATACAATTTTTGTTTGGAGTCCAATTAAAGACTAACGGGATAATTCCGATGATTCGGCTAACACTTACAGTAAAATTTTGTCATGGCAACGCATAAAGTGTGTGCCAACAAGGGGATCGTTGGCATAAGCAAGGGGAGGAAGTCCATGTTTGGACTTCGCAGCCGAGATGTGGTGTGGATAGAGGGCACGGAGGTCACCATGAATGGTGATAGTTAAAATTCGTTTGCTCTTCCTATTTCCACGCATTACTCTACTGCTCTTTCCTCTTGCCTGACAAGTAGCCTCGTTCATCACAAGCATTGCTGTACAAATCGTTGATTGTAGCCATACTTGCGCTTCTCTCTAAACCCTTTCGTGGTTTGAGAAGAAAATAGAACCTAGCCGAAAAGCGGTTGTAGCCCATTGGGAACAGAGAATTTTCGGCAAAATCCTTAGTGTCGCGCAATGGATGAGTTGGAATCGGATTTGGATAGTAGATGATGTTCTAGTGCTTTGCTTGAATGTCGACCCCTCTACGTTAGAAGAATCAATATAAACTTTGGATAAGGTGCACAGTCGTGGATCTACTATTGTCTTGTGTGTATCGTTCACAAGCTGAGTTTCACCCCAACTGTTAGACCTATCTGAAAAATCAGATTTGTCCCAACGCGGGAAATGCCCTACTCAGGGACTCCCTGCGTAATCGTAAAGTTCTTTTGGGCCATCGCATGACTCGGCGACAATATGAGTAGCGCCATAAAGAATTGTTTTCTGTGAGGAAAACGGTCGTTATGTGCTGCTGCGGAGTATATAGGAGCCTGATTAAGTAAGAATCTATCTTGAAGTTCGGTCGTGGGCTTACCGTTGTTTTCGTGAGCAACGATCGATATAGAGAATTTCCAGACAGATTCTAAGTGGCGGGTATATTTCACATGGGCTGTGCTCCCAATATGAAGTTACGCCCGATGAAGACAGCATGATTTCAGAAGGGGGATCGGCTATATGGCAACACAAGGTAAACCAGCAGTGAATAATACAAAGCAGCGCCCGAAATCACAACAAGGGGGCAAACCAGCACCGCGTGATAATGGGCAAAATGGTCGGCGTGATAACAATGGCCGCCCTGCTTCTGCGAATAGAGGTGATCAACGAACTGGTCGTCCGCAGAATGGTCAACAGAATGGGCGTCCCGGACAGGCCAAAGCCCCTGCGCCCAAAGCACAACCAGTCAAGAAAGTATTGCCCACCGATATCGTTGTCAGTGATTATATCACTGTACGCGATTTGGCTGTGCTCATGGAACGCAGCCCAATTGATCTAATTAAAATCTTGATGCAATACGGCATCATGGCACCTATTACCCACAATCTGGATCATGACACAGCCGTTATTTTGGGCGAAGAGTTGGGGGTTAAAGTACAATGGCCGGATAATGAGCAACCAGCCGATGCGATGGTCGAAGAAGCCGAGCCGGAATCGCCACCACGGGCCAAGCGCTCATTGATTCAGCGTGTAGTGCAAGAAACGGGTGCAGATGCACTCGCACCGCGTCCGCCGGTGGTGGCTGTCCTTGGTCATGTTGATCACGGTAAGACGACATTGTTGGATCGGATCCGTCATACGGATGTGGCTAGCGGTGAAGCGGGCGGTATTACGCAGCGTACCGGTGCCTATCAGGTGACCCTAGACGGGCGAAAAATTACATTTCTTGATACGCCCGGCCATGAGGCATTTACGTCGATGCGTGCCCGTGGTGCCCAGGTAACGGATATTGTTGTTTTGGTGGTGGCCGCCGATGATGGTGTTATGCCACAGACGAAAGAAGCGATTAGCCACGCGCAGGCTGCCGGTGTAACGATCATCGTCGCACTTAATAAGATTGATAAGGCCAATGCCAATCCACAGCGGGTGATGGAAGAGCTTGCACAGCAGGGGCTTCAGTCCGAAGAGTGGGGTGGTGAGACGATGGTTGTACCGCTTAGTGCACTCAATGGTACAGGAATTGACGATCTGTTGGAGCATATCCTACTTGTGGCAGAGATTGAAGAGTATAAAGCAAATCCCAAAGGGAAATGTGTTGGTACTGTTATTGAGTCAGAGTTAGATAAGTCCCGTGGCGTCACTGCGACATTGCTTGTACAAAATGGGACGCTTAGACAGGGTGATTCGATTGCTGTCGGCACAACGTGGGGTCGCATCAAAGCGATGTTTGACGACACTGGTAAGATTATCAAAGAGGCCGGCCCAAGCACACCAGTTGTTGTACTCGGGATCCAAGAAGTTCCCGGTGCCGGTGTACACTTTGAATTGATGAAGAACGATCGAGAAGCGCGCCGTCAAGCCGAAGAACGTCAATTGGACGCAGCAGATGTCGCCAAGTCGTTGGTGCGTCCGCAAATGTCCTTGGACGATCTCTTTGCCCGCCTCGATGGCAAAGAAGTCAAAACGCTTAATCTGATTGTCCGTGCGGATATGCAGGGTACTTTAGAGCCAGTCCTCAATAGTTTGCAGGAACTGAGCAATGAAGAAGTCAATATTAAGGTGTTGCAGGCAACGATTGGCGATATCTCGGAATCTGATGTGATGTTGGCCGAAGCAAGCGAGGCGATTATTATCGGCTTTAGCGTCGATACCGATCGTGCTGCGCAAAGCCGTGCAGAACAGTCGGGGATCGAAATTCGCCACTATGACATCATCTACAAGATGATTGAGGATATTGATCTGGCGTTGAAGGGGATGCTCGACCCGATCTATGAAGATCGGACGATTGGCCATGCCCAGGTGTTGCAACTCTTCAAGCTGCGCCGTGGGATGATCGCTGGCTGTACTGTCATCGATGGTATTGCGAAGCGTAATGCCCTAACCCG
Organism: Caldilineaceae bacterium; assembly: GCA_034432375.1. Taxonomy (GTDB): domain Bacteria; phylum Chloroflexota; class Anaerolineae; order Caldilineales; family Caldilineaceae; genus JAHBVH01. The sequence goes on from DAOUCA010000056.1 coordinate 3,019, forward strand.
TATTATGCGGGATGGCAAAATGCTCTATGAAGGCATGCGCTTGGATACGCTGCGGCGTTTTACAGAAGATGCTGCCGAGGTTCGCACTGGTTTTGAATGTGGGATTCGTCTGTCGGATCATGATAATGAGTTGCAGGATGGGGATATCATCGAAATCTATGAAAAATATCGGGTGCGCTAACGACCTGGTGACTCTGTCATAGACCGATGAAAGTGAGTAGAGGAGGTTTCTCTTGTTATGGCAAGCTGATGGCATAGGCTAATCGTAATCGCTGTCGTCTTTCCAAAACGCTGTGTGTACGGGTAATGCGGTCGCTTGCGATGGCATTCTTGTTACACCAAACAGGAGAGGGTATTATGACAACAATTCGTCAACAACGAGTAACTGAACTGCTGTATGAAGAGCTCAGCATTATGGTTGCCAATGAACTTGATGATCCAAAGCTAGGGCTGGTCACCGTACTTGCCGTGCAGGTGAGCCGGGATCTGCGCAATGTTAAAGTCTTTGTCAACCATCAGCAGGAAGATGTGTCACGTCGCGAGGTCATAAAAGGATTAGAGCGGGCAACACCCTATTTGCGTGGTCAGTTAGCCGTGCGCTGTAGTTTGCGGATGGTTCCCGAGCTCAACTTTTATTATGATGATACCCCCGAAAAAGCGGCGCGTGTCGATGATCTACTGCGCCAAATTGCACAGGAACGTGAAGAACATCTTGATCCTACACCAGTGCACGAAAGTGATGCTTCTGTGTAAGATTGATGGCTATCAGAAATGGGCTGAAAAGGTTTTGTGAAGGGTGCCTTTGTGCATTTCACAAAACCTTTTTTTCTGTACGGAGAAGAGAGCAACCGTAGATTAGGCAATAGGAAAAGCATTTATGGGTATTGATCAAGCTGTTCTGCACGCTATACAAACTCACAATCAGATTCTCTGTGTCAGCCACGTAAATCCGGATGGTGATGCTTATGGTAGCCTGCTTGGCATGGGCTGGCTCTTACGCCATTTGGGCAAAAAAACAATATTGGCGATGCATGACACAACGTCAGAACAGTTTTTGCTAATGCCTGGGGCCGATGCAATCATTGGGCCTAAAGCGGTTGCCGACACCTATGATCTGATTATTGCACTAGATGCTTCGAGTATTGACCGGTTAGGGACGATTTATCACCCGGATGAACATACGCACATTCCACTGCTCGTAATTGACCATCACTTTACCAACACCCGGTTTGGCCAGATCAACTGGATTGATCCCAGCTGTGCTGCCACCTGTCAGATGCTGGTGGGGCTCGCTGATGCGCTCGCTGTGCCCTTGACGGGAGCCATCGCTGAGTGTCTGCTCACCGGCATTGTGACGGATACCCTCTGTTTCCGCACCAGCAATACGGATGCCGCGGTGATGGAAGCTGCCACGCGCCTGATGGAGAGCGGTGTGAAGCTCTCTGAGATTGTGGCGCGTACCCTGAATCGCCGCGAATTTGGTACCTTTCGGCTGTGGGGACAGCTCTTGGCGAATGTGCAGCTAGAAGAAGGGGTCATCTGGACGACGATCAGCCTCAACCAGCGCGAGGCGGCCGGCACAGAGGATGATGGACAACTCAGTAGTATGCTAATTACCGCTGTGGAAGCTGATATTAGTGCAACCTTTACTGAAAAAATAGACGAAACTGGACAACTAGGGGTAGAATGTAGCTTCCGAGCCAAGCCCGGTTTTGATGTGGGTACATTAGCTTTCGAGCTTGGTGGTGGCGGTCATCCGCCGGCAAGTGGTGTTACTTTGCCCGGTACTTTGGCAGAAGTGACTGCTCGTGTTGTATCGGCATTGAAAGCGGTACATCGGGTGCAAGTAAACAAGTAAACAAGTAAACAAGTAAACAAGTAAATTGGTAGGACATCTTTACCCATTTACCAATCTACCGATTTACACATTTACCGATTTATCAGTCTACCTACCCTCTATCATCTAGGAGCATTGAGCGCGCGTGCCTCGTCGTGAAAATCATCTTCATGGGCTGTTACTGGTTAATAAGCCTGGGTTACAACAGATAGCCGGAAACGACTATCTGCATACTCCTGAACCCTCTACCAAAGTGCAGCAGCCCTTCGCAAATCCTGTCGCTTCTGCCAACAAAGAGATTCCGCGCCTCTACACCAGCCATGATATTGTTCAAATGGTGCGACGTTGGAGCGGCCAGCGGCGTATTGGTCACACAGGTACGCTTGATCCAATGGCAAGTGGGCTGATGGTGCTCTGTCTAGGGCAGGCCACACGATTGGTTGAATATTATCAAGGACACGACAAGAGCTATCTAGCCGAGATTACTTTGGGACGTGCAACCGATACGTATGATGCTGTGGGAGAGACCGTTACTACCCTTCCTGTTCCTGCTTTAACCGAAAGCGCAATTGAAGAGAGGTTGGTTTCTTTCCAAGGTGATATTTTACAGGTCCCACCCATCTATTCTGCCCTGAAGCAAGGCGGAGAAAGTCTCCACCGCAAAGCACGACGCGGCGAGGAGGTAACCGTTGTCGCACGCCCGGTAAAGATTCACCAGATTGAGTTGATTTCCTGGCGTGCACCCGACCAATTGACCATCCGAGTCCACTGCTCTGCTGGTACATATATTCGCAGCTTGGCGTACGATCTTGGCCTGGCATTGGGCAGTTGTGCGCATCTCAGCCAGTTGCATCGAGAAAGCGTGGGCTCTTTCACCGTGAAAGATGCATTCACGTTGCGACAATTGGAGGCAGCCGCGTCTACCGGAGAACTTGCCGAAACCTTTCTTCCGGCAGGGATGGCGCTTGATCTACCGGAAATTGTTCTCGATGAGGAATTTGTTGTACGATTGGGGCACGGGCAGAAGGTACTGTTGCCGACGGTACTGTTGCCGACGGCAGTGTGTCCACTTACACCGGATGGCAACGAGCCTTTTCTGGCCAAAGCTGTCGACAACCAGGGTACTTTTCTTGGTGTAATCCGTTGCCTGGAATGGCGAACCGGCGCTGCAACGCATGCGTTGTGGAAGGCCGAAAAATGGTTGGCGATTAACGAGCAAGACGATTAAAGGTTGCAGATTCCGAGGTAGACAATCGCAACTCGCAACTCGCAAATGGATACCCTATGCTGACTCTGGTCAATATTGACAGTACTACACTTGCCACACCGTCTTGTCTCACGATTGGCAATTTTGATGGGCTACATCGTGGCCATCAAGCCCTTTTGCAACAGATGGTCATGATTGCTGCATCGGGCGATCATGGTCGCTTGGTCGAACCGCTACAAAGTGGCTTTGTTACCTTTGATCCCCATCCCTTGGCAGTATTGCGCCCAGACCAACCCCATTGGCTATTGACCACACCCACCGAGCGTTTACAATTAGCCGCACAGTTGGGCGTCGATTTTGGTGTGATTCAGACCTTTACCAAAGAGACTGCCGCGCTTGAAGCAGAAGAATTTGTCCGGTTGTTAAAGCAGCACTTGCGATTAGCAGTCTTAGTTGTCGGTCCTGATTTTGCCTTGGGGAAAGGGCGACGGGGTAACTTGCCCTTTTTGCGTGATCTTGGCCGAGAATTGGACTACACGGTTCATGTGATTGAGCCGGTGGAATGGCAAGGCCTTTCGGTGCGAAGCAGTTACATCCGCCAGGCGCTGCGCGAAGGGGATGTAACACGGGCAGCGACCATGTTGAGGCGTCCTTATCAAGTCACGGGCCTTGTCGTTCAGGGCGATCAGCGTGGCCGCCAAATTGGGATTCCCACTGCCAATGTGCAAACCCCAGAGGATAAATTGCTGCCGGCCGATGGTGTTTATGCCACGCGTGTGCGGCTTGCACTAGGTGAAGAGCACTATCACTTTGATAGCGTTACCAATCTGGGCGTGCGTCCCACGGTTGATGGCTTACATCGCCGCTTGGAGGTGCATCTCTTTTCATTTCCCCCGGTAGATCCCCCGGTAGATCCCCCAGCAGATCACCCGGCAGACTTTGCCAAACAAGTTCAAAACGGTGACATATATGGTCGACAACTAACGGTTGAATTTATCACCCGACTGCGCGGGGAAGTGCGCTTTAACGGGCTGGATGCACTTGTCCAACAGATCCAGCAGGATATTGTACAGGCGCAAGAAGTGTTGTCTGCAGGTTAACTGGGTAGTCTCATTGGTACGATGCGCTCTTCTCGTTGCGTATCGCTGCTTGGGCAATAGAAACTCAGCAGCGATTGTATTGCGTACTTTACAGCTTTTCCGTACTCACGCATTATATGTGCGGACCCGTTTTTATAGTAGGAGTTATGTAGCTCTCTGGTTTCGATACGGCAAAAAGCCGCCTACTCGACCGGCGCTCTGCGTAAGTCCACTATCGTATCGAGCCAGTGAGCGTATAGGTAGTAGGAATATTGGTTAATGATAGCTTTCGTTCGTTTTCTTTCGGCACGTTTGGGCTTTGTTCCCAATCTGTTGATCTGTATCGCAGTTTTGCTTACATCTTGTTCGCCTGCCCCCACAGCCGTGGCACCACCACCCCTTCCCCCGGAATTGCAATCCCCGTCTGCGCTCTCTGTGGCGGGGCCGGCGATTCCTTTTCACGATCCCAATCCACTTGGTGATCCACAGTTGACGATAGAACCCTTTACCGAAATTGGCCAACTACAAGCCTGTTTGGCGCTTGGCCAGACGGTTTACGGTGTTGCGTTGCAAAACACAAATGTGCGCGAATCTCCGACATTGAACTCCTGTCGCGTTGGCCGTATTCCGCGTGGAACCTTGGTGACGGTGACCGGCATCGTGACCAACACGACAGCGACTGTGAATTTGTTGGTTGCGCCGACATCAGTGGAAAGTCTTTCGCCGAAGAGTGACACATCCACGCCGTTGAGCAATCCCACTGTCACCAGCACGCTTACAACAACACTGCGACCCACATTGGTAGCCACGCCAGTGTCGCCACCGCGGGTTGAGTCCGCTGCTATAACCGCGACTGCGTCTACCACGGACGAAAATGCTGGGTCACCTGTGGTGGATCCGGTCACGTTACTTGGCTACCAGGAAGATATTCAGCCTATCTTTCAGCGCAACTGCATCGCTTGTCATAGCGCAGTGGTGCAACAGAAGAATCTTCAAGTGACTGCGTATGCGCCTTTGATGAGAGGCAGCAGCAGTGGTGCCGTGGTGATTCCCGGTGATAGTGAAGCGTCGATTCTCTGGCAGCAAGTGGGTTCAGGCAAAATGCCGCTCATTGGGGAACTCAAGCCAGAGGAACGTGAGCTGATTCGCCAGTGGATCGACGACGGCGCGTTGGAACAGCGTCAACAAGCGAATACGGATCAGATCGCGCAAACCGTTGCCCCTTCTACTGATAGCCGCCCTGTGGCGACACCGACTACGGTTTTGACTCAGGAAAGCGATCCGCCGGAAAAAGCTTCTGGGCTTTGGCTCACGGTTGCCGATGAGAACATTGACCCGGTCCCTGATATCTGTGAAGATCCCGTGGCTGAGCCGCAACAAGTCGTCAGCGCGGATCTGATCCTGCCGATTAGCTGTGGTGTACAGCCACGCGCCGCCCAATTACAAAACTTATTGCAATCCTTGGCCATCGTACCGGCGGCTGCCCGCCCAGTACCCAATGTTGCGGCGTCCGCTCCCAGTGGCGCTCCCAGTGGCGCTCCCAGTGGCGCTGCGGTGGTGCCAGATGGGGAAAGTCCCGAGGCCGAAGTTCCCAGCGTTCCGGCAGTTGCGCCACCGGTCGGCTCGATCCCTCAAGCAGGGTTACAAGCAGCGGCCCTTGGCTTGGGTGCCCCCTCCGATAGTGATCCCTGGCTGACCCCGCGCGGTGGTTTTTGTATGGATCAGCACTTTACACAGAACGAACGCGCGATCACGGCGTTGGCCTTTGCGCCCGATGGGCGGCTCTTTGTGGCGCTTGACTCGCGTTTGGATGGGCCGCAGGATAACAATATTCTCTACGACGCTTATCACCCCAGTCGCTCGATTGTCGTCTATGATCCGAGCACGCGCTTTACACCAAACGAGATCATGAGCGAATCGAGCCGCATTACAGGGATGGCGTATGCCAATGGCGCGATCTTTCTCAACCGCGCCGGCGAGGTCGGCTGGATTCCGGACGGCGGCACCTATCACACGCTGGCTGGCGGCTTTGCCGTCAACAGTCAGCTCTTCCACGCCAACGATGGGATCGCCATTACGAATGGCTATATCTATATCTCTGCTGGTGGCGTACGTGATGGCTATTCAGATGGTCCGCTTGTGGGCATCAGCGAAGGGGGGGCGCAAAATGTGGTCTCTGGGGGCAACCGCTTTGCCGCTCGGCTCTTGCGCGCGCCACTCGATCGCTTGATCAACGAATACAATATTGAACTCTTCGAGACGGCAGCACGCGGTCTACGCAATCCCTATGGGCTGACGGTCGATCCCAGTGGCCGTCTCTGGTTCACCGATAATGGCGCGACCAACGTGCCCGAAAATGTGAGTGCCGGTGACGAGGTTAACCTCTATGTGGCTTCGGCGTCGCCCCCTGGCACACCGGAAGAATCGACACCTTACTACGGCTTTCCGCTAGCATTAACTACGCCACAATCATGGTATACCGCCCCAGTAGTTGCGCTACGCAACACCTCTGCCCCAACCGGGATCACCTGGGCCTATGGCACAATCTTCTTTGGCCAATATGGGGTTAACCCTGGGTTGTACCGTTTGGGCCGTGCTGCGGATGGACAGATTATTGCCGAACGGGTAATGCTCGCCTGGCCGCTCTTAGCGGTGACGACAGCACCAGATGGCGCATTGTGGATTGGGTTGGGCAATGGTGGGTTGTATCGTATGACGCCAGGGTGTTAAGTATCAGCCCTGCCAGTTAGTCTATACGCTGGGGTTCCATAGAGGTTATGCAGAATGCGCCTGTATAACCTCTGCCATAAAGTGCTAGAAATAATTATTCATGCGTGCGATTCTACTGATTTTTACGATTGCTGGGCTTTGGGCGTTCACCGGTATTATTGTTGGGCTGGGATTAGCATCTTGTTTTGGTGGGAGTTGGTTGATTGAATGTGGTTCGCTTAATATGGCAATCGGCATGATTTTATTGCAACTGATTAGACGCAGCGAAGCAGGACGCAAAGTCTTTTATGAGGGGATACGCGAGGAAGATCAACACATCTGGGACTCATCTTTTTATGGACATTGCCTCTTTCTATGGCGCTAGCCGGCGTGTTGTGGTGGTTGGTGGGCAAGATCTTTCCGCCGTTGCCGTAGTGGACGTAGTGGACGTTCATAGATCCAAATGACAAAAAGTGTATTTGCCCATAATTGTGCACCAAACCAGATCATAAAGAGACCAAGGTGCCACCAAGGTGCTACGCGTACGTACAACCGCAACAGGGTATCCTACCGTGTTGCACCCAAGCTGATCACCCAAGCTGTTGCTAGCGTCAGTGCAACTGCTAATGCAATATATTTTTTCATACGCTGATTCTATCATATCCACATTGTACAAAACAAACAGAGCGATAGCATACTTGCCACGTTGATTGGCGATAAACTTTAGCAATCCCTTTTAGGCCATTCCAGAAAAATAATGCTCCGCGAAGCCACAGGAAGCTTCGCAAAGAAACACTTACTCTTCGCGTGTCTTCATGGATGGCGAAAAACGCTCGTTACATGATCATTTGAATTTTGGAACAGCCTTAGCCGTTGCCCAACAGCGAAATCCACGTCTCATGGACATGCAACCACACAAGCCCTTGCGGTGCGATATCCTGTTGCTGAAACCATACACTGCTCAACCGCGCCGTCGTTGCCCGCGCCGTCTCCTGCCACTCCTCATAAGTGCAGAGCAGAAACTCACCCCTTTGCTGTAGCATTCGATGGTTCTGCGTCCAAATGCGAATGTCAGGCTGTTTGTGATAGGCCGCACGCAAGCCCTCAAGCAGCGCCGGGCGCGCCGCCAGCACCCCATTTGGCCCCACAATTGTAAATTGCGTATCCATCACGTCGGCGAAGCGTTGAAAATTTACTTCGTTGTCATCTAACGTCCCGCGAAACCATCCTTGAAAAAAGTCATGCAATTCGCATATTTCACGTGTGCATTGCGCGAGTAAAGCGCTTTCCATTACTCAATGCTCCTTGACATATAAAGTTCGCCCTGTGCAAAGCCGCGGGCGGCGTAGTAGGCACGCGTGCCGGTGGCCGCGATGACACTCATGCGCGCAAAGCCGGCGGCGCGGCTAATCTGCTTGGCTTCATCGAGTAGACGGGTGCCGAGACCAGTGTGCTGTGCTTGCCCATCGCTCTCTTTGCCCACCGAGAGAGCAGGGCCATAGACATGAACCTCGCGGATCATCGCGCTGTCGGCGATTTCGTCGAGGAATGCTCGGCTGCCAACACCGGGTGTCAATGGCAGACTTAGCCGTAAGAAACCGGCGATCAAGCCAGGGTTGGTGCTCTGGGCATTGGTCACAAAGTACAAGAAATATTCGCGCGTCAGGTCGGTCTCGTAGCTGTAAGTTTTGAGTGCAAGTTCATCCGCCGTTACCGCACGCCGCTTGATCTCGTGGCAGCGGATACAGCCACATTCCTGGCCACGACGCGCTAGCTCATCATGCACCACCTGTCGCAAGTTGCTCAATTTCACACCAGCTTGAATATGATGCGCGGGAATATCACGGAAGAGACGATTCACCCGTGTGTAAGGGGGAATTGTCGGCTTGACATCGGCCAATAAATTGACCAATTCCGCCTCGGTGTAGGGCTGATAGTCCCCTTGCTGCCACAACGCATATAGCTCGGTCTCGGCAATCAGCGAACAGGGATAGATCTTGAGTTCATCGGGGCGAATCGCCGAGTCGTTGAAGAAGCGGGCGAAATCATCCCGGTCTTTTTCAGGAGTTGCGCCATAGAGATTCGGCATCCAATGGAGATGAAGCTTAAAGCCCGCGGTACGCAATAATCCCAATGCATCGCGCACCGACGCCACATCGTGCCCCCGCTGATTGAGCGTCAGAATCTCATCATCGAGACTCTGGACGCCGATCTGTACTTTGGTGACGCCTAGCTTGCGCAGATGGCGGATTTCGTCGGGCGTGATCCAGTCCGGTCGTGTCTCAATCACCAGCCCCACATTGCGATGGGCGGCGTTGATATTCTGCTCCTGCGCATCGGCCAACGAGGTGGAGCCGCCATATTGTGGATTGCCAGCGGCGTTCATGGCGTCAAAACAGCGTTGGACAAACCATTCGCGATAATCGCGGCTGTAGGCACTCCAGGTACCACCCAAAATCAGCAGTTCGACTTTGTCGGCATCGTGACCAATGCTCTCAAAAGCATTGATGCGGCCCAGGGTCTGACGATAGGGATCAAAGCCATCGCGTTCGGCACGCTGGCAGCCTGGCTCATCATAAATATAGCTCTTGGGCATGCGCCAGTCGTCGGGGCAGAAGATACACTTGCCGGGGCAGCCAGCCGGCGCGGTGAGCACCGTCACGGGCGCGACGCCACTCTGCGTGCGCATCGGCTTCATGCGGATTCGCTTCATCAGCAACGGGTCCGCCTCAAGGTCGCCCTCGGCAACGAGATGACGGTAGCCGGCGATCAATTCGGCCTTGGCATAGAAGCCTTTGCCGTCCTTGGGAAAGCGGGATAAAATATGCTTAAGACTGGTGCGCATATCCCATTCGGCTTCGTCGATTTTGCTGATCTGTTGAAAGATGGCGTGAAGGATCGCGCTATGGTCGGCGGGATGGTAGCCACTGCGTTTATCCTGCCATTCCTGGCTTTTAACGAGACTATCGTTGGGTATTTCTTCTAGTGGGATAATACGTTTCATAATGGTTGTTGATCAAGCCGAGATAATAATCAATAATCAATTGTTAATTACAAATGTTCAATGACACTGGACCAATGACACTGGACCAATGACGACCCAAGTATACCATAGAAGTAGGATGGAATCCATCAGATGACCCCAGCGACAGTGGAACGGTTGTTACAATTGAATCGTGAATTTTATATGACAGTGGCTGCGGACTTTGATGGCACGCGTGGTGGTTTACCAGTGGGCTGGCGGCAACTGCAACCGTGGATCCCCCGACCGGTGGGGCGGCCGTTGCGTGTGCTCGACGTCGGCTGTGGCAACGGGCGTTTTGCCTGGTTGCTCGATGAGTGGGAGATCCGTACGGAATATGTGGGGATTGATGGCGATGCCAAACTGTTAGCGCTGGCATCTGCGCATGGCGACGCGTTGCGTACTGTGCAAGCACGCTTTACCCAAGCTGACTTTACACGGACTACTTGGGCCTTTGACGCCGCGCTCCAAGTAGCGTCATTTGATCTCGTTGTTTGCTTTGCCGCGCTGCACCATGTGCCCAGCGCGCCATTGCGACAGCAGGTGGTAGAGAGCTTGGCTAGCTGCCTGGCCACAGATGGTACATTGATCCTCTCGCACTGGCAATTTTTATCGAGCATGCGGTTTGTGCGCAAGCAGATTGCGTGGCAAACTATCGGTTTAGCAGAAAATGATGTGGAAGCAGGTGATGCCTTGCTCCCTTGGCAGCAGGGAGCCTACGCCGTGCGCTTTGTCCATCAGACCGATGCCAAAGAGGCGCAACAGTTGGTGACGGGTGCGAAGCTACTGCTCGTTGAAAACTTTTATGCGGATGGTAAAGAAGGAAATTTGAACTTGTATACAATTTTGCGCGCTTGTGGGGGAAATGATGAACATGACAGATAATCGTACCCAATCATTGGTTGATCTCTTTAAAGAACGCTTTGGCACTGAACCGACCGCCATCGCGATCGGTCCGGGGCGCGTCAATTTGATCGGGGAACATACCGACTATAATGATGGTTTTGTGTTACCGGTGGCCCTGAAACGCGATGTGCGGATCGTCTTTCGGCCCCGCATGGATCGCCATGTGCGTATCTATTCCGCTGAGTACGATGGCGCTTTTGAATTTGATCTGGACCAAACGATCTATGATAAACAGGTGCTTTGGGCCAACTATATGCAAGGGGTGGCATGGGCATTGCAAGAAGCTGGGCCGACGCTGACCGGGATCGATGCTGTGGTGAGTGGCAACGTGCCCAAAGCAAGCGGGCTCAGCAGCTCCGCCGCGTTGGAGATCGCCACGGCAACCGCGTTTCTCTATGCCTCTAATGAGCTTGATCAACTAAGTGGCCCGCAAGTTGCCAAGGTGGCCCAACGGGCTGAAAACAAATTTGTTGGGGTCAACTGTGGCATTATGGACCAGTTTATCAGTATGCTCGGCAAGGAAGGCAACGCGCTCCTGATCGACTGTCGCTCGCTTGCGTACGAACTGGTGCCAATGCCAGAGAACGCATCGCTCGTGATTGGTAACACCAAAGCCAGTCGTTCGCTGGCGAGCAGCGCGTACAACGAGCGCCGTCGGGAGTGTGAAGAGGGGGTAGCTATCTTGCAGACAGTACTGCCCGACATTCAAGCGTTGCGTGATGTGAGCAGCGCCGAGTTGGAAGCGCACAAGGCACTGCTTTCGCCAGTAGTCTATCGCCGTTGTCGTCATGTTGTTACAGAAAATGAGCGCGTGATGCAGACCATTGCGGCGCTCCGGCAAGGGGATCTGGCCGAGGTGGGGCGCTTGATGAATGCCAGCCACGATAGCCTGCGTGATGACTATGAAGTGAGCAGTGAAGCACTCGATGTGATGGTTGATGCCATGCGCCATACGCCCGGCTGTTATGGTGCCCGCCTGACGGGAGCCGGCTTTGGTGGCTGCACGGTTGCGCTGATTGAGCCGGGTGCAGAGCAGGCAATCGCCGACGAGATCTACGAAAAGTATCCCAAGGCAACCAACATTTGGCCTGAAGTTTACACGACCCACGCCAGCAATGGTGCTACCGTGAGCGCACTGGATGGATTTGCTGAATGAGTTCAACAACTGCGTCGGCCCCAGTCCAACTCACTGCGCATCGCCCACCTAATCGGGCGACTACCATTGGCTATTATATTGCGTTTATTGGGTTAGGACTGGTGGGTGCTTCGCTGGGGCCGACGTTGCCGGGGCTAGCAACCAATACCGGGACCCAATTGAGCGCAATCAGCATCCTCTTTTCGGCGCGCGCGCTCGGCTATTTTGGCGGGTCGCTCGTGGCGGGTTGGGTTTATGATCGGCGTGCCGGCCACCCAATACTGGCACTCGCCATTTTGACAATGGCGTTCTTAATGGCGCTTGTACCTTTTGTCCCGTTACTTTGGATTCTAGTCGCCTGCCTGCTGCTGCTTGGGCTGGCCGAGGGCACGATGGATGTAGGCATCAACACGCTGATTGTCTGGCTCCATCGGCCCAATGTCGGGCCGGTCATGAATGCTTTGCACTTCTTCTTTGGCGTGGGCGCGTTTCTTTCACCCTTGATTGTGGCGCAGGTAATTCTGCTGAGCGGCGGGATCGATTGGGCCTATTGGGCGATTGCGCTGCTCCTTGTGCCGATTGCGCTTTGGCTGGCACGGCTGCCCAGCCCCAGTAGCGTGGTTGAAGAGAGTGGGCGAAATCAAGAGACAATCGACATTTTACTGACTGGCCTGACGGTTCTTTTTCTCTTTGTCTATGTCGGCGTCGAGGTGAGCTTTAGCGGCTGGATCTATACCTATGCCGTTGAACAGACCGGCTTTACGCCGGCGCAGGCTGCCTATCTCAATTCTGGCTTCTGGGGCGCCTTTACATTGGGCCGGCTGATTTCGATTCCCTTGACCGCCCAACTCCGTCCGCGCTATCTACTGCTTGGGGAATTAATTCTAGCGATACTTTGTGTGGGCTTGATGTTACTCTGGCCGACCTCACAGGTGGTGCTCTGGGTTGGTGTCTGTGGCACCGGTCTGGCGATCGCTTCGATCTTTCCTGTCACCCTCACCTGGGCAGGCCGACACATGCACATCACCGGCCGGATTACCAGTTGGTTCTTTATCGGTGCCAGCTTTGGGGCGATGTTCTTTCCCTGGTTTATTGGCCAGTTCTTTGAGAACACCGGGCCGTTGGTGACGATGGTGACCATCATGGGCAGCTTGCTGCTTGATCTGGTAGTGTTTGTCAGTTTGATGCTCTATGCCGGGCAGCCGAAATTTCAGACTGAGGCGTAGGCTTTTCATCGGGAGAGGGCGTGGGGAATTTGTAAGTTGGCACAAAAAGCCGGCGTGGATCAGTTGCTTCGGCGAACGGTTCACCATCTTTCACTAACCAACAGTGAGCCGTAAAGTGTTCCTGCTCATAGCAAACACCAAAGTGAAGCTCCACATCCAGCCCAATCCTCCGCAAGAAGTGATAGAGCGTGACACCACGGGTAAGGCAACGCACCTGTAACAGTGGTCGTCCCAATTGAAGCACCGCATCCGTACAGGAAATCAACTGCGCTATTGCAAGGGGATTGGGCACAGTCGCCGCTCGCCGTGGCGTGACCAACTTGGCGGCATAGGGCAATTTTAACCGCATCAACAGCGGCACTAGCGCGGCAAAACAAGCGAGGCGCACCAGCAGCCAATAGGGCACTGGTTTGGGCAACTTGTGAACGATGGTAAGCCGACGGGTAAATTTTTTAAGCAACGACTTCATCAGATTTAACTTCATCAAGTTTTACTTTGCTAGAAGGTACGTCTGCCAGCCAATGGGAAAGATCACGGTCAATCAACCTTTGAACTTGTAGAATATCTTCGCGATACGTCTCAGTCAACTCGGCGCACAGCTGTGGGTCTAGTGGTGGTGGTTGGCTGCGATTGTAGGTTGTCAGTGACTTCATAACCTGCCGCCGCATTGCTGGTGGAGCCAACGGTTTTAGCCAACGTTTAAGCGGATGAGGTTGCCGTAAGAAGTGTACTAAGCCACGGCTGCGTGGGATCGCTGCTGTATTGTGCCGTACGCTCATATCCGGCACGAATCCATGATCAACGCCGATAAATCCAAAGATATCCTGAAGCACTTGCAGCGGCTGTGTCTGCCACTCTTCATAGAGGTAGATACGAATCTGTTCGCGCGGGAAACGGGTAAAAAAGTGTTGCAACGTTGGTGCATAAAAGCTAGGCAAGGTATGGCAGAGCGCCGGCAGCCACGACTGCTGGACACGCATGGGTTCTGCCGCAAGCGCCTGTACAAAGTCGTCCATGGGCTCCCAACCCACGCGCCAGCCATGCAGAAATTGTGAATAGGCACGCTCCACTGGCTGGCGTAGAATCAGGACCATGCGCGCATCGGGTATGTAGTGGTGGATACGTGCACAGGCACGTGGCGTGAAATTGGTTGTGGCAACTTCACCGCCGGCAAGCTCGTCGCGCCAATCCGCAAAGAGGGCCTGATAGGCAGAGAGTGTAGAGACCACACGCTGATCGACATTGTCGCTACCTGGCCCCGTAAAGGTGGGCAAGGGGGCTTCACCAAAGGCAAAAAAGTGGGGCTCTTTGCGCGGGCTCATGTAGATCTGTGGATGTTGCTTCAGGTACTGATAGAGCGAAGTCGTGCCGGCTTTCGCAACACCGAGTACCAAAAAGGTAGGCATGGGCATAGCTTAAGCCATTTCTACTACCTGAACCAATTGCTCTGCCGCCAGCCCTGACACCAGTTCAATGATATGTTGATAGGCTTGGTCAAGCGTGAGATCATATTGCGCTTCCAACGCCTGGCCAATTTGGGCCAAAGAGGGCGCGTGTGCCAACTCTTCCCAAATGCGTGTGCCGGTTTCGTTCAGGGTAAAATATTGCTGGGTGTGCAGATGTAGCAACACTGACTCTTGGGTAGATAGTGCGGTAAAAATCACCTCTGGGTGAGGGATGACTTTGGTCTGTAAAGTAATCAAGGTTTACTCCTGCCAGATTAGTGGCGTCCACGAATGTGATCGGTGTTTTTCTTGTAGCCAATCGACTTTTTTGTACTCATTACTGCAATACCAACAGGCAAAGAAATCTGTATCTTGAAACGCACCATCGGCTAGACGAGCGTGCTTGGCTTGGCGAAATCGTTTGTTTTCCGCTATCAATTTGTGGTAGCCCTCGGTAAAGCTCATCAGTTGTAGATTCCCCATGATGTCCTCTTCACCCGCACCATTCCCGTGACCGGAGAGATGGCAGCAGGTCGTCAGATTGCCAAAACAATCGATGTTGACCTCTTGCAGGTGTAAGGCGGTACAGGGAAAGAGATCCGTCGTATGATACCCTGGTGCCATGGCGATGGGATAAGGTAATTGGCGGCGCAACTCATGGATCTCCGCTTCCACCAACTTGCGCTCCCAAGGCGAGAGGTCAAAGCCCATCTCCGTCGTGATGGGGGAAGGCATCAGATGACCGATGCGCAGACCGCGGCTCCCTAATTTATGGGTCAGCTGTGCCATTTGGGCCAGTTCATGGCGATTGTGGGCAGCGATTACCATGTTGACCGTAAAAGGCAGATCATGCACCACGCAAATGCTCATGGCCTGTAAGACGCGGCGGTAGGAACCTTTGCCACGCATCTGGTCATGGCTTTCTTCACTGGCACCATCCAGGCTAAAGGTGATTACCTCTAAATGATCTCGATAGGGCAGAATTTGTGAATGAGTCTGCGCAAAATTCCAACCATTGGTGTTAAAGGAAAAGCGGTAGCCGGCCTCACAAGTCAACCGAATGGCTTCCGAAAAAGAGTTGCCGGATCGTTGTAACTCCTGCTCTTCGGCGAGACGTGCCCGCTGCCGGTCCGCAGGGCGGTAGACAGTCGGATCACCGCCGGTAAAGTTAATATGCTCAAATCCATGTGCTTTCGCTTCGTCCAGAATATGACGCAATATGGTTAGCGGTAAATCATCGCGCCCGCCGTGACGCCCAGTAAAGCAGTGGAGACAGTGTAAATTACAGCGATTGGTCAATTCAATAATTATTTTTTTTGTCATAGAAGTATTTTGTCAACCGTCCCTGTCTATAATGAGGCAAGTAGGGACGCCACAGTAGGTGGATCGCTGTAAACATCGCTTCCCAATAGTAGACGATAGCCCTCTGTCTGTTCTCCCAGCTGCTGGAGCAGGGCCATCTGTAGTGCTGCCGTACGTGGTTCAACTAGCAGGGCAGCGCTCTGTTCCATGAGGGCGAGTAGCGTCTCGGTTTTGTCTAACCTGATCAGCCGGCTCTGCTGTCCACCTGTAATCGTTGGAAAGAGCAATACGCGCGGCAAGCAAGTGGATATCAATTGCTCGTCATACTGTTCTGTCAGGACCAGCCGCTGCTTTTGGCGCACGGGGTCAAGCTGTTCGGTCGGCATGACCGGCAAGCCTGGAAAAAAGGTAAAGGTTTGTGGTGTACAGGCAAAACCACGCTGCAAAGCCACGGCCTCCACACTATCCTGTACCGAGCGCAATGCTAGCACATCGTCCCCTAGATAGCGCCAACCTGCCTGCACTAAACTGAGTGTGAGCGTCGTCTTGCCGCTGCCCGAATGGCCGATCAGTAGCACGCCGCGGTCGTCATGGACTACTCCATTGGCATGCAACCCATAGATCTTTACTGAGCGAAAGAGCATCAATAAGCAGCGCATAAAAAAGTCGCGCTGTTCTGCTAATGAATAAGCCCAAAATCCTGCATCTAGGGTCCCTTCGGCATGACCGCGGAGGGAGTCAATCACCAACCTGGTTGTGCCCATTTTTAGACAAAGACCGTGAGCCGTTTGCCAGACCGTTGATTCCCCTCTCTGCCATACCTGCTTCAGGCCTGACCGATTCGAGGGAAGGGCAGCCATTGGCTGAAAATGGAGCGACACCGTCAATTCTGTTTGCTGGCTCATTGAGGAAGTTACAAAAAAAAATTTCTGCCAGAACTGATCGAGGCGGAGCGCAGCATTGTCATCATTGCAAACTGTCTCAATCGTCACATCTGTCCATTTATAGAAACTTCGGTACATTACTCACTTGCGCATTCTGGACGGGCGCGGGGATAATCCCCCCTTCTATGCAAAGTGACTTGGAGGATTGATCCCGTTGGCCCTAATAACGATAGTCTATTCTCTCAGAATCGTGCTCTATGAGAACGTACCAAGTAATCCTGCCGTTAACTTTTCGACACTGCCCTGTTTTGTTAGTTTGGGTGTAATGAAGGTGAGCTTAGGTGGGGTGAACGGTGTTTTTTCGCTGTTGCCTGGTTGTTGCGTGGTGGTCGATGAGTGAGTAGGCGTTACAGTCGTTTGGTGAGACTGAACGATAGCCATTAAAATCCTCCTGCATATATAAATGAAACTTGTTAACGAAACTTCTTGAAGTACACTACCCCGCATCTGTAACACGTGCCAGCCGAATGTGTGAAAACGCAACAACTTGCTGTGGACAACTCATTGGGGTTCATACGTTTCACAGATGAGTCATGTCCAACTGTTTCTCTTGCCATCTGCCGACAAACTTTATCGAAAGTTGGGATTTCTGCATCTGCTATCTGCAAAGCTTTGTCACCATTTCGGCGGGAGAGCCTTACCTCTATTCAATTCACACAAAGACAATTGTACAACAAAAAATCGGCAAAAACACTTACAGTTGCTCCCGTTTAGCTTACAAAAGCAAGCATGACTTACGGGGCCGCTTTAGGTGGTGCATGGCTAGGAAATAAGCAAATGTAGAAGCACTTCTGCATTTAGGGGGAAACAAGTTCGGGGGATGGGCATAAGGCCGAATGCTTATTATGTTTCGTCGGTCAGAAGCTGAGTTTTGACAAAAACTCAGCTTCTGACCTCTGTTAAATCACGTTTGATAAACTACGGAGCTATCGCACTCTAACGGACAATCAACGGCAGGAAGATCTCCTGCACAGGTGTAAAGGCTTCAGTCATTGGGTCGAACACATACTCAAAGCTCCCCAGATAACCATTGTCCGCTAATCCACCGGGAGCACCGGCCGCAGCCGCAGCACTGCTGTAGAGATCGACTTTGATGCGGAACTGTGCAGTTACAGGGCGGCCTACAGCAAATGCCTGCACCAAATTTTCGCCAGGGTTGAGCTGGTTGTCGCCGCCGAATAGGCTGCTATTGGGGATGGCTAGTATGGAGCCGACACCGCCGTTGTTAACTACCGTGGTTGCGTTGCAGAGGCTAGGCGCCTGCCCGCCCTGATTGGCCGTGTATTCCAACGTCTTGACACGGAAGTAGAGATCGGTAAAGGTGTTGGCAGAGCTGTTTTGCATCGTAGAGGTAACGGTGTAAATTGCCAGATTGGTGCCGGTCGCTGCACAGAGTTGAGGTGTCGGGTTATTGGAGGTGGTGGCACCTAATTGGGTGACACTGCTGTTAAGCTGCACAGCCAGATTGAGACCCACAATCACTGGATCGTGATCCGACGCACGATAGGGCGTTGGCGCATAGTAACCGGCCGGGTTGAAGTCCTCATCATAGTTGATCACTTCTGGTTCGTCGGTATTGATGTGCCATTCGGTGACACCGGTTACCTTGTCCGTCAATGACGCCGTCGCCAGTGCATGGTCAAGATAGCCAAGTAGGCCATCGAAGGTGTAGGAGTAGGCATTAATGCCGATGAACTGGTTGATCAGGTTGGTGTAGCCCTTGCTTTGCAGAGCCGTAATCGGATCTTCCTTGGCATAGGAGTTGAGGTCGCCGATGATCAGGAAGTCAGGATCATTGCTACCGGTCGGGTCGGTGGCTAGCCAATCAGCCAACGCGTTCGCCGCCTTGGTGCGGGTCAGATTACAGTTGCCCTGGCCATCACCAGTATCTGGATCACTCACATCGTTACAATCCGAGCCTTTGGACTTCAGATGATTGACGGTGACGGTGAACTTTTCGCCGTTGCTGTTCTGTTGGAAGGTCTGCGCCAATGCCGGGCGATTCTTGGTGTCGATAAAGTTTGGATCGACGCTGCTATCGAGAATGGCAGCAGCCCCCATCGGCGTGACCGTGCTCGGCTTGTAGATCAGCGCCACCGCAATCTCGTCGGTGCCGATGACACTAACACCTGGATTGATAAAGGCGTAGGTGCCAGCACCCAAGGCCGCATTGAGACCGTTAACCAGATCTTGGATGGCGCTGTTGGTGCCGTACCCATCATTTTCAATTTCGAGCAAACCGACCACATCGCCGTTGATGGCAGAGAGCGCCGCGATGATCTTGTCTCGTTGGCGGCTGAATTCGCTGGCCGTGTCCGCCCCGCGTGAGGTGGGGAATCCACCGCCGCTGCCATTGCCATTGAAATAGTTGAGCACATTGAAGGCTGCTACCTTGAGTGTACCGCCGACGGCGTCCGGTGCATTCTGACGTAGATTTTGTGCGGTAAAGACCGGTGCTGCCGTTGGTTGCAAGCGGTAATCACGCCCAGTGTCGGGTTCCGGGGCCGAGTTGATGCGCCCAAAGTCAAGCACACCGATCAGGTTGCTCACCTTATCACCAGCACGCAGGACAGCCGGCGGGGGGGAGCCAAGGTAGGGCACCGGATTTGGATTATCACCCAGTGCGCTGATGTCCTGGCCATCATCCAGGAGCAGGAATCGTTTGGCATTGTCCGCAGCCAGCACGATGGCTGCCCCCGAGCCGGGTAGTTCTTGGTTGGTCGGTTGGTAGAGCCGTTGTCCAGCAGATAGGGTCAATTGACCGTAGCGGCCGACGAAGTAGTTCTGCGCCACGAACATGTTGGATGCATCCGTAATCTGGACGTACATACCTTCGTATTGCTCCAACTCACCATCGGTGCTTTCAGGTAGTGTGACTTGAGCCGGTGCCGGCAGCGCATTGCCGCTGCTTTGGATCGTGAGGCTCGTCACATTCTTTAGCTCAGTGAGGCTGTTGAACTCATCCACCTGCGCCGTAATGCTGATGATATCGCCCACATTGACATCCGTACCGCCGGGCGCATAGACAAAGATACCATCCGAGGTCGCTGGGTTGCCATCCCCAATGGGATCTTGCAGGAAGAAGCCATTCATCTCGTTGCTGCCCTGGAAGTCAGCGACGACAATACCACTGGTATTGACCGTTTGCGCATCATAGCTGCTGGCCGTGCCGCTACCCTGGATTTCGTAGATTTTGATGGTTGTTGCCGGTGGAGCCGCAGGGCAAGTATTGGCTGCACCCGGTGTCGGCGCGTACTGGCCAAAGGTGTTGGTATTGCGTTGACCGCCGGCACCGTTGGGACAACGTTGGTTGGATTCATCACCGCTGGCGCCGTTGGCATTTTCATCCACTTGGGGTTGGCCAGCGTTGAGTAAGACCAGGAGTCCACTATCATCTGCATCGCTGGTGTCATAGACCAACGCATCGACCAAGTTTGCCGTGGTAACCGCCGTGCCATTGAGGAAAGCCGTGGCGTCGCCTTGATATAACGCAACTGCATCTGCGCCATTCTGGATCAGATCCTGGCTGACGTTGACAGCCAAATCACAATTGGTCACATTGGCCGCGTTGCCACAGAGGACGAAATAGCCATTCGCGTCGGTACTCTTTCCGTCAAGATCAAACGCGTTATAGACGACATCGCCATTGCCGTTGTAGAGGACCAGTGTGAGCCCATCCAAGGCAGTGTTGCCTACGCCGCCGTCATACAGTTCAACAAATTCGGCGACATCAGTACCAGGACTATCCGCCTCGACTTCGTTGATCAGGATGTTGGGAATGACATTCGGTGAACAGGTGACGGCAAGAGTCGGGCCATTGTAAGAGCTATTGGTGTAACCGGCCCACGTTGCCGCCACAGTTGCATCATTGGGTGCAACGATTAGACGGCTGGGCTGGTTGCCATTAATCTGGTTAAGCAGATAGCTCTCAGTGGCAAAGAAGCCCGGCAGATTCGCTAGTTCGTAGACATCCTGCGCGCCGGTAGCCACTTGGGTAAAAGTACCCACGCCGAGTAACGTCTTTGGATCAAGTTGGGTGCCAAGTCCATAAGGTAGGGCATTGGCATTAAAGGTCAACGCGGTGTTGCTTTGCGCCAACGAGGTGGCTGTATCTTGCGTAACAAAGAAGGCAACGGTACCGTTGGTGGTAAAAGCGGCATTTGACTGTGTGAACGTGAGTTGCAAGCTCGTGATCTCATAGCCGGTGCCACAGGTGATGCCGGTTGTGTCAAATTCCAGCGGTCCCCAACTGGCAAAGTTGTTGTAGCTGCTGCCTTCAATGTTCAAGAAGGCGAGGCCACTGCTACCGGTCCGGGGCCCATTGGGTTGTACGGTCAGGTTAGTTGTCGCTTCGACTGTGCCCCCAGTGCCTGCTGGGTAAGGATTGTTGCCCGGTGAACCGATCGCCGGTTCGGTGCCTGATGTACCAGCGGTGGCGGTGGTCGAAACGGCACCGGAGGCATTGCCGACGGTACTGAATGCTGCCAATTCTACATCATAAGAAACACCAGAGGGTGCGGTGGGCACCGCTTCATTGTCAACCAGCGTCCCGCTAACTCTTGGGTCGCCCACCCACAGCGTGACAGCATCCCCAGTTGAGCCCAGGCCCGCGCCATCGACATAGCCAATTTCGACACCGGTGAGATCGGTGTCGGGGCTCCATACAGTGGAGAAAGTTGTGGCATCAACCGCTGCGCCAATGACGACGATTGCCCGAGCCCCAGGCGCAATCTGGGTGAGACCTTGAATCGGGTCAGCTGTCGTCGGATCTGCCGAATCATCATCGTAATAGAGCGTCGGATCGGCTGCGGCGACCCATGGCTGCGTCCCTTGATTGAGGATCTCAAACCAGTCTGCTGTTAAATCAGCCCCGTCTTGGCCAACCCAGATTTCGGTGACCTGTAAGTCATGTAAGGCAGGGGTCGCGGTAGCAAAATTCCAGGTGCTATTGTCGGCGATGCCGGCAAAGCCATTGCCGGCCAGGTCTTGAATGGCACCGGCCGTGATTTCGACATAATAGCCGGTATTCTGCTCCAGATCCGCAGTCGGGTCGATGGTGACAGCAGCACCGCTGACCGTCACCTGGCTTGCGGTGGTCACATCAAATGTTTCGACGATGCTACCGTCGATCTTCTTCAGCGTGATCGTACCGCTGGCCAATTGGACATTTTCGTTAAAGGTCGCCACCAAATTGCTACCAACCGCAGCACCGGTGGCGTTATCGGCCGGCGAGAGGCTGCTAATCGTCGGTGCCATGTTGTCACTGGTGACCGCGCCCAGGGTCAGCAGGTCGCTGCGGAATTTCTGCTGATTCGTTTCGGCGAGATCTTTGGAAGCCGTGCCATTGCCGTACCAGACGGTGTCGCCATTGTCGGTGACCAGTTGCAGGGTCAGTGTGTCACCGTTCGCGCCCATGAAGTTGCCGGCGGGCAACTCGGCAAAACTCTCAAAGCTGCCGCCGGTGCTCAACGCGGTCGAATCGGCAGCACGCAATTCGGGCGCGTCTCCCGCGTTGCCGCTCCAGGTATAAAGCGCAAAGTTACCGCCGCCATCCGCGGCGCCGCCGATGAGGATACAGCCGTTGGCGTTGCATTCAAGGCTGCGAATGCCGCGCCCGGCGAGATTGAGTTGGATTGGCGTGCCAAAGGCGGCAGAACCACTTCCTGCGCCACTGTCCACAATGGTCGTAAAGTTGGTCACCGGCACGATCAACGCTTTGGTGCGTGCCGTCGTCGGGACAATAGGCGCGCGGAAGGCGATGTAGGCCGTGGTTGACGAACCGGGGGCCATGCTCAGCCCTTCGATGCTAAACCCATTGCTCTGTTCCGGGACTACGCCAGCGGCCGCGCTGGCGGCGAGACCAAAGAAGGCTGCACCCAAGCCGTGGCCATTGGTATTGTCCCAAGCGATCAGGTCATCTTCGAGGAATTGATAGAAGTTGACAAAGGTTAATGTGGTCGCCGCACCGGTGCCACTCAGATCGGTGGAAAAGATGCGCTCGCGGTCAGGGCTGTCATTGCCACTCTTGTTGTTGCTGTGTGAACCGATCCAGTAGAGGCGGTTGCCGACACGGGTTGCACCCTCGATATCGACTTCGACCCCAGAGAGACCAAGGTTCGCGCTAAAGTCGAACGCCGCCACCGGCAAGCCCGAATCATGGCGGTTATAGACACGCAGCGCCTGGTTCTCGTCGTCGCCGACCACCATGTAATCGCTGTCGATGGCAATGGTCGCCGAGGCATCGCTTGTGCCCGTGTGGAAGCGGCTAGTCGCCGGGACTACCGAAGCGGCCGAAGCCGCGTAGTTGATCGTGTAGGTGGCGCTGTTGGTTTCCGGGTCGGTCACGGTAACGGTGAGCGTCGCTTCGCCCAGGCCAGTTGGCGTAATCTTTAAGTTGCGATTGGCCCCGCTGCCGGTCAGGTTCAGATTGCCATCCGCGACAACAGCTTGATTGCTGCTGGCTGCGGTGACCGATAGGTTAGCCATGTCCGTATCGGTGTCGCCAATGGTGAAGTCGATGCCAAGCGTCGCTGCTGGATCAGTTGGGTCGCTGATCACACCGCTGACCACGCCGGGGCCGGTGGTGGTCAGATCAAGGAAGGTGGTCGTTGTGGCGGATTCTTCAATGGTGGGGGCGTCGCCGGTGGAGCCACCGGTGATGGTGAAGTTTGTGGTGAAGGGGGTGTAAGTGGCGTCGTTGCCGGTCCAGTTTGCATTATTGGCGACAGCCGCCAAAATTTCTGCGGCGGTGCCACTCGTGGTGCCACTGTACCAGGCATTGTCAAATTCATCACCGGCACCGGGGCCAGCACCAGCAGCAACAGCATTCACACCATTCGTCAGACCTGTAGGTAGGGCTGATTCTTGCGTGTTGGTTGCGCCTGCCTGCCATTGATTGCTGTTGATTTGGGCTGCAAAAATAAAGGTTGGGCTGCTTGAAGCGCCCTGAAAGGCGATGATTTGGTCACCGCTGGTTGACAATGAGAGGCCACTTGTCCCCACATTGGTATCATTGGCCGTGGTAAAATCGGTTGCGTTTGCAACCAAACTAATCACGGTCCCGGCGGTAATCGCAGTTGGGGCCGTATACTTTTTCGCACCTTCGCTGCCGCGAAAGGCGGAACCGGTCCAGCCACTGTCCGTAAAGACAATTTCGGTGCCCGCCTCTAAATCAACGAGTGGGACAAACGAGAAATCATCAGGATCATCTGCTTTGATGCCGATGACCACGATATTGCCCGGCGCAAGTATGGTTTGCGCTAGCACTGGTTTGGCTTGCATTGTATAGATAAGGCTGACCAGCGTCAAGAGGGTCAGCCCTATCTGATAAATCGACAAGCGTTTGGTAAAAACGGGCATCAATCTTACTCCTTGTTAGGCAATTGGGTTTGCGAAAACATAGTGGTTTGTGAAGGAAAAATTGGCGACGGTCCCTTGTTTGCGGAGAGCCTATTCATAAATTCTCGATTCTATTCGGCTATAACCGAAGGGATGGATAGGCTCTTAGGCCACTGCAAGAAAATAGATCCTCCGTAGGGGCGGCCTCTTGCGGGCACCCCGACAGAATATGCAACCTTTATTTGGTTTGTCTATTAGCGAACGATAGCAAACAACATGGATTGGGACGACGTCTAGAGAGCGAAGGAAAGAGCAATGGGTGGGTGTTATAACCGTACGTAGATAAAACGCAGGTCAATCTGTAAAGTGGGCCTCAGGTCTGCCAAGCTTAAAAGCTGCCAACTCATTTACACTGACGCTCATAGGGGCGGAGAGGTGAAATTGGTGCGTTTCTCGCTGAAAATTTTTGCAATTTCACTCGAAGACCCATATGTGCCTATGCTGAATAGAGTTTGTTTCATGTTACAACAAATGTCTCTTATGTTATACCTCATTTGTCTATTGCTTATCAAGTAAAGTATGTAGATCTGCGCTTACATTATAAATGCAATTGTGTTATCGTTGTATTAAATGTAATAATATTGATAGCAAGTTGTAAGGAAAATCTGGATAGGCAAAAGAAGAGGGGAAGGCAAATGGGGTCAGGCATTGTCTGACCCCATTTGCCCTAGATGATTTATCGGGGGGAGATGGTCATGATTGATTGCTACCTGGTCACTTGCGGTAGGAAGATCTGTGATGCAGGGGCAACCGCGTCGGATGTTGGGTCCGACAAATACTCAAAGGTGCCTAAATATTCCTCGACGGTTGATTCACCAGTCGCACCGGCTGCGGTTGCACTGCTACTGTAGAGATCAACCTTAATGCGGAATTGGGCGGCCACGGGGCGACCTACCCGGAACGCCTGGATTAGATTATCAGCAGGGTTGAGCTGGCTGTCGCCGCCCGGCAAGCTGCTGTTGGGGATGGCTAACATGGAGCCGACCCCCCCGTGGTTAACGACGGTAGAAGCGTTACAGAGGCTGGGCTGCTGTCCGCCTTGTGATGTCGTATATTCCAAGGTCTTGACGCGGAAGAAGAGGTCAGTGAAGGTGGTGCTGCTCGTATTCTGCAGCGTCGGCGTGACGGTATAGATCGCTAAGTTGCTACCGGTAGCAGGGCAGCTTTGCGGTGTGGGGTTATTGGACGTGGTAACACTGGTCTGCGTCACACTACTGTTGAGCACCTTTACCTCTACCGCGCCAATGTCATCGCCTGTGCCTTGCGGACGAGCTACGCCTCGCTGGTCGGTATCCACACTGCTATCGCCCGCTGCGTCAATCGCTGGACTGCCCGCCACCAAGGAATGGGTAAGCGTCGGACCACCATTGTCTGCCAGCGTGGTATTGAGGATAGTTGCCAATGCGGTGGGTTGTGTGCCATTGCTGGTGGTGGTGATATCACTCGCACCCGGCGTAAAGCCATAGAACGCCTCCGCATTGCTCTCCCCGCTGTGGCCAAAGAGATTAAACGCGTCAGCCGTGACATCGTTCGTCCTAACAAGGCAAGCTGGGGAATTGATCGTTGCCGCTGTGAGGCAGCCAACATAGTTGTGAATTTCATTCCCAGCACTGGAAGCACTGTTGCCGGCGATCAGGCTACGTTCTAGCGTCAACATATCCAGGTTAAAGATACCACCACCTGCATTGGCGGCACTGTTGCCGGTCACGGTGCTATTGCTCAGGGTCAAGGTTCCGCTTTTGTTGGCAATTCCGCCACCGTCATTGTCGTTGACGCGTGCCGTGCTGGTATTTGTGCCGGCGGTGTTGTTGCTTACCGTGCTATTGACCAGCGTCATGGTGGCCGTGTCCGCGGCCTCTGCTTGTATACTAGCCGCCCTCTGCATCTTGAACTTGGCAACCTTCGCCTCCCATGCTTTCATTTGGGTGGCACTGATGCCCAGTGTCTGTAGCTTCTCCATCAGCGCCTTCGGTATCGCCGCTGACATCTGCCGACTAGCGGAACTTACATTTGACGTAACCGCGGTGTAGTTAAATAGCCCGCCGCCACTAAAGCCGCTATTGTTACCACTGATGGTGCTGTTGGTAAGGGTAACATCGCCATTGCGATTATATATGCCGCCCCCACGGCCGCCGCTCTCTTCGTTTCCTGTTACAACGTTATTCGTAATGGTGCTCTGATTGACCATGAGTGTACCATTGTAATTGAGGATGCCACCACCGCTGCCATAACTGCTCGTGTTCGTGTCGATGGTGCTGCCCGTGATCGTGATCGTTCCAAGATTCGCAACGGTGCCACCGAGATACTTATTCGCGTTATTTGCAACTGTGCTATTGGTCAGGGTAGCCGTTCCAATACTGGTGAGCGCGCTGCCATACTTGAGGCCAGTGTTGCTTGTGAGCGTGCTATTGTTGATCTCCGTTGTAGAATCGGGTGTAACACTGATAATTGCACCGCCTACGTACCCAGTGTTCCCGGTAATGGTGCTCTGATTAACTGTGAGTACACCATCCTCATTGAGGATGGCACCACCGATAAGGTTCAGACCACCGGTAAGCGTCGTCTGATGCAAGGTCAGGTTGCCGGGTGCGGCAACGAAGAAGAAACCAAAGAGATCTTCAGCCGCGGGATCACGGGCAATGGTAAAGCCAGCGCCCTCAATTGTAATCGTCGATGTAATGGGCGGCAGTCCACTGTAGAAAGGGCCATCGCCGTATGCGCTCGTCGTCAGGGTCACATCGCCGGTCAGGGTGATGGTATCCGCACCGGGATTGGTCGTCTCGTTGTTGGCGGCGTTGATGGCAGCGATCAGCGTGGGGGCATCATTGGCGGTGAAATTGGCGGCTTGGGCCGGTGAATTGGCCAGGGTTAATGCCAAGGCTGCGCCGGCCAGTGAGGTACCCAACTGACGTTGCAATCGGCGACGGATGGGGCGAGGTTGACGGCAGAGATGTGCATAAATACGGCTATAACGGTGGAGCAGCGTACGGCTCTGTTCTAGCCATTGGCTAGCCAACCAGGGTTTTTGCATTACCAGACGCAGTTGAGAACGCCAATTTTGTAGAAAGGTAGCTGCGATAGGCCTTTGGTCATCTTGGGGATTACTTTTCATAACTAACTTTTACTCCTTGTTATGATTGCGGATTAAAGGCATGATGTTGGGTCGATAGATGCCGAAAAATAGATGATTTTGAAAGTGGGTAATGGCGACGTCGAGGCAATGAGGAGAGTGTGATGATCAGGCAATACGCGCACCATCAAAATAGGAAACACGTACGTGATCGCCACGAGGATTGCGGCCAATATAGACAAACCCGGTGCGTGGCCAAACTGCGGTTGTCAGATGTTGTTGGATCGCTTCATTCTGTACTTCCAGCACCAGGCCAAGCGTTTGGGGATTTTCGCCAGTGGTAAAGCGCATATTCAGCTCTTCGCGCGCGGCCTGTAAAAGATGGAGGGCAAGAGACGCACGGCGATGAGCCTCCGCGACAAAACAGCGAAAGTAATAAAACGGATGGCCCAGTTGCTGGTTGAATTGGATGTAGACGGTGCTGACGGCAACAATCTGCCCATTTGCCTTTGCCCGGCTCAGGAAGATGACTTGTGCCACCCGCTTCGCTGCCTCCTCGTAGGTCGCTAAAGCCCCCGTTTGCAGCCAGAAATCCACGATCTCCGCTTGCACTTCCGACGTTTTGGCAGTCCAGATATTTTCCAGATAATAGGCCGGTGACAATTGCAGATTGGCTTCCACCATTTTGTTCTTTTGCTCCATTATCGAGCAGCAACACATTCAATAAGACCCTCTCCATAAATTCGGTTGTGGCCCAGAGGGAACAGAGAATTTATGGAGAGATACTTAGCCATTTGTCGTGCTGAATAGTATGAATAACGTAATCTTACTTAATACAATAGCTAAAGAGCTTCGCAATGTCAAGATCTAGAATCAGTGGAAATGCCTAGCGTGGTACCGGCACATAGAGCAGAATTGTGCCTGGTGGAGAATGCGGGGCCGAATCAAGGATGCTGCGTAGGATAAGCCTGGCGCGAGAGAAAAAGATCGTTTGCGCGGTTTGTTGGTTCCCTAGAAGGGGGGAAATTGAGGAGAAGAAATCTCTATCGCGAATTAGTTCACAATAGAGATTTCTTGCGGACCACACTATGCCTTGGCGTTCCCCTACGTTGCGTGGCTCCGAGGAGTGTTAAGATTATTTTGTCTGCTACTATACCCGTTCAGCACCTGGTGCCTCGGCCAGCGCGGCATCCGGCAACACATAGGAGAAAGCCATTTTCGGGTCAGTCCACTCCAGAATTTCGGGATAGCGGGTATTGGGCAGCACTTTGACCGAGAAGATCTCCTGGACGCCCGCCTCAAAGCGTAGAAAGGCAACAGTTTGGCCGGTTTGCAGATTGACAACCCAGACGCCGCAGGTACGCTCGTCGTCCAGCCGCTCCTGGAGCGGCAGATTGTTTTTGATTTTACCGTTTTTGCAGAACGGGTACAAGAAGACAACCGCTGGACAACAGCATGTTGAGAAGGTGAGCCCTCTTCTGATTGAACATTCCCACAAGAAACGGGGCCGGTTTCTCTCCTGTCACCTTGTCCTCTTGCGATACTGTTGGCGAAATCAAAAATGGAGCGGACCCTGAGCGGGAGCCTCTTGGGCGCGAAGGGGAAGTGGCTCTGGCTTCGATAAGCCCTTCGACCGGCTCAGGACGAAGCTCAGCCGCCACCTTATAGATAAACCCTTTAAAAGCGGTACAATTACGCTCGTGTAAAACCAGTCGTCTGAGTGCCACTTTTAAATGGGTTGTCTATTAGTCAATTCGCCAGTATTATCTAGCCATCCGCCTACCGACTCACCAGCGGCAGGAAGAGCTGCGACTCCGGTACACTCTCCTCTGGGGTTGGGTCGATGACAAACTCAAAGCTGCCTAGATATTCCTCGAAGGCCGACTGGCCAGTAGCGTCAGCCGCGGTGGTCGTAGTGCTGAAGAGATCAACCTTGATACGGAATTGCGCCGCCACTGGGCGGCCCACTTGAAAGGCTTGAATCAGATTGTCACCGGGGTTAAACTGATTATCCCCGCCCTGCAGACTGCTATTGGCGACAGCCAGAATAGAGCCGACACCGCCATTGTTAACGACCGTGGTAGCATTGCAGAGGCTGGGTACCTGGCCGCCCTGATTCGCCGTATATTCCAACGTCTTGACGCGGAAGAAGAGGTCGGCAAAGGTGTTGGCGGAACTATTCTGCAGCGTGGGGGTAACGGTGTAGAGCGCCAAATTGGTGCCGGTGGCCGCACAGCTCTGCGGCGTGGGGTTATTGGATGTGGAGACACTTATCTGCGTTACACTGCTGTTGATGATAGCCGCCCCAGTACCCTGGATGGCGAAGGCGTAGGGATTCTCGTCGCTGTCATTGTTGGGAATCGAGATCGTGGCCGTGCGTACCCCCGCTGCGCTGGGCGTAAAGGTGATCTGGAAAGTTGTGCTACCGCCACCAGCCACCGGTGAGGCAGGCTGGGCGGTGACCGAGAAGTCGCTGGCATGGGCACCGCCGATGGTGACCGTACCAACCGTCAGATTGGCTCCGCCCGTGTTGCGTATCGTGAAGGTGCGCGCAACCGGACTGCCGCTGGCAGCCGTGTCAAAGTCGGTGTGGTCACCAAGGCTGGGCGAGTTGTCGCCGTTGGCGATGACCACGTTGTTCCCCTCTACAGCAATCTCCTGCGCTGGTGGGGACCCTATCGCGTTGGCTGGGCAGAGACTTGCATCGTTGTCCTGTACCAGCACGCCGGTGGTAGCACTATATGTGCAGTAGAAATCGTAAGGGTCTTCACCCTCGACCGCCGGGTACGAGCAGAAGATCGGGTCAATTGCCGTATTGCTCACGCCGAGCGGGAAGCCCGCCTGATCTGCGGAAGGGCACTGAAACCCACTAGCCATTGCGGCTGCCGTAACTACCGATCTCTGGTAGTCACGCTTGTAATAGCTGATATAATTGACCGTGTCATTGCGGCTGTAGGGATCGATAAGCACTGTATCGGTGGCCGAGAGAATCATGGCGTGGAAACCAGCTGGCGTCCAATCAAACTGCACGGTTGCGGTCGGATCATCCAAGCCTTGCCCCGCATAGGTCTTGATTTTGGAGAATTTTGCGGCTAATTCCGGTGCCATGTTTGGCGATTCCAAGATGCGAAAGCGCCCCATTGTCCCATCCGGCAGCGGCAGACTAAAGACGACCGTTGCACGCTGGGTGGTCGTTTGGAGCAGTTGTTGTAAAGCGTTCACGTTTAAAGTAACCGCCCGATATTTTTGGGGAATAATCATGCGATCACTCTGAGCGGCTGTTGGGGTTTGGATCGGTTCAGACCAGATCGCATCGCTAACGTCATTCGCCAGCAAGGACGGCGTAGATGGACTCGATGCAGCAGGCGCTGCCTGGACCGTCTGGGCATTAGCGACCGAGAAGAAGCCGTGCGAACTGGAGCCAGCCAACAGCAGCAACAAACAGGCTGTCACGATCAATTGGCAAGTAAAGAGGTACAAACGATTCATCTGAAACATAAGCCCTTTCTCCTTCGCAAAATAGACGCGTCCCTCATTTTTCTTAGTTGTTAAAGTGCGCACCGGCAGCCGAATGACTGCGGTGAAACCAAAGTCATCTTTGATCCACCTGAGCAAATTGCGGCGCACCTCGCCCATGCAGTATTGAGCAACGCCATCAATACCAGTTTAAGGAAAATGAGGGACAAGACTGAGAAATACAATACAATTTTATAGCAAGTTTCAGCCATTGTCGAACTTTTTGCGGGGCAGGGATGTATCTTACATTGGGGGTGAGTTTTCCTGCTACCACGGGAGTGCGACGCACTGGTCAACCTTAAATTATTGGGATTCTCTAGATTTCACTCTCGACAATCATGAGAGAATCTGGCCAAATGTTGGTTCGTTGACCCGATCATATTCGACAAGTTTGATGCACACCAGTTGTAGAAGAAACTCGCTCCCAATGTGACATACACCCAGCACGACACATCGGGTGATGGCTCCTTGTCTCAAGAGTTACAATATAAGACCATATCATAAATCCGTCAACCGATTTTGATAATATTGTCAGCAAATGAAAGGTAACAAGCACCGGACGCATACTATGATCCCGTTTCGTAGGAACATAGCATGCCCTTACGAAACATTACCTTAAATTCTATAGCCTGCTAATTGACGATCTCCGCCCCTGTTGTTTCGGCCAGTGCCTCATCGGGCAGCACATAGGAGAAGGCCAGCTTTGGATCATTCCACTCGAGGATTTCGGGGTAAACCGTGTTGGGCAACACTTTGACTGAGAAGATCTCCTGGACACCGCTTTCAAAGCGCAGAAAGCCGACCGTCTGGCCATTTTGCAGGTTAACGACCCAGACGCCGCAGATACGCTTATCCTCCAGCCGCTCGATGAGGGGCAGTCCGCTAAAGGTGGCCGTTTCACGCACTTGGGAGAGGCCGATAAAGGCGAGCGGGCCATAGAAGTCGATCCCCCGCGTAAAACCTGGCAGGTGTGAGATTGTATGCCAGGTACGCGTGGCCGGATTCACCCAGGCCAAACTTCCTTCGCCACCTTCCAGCAGCCAGAGACGTCCGTTGTGCCAGTGTGGCGAATGGGGCATGGAGAGGCCGCGCAGCAGAATTTCATTGCGTTGCACATCGATCAGTAGACCGCCGCTTGCCTTATTTTCCCGCCAACCACCTGCAGTGTCGGTCTCGCCCAGCGCAGTGACATATTGGGGGGTGCCATCGACTATGGCCAGCCCATTCAGATGACAGCGGTCCTCAGCGGCGTAGGCGCTGATAAACTTGGGACGCCAGCGTGGGGTGAAGCTGTGTTTATGGTCAAGCGTACACAGGCAACTAAAGCGCGTGTTGACAAGCCACAGTTCATCGTTGGTGTCATAGCCCATTTCGTGAATATCGATATCGCCAGTGATATGGATTTCGCGCGGCAAATAGCAAGCGTCATATTTACCTATTGGCTCCAACTTGCGCGCTACCGCCGGCATATTGCGCAGATAGGTGACGCTCTTCTGGCCGCCAATCGTCAAGCGCGGGCCATGGACCGCCATGCCCATCGGCTTCTCAAAGTCGCGGAAATGGGTATTGACGGTTTGCGTCTCTCTGTCATAGCGCACCAGGATCACCTTGCCGGCCTGATAGGTCGAAATGACCAGGCTAAGGTTGAGTTGGATCAGGAGTTCTGCCAGTGTATTGGTATAAACACTGCGCAGTTCGTTCCCTATTAGGTTGCTTGGTGGTTGGACGTTGTTGGCATTGTTGGTCATGGGTTGCGTCATATTGATGTACCTGTCAGGTGTCCAACACCTGACAGGTGTATGGGGTTCAACTGTCAACAGAACCGAATGCTGACTTGATATATCCTTGCGGTTGTCACAATGTGACATTTTCTACAGCAGCAAAAATGTTACTTTGTGACAGAGCCAAGTATAATTGGGAGGAAAAGTTGCTCTGTCGCTGTCGAGCCATCCGCTGTTGGATCAATCACTAGGTTGATGCTACCAATGTAGCGTTCTGGTGCTCCATTAACGCCGGCAGCGCTCGCCGTGCTGCTAAAGAGATCGACATTGATACGAAATTGGGCACGTATGGGTAAGCCTACCAGAAAGGTTGAAGATAAGCTTTCCGTGGGATCATAGGCATCGTTGCCCCCTGGCAAGCTGCTATTGGCAATGGCCAACATCGAGCCAACACCACCATTGTCTACCACTGATGTCGCATTGCAAAGGCTAGGTACCAAACCACCGTGTGCTGTTGTATATTCCAGGGTCTTCACTCGGAAAAAGAGATCTGTAAAGGTCTGCGTGGAATCGTTGCGTAGTGTTGGCGAAATAGTATAGATGGGCAAGTTGCCGCCGGTAGCCGGACATGATTGTGGCGTGCCGTTGTAAACCGCAGTGACGCTTGTCTGCACTATGCTGCCGCTGGGACCATTGAGCGCCTTCACCTCGACGGCTCCAATGTCGTCTGCCGTACCTTGCGGGCGGGTAACACCGCGCTGGTCGGTGGCTAGACCGCTATCCCCCGCGGCATCGATGGCCGGACTGCCAGAGACCAATGCGTGGGTCAGCGTATCGCCGCCATTGTCAGACAGTGTGGGATTGAGAATACCTGCTAAGACCGTAGGTGTTGTCCCATCGCTGGTCGCCGTGATATCGTTGCCGCTCGGTGTGAAGTTGGTAAAGGCCTGGGCTGTGCTCTCGCTGCTCTCGCCCAAGAGATTTTGGGCATCGGCAGTGATCGTGCTGCTGCCGTCATCGTACAACTCGTTGCCGCCGTTGGTGGCGCTGTTGCCGGCAATTAATGATTTTACGAGTGTCGCCAGTGCACCGTTAGCGGCAAAGAGGCCACCGCCTTGATCGCCCGCTGTATTCACGGCTATCGTACTATCCTGAATGGTCAGATCTACATCGGAACCGTACGCAAAAAGGCCACCACCGTTGCCTGTGGCACCATTACCGCTAACTGTGCTGTTGCTCAGCACGGCAGTCACTGCAACAAGCCCAATGCCACCGCCGTCGATATCGGCTGTGTTGTTGCTGATCGTACTCTTTGTCACTGTCAGTGTGCCGGTGTCAAAGTAGATAGCCCCGCCAGAGTAGCCGGCGTGATTGTTGTCAAACGTACTGTTGTCGATTGATATTATACTTTCATCGGGGTCCATGCCACCGCCATCTTCGACCGCCGAGTTGCCGCTGATGGTACTGTTGCTGATGGTGAGCGTGCTATAGAAGGCATCAATGCCGCCGCCATCTTCCTCGGAAACATTGTTGCTGACAGTGCTATCGCTGAGCGTAATTGTATCATAATAGCTATTGATCCCCCCACCATCGTCGGTTGTTTGATTAGCAATCACCGTGCTATTCCCTTGTAACAGCAGGGTGCCATACAGGCTTCCAATGCCGCCACCGCTTCTGGCCTTGTTGCCGCTAACCGTGCTATTGGTCAATGTAAGGTCGCCACCGATCTCCGAGCCATCGTTGTAGATGCCGCCACCGTCATAGATTGTTGCTGTATTGGTCGACACGGTACTGTTGGTCAAAGTGGAAGAGCCGTAAGCATTAAGTATGCCGCCGCCATACTCGTTGGTAACATTGGTCGCCACGGTGCTATCGATCAATGTTAGATCACCGAAATAATTAAAGATACCACCACCACTGCGTGTGGTCGCGGTATTGCTCGTTACTGTGCTATTGGTCAAGGTGACAACGCTGCCGGCATTAAAGATCCCACCACCATGAATATATGCTGTGTTTCCTGTAACAGCGCTGTGGATCAGTGTCAGCTCATTATCAACCATCGCCGCCATCTTTTGTTGTCGCGCTTGCGCGACAGGTGCTTTGGGCGAACGCCATTGAAAGCGCGTCGCACGCCGTTTACTTTTTGGGGCAAATCCCGGAACTTCGTACGGCGAACTATAGTTGTAAATGCCACCGCCGACAGCTTCCAGGCTTGTATTGCCACTCACTGTGCTCTCGGCGAGGGTCATAACGCCATCATTCAGAATGCCGCCACCCAGAACAGTGACAGTGTTGGTGCTGACCATGCTGTTGGTCAGCGTCATAACCCCTGTGTTGAGAATGCCACCGCCGAAATTGGCGTTGTTGGTGCTGACGGTGCTGTTGGTTAGCGTTGTAACGCCCTCATTATAAATACCACCGCCATAATTGCTTTCGCCTCCCGTAATGGTCGTTTGCTCCAGGGTAAGTTCACCGCTTGGTGCAACGTGCAGGATCCCAAATGAATCTGCGTCCGCATCACGCTCGATGGTCGCATCGGCACCGGCAATCGTGATTTCACTGCTGATTGAGGGCAATCCGACAATTGGGTTAATGCCACTATAGGGGCTTGTCAATGTATAGGTGTTGCCGTTGAGGGTGATGGTGTCAGCACCGCTGCCGGCGACACAATCGGCGTTGGTCGCGGCATCATCATTGGCATTGATGATTGCTTCAATCAGCGAACAAAAGCTATCGGCGGCAACGGTGGGTGTCGTCGTCGTGACGGGAATGGTGGCCGCATAGGCAAATGGTGTCTGGCTAATGGCCAAGGTCAATGCCGCCCCTGCCAGTGACATCTGCAACCGTCGCTGCAAGCGCCGCCGTGCTGGGCGCGGCAGACTGTAGAGCCAATGGCACCACTGTTGGCAGCGGTCGAGCAACTGGCGACTCTGTGCCAAGAACCGTGTAGCTAGCTGTGGTGAGGCCGCGGCCCGTTGTACGAGGGCTTGCCAATAATGCAGGTATTCAACTTCTTGGGTGGGTGATTCGCCATCCATAGTAACTCCTTTGACTCGAATTTTTCGCGCGAAAGGTAACGGCGCGCGAATCTTTGGTTAGAAGATCTGGATTGCTTCAAAAACAACGATCTTAGCTCGTATAGGCCTCAGGGTGAAATTGCATAAATTCTCAGAGAGCATCGCGTCAATTTCACCTCTTCGCCATTGAGTGACGATCTTTTGGGGGGCTAGCGCACAAGCAATGGAGGATAAGGAGTATCAATGAGCAACGACGAATAACGATGAGTAAGCAATTGCTTTGTAGTGTAAGCATAAGAAGTTTTTTTTGCACTGTCAAGCCTATTTATTTACTTGTCGGTTAGATTTGTTTACAGTTTGGTTACATTTTGCCGAAATTTACCTTTTTGTAAGAATCGCGCGGGATCATTATCCAGGCTTTGGAAAAATCGAGCTTGCTTTGTGCCTACGCATCTTTTGCCTTTGACGAGGGCTACGGGTCTATGTTATACATGACGTTCACCCGTTACATAGATGCTCTGATTTTTTTGTAGTGGATTTATTCAATTCTCAAGGAGACAATCCCATGCCATTGTTGTTTGATATGCCCTTTGAAAAGCTCCACACCTATGAGGGCACTAACCCACGTCCGGCAGACTTTGACGACTATTGGAATCGGGGGTTGGCAGAAATGAATGCGCTCGACCCGCAGATCGAAATTGTCCCCGCCGACTTTCAGACCCCTTATGCCAAGTGCAGCGATCTCTATTTTACTGGTGTCGGTGGTGCGCGTATCCATGCCAAGCTCTTGCAGCCAAAGGGGAGCGATGGCCCACATCCGGCTGTGCTGCAATTCCACGGCTATTCAGGTAGTGCCGGCGACTGGGTTGATAAGCTCGGCTATGTAGCGATGGGCTACACCGTAGCCGCGCTCGATTGCCGTGGTCAAGGTGGCCTTTCCGAAGATGTCGGTGGGGTCAAAGGATGGACACTGCGCGGGCATATTGTCCGTGGCTTGGATGATGATCCCGAGAAGCTTTACTATCGACAGATGTTTCTTGATACGGCGCAGTTGGCGAAGATTGTGATGGCGATGGATGATGTCGATGCGAGCCGAGTTGGTGCCACCGGCGGTAGCCAAGGGGGTGGCTTGACTTTGGCCTGTGTTGCGTTGGAACCGCGCATTAAACTGGCGGCACCGGTCTTCCCTTTTCTCTGTGACTATCGTCGCGTCTGGGATATCGATCAAGATAAGGATGCCTACGCCGAGTTGCGCGAATGGTTCCGCCGCTTTGATCCGCAGCACAAGCGTGAGGATGAAATTTTCACCCAGTTGGGCTACGTGGATGTGCAGCATCTTGCCAAGCGCATCAAGGGCGAGGTCTACATGGCCGTTGGTTTGATGGATACGATCTGTCCACCTTCTACCCAATTTGCTGCCTATAACAAGATTACGGCCCTTAAATCCTACGCCATCTATCCCGACTTTGGGCACGAAAGTTTACCGGGCAATAACGATGCAATTTTTCAGTTTTTGATGAAGTTGTAACCTTTGCCCAAAAAAGAAGGGCAGTGGTCGACATACCGATGTCGACCACTGCCCTTCTTTTTACCATCTTCTTCTTTATCTACTCGGACTTAATTTCCGTCCAAATGCGGTCCCACAGCAGAGTACCTTCACCCAACTCGTTGAGAAACTCTAACTTGTCCGATGTCTCTTGGGGTGGGTAGATACCGGGATTGCCGGTGATCTCTTCATTGATCAAAGGTTCAGCGGCTTGATTGGGGCTGGCGTAGTAGGTAATATTCGTGATCGCGGCGCCAACCTCTGGATCGAGCAGATAGTTGATCAATATTTCTGCCGTGTAGGGATTGGGCGCTGTCGTGGGGATCGCCAAATTGTCGGTCCAAATTGTGCCCCCCTCTTTGGGGATCACGTACCCCAGATTTTTATCTTCATTGGCATAGATCGACTGGAAGTAGCCGCCGCTATAGCCATGACCAAAGACCACTTCCCCACTCACTAAGATGTCCCCAAAGGAGTCGCTGTCAAAGGTGGCAATGTCAGGTTTGATCGCAAGAATCGTCTGTTTTGCTTCCTCTAGCTGCGCCGGCTCCACACTGTTCATGCTATAGCCCAGATATTTGAGCGCGGCCCCAATGACCTCGCGTTGATCGTTGAGCAGCGAAATTTTCCCCTTAAACTTGCCAGCTTGTTCGGGATTAAAAAACCACTCCCAACCATCTGGTACTTCACCGGTTGCGTCCAAGTTGTAGCCAATGCCAGTAGTGCCCCACTGATAGGGCACAGTGTAAACATTGCCGGCGTCATAGGGCGTTTTGGTAAAGCGAGGATAAAGATTGGTAAGGTTAGGTATATTGGCATGCTCAAGTGGTTTGAGCATGTTGAGCTGTAGCATAATACTGACCATGTAATCACTCGGTACGATGAGATCGTAGCCGGTGGCACCGGCCTGCAACTTGGCAAGCAGATCCTCGTTGCTGGAAAAGGTGTCATAGATCACATCGACGCCACACTCCTCTTTAAATTTCGTCAACACATCAGGATCAATATAATCAGTCCAATTGTAAAAGCTAACCGACTTACTCAACTTACTTGGATCGCCACAACGTTCGCTGGTGACGGTTGTGCTGTTGGTTGTACTGCTGCTCGTATCACCGGTAGCTGGTGCCTTGCCACCGCCACAGCCGTTGCTGAGCAAAGCAATCAACAGTAGCGTGCTCACTAAAAATTTTCGCATTGTGCGAACTCCTTCTAGACTTTATCTCTCTGTAAAGACAACACAACCCTCATCTTACCGTCGTTGCAATACAAGTGATGTTAATACCAACACAATCGAGGCCAACAACATGAGGGTGCTCAGGGCGTTAATTTCGGGGGTGATTCCGGTTTTTACCATGGAGTAGATATGCAGCGGTAAGGTGGTGCTGCCTGGTCCACTGGTGAAAAAGGTAACCACAAAATCATCCAAGCTCAACGTGAACGCCAATAGCGCACCGCCGAGAATACCAGGCATAATCAGCGGTAGGGTCACATGACGAAAGGTTGCCCACTCATTCGCATAGAGATCAGAAGCAGCTTCTTCCAGCGATTTATCAAAGCCCGCCAGGCGCGCCCGCACAACAACGGCAACATAGCTAATATTAAAGGCGACATGGGCGAGAATAATTGTGGTTAGCCCCAGCGAAAAGTGGATGCCGAGTACTCCCAATAGATTGGCGGCCTGCACAAAGAAGAGTAGCAACATAACGGCCATCGCGATGTCGGGAATGATAATCGGTAGATAGAGGATGCTGTCGAGCGCCGTTTGGCCACGAAAGCGGAAGCGTTCCATCCCAACGGCGATCAGCGTGCCCATGATCGTGCTGATCACGGTGCTAACCCCGCCAACGATCAGCGTGTTACGCAAGGCCAACCCGATGGCTTCATTGGCAAAGAGCTTGGCATACCAGGCCAAGCTAAAGCCTTCCCATTGGCTCACATAGCGGCCGCTGTTAAAGCTAAAGATTACCAGCACCAGAATGGGTGCATAAAAAAAGAAGAAGACCAGCCATATATTGGCACTTAAGAGCCGTTCGATGAAGCTACGGGGGCGTGCATTCACCGTCACGGCCGGTGTGCCTGCTGTCATTGTTGCAGATGTCATAAAGTCCGTCCTCCCTGGCGGAAGTAAACAATGGTGGCAATCAATACCGCCAACATCAGCAGTACGCTGAAGGCCGAGCCAAAGGGCCAATCGCGTGAGGTGAGAAACTGGCTCTGAATCAGATTCCCGACCATCACCGTTTTCGCCCCACCAAGCAGATCCGGCGTGACAAAGGCACCCAAGCTGGGGATAAAAACGAGAATGCTGCCGGCAATGACACCAGGCAAACTCAAGGGAAAGACCACTTTGCGAAAAGCCTGCCAGCCACTGGCATAGAGATCCTGCGCCGCTTCGACCAAGCTGAAATCGATGCGGTCAATCGCCGCGTAGAGGGGCAGCACCATAAACGGCAGATAGCCATAGAGTAGACCGACCATGACGGCAAAGGGTGTAAAGAGCAGCGTCAGTGGTTCGTGGATCACCCCGATCGCGAGCAGCAGGTTATTGATCGGACCGTCATTCCCCAGAATCACCCGCCAAGCATAGGTGCGAATCAGAAAATTTGTCCAAAAGGGAATCATCACAAAGACGAGCAGCAAGTTGCGTGTGCGCATATTTTCCATGCGCGCAATATAGTAGGCAAAGGGATAGGCAAAGAGCAGACAGAGCAGCGTATTGCCCAAGGCCATGAGCAGGCTACCCCAAAGAATGCTCAGGTAGAGTGGGTCGATCACCCGCACATAATTCTGTAGATTGAATTCCCAGACCAACTGACCGTAGACACCACGTTTTAAGAAGCTATAGACAAAGACAATGCCCAAGGGAATTACAAAAAAGAGGATGAGATAGAGCGCCGATGGCCCAATCAACGTAAAGAGTTGTAGCCGGCGTCGTTGTTCCATTGTTGCTGTCGATCTGCTGGTTTCAGTTGATTTAGTGGTTGATAGACTCATGGTAGCGGCCTCATTCTGTCAACAGGCTGGCATTATGGGCACGCCAAGCCACATAGGCATTGTCCCCCTCGGCAAGCATCGCTGCTTTGCCCGTATAATCCTGATTCTGTTGCCGCGCGACAATCAGCACATCGCCTGCCAGCCGAAGGTGATAGTAGGTGTCCGTGCCAATATAGATGATCTCCTCCACCTTGCCGGTATAAGCATTCTCTAGATCGCTTGGCGCATCACCGCTGCCCAGGAAGATCTTTTCCGGGCGAATCGCAATCGTTACTTTGGCACCCGGATTGGGCTGGACGACATCGCAGGTTACCACTGTGCGCTGACCGTTGTCGAGTTCTACAATAAACGTTTCCCCCTCTTTTGCACGGAGGGTACCGTTGATGAAATTCGTCTCACCGATAAAGTCAGCCACAAAGCGGGTAGTTGGATCTTCATAGATATCATAGGGTTTGCCAACTTGCAACACGACCCCATCATGCATCACGGCAATCCGATCGGACATGGTGAGCGCTTCTTCCTGGTCGTGGGTGACAAAGATAAAGGTGATGCCGACCTGTTTCTGAATGCGCTTTAACTCTTCACGCATGGCTTGGCGCAGCTTTAAATCAAGCGCTGCCAGTGGTTCGTCGAGCAGTAACACTTCTGGGCTATTCACCAGCGCCCGCGCCAAGGCAACCCGCTGCTGCTGGCCACCAGAAAGTTGATCTGGCCGGCGGTTGCCCATCGCCTCCAACCGTACCAGTTGTAGAACATCGCTGACGCGGTCATTGACCTCACTTTTGGCGGTTTTGCGCATGCGCAGGCCAAAGGCCACATTGTCACGTACGGACATATGGGGAAAGAGGGCGTAGCGCTGAAAGACGGTGTTGACCGGGCGTCGAAAGGCCGGCTCGTTGGCCATCTCTTTGCCGTTGATCAGGATGCTGCCACTGGTGGGCAACTCCAGACCGGCAATCATGCGTAGCGTAGTTGTTTTGCCACAGCCGCTGGGGCCGAGCAGGGAAAAAAATTCCCCATCGTAAATTTGTAGATCAATTTTGTTAACGGCAGTAAAGATGCCATTGGCACCATCGGGAAACGTCTTGACGACATTGCGTAATTCAACGGCAATTGGCTTAGCGGTGGAGGGTTCTGTCATCTAGATAGGCCTATCGCATGATCGAATAATAGAAGTTGTTGTTAGTACTGGCTCTGATCGGATGGCGTAGTAGCCTTCGTGGGAAGGCGTGCGCCTTCAGAGGGGAAGGCATTTTGAGGCGACATTGCCTGACTGCGAAACACTGCTCTCTTTGGAAATCGCAGTATAGCTTACGAATCAGCAGTCAACGCAAAGTATAACACGTTTGAAAGGAGTGTCAAATAGCTTGCGATTTTTGTGAAACAGGAAGACACCAAGACATACGAAGAAGCGTGCGATCTCTTCGTATGTCTTTCGTCGCCTTTAATGGCAATGCGGCTGGTTTTATGAGCAAGCCTCAAAAACAGTATCTGTGGGGCTATGGATGCTGTTCTTTCACCATCTCGACAAAGAATGCATGCCAGCGGGTATCCGTAGTAAGCTCGGGATGAAAGGCGGTTGCCAGTAGAGGCCCTTGACGAGCTGCTGCAATCACCCGTTGTCCTGCCGGCGTCGTCACCTCTAGGAGCGCCTCGGCATTCTCACCCACAGCCAAAATGGCTGGTGCACGGATAAAGACGGCCCGAAATGGCTCACTGCCCAACGCAGGCACAACCAGATCGGCTTCGAAGCTGTCGACCTGACGGCCAAAGTAGTTACGATCGACCGTCACATTGAGCCCACCCAGTAAAGGTTGTCCCCCTTGTTTCTGGTGAGTGGCTTGATTGGCCAACAGGATCATCCCCGCACAAGTGCCCCAGGTTGGATGGCCGTCGTGTACCCACATGCGCAGTGGCTCGACTAAGCCCCATCGTTCGGCGATCAACCCCATCGTCGTGCTCTCGCCGCCGGGAATGATTAACCCATCAAGCTCAGCTAATTGCTCTGCCTTGCGCACCTCAACAGCGTTGACGCCAAGCTGCCGTAACATCTTGATATGTTCAATAAACGCGCCTTGCAGGGCAAGGACGCCGATTGTGATTTCAGAGTGAGTTTTCATAAGATTAAGTCGACAGGATGACAGGATGACAGGATGACAAGAAGATACTGTTGCAGTACCTTACAATTCTAGCCGTGTCACTCCTGCGCGTCCAGGGGGCACCCGAGGAGTCCACTTCATCGAAACAGATTCCTCCCTGCGCAGGAATGACAGCTCACAGCGGAGCGTAAGGTGTTTCGTAAGACAGCACAACAGTATCACAAGAAGACAGGATGACAAAGATTTCTTCTTGTCCTCTTGTTCTCTTGTCCTCTTGTCATCCTGTCTTCTTGGTTTACCAGCCGCGACTGGCCATTTTGTCTTTCTCGGAGAGGGTGTCAATGTTGATACCGACCATCGCTTCACCCAAG
Organism: Caldilineaceae bacterium; assembly: GCA_034432375.1. Classification (GTDB taxonomy): domain Bacteria; phylum Chloroflexota; class Anaerolineae; order Caldilineales; family Caldilineaceae; genus JAHBVH01. The sequence goes on from DAOUCA010000056.1 coordinate 45,563, forward strand.
TTGGTGCTGACTTCGGCCAGGATCATGGGGTCATTGTAATGGGTGACGGCCTGTACAATGGCGCGGGCGCGCTTGGCTGGGTCACCACTTTTGAAGATGCCCGAACCGACAAAGACACCGTCAACGCCTAACTGCATCATTAACGCAGCATCGGCTGGGGTGGCCACGCCACCGGCAGCAAAGTTCACCACTGGCAGGCGTCCCAACGCGGCGGTCTGTTTCACAAGCTCATGTGGTGCCTGGATATCTTTCGCATAGGTGTAGAGCTCGTCTTCATCCATGCCCTGAATGCGGCGAATCTCTCCCATGACGGTGCGCGCGTGGCGTACAGCCTCGACGACGTTGCCGGTGCCTGCTTCGCCTTTGGTGCGGATCATCGCTGCCCCTTCGGCCACGCGGCGCAGCGCTTCCCCCAAATTGCGACAGCCGCAGACAAAGGGCACCTTGAAGTTGTGCTTGTTAATGTGATGGGCCTCGTCTGCCGGCGTGAGGACTTCGCTCTCGTCAATATAATCGACACCCAGCGCTTGCAAAATCTGTGCCTCGACAAAGTGGCCAATACGTGCCTTGGCCATGACGGGAATTGTCACCGCTTCGATGATACCCTTGATCATATCCGGGTCGCTCATGCGTGCCACACCACCATCGCGGCGAATATCGGCGGGCACCCGCTCCAGCGCCATCACGGCACAAGCACCCGCTTCTTCAGCGATACGCGCCTGCTCCGGCGTCACCACATCCATAATTACACCGCCCTTGAGCATCTGCGCCAGGCCGGCTTTGACTGCAAAGGTCCCTGTTTGTGGACCACTGCCATTGGATTGTCCATTCATACCACTCATCTTGCTCTCCCTTTTCTGAATCCCGAATAACGAAAGTCTTAACAGTTCATTTCCCAGTAACCGTTAGTTCGGATTAGCCTCATATTGTACTCGAAGCGTGATCTAGGTACAAACATGGCATCGTACATTCTGGTTTGACCTAGAAAGAAAGAGGCGATCAGGTAGGACAATAGGGGAATGGTGAATTGTAAATGGTGAATTATAAATTGCGAACGGTTGCCGCCCTGCTACCTTGCAACCCACTCCCACTGATGGGCGATGATGGGGTCGCCGTCACTGTGGGCGGCGTTGGGGGTGGTAAAGCTGGTTGACGGGAGACCATGGACGCGGGCGAAGACCGTATAGAAGGTATATTCGGTGCTGAGATTCGGATAGGAGCCAGATTCATCGCGGATTGTACGCATGGGTATCTGTTGCAGGGGGAAACTTAGGGCCGCCGGATCGATAGCCAACTCTTCGACTAGACAGCGTTGTGCGGCCTCAAGTGGCGCTTCTGCCGGGTGCATCTTCTCAGAAGGGGGACGATTGCGTGTACGAACGCGCCCGTCGGCAAAGTGTTGGGCACTTTCGATAAGCAGCCGATCGTTCTCTCGCACATAAACTTCGACAACCTGTACACGACGCAATGGCGGATCTGCCTGCAAGGTGCTTTCGCCATGCAGAAGCTCCTGCCAGAGATCCCCGACAGATTTGGCATCACCTTGCCCCCATGCCGTGGTGTCAATCCCCTGGGTTTTCAACCACTCGAGCAACTGATGCAGGCTAAGTTCAGGAGAATGTTGCGTGTCAATCGTCACGGGTACTCGCTCATCTGATTCAACGCTCCTGCGCTGACACGAATTATTCGGTTTCGTGTCGGCGCAGGAGCTTTTTTATGACTTGATAGTTACCAGTCTGCCACAAAGTAGCTTCGTGTGCCAGTTGTTACAGATTGAAAAGAAAGCTTCCGAACGCAATAATGCCCACGATCCCACCCATGACAGCAATCAGCACCGTCACCGAAATTAGACAGCCGGAGAGCCAGTTTTGCAAAATCGAGGCACGATCCTTCAACGCATTTGCCGTTAGGACAACCAGGGCGAGGAGGAGTGTTGTGAAGAGAGACATAGGGTTTGCTCCTTTTCTAGTTTTCTCCGTTGTCGAGAAGAGATCAGTTCTATGGATCCTTATGGACTACGCTAGTACATAGCGACTTAAATAAACTCAACGTGCTGTCATTCAGAAGAGCGGCTTTTTGCTCGGAAGAATCTTCAAGTTGACTATTGGTTTATTTAGGCCGTCGTGTACTAGATGACCGCAAAGTAGTAACACGACATCGAAAGCGCTGCGCCGATGCCACAGATGATTAGTGCGAGACAGCCATTGGCCATATCGCTTCCCACGCGCCCCGCCAGAATGTGAAAGAGAATGGCGAAGGTCATGGTCGCAATAAAGAAAACCGAGCCGAGTCCGAACAAAACCCAGGTTGTCATACGCATCTCCTTTGTCCAGGTACAGATGACGACGGGCGCACAAGGAGCATAGCATTGATTACTAGCAATGAACATGATATTTGTTAGATACTTCGCAGACGGTATCGAATAAAGTGTGACAACGTGGGTTTGTCATTGTTGTCACGGAGGGGTCATGTTGGTGATATGGAAAGTGGTGGACCGAGATGATAGGATGTGGTGAGATCAATTCCCCGTTTGAGTAGGGTCTTTTTTAACAGGAAGCGTTGTAAAATTATGACTACCCCATCCGAAGCTACTACTGCGACTGCGGCGCAAATGCCCAAGCACAAAGTGCCTAGTCGTGCCCCTGCTATTGGGGATATCGTTTCTATACAAGTCACCAAATTGCTGCCTTTTGGCATTTTAGGAATATTGCCTGATGGCAGCCGCGGCGTAGTACGTGAGCGCGAGATAGGCTGGTCTACCGAAGAACGTCAGCACTGGCAAGAGCGTTACTTGCCCAATTCAACACACAAAGTGCGTATTATTGATACAAATCCTGATAACTGGGAACTCAGTCTACGGATGGTGAGATATGATCCCTGGGCGCAAGTGGTTGCAGATGCGGTTGGGCAGCTAGTGAAAGGCGTCGTCACCGGCTTTGGAGCGGCCTGCGCGTATATTGAACTGGAAAACGGCATTCGTGCACTATTAGATGAAACAGAGTTGCCGGCGTGGGTCGATGAACCATTGCACGATGCGCTGTGGGTGGGCGATCAGATCTATGCGCAAACTAAACAGATTGACCTGCCACAGCGCCTTTTACATCTTACCCTGAAGGATTTACAGCGTCAGCGTTGGGGGGTAATTGACAAAGCCATGACTAATGCAGCCGTGACGGATAAAGTGGAGACACAGCAAGCGGCAAACGCTCCGGCACCGCCTGCATCAGTGAGTTTCCCTGTGTCCGCACGGAGCTATACCGTGCTGGTTGTGGAAGATGACCCGATTCAGAACAAGGCGATTGTGCAAGGGTTGTGTCACGCCGGCCATACGGCGGACGCCGCGTTGGATGGCGACGCTGTGCTGTGCATCCTGGCTGACACCCCCTATGATGTGGTCATTTGTGACGTCAACTTAGGTACGCACGATGGGATCGATTTGGTGGCGCAAATCCGTAAGGCTTATCCAGCTATGCAATGCATCGTGATGACCGATTGGATGACCGCCGACCATCGTGAGCCGGAACTGCGCCAGTTAAATCAGCGAGGCGCGCCTCTACTGATCAAACCAGTGTTGCCCGAGGAGTTTCTGCTGGCGTTGGCCGAACCGGAACGCTACCTGCTGAGGTGGCCCGGTAGTGATGACCAAGCGCGCGGACAGCTCTTTGCAATGCGCAGCAAACTTGCGCAGCACCAATCAACCAAACGTGAGATTTTCAATGCTTTACGTCAACTACGAGGACAGAGCCGCGCCGATAAGATCGTTCTCTTCCGCTTGGATAGCGTGCAGCGCGTGATTACCGTAGTCGCCCAGTATGGCACTGAGACGCTGGAACCGACCGCAGTGCACCAACTGCTCTACAGCCCCGTGCGTGATGTTGCCGAAGATCGTCGTGTGGTTGTGATTGGTGAGATCGATCAGGTTGAAGCGTACGCCCGCTATCTCATCCCGTTGCTGCCCTTTCGCTCGTGTCTCGGTCTCCCGGTCCCTGCCGATGTCGCTGATCAATACGCACTCTTCCTGTTTTATGGCGCTGCGAATGCGCCAACGAAAGTATTGCGCCGCGAGGCGCAGGTCACTGCTCGTCTCATTGGCGTTCTGTTGGAGCGACAACGATTCCACGAACAAAACGCAGAGTTGCAGCGTACGATTTTGATGGGGCACCTGGCGCGCGGTCTGATTCACGAAACCAACCACCAAATGAGCCCGATCCTCTTTGCCCTCAGCGATCTCTCGGACCAATGTGCGTTGATGGAACGGTATCTCTATCACAACTCGGCGCAGGCCAAGGCCGAACTCCTTGACGTACGCAATACGGTGCAACAACTCACCGAAAATATGCGTAAATTGGTCAAGACATCACGACTTTTTGGCCGTATCGCCATCCAAGACGCTGAAGATCTGTTGCGCATGGAGCAGATGGTGGAGCAGAGCATTGAGCTTGTGCGCGACGCCGCCAACCGGGCCCACGTCCGCATCGACCTATACTACCCTAAACATCCACCACTAATTACTCGGCTGAAGCAGACGCAGGTACAACAGGTCATTATTAATCTGCTCTTGAACGCCATCCAGCAGATCGAACGCATCCGGCCTGAGGGTGGCGCAGCCCATGTCGCGGTGGCGTTGGCAAAATCGTCTGCAGCCATTGATGTAATTCGCGTCACAGTTGAAGATGATGGACCGGGTATCCACGTTCGCCAGTGGATGCAGATCTTTGATTTGGGGATGACGACCCGCCTTAACACCGGCAGCGGCATGGGGCTTTATATTGCGCAACGGCTGATGGAGGATTGTGGTGGGCGATTATATGTTGGTGAAAGCTACGTGCACTGGGGTACGAAGATGGTTGCAGAGTTTCCGATCTATTTGCCGTTAGATGGAGGGTAACGATGATCCGCATACTCATTGTCGATGATGAAACAGCCTTTTCGGACGTGCTAAGTAAGCGGTTGCTGCGCGATTTACAGAACGAATATGATCTCCAGATTGATCGAACTACAAGCGTAGAGGCTGCAAGTGAGTTATTCACTAGAGCAAACCCACCCTTTGATATTGTGCTGACAGATAACAGTCTTGGTCCTGGCAAGAGTGGCTTGGCTTGGTTGGAAGAGCTACACAGTATCGTAGTAGATATCGATAGTATTCTTTTCACCGGTTTAAACGAAGCTATTGGTCGCCGTGCGGCGGAAGCTGGCATTAATCGTTATATTACAAAGCCCTTTGAGCCGGAAGAGTTGTTGTGGAGTGTTCGGTCGATTATCAAGCAGCGCTCTACCCGTTTTGAACGTCAATGGTTGGAAAAGCTTCATCAGATCGGCGTCACGTTGCAGAACGCCATGACAACCAGTGAGGTGAGTAGTAAAATCGTTCAAGGCGGCATTGAATTGGGGTTTGGCCGTGTAGAATTTTGGCGGGTCATCCGAAGTAAGCGCGGGCAGGTTCTCTTTGTGGGCTGCAAACAGGCTGGGCAGGAAATTCCACGTTTTATCAACTTTGTCATGCCATATCAGGAGAGTGAACACGTTCGTCAGGCATACGACAGCCGGGAAATAAAATTTTTTGATGGCTGGCAAGATGGCCGCGGCTATTTGGCTAGAAAGCTAAAGGTGGAGAACAGCCCTCCATCCATTGGAGAGTGGTTATGTATTCCGCTTCTCAGTGATCAAAAATGTACCGCAGTTGTTGTGCTGCAAGCTCCTAAACAGACAACCAAACTGCGTTCAGAAACAAAGGAAATGCTCAAACTTTTCGGCCAAATAATATCAAGTGCATGGACTCGCTCCCTCTTTCATGAAAATCATCTATTCGAAGAAATGGTCAACACTATTGTAAAACGGGTGATCGAGCAGACCAGCTTTAATGGCGAACCGGAAGCATTAGGCAAGTTGTTGCAGGTGCTTTATGGTGAAGTCAATCAGATCACACCAACGACGAACTTTGTGGTGGCGCTCAAACACCATGATCCCGAGATTGATGCCAAAGGTTGGTTACGCTACGCTTTTCACATGAAAGATGGTGTGATTTTAGATCCCTATTGGCGACCTCCATCCGATATGGGCTTAATTCGTGACTTTATCGCTCACGATCCTGAACCTTGTTTTTGTCCAGTAGGGACTAAAACGCAGCGCCGCCGACGGCAGATTCGTCCCCCGACACGACTTGCTACTGGATGGATTGCAACGCCACTGGTAGTTGGGCAGACGGCAATTGGTGGCATCTTTATTGAAGAATTTGAAAAACGTGACGCCTGGTCCAAGTCTGCATTCAAATTGGTTAGCACGGTTATTCAGCGCTTATCTCCTTATATCCAATCGGGTTGGATCATTGAACAGCGTGCCCGCATGGCAAAACAGCGCGAGCTTGTTCAGTCTGCCAATGAAAAAATCATGACCTTAGCGCAACGACAGCCTGAGCATATCAATACCGACGAGTGGCTATGGCACGCAACACTGACCTTGGCGACTGCACACTATGGCTTTTCTTTCAACCGTGCTATGCTCTTTCTTGTTGATGAACGGAGCCAAATGTTGCATGGCCGCCTGGGTATCGGGCATTTGGATGTTGAGCGTGCCAAAGCGGCTTGGGAAACCGAACTGGGCCAAGCGATAGAATCCTATGACGACTATTTGGCGCAAATTGCGTCTACAGAATTTGATCTCACGACGCCAGTCTATAGCGTTGTATGTAACCTGCAATTTGCCACGACAGACTTATGGGGCGCTTTCGCTGAAATGTTGCAAAAAAAGAAAAGGTTGAGTGTTGCAAAGAATTCTTGTCGAGTTTGCCTGCCTGCTCAGTTCGTTGAAACCTTTGGCGAGCATGACTATTGGTTACTGCCGGCATTGGCTGGTGATCAATTGCTGGGTATTGTGGTTCTCGATACCTTCTGCGAGACAGAACCGCCCCAAACTCATGCCTTACAATATATTGATACTTTGACCAACGAAGCTGCTATTATTAGTCAGACGCTCAAGCACAGCCGCGCGCAACGACAACTGGCGACACTGGCCAGTGAAACGCTGACCTATGAAAGTAAGAATGCATTACTGGCTGACTCGCTCAAAAAGATTGCCCGCACTGCCCATCTCATTATGGAGGTCGATAGTGTGGCCATTTACCCGTTTGTGCCCAATTTGATTCCTCTGCGGATTGACCGGCAGGATATTATCTGGTATGAGGATAGCCGCGCTACCCCCCCGACTGCCCCTGAAGAATTGACCGTCTATATGAAGCATGTCCTCAATTATGGTCGGCCGCTCCCTATACAGGATGTCAAAGCATCCTCCACTGGTGAGATCTCATTTGCCCAGGATCCAGTCGTGCAGGAGAAAGGGGTCAAATCATTTATTGCCGTTCCCATCCGTGGCCAGCGGACGGGCGCTCTGCGCGGTCTCTTTTATATTAACTGTTACTGGCAACGCGAGTTTACAGCCGATGAACTCCAATTTGCGCAAGCGTTTGCCAATATTACGGCTATTGCCCTCCGTAATTGGCGCGAACAGCAGGGGTTGCGGATTGAAAAAGATACCAAAGAAGAAGAACTACGCATTTTAATGCAGATCTTGAGCCAAGCAGTACGGCCAGATGTGGACGAGAAGTCGATCGTTGATACGCTGTTGCGGCAGACCAGAGCGTTCCTCTTTAGCCACGATTTCAATGCGACATTGAATATGTCGCTCTTCTTGCGTGGCTGGCGACGTGGTGGCGATGATGAGCCGTTTGAAATTCGACGTCAGTACTATCTCAGCCCTAATGGCGTGTTAGATTATGACGAACATGATCGTCTCGAGGGTCTAACATGGGAGGTGATGAAAAGTGGGAAGCCGCGCCGCGTAGCCGATGTCACGCAAGAGAAGACATATCGTCCACGTACGATCGGCGCGCAAGCTAATCCTATTGGCCAACAGACCCACTCCGAACTTGACATTCCAATTGTTGATGAAGACAGTAACACGATCGGTGTGCTCAATGTTGAATCCAGTGAATACAATTATTTCAAAGAAGTGCACGAACAGATGTTGATGCGGCTCAGCCGGGTGGCCATGATGGCGCTAGATGCGGTGCGTCGTCGGGAGTTTACAAGGTACTTGTTTGAAGCCAGCGAGGCGATTACTGCGCCAACTACACTGTCGGTTACGCTAGACAATATAATCAAACAAGCAAAGAAGTTACTTCCCAATCTATCTCTAATGACGGTCTGGCATTTTGATCAGTCAAGAAGCCAGCATGTACTTGCCGCTCACACCGGCCTCAAACAACGATCCGCACAAGCAAGTGAACATCCCCGCGATGGTGGTGCCGTCAATGAGATGCTGAAGACGCGTATCCCACTGTGGGCAGCAGACGTTGCCAACCATGAAGTGTTCAAAGGTAGTGACTTTGTCAGGCGAGAAGATGTGCAGTCTACGGTTGCATTCCCACTGATGGTGGAAGATGAATTGGTAGGGGCCCTATTTTTTGCCTATCGGCAACACCATCATTTTTCTAAAATTGAAACGGAGCTGTTGCCGATCCTCGCCCAATTTGTTGCTATTGGTATCCATGATGCCCAGTCAATTCTTGCCGTTGACAAAGAACGCCGCCGGTTTAAAGCTTCACTAGATATTACAGAGGCTGTTGGCGCAACCCCTAATCTCAATCAGATTTTCAACAGTGCCCGCAATGTGTTGATGCGACTTTATCAACATGCAACTGTAATTCTATTATCTTATAACCGCCAGCAGGCGCAGTTGGAAATTGTTGATAATATAACTGCACCCTATATACCTGATCATCCTGACTACGTTGACAAACGCTCGCTAGAATTAAACGAAACTTCAATGGTGGGTACATTTGCTCGACAATCATTGCATTCTGGTGAACAACACTCTGGTATGGTAGCCAATGCCGATGATGTTGGTGAAGCCCCCTACCTCAATCTCCGTTCAACCGCCAAGACTGCCGTCGGGGCCACTATCATGGGTGCCAATAAAGAACTCTTGGGCGCATTGGTCATGGAGGGTGACAGTCCCTACTTATATGATGGGGATGATGTTACACTTATCGCTTCTATCGCAACTCAAATTGGGCTGGCGATTGAACGGTCCAACCAGATTGCCGCCATTGACTTCCGTAACGTCTTGACTGACTCGATGATCTGGGCTGCTGATTTAGCTCATGATTTTAACCGCGAGACCTATCAGATGCGCACTTGGTTGGCCGTACTCAATGATGAAGATGTCTTTAGCAAGTTGGGGAAACAGGCGATCGCAGAGATCAACTTGAGCTTCAATCGCATTGCGCGTGAAGGGCCGTGGTCTGGTCAGCAAGAGGCTGAAATTACCGATTTGGCGCAACAGATTCAAGAGTGGATTGTGGAATATTCTGGAGAACATCTTCACAAAATCCAAATTGTCGTTAAGGATAAGGAGCGCCAGGTTTCAATTTACACCAATCCAGGTATTTTAAAACGAATCTTCCGGCACTTGGTCAGCAACGGCATGAAGGCAATGAAGTACACAGGGACCTTTATCATCCGAGTGAGCGAAGCGCACCATGACCAGAAAGTCCGCGTTCTGTTGGAGGATTCCGGCACCGGTATCAAGCCTGATGATCCTTTACGATCGATTATTTTTGAAGAAAGAGTGATGAGCAATGGCACCAAAGGTGGGTTGGGCTTGCTCTTTGTCCGTCTTTTGGCTGAACGGATTGGTGGACATGTCCATTTGCTTGATTATGTTGAAGGCCGTGGTGCCTGTTTTTGTCTCGACCTACCGCTGACGCTTACGAATGGCGGCGCTAAGGAGAATGAACATGGGTATGCCTGATCAGACAGTATCTTGTTTAAACGTCCGTGTTTTAGTTGTCGAAAATGATGAGCGTACGCGCATCTCTCACATGGTCAATTTGCGCCGATGGGGTTATCATGTGATTTTGGCAGAGGGGGTGGGCGATGAACTGTTGGCCGACGCCCAACGCAAAGTCATCGACGAAGCCTGTCACATCGCCGTTGTTGATATGCGGCTTTACAATGACCACGACAACGCTGACCAAAGCGGGTTGGCCCTGATTCCAAAACTCAAACCGGCGCTAACAATTGTAGTAAGCGGCTCGGGCAATGATCGCAACACGACGAAAAAGGCGTTGCAGCAAGGGGCTTTCGATTTTATTGGCAAACTAGATGATCTCGACTATCTCCAAAAAGCACTCGTTAGGGCTGCTGAAACCATGGGCGCAGGTGGCAACGGGCCTGTCGTGAATATTCATGCGGTGTTGGTGGAACAGGTCATGATGTCGCTGGCGCCAGGTAAACCGGAACAAATCCACGAAATTTTTTGTTCCCTTTTTCCTAGCGCCAAAACAATAATTGTGCAACCGATCAAGGCTGAAGCCAGAACGCCAAAGACTTCAAACCGTCAGCGATCGTTCGTCTTCCGTGTTTACGTAGATGATCTGCAGCCGGTTGTTGTGAAAATTGCCAGGGCAGAACGGATCACACGAGAAGCCGAGCGCTACGCAAAATATATACGCAATCGTGTTCCTGGTAACTTTTATGCCCAAGGACATCAGACCGTTTTACGTTGGCATATCGGTGCTGTCGTCTATGATTTTATCGGGGTCGACCAGAGTTACCTTGGTCTGTTTCAGGACTATTATAAATCTGCTTCGGTTACAAAACTACGAAAAGTCCTCAAACATCTCTTCAGGACAACGTGGGGTGCGATTTATCGGCAAACAAGGCAGTTAAAAGAGTTGTCGCTAATGGCCGCTTACAGCGAAGTTTGGGGTCACGAGTGGCTTGACCGCATGATACAAGCCTCTGATGGGTTGCCTGAATTATCTGCTCCCGTCCCAGACGAGCTTAGACTATTAAACCCCTTGCACTGGATCTTGCGGCGCACTTTGCAGGCGGCCAGGGATGAGAGTTTCTTGCCGCAAACCTATTTTGCGGTTGGTCACGGCGATACACTTGCGGACAATTTTTTTGTCGATCAAAGTGATCAAGCTTGGACGATTGATTATGAGCGAACCGGCGTGGGACCGATCATCCAAGATATTGTCTTGCTAGAAACTGACATCCTTGTTAGCCTTGTTTCCACACAGCAGCGGGATCTTAACGAATTTTTACAGTTAGTTGTGCAACTTGTTGATAAAATAGTGCCTGTATCAGCTGCGCTCAATTCAGGCAACGGCGAGTTGGATAAAGCGTACACGGTGCTACGTTTTCTGCGACAACAGGCCGATGATCTACTGGATGTTGAAAAAGAACGTCACTATTTATGGGGTATGCTGCTCAATGTCGCTTTCCGTTTAACAGTATTAAGACGAAAAATTAGTGAGTTCTATGACAAGACAAATCCAGGCACTTTTTTGGACATGCCGCACGCGATCGCAGTCTTACGATTGGAGCAACAACGGGCCTTGCTCATTGGGGCGTTAATCTGTTATCGGCTGGATCACTGGGACAAACCCTGGCCCCCTGAACACTGGGTGTCGTTTTTGCGGAACGATAACGAAACCGAACATCCCCGAGCGTCAAGAGAATTGTCGGACAACAACCGACAGGAGCCGATCCGAATTCTCTTTGTGGCGGCGAACCCTGTGGGGACAACGCGCTTAAAGCTTGAGGAGGAGATTCGCGCCATCCAACGCAAAATTCGCGACTCCGAATTTCGCGATGCGCTTGAAGTGATTCCGCTGCTGGCGGCACGCGCTCAGGATCTGTTAGACGCAATGAACGAGCACAAACCACGCGTTGTTCATTTTAGCGGGCACGGGATTGCAACCGGTGAGATTCTCTTGATTGATCGACATGGTGGCAACGCAAATCTAGTGAAGCCAGAGACATTAAGAAAATTGTTTAGTGTTGTCGGTGAAAACGTCCAATTGGTCATGCTCAACGCCTGTTATAGCGAAATACAAGCCCAAGCTATTAACAGTGTGATTGACTACACTGTGGGAATGAACGAGCCAATTGACGATGATGCAGCAATTCTTTTTGCGGCTCGATTTTATGGTGCCGCCGGTTTTGGGAGGGATATCCAGAACTGTTACGAGCAGGGCAAACTTGCCATTGAACTTGATGGTTTCCCTGATGACAATGTACCCGTTCTTCTTTCGCGATCGGGCTGTAACCCATCTCAAGCCTACTTGCTAAAGCGATCAACGAATAACTAAACCTATGCCTGAAATCGGCCCATCCCACCCCCTTTCCTATCGCGCGGAACTCACCACGCCCCTCTTCAACAAGATCCACGCCGGCGAATCGTGCGCAGTTGTCGGCGCGGCGAGCATGGGCAAATCGCGGTTGCTCCAATTCCTCCTGCGCCCTGATGTCGCTACCTACTATTTGGCTAAGTTGGCCGATGGCGAACCCAAACCCCTCCTCCTCCTCTGGATCGACTGCAACCGCATGGCCGAGTTCACAGCGTGGGGCCTCCATGAGTTAATCCTCACGGCGCTCGTGGAAAGCAGTGGCGAGCACCCGGCGACCCGCGCGCTGCGCGACAGCCTAACCGAGTGGCGCAAGGAAGCGATCACGACGCAGAATGGGCTGCTCGCCCAGCGCTATGTGGAATTGGCGCTTCAGGTTTTTTGCAAGGAGCAGGAACTAAATATCTGTTTTATCCTGGATGAATTTGATGAGGCATATGCCAACTTGCCTCCGCAAGCGCTTGCCAGTCTGCGTGCCCTGCGCGACCGCCACAAGTATCAGATTTCCTATCTGCTCTTCACGCGCGATCATCCCCAATATCTGCGCGACCCCGCTGAGTGCGAGGGCTTCTACGAGCTGATCTCGCGCTCGGTATTGGGCTTGCAGCCCTACAGCGAACTTGATGCGCGCCGAGTGATTGCACAGATTGTAGAGCGGCGGTCGCATGAATTGTCCGGTTTCAACGGCGATGGGGAGGATGAGCTGTTGCACTTGAGTGGTCGCCATCCCGGTCTGTTGGTGGCGCTGGTAGACGCGTTGACTGCCAATCCGCCCCTCGGCGTGACATGGGATGCCTGGGCCGCCGATCAGCCAAAGGCGTGGGAGGAGTGTCGTAAGATCTGGGCAGGCTTGCGGCGGGAGGAGCGTGTCGCGCTTCATGGATTAACCCTTGGCCAGCCGCCTAACAATGCTGAGTGCGAATCGTTACTGCTCAAAGGGTTGCTTGTCTCTGGCAACAAGAATGCACCGCTGACCTATTTTTCACCTCTTTTTCAACACTATGTACGATCGCAGCGTATCGGCGAAGCGGAGACTTTGACCATTGACACGACAACCGGCATTGTTTGGAGCAGTGGCCGGCCAACAGAAGAATTGACTGCCAAAGAGTACGCACTGGTTGTATATCTTTATGAACATTTAGGAGAAGTCTGTGAGACAGATCTGCTGATCAACCATCTCTATCCAGACGAAGCTGCGTACAACATTACCGACAACAACATCGCCGCCATCATTGGTCGCTTGCGCAAAAAGATTGAGCCGAATCCCAATCGCCCACAATATCTGCTTAATGTGCGCGGCCGTGGCTATAAATTGGTGGCAACTGCGGATTAGTTTAGTCGGGCATGAAGTGCAACTGACGCAGGTCGGCTTGGGGCGTCTTGCTGCGAGTTCTGAGAGGTAATTAAAGAGTTGAGTAACTGGAGGTGAGCTTGTCCTGAGCCGGTTGAAGGCTTGTCGAGGCCGGATTCGCTCTGGCTTCGACAAGCTCAGCCTCCGCTCGATTACCGAATATCCTTTATTCGCGTCCATAAACCACCCGAAAGCGTGGACCCGACTCGCTTCCTGCCGCGCGCAACTCTTCAAAGTGCTGAACACTCAATCCGGCTTGCTTAAAATGATCTAACTCGCCTTTGGTCAATGGCCAAGGTGGACCACCGCGCCCAGCCGCATCTTCAGCACCCAGCGTAAAGACAAAGAGCTCTCCGCCCGGTGCCACCAAATTGGCAACGGCATTGATGGTTTGTGCGCGTAGGGCGATTGGCAACGCTTGGATCGTGAAGATTTCAAGCACAAAGTCAAAGGCGCGTAGCCACTCCGCTGATGGGTTAAAGAGGTCGCCAACCTGGTAGTTGACCATGCTGTCGGGGAAACGTGCCTGGCACCAGGCAACTGCCGTGGGGGCGATATCAAAGGCGGTGACGGCAAAGCCACGCCGTGCCAGCTCTTCGGCGTCGTCGCCCAAGCCACAGCCGATCACTGCCGCCCGCTGGCCATGACCCGTCAACTTTGTCGCCTCTGCCCACGCCAGAAAGTCTGGACGTGGGCGCATGGCCGACCAGGGCGGCACCCGATCCGCCTGCTGGGCATTGCTGTAGATGCCGTCAAACCAGCTTGTGGCTTCGTCTTTGGGATCGGTGGTGGACATGGGCCGTTTCTCCGCGTGAACCAGAGGAAAATTAGTGGTTGCGTATTACGTGTTGCGTGTACTGTGAACGCGTCATTGGCGCGCGTCCCGGTGTTTTGCTTTGCGACAAGAGTATCATTTGCAAAACGATTTCACTGTAAGCGAGGCAAGCATTACCGCAATCACCCCGCGGACCACAGTCCACGCAACACGCAACACGTACCATCTCTATATCGGATGCAACCCTGGAAAGCCAAGCCCCGTCGTCTCCTCCCAGCCCAACATTAGATTCATACATTGGACAGCGGTGCCGGCAGCTCCCTTCATCAGGTTATCGATGGCACAGATGGCGACGACGCGACCGCTACGCTCATCAAGCTCAAAGCCAACATCGGCATAATTGCTGCCGGCCAGGATTTTTGGCTCGGGATAGCGGTAGATGCCGGTCTTCTCTTTGACGAGCCGCACAAAGGGTTCGTTGCGATAGCTTTGGCGATAGGCGCGCCAGAGATCCTTTTCGGTGGTGCCCGGCTTTAGAAAGAGATGCGCTGTCGCCAGAACGCCGCGCACATTGTCAACCGCGGTGGCGCTCAGGTGTACATCGGTTTCCGCCCCGGTAAGCCGGATCGCTTGCAGAATTTCGGCGGTATGGCGGTGACCGGTGGGGGCAAAGCTGCGCATGACGCCGGAACGCTCGGGATGGTGGGTCGAGTCGCTCGATTTGTTGCCCCCTTCGCTGCTGCCGACCTTGACTTCACAGACCACGCCGCGGCTGCTGTCGACCAGATCGTTGGCAAAGATCGGCCAGATCGCTAGATTAGTCGCGGTGGCGTTGCAGCCAACACCGCTGACATAGCTCGCTCCGCGCAGCGCCTCACGGTGTAATTCGGGCAGGCCGTAGACAAACTTCGCCAACCACTCCGGATTGGCATGGGGTTTGCCATACCACCGATCATAATCTTCGGCGTTGCGCAGGCGAAAATCGGCACTGAGATCGACAATGCGCTCTGCCAAGCCCGCAAAGTGTTCCATGCGCTCCATCGCGCCGCCGTGGGGCAGGCCAAGAAAGAGTAGATCGCAGGCTTCGAGATCGGTAGCGCTGATAAATTGCAGTTTGGTCCGCCCGCGCAGGTTGGGATGGGTAAAATGGACAAAAGAGCTAGCGTTCCGCTCACTGGTTACCTGCTTGACGGCAACATGGGGATGATCGAGCAACAAGCGCAACAATTCACCGCCAACATAGCCAGATGCGCCTACGATTGACACATTTAATTGCGAAGACATGTTCGTTTAGCCTTACATATTGGAAAGTTATCCACAATTGGGCAAACTTATCCCCATCTTAAGGAGTTATCCACCTAATTTGTGTGAGTTATCCCCAGTTTTGCAAATAATACAGATTAAACATTACGATTCTGCTGACAACCAAAGAGTATAGAGTCCCAGAGAGTGACTTAATCTGCTGAAACGCCACTTGTCAGTGACAAAGGCACGTAATTGCTTGGCGCGCCATTGGTCCACCCATTGGCTAGCTCCCAGCCATCCTGCGCGACCTTGATGACAAAGTCCACCATACGCGCGGGAATATCCACGCCGGTTGGCAAGATACTGTTGCGATACTCCATGGTATAGTTGACTTCGTTGATCAGCAGCCCGCGGTTGGGATCTTCCAGCACATCGATCGCCACCACGCCACCACCGACGGCATTGGCCGCACGCACGCAGATATCGTTGAGTTCATCGGTAACCGGGCAGACACTGGACTTGCCCCCACGCGCCGTATTCGTAATCCAATGGGATGAATCGCGATAGATCGCACAGATCGTCTCGCCACCGACGACAAAGGCGCGAATGTCGCGCATCGGTTTGTTGATATATTCCTGAATGTAAAAGATGCTGTGGTGATAGCTGCCCAGCACTTCTTTGTGTTCCAGAATCGCTTCGGCGGCATCACGGTCGTTGATCTTACTGAGCAGACGCCCCCAAGAACCAACGGCTGGCTTGAGTACGGCCGGGTAGCCGAGCTCTTCAATGGCGCGGATTGCACTTTCGGGGGTATAGGCGACTAACGCGCGCGGTTGCGGCACACCGGCAGCTGTTAATGCACTGGTGGTCTGTAATTTGTTGCCACAGATGTCGGCAACTTGGGCACTGTTAACGGTTTTGATGCCCCGGTCATTGAGAATACGCAGGCTATAGAGCGCACGTCCGTGGTTGATGCAGCGCTCTACAATGACATCATACTGGCTATATTGTTGAGCATAGCGCTTCTCTTCGGTAATCTCAAAGATAATCTCCTGATCATCCAACAGATCAAAGTCAACCCCCCGTTGTTCCAGCGCTTGAAACAAGAGCTTCTCTTCCACACGCACGCGGCTGTACAACACACCGACTTTCATGATTCTCTCCTCAATAGCTATCCGAAAATCTCGGTTCCCGTTGGGGCACAACCGATTTTCGAATAAGTTCTAAGCATGGGTAAATGATCGGTCGCGAAGGATCGCTTACTCGCCCCAATCCTCTTCTTCTTCGGGCGCTAGGGCCAACGCCAGTGGTTCAATGCTGACCACTTCAAGATCAGCACCACAATCGGGGCATTGAGTAATTTCGTTTTGCATCACATCTTTGAGTTCAATTTCGCCAAAGCATTCGGGGCATTCAGCGGTGCCGGAAACGGTTTTTAACGCCATGATAGACTCCTTTTTAGATTAAATCATTCCATTTTTGTAACTATTCAGCCTTGAACTAAAGTTCAGGCTAAAAACTAAAGTCGGCTTTAGCCGACTGCACGACCGAAGCCAGTCAGCTTTAGCTGCCTTGAGCTATCAGCCTGAACTTTAGTTCAAGGCTGAATAGTTACACATTTTTTCTATTAATTACCACGGCCCAGTATAAGATCCGGAAAACACTGGCGCACGTTGATATTCGTCAAGCCGCCGTGCACAAGCCGGCGACAGATCGCTGGGCAGTGCGTGAACCGAAAAAGAGCGACAGTCAGCAATTTCCCAGCGATCAGGCCGTTTACCAACGGTGAACTCTGTACCGACAAAGACGGCGATGTGGTCACTTTTGCCTTCGAAAAAGCTCCAATACATCCCCAGCAGGTGAAGGCCACCGGTCATTGTGACTCCCGCTTCTTCGTATGCTTCGCGACGGGCGGCTTCAACCAAGGATTCTCCGCGTTTTACAGCACCACCTGGAAAATACCAGTGCGCTTGGTAGGTATGCTTCACAAGCAGCACTTGATCATTCTGGATTAATAGCGTGCGCACACCGATCACCATGGGACGGGTGACCTGCCAAAGTAGCCGATAGAGCGTGTAGGCTGGTCGCGCGAGCAACTTCACCGCGCGTCACTCCTTGTTCCAGTGGAAAGCTTGCCTGCCGCCATTTGTGCTTTCACATATTCGATCAACCCACCCGCCTCGATAATCCCTAGAATACTTGGGCTAAATGGCGGGAAAGCAAACTCGCCAGCAGCCGTGAAAAGCAATTGCCGTTCCAGGTCCACCGTAACCTCTTCACCCGCATGAATTGCTTGAACCGCTGCTGGGCAAACGATGGCCGGCAGACCATAATTGAGCGCATTGCGATAGAAAATACGACTGAAGCTTTCGGCTATCAGCGCCCCTACTCCGTTATCGACCAGGCAAGTGGCCGCCTGTTCCCGGCTCGACCCACAGCCCCAATTGCGGCCGGCAACGATAATATCCCCCGGCTGCACACCAGCCGCAAAGGTGGAGTCCAGATCTTCCAATGCATGTTTGGCGATCTCCTTGCGGTCAGTCAGCGTATAGGTATACTTGCCGGGAAAAATGACATCGGTATTAACATTGTCACCATATTTCCAGACGCGCCCTTGGATCTTCATTGTCGTAAATTCCTATTGCCCGAGTTGCGTATTGCTTGTACTGTCACTGGATCTTGCGATTGACATGGATCCTTCCGGGAAGTGGCACGAAATTGTTCACTTAGCTAAAGTAGTAGCGTCTCTTCCCGGAAGGTAACCTCACAAGAGCCGTTTGAACCGAAACTTACTCAACAGTGCGTGGGTCGGCAATCACGCCGGCAATCGCCGATGCCGCAACGACTGCGGGGCTGGCTAGATAAATTTCGCTGTCACGCGTGCCCATGCGCCCTTGAAAATTCCGGTTGGCGCTGGAAATTGTTACTTCTTTGGGCGCGGGGACACCCATGTGGTTGCCCATGCAGGGCCCGCACCCGGGCACACCAATGGTGGCTCCTGCATCGACCAGTGTTTGAATATAGCCTGCGTGCAGCGCTTCCTGTAATACTTGACTTGATGCGGGGATGACCAATAGCCTTGTCCCCGCCGCAACCCGTTTTCCACTGACAACCGCCGCCGCCGCCGCCATATCTTCCAGGCGACCATTGGTGCAGGTGCCGATAAAGGCTTGCTGTACACGCGTTCCAACTACCTGAGAGAGTGGCGCAATATTGTCCATCGAATGGGGGCAAGCGAGATACGGTTCCAGATCGCTTGCCTGATAGCGATAGGTTGCCAGGTAGGTTGCACCAGCGTCAGGATAGAGTGCATGGCTGGCAATTTCGTCTTTACGCATTGCGATCTGCTCAGTCAGCCGCGCAGATTGCGGCTCTTCAATGCCACCATTCTGCTCGCGAAAAAGGCGCATCGTTTTACGTACCGCAAGGTAGTCAATCACCTGCGCATCTGGCGCAATGTAGGCGTTTTTGACGCCAAACTCGGCCATCATGTTCGGCAGGACCATGCGTGATTCGAGCGAGAGCGCCTCAATCCCAGAGCCACTAAATTCCACTGATGAATAGAGTCCGCCATCGACCCCAAGGTCGCCCATAATGCGCAATGCAAAATCCTTCGATGTCACACCGCGTGGCAATGTGCCCTCTAGAATAATCTGGATGGATTCGGGAACCCGCAGCCATAGCGCTCCGGTCGCCCAAAGCACGGCGACTTCACTGCGCCCAATGCCAGCCCCCAACGCACCCAACCAGCCAAAGTGCGTTGTGTGCGAATCCGAGCCGAGGATCAGTTGGCCGGGCAGCACCAGTGCCTCTTCGCTAAAGACCTGATGGCAGATGCCGCGCCCCACTTCAAAAAAGTGGCGAATTCCCTGTTCGGCGACAAAAGCCCGAATCTCCGCATGATTCTGTGCATGGCGTGTCGTCGGTGCCGGGACTGCATGGTCGAGCGTGATCGCCATGCGATCCGGGATCAGTACGCGTTCCTGGCCAAATTCCAGCCAGATCTGACGGATGGCGGCGGTGTTGTCGTGGCTCAGCACCACATCGGGCCGCGCGTCGACCACCTGGCCAACGGCAACTTGTGCCGTTGCCGTGGCACGGGCGAGAGCTTTCTGTGCAAAGGTTTGTGGAAGGGTTGCCATAATGTTTATGATGAGATCAGATCATTGACGAAAAGATAGGTTAAGGCCGCTAGCACCACGCGATCCTGAATTTCACCACTGCGGATCGCTTGCTTCACCCAATCTATGGAGCGCCAATGCAAGGTGACAAACTCAGCCGGATCGCGCCGCGGGTGGGCAGTCTCCACCAATCCCCAGGCCGCCACAACATGGCTTTGCATCGTCCCCAATCCTGGGTTATCCCATACTTTGCCCAGATAGCGCACGGTCGTTGCTGAAACTTGAGCTGGCGCATGGCCCGTCTCTTCCAATAGTTCGCGCAAGCCAGCTGCCTTCAGATCCTCGCTGCCATTGGCCAGACCGCCGGGCAACTGCCAAACGACATCGCCGACGCCGTGACGATATTCACGCTCCAGCAGCATTTCGCCGGCGGCATTGAAGCCGACGACGCCAACCCCCACGCCGTTGACATTGACGCGTGTATATTCATAGCTTTGCGCAATCGGCAAGGTAACCTGATCGACAGAAACGGTGACCCAGCGATTTTCAAAGCGCGTGGTTGTGGCCGTTGTACGCCACGGCTGTGGATCATCAACGAGCGGCGATGGCGTTGGCACGGGTGTCATTGGGTTCACGCGATGGCCTCGGCTAACTGTGCAACAGCATCAGCATCAGTTCCACTGAGTGTAAATTCGTCGGGATGCTCTTGTAGCACACTTTCGCTGTGATAGGTGCGCAGCAGCACATCGACATCATCCAAACTCAGCCGTTTTTGATCGGCCAAGGCCTTGACTTGCGCCGTGATAATCTTGATTTCGTCATCGCTCAGGCAAAGCTGCAACTGTTCGGCCCGCTCTTTGATAGCGTTCCAACCGGTGAGGCGATGCGCAACGTGAATATAGCGCGAAAGCCCAAAGTCGGCGGGATCGAGGATCTCATAGGTGCTGGGATTATTGAGAATGGCTTTGGCATGGATACCGGCTTTGTGGGTGAAGGCAGTATAGCCAGTGATGTAATTGTTAAAGGGGACATCGACGCTGACAAGGCTGGCAACATAATTCTCCACCTCGCGCAACATGGGGAGATCATAGCGCTGGCGAATCAGCTCTGGGTTCTGAGTATACATGCGTGCAATAAGGCCACCCAATGGCGTAATGCCATTGCGTTCGCCAATGCCCAGAACCGAGGTATCGACATGGGTAGCACCGGCTTCAAGTGCACAATAGGCGTTGGCAATTGCACAGCCCGTATCGTTGTGGCCATGAAACTCAATATCGCAAGAGACGACAGAGCGCAGCGTCTTGACAAGATCGTAGACTTGGCGGGGGTTGGCCACACCGACTGTATCGGCGATGCCAACTCGATTGACGCCGATCTTGTCGACTGCACGATAGATCGTCAGCAGATCGACGAGATCGCTGCGAAAGCTATCTTCGCTGCTAAAGCGTACTTCCAGCCCTTGGCTTTTGACGAATTCAATCACTTCAATGGCAGAGCCAATGATATAGGGAATATCTTTGCCATGGGAAAATTCACGCAGATAGCTGCTCGTGCCAAAGACCACATCGATGCCATCAACGCCAGTATCTACGGCAAGCTTGGCATCGTCCATGTGACACCGCACATGCGTCAAGATCTTCGCTTTCAGTCCCAGCGCGCTAATCTGTTGGCAATCGGCTAAGCTTTGTGGACTGGCTGCTGGCGAAGTTAGCTCTAAATAGCCAACGCCCAATGCATCCAACAGCCTCGCGATCTCTATTTTCTGTTCGGTATTGAAAAATGCATTGGCAAACTGCTCACCTTCACGAAGCGTTGACTCGATAATCGAAAAGTTTTCCAGGCTCATTGTCAGTCCTATTCCCGTAGATCAATCTGCGGCATACCCCAGCGTATATGCAATAGGACTTGCGCAGGCCTCTGGTTTCGATACGGCAAAATGCAGCCTACTCAACCAGCATCCGCGTAACTCCTATGCAAAAAAAAACGGCCTATCCGTCTGGATGGCCGGTAGCTAACGTTCCGAACTGCAAGCATGCACCACAAACCAGACCTTAGGTCAGGAGATTGCACTTGCTTTTTTTAAGGCAGGATAAAAGCGTGATGTTCACGAAAATGGCGCTTTCATTGTAGAACGTTGTGCCGAAAGAGCTTCGTTGCGATAGCAAAGCGTTGTTACTGCTATCACCAATTATTCTATCGGATCTTATCAAGTTGCCTGTCGGATGTCAAATACAGGGAATTGGTAATTCACTTTTGGAGACATCGGTGATTGTGAGAAAGTTAGTGCATTGTCGGCCCGAAGGTACTGGCTAAATCGCCGTTGGCAATGTAAAGCTGAAGACACTACCTCCGCCCACTTTGCTTTCTACAGCAACATCGCCGCCAAGCTTTTCGATGATACGCCGGACGATGGAAAGCCCAAGTCCATGTCCATCGGTACTGTAGGGTTTGAGCCGAGCAAAAGGTTGGAAGAGTGTGCGTTGGTCATCCAGGGGAATCCCCTCTCCATTGTCGCGTACCCAAAAGCGGACCATACCATTTGTAAGGACAGTGCTACCGATTTCAACAATCGGAGGACGTCCCCCATATTTGACAGCATTGGTTAGATAATTGGCCCAGACTTCTTCTACCCACGGTCCATACCCAATGACACATGGCCATGCATCTTTCTGTTCTGGCCAGATAAGCTGTGCGTCGTACTGATCTGTGACCGTCTTTAAGCGTGCCTCGACATCCTTGAGAATGCGTCCCATTTGCAGTGGCAAGAGCAGCAGATCTTCGCGGGAACGGACTTCGGCCAGGAGCAGCAACTCATCGATAATGTCCGTCATTTTGCGCCCATAGTTGACCACCGTTTTTACATAGGGCGCGCACTCTTCGTTCATGGTGCTGATGTTTAACTCTAGCAGATCGGCGGCAAGGATCACGTGGGTCAGTGGGGCTTTGAGATTATGGGCGACTGTATGTGCAAAGGCATTTAGATCTTCGTTTCGTACTTCTAATTCGCGGGCATATTGCTCCATTGCTCGTGCACCCCGTTTTTGCACAGAGATATCGCGTGCTACCACCAGATGTGCCTCTACGCCGTGCCACAAGACCGGCGAAACGCGCAATTCCAAAATGCGTGTTTCACCCTCCAAGGAGTGTAATTCGATTTCAGTGGTCTGATTAACTTTAATGGGAAAGCCAAAGGGTCTTCCCATCATGTCGGCTTCGCTCTTCCCAAGTAGCTCTAACAAGGCAGGATTGACAAACTCAACGACTGCATGGGCACCAATGACCGCAATCCCATCCCCTAATTGGGTGACGACAGCACGCAAGTTTTCCTCACTTGCTTGCAGTTCTGCGATATGTTTTGACTGTAGGGTCGACAACATATCGGTCCGCTTAACGGCGTGCCGCATTGCGCGTATTAGAAGCGAGACATTGATTTCGTCTTTAACAAGATAATCTTGCGCGCCCAGTTGGATTGCCGCCATCGCTACCTCTTCATCATCGGTAACAGTAAGCACAACAATCGAGAGATAAAGATGGTTCTTTTTTAGCCGTGCAAGCCCTTCCAGACCCCGACAATCTGGCAATGAAAGGTCTAGTAAGACAAGATCAAATTTTGTATCTTGCAATATCTCTTCCGCATCAGCCATATTGTGGACGTGTGTAATCTGGACTTGTGGAAGCCGTGTCATTCTATTTTGCACACGTGCCAATCGCAGATGCAGCAGGCTGGCATAATCAATATCATCTTCGATCAGCAAGACCGTAAGTTTTTGTTCCATTATTCCTTCTGTTCTGTATCTTGATCGGGCTGTGGATCAGGCAGTGCATCCATCTCTTCTGTTTCATCTTCCGATGAAGAGGACAATCTGTGAAGGGCAAGAATGCTCTCCTCACTATCAAGCGGTCGATTGACATTCGTTGAGGGCATCTGTGTCAGATCTGGCATGTCAACCGTCAGTGAATTTACGGTAGAATAATCTACTTTGATAGGAGGCCAACGCCGCGTAATTGTGCTGGTAACGGGTAATTCATCAAGACGTAAGATCGGTTTTCCTGCTGCAAGTAAACGATCACCAGCCATTGATTGTCCCCCCAATGTGCTTTCCTCTAGCAGATCCGGCGTGTATTGCAGACGTGCATAAAGGCTAGCAATGACGCGGTTGACCTGCTTAAATGGAACATCCCGTCGAATGGGGGTGTCCGAACCATCCCAAAGCTTGCGCAAGGCAAGATAATTCCAATCAGCGGATAGAACGCCTTCACTGCTGGCGCTGCCCATTTCCACCAAAACACCATTGAAGCGGGGTGTCAACTCTTGTGGCGCAAAAATAGCCGAACGCCCTGTGTAGGATAAGGTGTTGCGCCCATGTAAGTCATTTCGGCCAACCAAATAGCTTGCTGCTGCAAATAGCTGATTATCTTGCATGCGCGCTAAAATGCCAGCACGCAATTTTTGGTACAGTACTGTAGTTGGGCAGGCCCCTTGCCCAATCAAAATCTCTGCGCCTTTGTAAGCCAAGAGACGACCAATCTCAGGGTAGAGGACATCACTGCCTACTAGTAGGCCAAGTGTACCTGCTTCGGTATGAATCACATCCCAATCCGTCCCCGCTTGGGCGATCTCCTTGTCTTGCGCATGCAACATGACTTTGGCCTGATGGCCCACCAGCTTACCATCTGGCCCAAAGACTGCCGTCAGATTACGGATGACGCCATCGGTTGGATCTGGGAAATATCCGCTGGGAGCAACAATTGTAATGCCATGTTCCAGCGCAAGTTCACTAAAAAGGGTGCAATAGTTCTGCCAAAGTTCATTGCTTGCTACCTGGAGACAGGCAGCAAGCGTGGTTGCAAAATCTGCCGAAAAATGTAAGGCTGTCCACCGTGCCAATTGACTAGCATACCGGCGCAGTGGCGGCGTTTTCCGGCGGCGACCAAGTTCCGCATATTTCAATAAAGCAGTTCGTGAATTGCGTAACATCGGCGGAACTAACATTGTGCCACCTAATTCAGGAAAAATAACTAGTGCGGCATGTTTATGGCGGGCGATCCGTAGAAAGCGCTGAAGCTCAACACGGTAATCATCAACTGTTGCAAAAATTCTCATCCGTTGTTGCACACTCGCAACAATTAGTTGATCCATCCTCTTTGTACCTTCACTATCAGCCAGCAACATGCATCTGTTGCCACCATTGGTCTCCATACTACTAATAATTTATCCTATATATCCGAGAACTTATCCTATACATTTATTGTCTCATGAAATCAAAGATTTTGCTACATCAATTCTCCATCGGTTTCTCACGTAATTATACGATGAAATCGTTCATAAATCGTTCAAAACAAACGTTTTCGTAAATTAGCTTGTAAAATGATTGGTGGTTGATAGCTAATTGAGAGTCTATTGCCATAAGATGTTCGGTCTGCAAGAGTGTGCACTGTGCATCTTGAAAGATACTGTCGGCGAAATTAGTGAGATTTACATAGAAGACCAGTTACTATTAGACCTTATTCCACTTTAATCTCGCCGTTGAAAAATCGCTCCGGGCGGTTTGACAAACCCGCCAATCACTTCGGGGTCAACTATACAAACCCCGATGGAGCAAATCGGTATAAACCCTTATTATCTACACTTCTCGTATCGAATAATTTGACGAAAACATCTCTTGCTTGTTATACTACTACACGTTGTTACATCCTAGTTCAATTTTGCCATAAAGCGATTGCACTTCTCTCTGATTGTGCCCCCATCGTCTAGTGGACTAGGACTCAGCCCTTTCAAGGCTGCGACAGGGGTTCGAATCCCCTTGGGGGTACCAGTTAAAATAACTCCGCTAAAAGCGGAGTTATTTTTTTCCCTTTTTCCTTAATATGAGCCAAACCGCACGTATTTACCGCAGTCATGCTGTTGTGCTGAGCCGTAGAGACTATGGCGAGGCTGATCGGCTGCTGACACTCTTTACCCCCTCTATGGGTAAACAGGAGTGGATCGCTAAAGGGATCCGAAAAACTTCCAGCCGCAAAGCCGGTCATCTCGAGTTGTTTACCCACACCACATTGATGGTCGCTAAAGCGCGTACCTGGGACATTGTTACTGAAGCTGCAACGGTCGAAAACTTTCGCCACCTACGCTCAAATTTGGAGATCATTGCACAAGCCAGCTATCTCTGTGAGCTTGTCAGTTGCTTTAGCGAGCAAGATGACGACAATCAACCGCTGTGGGATCTCTTTTTGTTGGCTCTGCGCGTCTTGGATGAACAGGCAAAACTCTTTGACAATCCACCGGCCATCCCATCTATTGCTGGGTGGGTGACACCTGTGGCGGATCCCGCACGCATTGATGATGCAAAGAGCTTAGTCGCGGTTGATAGCTCCCGTTCACCGGAGTTGGTGTTATATAATACGGCGTTGCTCATCCGCTGGTTTGAACTCCATCTTTTGGCCACCACCGGCTTCCAACCCCAATTGTTTCATTGTATCGGTTGTAATGAGCCAATCTTACCGGGACCTAATTTTTTGAGTTTAGAAAACGGCGGTGTCTTCTGCCCACGTTGCGCGGAAGGCCAAAGTGATGTTGAAGCAATTGATCCCGATGTCCTCAAAATTTTGCGTCATCTGCAGCGCAGCAGTTGGTCCGAAGTTCAGAGTTTGCGCGCACGGCCATTTATCCTTTTGGCAATTGAGACGATACTTCATCGCTATCTCTTGACGGTTCTGGAGCGCCAACTAAAATCAGTTCAATTTTTGCGCAAATTGCAAAGCTCATTGCCAAAGCTATAAGACTGTTTCAGTAGTTTCTTGATAAATCTGTTAAAGAACAGAATCAGGTACCTCATGCATATCCGTGACTATCAACAATGGCTAGAAGAGTGGGACAAAGCACGTGAGTTTGACCGTGTATTACCAAGCCACACTCTCCTACACGCCATGGAAGAATTGGGCGAAATTAGTAAACTTGTTCAACAGATTGAGGGGTATCGCCCCAACCGCTACACTGATATGGATACATTGCGGCAGGAATTGGCTTTAGAATTAAGCGACCTTCAAGTGATGCTATTTAAAGTGGCCTATCTTTGCGAAATCGATATGGAAGAAGCATTGATTCAAGGTCAACAAAAAGCCGATCAACGCTTTCCGTCCGTTGAGGCTGGCCCTGCACGGCGCGATGCCTATTGGCAACACTTTCAGCAGTACATTGCCATACATGGATTGAATAAATAACCCCTGCGCCCTGATTCCGTTCAACCGGATTATTTTTGCCACTCAGAGCTTTTCGACCCTTTATAAGGCAACCTTTGTACCATCAGCGAACTTAACTTTATCTTACTTGTTAGATAGCTTTAAGTATTTTAGAATCCTCTTTACTCTTCGCATTATACCCTATATCGTAATTTACAGGTTTGTAATCTTTCCTTGATAATTGATGGAACATTACAGAACAAACGTGCGTTTTGCCTATTGACACCGCACACTTGTTCGGATATACTTGGGATAACTTGGGAAACATACGTTCTGACTTGGGATAAGTCGAGCTTGTTATAGGTCAATTCAAAATAAAATCAGCTTGAGATAGAGAAAGCATAACTAACCTATGATTACATTATCAACTCGCCAGCGCAGTATCTTGCAATTTATTGTGCACTTTATCAATGAAAAGGAGTATCCACCTACAATCCGAGAAATTGGCGAAAAAGTTGGTATCTCCAGCACATCCGTGGTTAACTACAATTTGAATAAATTGGAAAACGAGGCGTTGATCTCACGCGATCGTGATGTGAGTCGCGGCCTGAGTGTTAACTGGGAGCGGCTGCTCAAACAAGGAGTCGCTGCCGAGTTACAGATGCCAATACCTGCTGGGATGACGCCGTCTACCAGTAATACAGCAGGCAAGCAAGGTGAGATGTTCCGCGTGCCGCTACTTGGGCACATTGCTGCCGGCGATCCAATCCAAGTGGAAGCGATTGATCCAGCCTATGCCGAGGAATTTGTTGAATTGACCCAAGGGATTCTCAATGCGCCGGAAAGCCTTTTCGCACTGCGCGTAAAAGGAGATTCAATGATTGATGCCAGCGTGCTTAATGGTGACATTGTGATTTTGCGCCATCAAGAGACTGCGGAAGATGGCGACATGGTGGCCGCTTGGATTGAAGGTGATGAAGAAACAACACTCAAGTATCTTTATCGGGAAGGCAAAAATGTACGGCTGCAGCCAGCCAATCCCAATCCCATCTATCAGCCAATTATTCGGCCAGCTAATAAGGTGCGGATTAATGGAAAAGTCGTTTCCGTTATTCGTGTTCTGTGAGGCCATTACAACTGCCATCGCAGATGCGACTACGCCAACAGTAGGGCCAGTAATCCAGCAAAGTAAGAGCACTTTAGCAAGGCTAGGATTGGGCGCACTCGCCGTCCATCCTGGCTAATTGCAGGGAGATTTCGATAACAGTAGCTGACTGCAACTATCAGCGGCAAGTCGACACCTAGGAGCATACAGCCCATAAATGCCCACGAATAATGCAATACTTCTAGAGGTAGAAATGTAAGAATAAGCGTAACCGCGGCCAATAGTGTGATAAAATAAAGTGTGCGTTGCGGGCCAATCACAATGCTGATTGTTCGTTTGCCGGCTAGAAGATCGCCAGTACGATCTTCTAATGTTTTTAGTACCTCGCGGGTGGCAATGAAGCTGCTTAGCATGAGTGTTGGCAACAGTAGTCGTTGGAGTTCGTGGGCACTCCAGCCCCAAGCTACAACTGCACCGGGCAAAAGTGCTGCTCCAGCTAGTAATGCGATTAGAATATTGCCCCATCCAGGTGTGGCTTTCAGCCAAGCATTATAAGAAAGCAAAAGAATCAATACAATAACGGCCACACCTAGTGCTATCCATCCCAATGGAAACACAAAGAGCGCTGTAAATCCCACCAACATTACTGCAACCCATAGTGCCTGCCCAATCGTTACAACCCCAGAAGCAAGCGGTCGATCTGGTTTATTGATGCGATCTTCTACCAAATCAAATAGGTCATTACTGATATAGCCAAATGCTGTGATCGCCCACATGCCGAGCGCGGCTTGCCAAATTGCTACCTCTCGCAGAGATGCGCCGGCCAGATGTGCGCCCAGCACAACAAGCAATGCAGCCGGGATCGAGTTGCTGAGACGCATCAAACGTGCGATTCCAATCCCAGTCTGCCATCTACTCGGTGGGCTACCGTGCATACATTGGGTTATCCGTTTGTCCGCGAGGTAGCCTTGACTTCGGTGGTGATGCTTATTGTCTGATCATAGAAGAGATCTGCCAGAATCCGTTTGCCATCCTCTTCCGTAGCGACCCCTAAATAGACAACTTCATTGATCAGCCGTTCAGGCTGAAATCGTCCACGTTTGGGAATAGTACGCTGGTAGGTAATGGCAATGGCGAGTTGAGCGACGCGCCCAAAGGTGAGATGCCCCCAGGCCACTTCTCTCAATTCATGGGGATAGAAGAAGAGATACCAGAGACCAATCTCCTGATCGGGCCACTGGCCAAGACCAAACCACGATCTCTGCTTGACGTAGCACATGATCGCATGTTCGCGAGTGGCAAAGGTGCGAAAAAAGCCTGGTAGCCAAGTAAAGCGCTGCGCCTTATTTTCGACCGTTAAATGTCCAGTCGTAAAGATCCCAACCTTGTCAGCAGCTGTCAAGGCGACCATGGGCACAGCTGGTAACGGCAGCGGGGAAAAGGCGGTAAAATCGTGTCGTCGCCAACGCAAAAATAGCGACAAAATAATCACCCAACAGAGCAGTAGCAGCCCTGAAACCCACCACTGACCGGGTAGCGCGACCAATCCCCAGAGCAGAGCCAACAGAAAAAATCCACCAAGCAGCCACCGCCATAGCGAAATACCTGCCAGTGTGTGCCGACTCAGATAGTAAAAGGATGTTCGCAGCGACTCTTGTAGAACTGCTTCAGGGAAAACGGTCCGTTGTGTAGAAACGACAGAGGCCCCGCTATTTGTAGACGGAGCCTCTACTTTTCCATTCATCGATGGTTGGCCATGCAAATTCACGACGATCGATCCTAATAGCTTGTATACTCAATAGCAGCACATAACTATAATTCCCAGTGTAATTCCCAGTGTATAGAAACCTGTGTGTAGAAAATCGTTACTTATCGCTCTTTGAGTATAAAAAGAAATTTCACTGCCAAAGATACACCTTCAGCAGTGAAATTCCGATGAAATATTATACGCCACCCTACGCTGGTGCGGGAACGGTACCACCCATGTCTAACCCACCATCTGAGCGCTTTCCTCCGCCAACACGATGGTCATCTGCTGTTGTCCCACGCAGCGAGCGACGTGGTTCTGGGTTAGAGCCACTATAATCAGCGGCTGTTTCGCCACGCATCAACGCTTCGAATTCTGGCGCATTGATTGTTTCGATTTCCAGCAAACGATTGACCAGCAATTCCAACTTGTCCCAATGTTCACTCAGCATCGTACGACAACGTACATGTGCTTCCTCTACGATCTCGTGAACTTCTTCATCGATCAGTTGCGCGATCTTATCGCTGTAGTTGCGATGTTCGCTGATTTGGCGACCAAGAAAGACGACTTCTTCACGCTCGCCATACCGAATCGGCCCTAATTTCTTGCTCATGCCCCATTGGGTGATCATCGCCCGCGCCAATGTGGAGACACGTTCAAGGTCATTGCTGGCACCAGTTGTCACATCTTTAAAGCGTAACTCTTCGGCGACACGGCCACCTAGTAAACCAACCAGTTGATCACGGAACTTGGCTTGCGTCTGCAGCATCGTCTCTTCATCGGGTAGCGGCATTGTGTATCCACCCGCCATTCCACGGGGCACAATCGTCACTTTGTGCACAGGATCATGATGGGTCAGGAAATGCATGGCAACCGCATGACCTGCTTCATGATAGGCAACAATCTCTTTCTCTTTTGGCGTGATTAAACGGCTGCGCCGCTCTGGCCCGGCAATGACACGTTCAATGGCTTCCTGTAACTCTGCCGTGCTGATCGAACGGCGATTGCGCCGCGCTGCCAAAATTGCTGCTTCATTGACCAAATTCTCAATATCAGCACCGGCGAAACCTGGGGTCTGTTTTGCAATGATCTCTAGATCGACGTCCGATGCGAGCGGTTTACCCCGAACATGAACATCTAAGATAGCCCGTCGTCCACGGAGATCTGGTGCATCCATTGTCACGCGGCGATCAAAACGACCCGGGCGCAACAGGGCGGGATCAAGAATATCCGGACGGTTTGTCGCAGCAACCAAAATGACATTGGTGTCGGTATCAAAGCCATCCATCTCTACCAAAATCTGGTTGAGGGTCTGTTCGCGCTCATCATGCGAACCACCCAAACCTGCTCCACGATGGCGGCCAACTGCATCGATCTCATCAACAAAAATAATACACGGTGAACTTTTCTTGGCTTGCTCAAAAAGGTCACGTACGCGGCTCGCACCAACGCCGACAAACATCTCGACAAATTCCGAACCAGAGATGCTGAAAAATGGTACACCAGCTTCGCCCGAGACCGCTTTGGCCATCAAGGTTTTGCCTGTGCCAGGAGGTCCAACCAATAGAACACCTTTGGGGATGCGGGCACCAAGGGAAGCAAATTTCTCTGGCTCTTTTAGAAATTCAACAACCTCTTGCAACTCTTGTTTTGCTTCATCGTTACCGGCAACATCAGCAAAGGTTACGGTTGGGCGATCGCCGGCAAACATGCGCGCACGACTCTTGCCAAAGCTAAAGGCCTGGTTTCCAGCCCCTTGGGCCTGCCGCAAAATAAAGAAAAAGAAGGCTCCAAGCAAAATCAGGGGCAGAATCGCAAGCAAGATGCCGCTCCAATTGTCCCAAAATTTGGGAGCTTCAACGCTCACATCGACGCGTGCTAGTTGCTCGGTGGTAACGCCCAAGTTGCGCAGCGTATCTACCAATCCGGTGTCCAACTCTTTGCGTGACTGAAACTGCTCCCCGGTAGTTTTAAGGATCGTAATTTTGTCATCCTTAATCGATAACTTTTCGACCTCATTGTTACGCACCATCTGGGCAACTTCGGCAATGGAGGCTGCTTGAACCTGTTGTCCTGTGCGCCGCACCAATGACGTATAGAGAAACGCCCCCAGTGCCACCACAAGCAATAGATAAACAATGCCACTCCGTAAATTGATTGAATTCATCTGGATTCCTGTTTTCGATCTACCTGTTTTCGATCTAGCTGAGCTCGCATCTTCTTTATATCTTCAAGGGTGCGTTGATGTTAAATCTTGTTTTGTGTTGAGTTTTGGGTGACATCGCACTCTGTAACTTATTCAATTCGCAATGGATAGCTGGTAATACATGCAGGATTTGCAGAATCCTCTTTGTTGTAGGGAGCAAATCAGCATGATACTTTCTACTGTTTACACGAAGCCACCCGTAAGTTTATCACACACAAGAGCGAACGTCAATAACAACTAAATTTCAGCTTAGCCACTATAGGCCACTTACTTCCCATTGAAGAGCCATTGAAGAGCCGATGCCTTGCTTCCACATGCCATCGATTTAGTATCTCCAAAAATTCTTTGCTCTTACTGGCGCATAACCGAATTTGGGGATACTCTTGAGTTTATACGATTTATTATGCAAATACCGTAGGGGTTATTCCACCGCTTTGGTAGATCTCGTTGTAAATCGTTACTAAGGTCATTCTTCCTGTGCACCCCTTGCCATTAACGATTGCTTGCCGTCAGGATCTCCGCCCAACTTTAGTGGGGAATCTACCTCGGGGAAGTAGACAAGCAGGCTGCTATCTGCTATCTCTACAGGGTAAGACGCAAAAGCTGTTGTCAAGGTTGCGTCAGCATGAGACGTTGACGCACAACTTCATAGAGGAGAACAGCAGTGGCGGTCGAAAGATTTAAGCTGTCGATCTGACCACGCATGGGAATTTTGACACGAAAGTCAGCAACACTCTGCCATAACGCTGTTAAGCCTTGCGCCTCACTCCCCATGACAATAGCGACAGGTCCAGTCAAGGGGGTCGTCATGTGATAGATTGTAGCCATAGGATCTGCGGCCACAATTGCAATCTTCTGTTTGTGAAGCCAATCAATGAGATCCTCTGTTGCAACTTCTGCAACCGGTACGGTAAAAAGGGCACCCAAGCTTGCGCGCACGACATTGGGATTGTGCAGATCAGTGGCCCCGGCGCAAACGATCACGGCGTCAACACCAGCTGCATCAGCTGTACGCAGAATTGCTCCCAGATTACCCGGTTTTTCAACCCCTTCCACTACAACAATAAAGGGGATGCCTGAAAGTGGTAGATTGTGCAAGGGCTGATCTACATAGGGTATGGTTAAGAGCAACCCACCACTCTCCCCTCGGTAGGCAATCTTTTCAAAGACAGCGGGGGTCACTTCAAAGAGTGTGAGGGAACGCTTCTGGGCAAGTGCGGTCAGCGCTGCTACTATTTGTCGGCCCTCGTTATCCAAACGCTCGACACAGATATATCCTTCCACTGGATTTACGCCAGCCGCTAATGCCTGGCTGATCTCGCGCACCCCTTCAACCACCGTAATTCGCTGCTGGTCGCGTTCCCGTCGCTTTGCCAGCTTTGCCAATTGCTTAATCCGATTATTTTGCAGACTGGATATCAATGATACTTTCCCTTTATTTATGCATATCTATTTATGCACATCATTCTATAAACATGGTACTGATCCACGGGTGGCGGTCACCGAGAATTCAAGCATACTTGGCTGCAGCAGAGATGTCAAACGGAGCAAGTAGAAATCCCCGCGCTTAGACGCCCATTCATCCATACAATTGACAATTCTGCTTGCAAAGGTCACAATAGTGGCCAATCGTTTAGGAATACACCACCCAATTCTGCTGCCCATGATGCACATCCATGCCTATCCATATTCAACCTTCCACAAAGCCAGAACTGCTGGTAACTTGTTCGAGTGCATCACCCCCACGCCGACCTTCTAGCTGCTCTCGCTACAAATCGCTGAATACTTTGGCAATCGTCTTTCGAGGTCATTAGAAAAGTCATGACAGAACGAATTTACTACACTCAATCTTATCAACAGCACTTTACTGCCACGGTTGTTGCCATGCAGCAGCTTCCAGACGCGCTGCTTGTCCAGCTTGACCAGAGTTGCTTTTATCCAACATCTGGCGGACAAGCATTTGATACTGGTTATTTAGCTGGGACGCCGGTCGTCGAGGTGTCGGTTGACGAGCAAGGGAATGTACAACATCGATTAGCAACGGCTATTGTCGCCGACGAATTGGCCGTGGGTAATGTGGTGGAAGGGGTAATCGATTGGCCGCGGCGCTACGATCACATGCAACAACATTCGGGGCAGCATCTGCTTTCGCAACTCTTCTATCAAGCGTATGGCGTTGAAACGCTCTCTGTCCATTTTGGGGTAGAAGAGTCCACTGTGGATTTAGCAGTGGTCGAACTCCAAGCGAAGCAAGTGGAAGCGGTTGAACGGCAAGCCAATGAATTGGCCTATATGGCGTTGCCGATCCATGCTTATTTTGTCGATGAGGAACTGTTAAGGACAATCCCGATACGGCGTCCGCCCAAAGTGCGTGGCACGATCCGGATCGTCGAAATCGATGGCTTTGATTATTCCGCCTGTGGTGGTACTCATTGCCGAACCACTGCCGAAATTGGCCCGATCAAAATAACGAAAGTGGAACGCCAACGCAATGGTGTGCGCGTAAGCTTTCTCTGCGGGCGGCGTGCTTATTTGGACTATGCGGAAAAGCACCGTCTGCTTACAGAAGCAGCGGGCCTTTTTAGCAATGAGATTGAGCAAGTGCCGGCCCTCATCGAACGCAATCTGGCGCAACTTCAAACGAGCGAGCGAACACTTGCCAATTGTCAGAACGCGCTTCTTGGGTATGAGGCTGCTACGCTCGTCCAAAGTGCAGAAGTGGTAGGCACATTGAAGCTCGTGCATCTCGTTGTAGAAGATCGCAATGCCGAAATGCTCAAACGGTTGGCAATAGCGCTACAAAGCAATGTCGATCTCATTGCGTTATTGGCGAGTAATAGGGAAGAGAAAGTTACCCTCTGTTTTGCCTGTAATATAGCATTAGCCCAGCGATACCATCTCAATATGGGTGAGTTGCTACGCGCGAGCATCCTGCCATTGGGCGGCAAAGGCGGCGGCAAGCTGGACTTTGCGCAAGGCGGTGGCATTGCTGTCAGCCAAATCACAGCAATGCTGTCATCCGCCCGACAACAATTGCTTATGCTACTTAATCACGAACTGGCCGAAAAAGACGACGGCGAAGAGGAGTAATCCAACGCGCTGTTCAAATGCCAAGGCTCGGTGTTTGACCCACTGTAGCAACAAATAATGTCGTATCTGATCTTCATTTAGGCCATTTGTCCAAATCCAAAAGAAGACCATTGCGGCAAGTGTAAAGGCACATAGAAAAGAGCCAATAAGTAGGCCGGTGGGCAATATGCCAGTCGGAATGGGAGACCAATATTGATAGACCAAATAGGTAGCCCCCAATACGCTGGCAAAGTGTAGGCATTGGTCAATTATGAAACAGCGTATTTCGTCTACTTTGTTACAAACCCTCTTGAGTGCGTCGATCAGAAAATGGATAGCACCAAGACCTATGACAAGTGGCCAGTAGCGAAATGGCTGATGCAACAGCAACGCCGTTACCGCCATATAGATAAGGACGTGGATAAAAACGCCCCTTAGACTTGTTCTTTTTAGCTTTGCCAGGCGATTGGTCTGCAGTGGAAAGTCAGCAAACAAGTGAGCTAGTAATAGGGTGATCAATAGGTTCATAAGTTTATCCTTTTGCAATGTAGGGCGTCGATGTAGTGCAAGGGCTCAATAGCATGTAAATATTGTACAAGGGATCAATGCAGTGCAAGGCTCTCGTCTTTGGCTTACATGGTATGCCGCTGAAAGTACGCTTTCCTCTCTGGAAAATGGTACAATTTCAATTTGGCACCCATATGAGCGACGTCTCGTTAGAAATTTTTCGATTATGTCACAAAGCATTTACAGATACATGGTACTGGATATATCGTAAAGCTACATGACAATAGTTTATACGAGAAATTATCTATAAATTGTTTCGGCTAGATTTGGTATCGAAAGTTTAGTGGCGTTTACACATTTTTGTATAACAGCAAGCAGCGAATACGCCCTGCTAGCGATACCTAACCTCTATCTACAACTCTATTCACCTGCATAACGAACAACTTTGCGCATTGGTAGCATCATTTTTGTGCCGCTTTTACATTATCACGTCGCAAGCAATTGATTACGTCAAAAGTGACGGATAATTTTTGCAACTTGGCGCGACAATCACAACGGTTCTTGTTTTTTCTGATGGACCTAACAGACTAATCATTTAAAAGTCATCCGTGGTAGCGTTACTTTTACACGAGAGAGGCTGGATGACTTTTAAGGATTTTATCTATACTGAGCTGCGCCATAAAGTATTATTTTTACTCGAGTACAAAATGAGTTTATGTGCTGTAGCGGAGTATATAAGTATGCTTGCGCTTATTCCAATTGATCGTGTGTCCTGAATGAAACCAGTAAATCCGCAAAAAGAACGCATTATCATCTTAGTTGGTCAACTACTAACCCGTTCTGGGTTGAACATTGAGCAAGTTGTTGCTCGGATGCAAATCGATGGCTGCAATATTACCCGCAGCACGTTTGAAAATCGTTTTACAACGCGGGTCCACCAAAAACCCAATATTCCGCCGAACTGGCTGCTCTCGTTGATTCGTGCCCTAACCCTTCAATTGCTCGAAGAAGAGCGGTGTACGCCGGATGAAGCCCTTGAGCTCTTTCAACTGGCTCGTCTACCACTCGATCAGCTTACGGAATTAAGACAACTATTTCCAGACCAGCTTTTAACTGCGACCGTTGAAAAATGGCTTCCATTATCATACGTTAGTACTAGTCAAATCACAACTAATGCTGACAATTTGCTTACAGATGTTGTAAGTCAATCGTCAGCTTCTTCGGCCCAACAGATACGCAATTTATCTTATCTTTTGCGACCAGAAGAGTGGAGCGACGCGCCTGATATTACTGTCGCCCGTGGTAGAACTGAAGAGATCGCACTGGTGCGCCAATGGATTGAAAAAGATGATTGCCGACTGATTGGGATCTTTGGGATTGGTGGTATCGGGAAAACACTGTTAGCCGCGCAAGTTGCACATCTGTTGCGATCAAGCTTCAAGCGAGTCTATTGGCTCTCTCTACGCACCGCCCCGCAGCTTCCTCAATTGCTTAGCGACTGTTTGCAATTTTTGCTTAACCAACCCGAAGAGATGCTGCCAACTACTGTGAATAAGCGCAATGCATTGCTCTTGCGGCAGCTTCGAGAAGAACGTTGCTTGTTGATTTTGGATAGCTATGAGTTTCTTGGTGAAACGGGTGAACATGCCGGTAGCTATCGGATTGGCTATGAAAGTTATGCGCAGTGGTTACGTCAACTAACCGAGGTTGTACATCAAAGTTGTATTATTCTCACCAGCCGGGAAAAGCCAATCGAATTTACTGCTCTCTCGACCAAGAGCGGTCCAGTTCGGTCAATCGTACTAAAGGAACTTGACCTTTCCTCTATTCGTGCAATATTGGAGACGAAAGGTCTCTATGGAGCAACGGAGGAATGGCAGCAGATCGCCGGTTATTATTCTGGAAATCCTTTGGCGCTTAAGTTGGCTGCCGAGTCGATCAATGAACTCTTCGGTGGGAACCTTGCTGCTTTCCTGCCTAGCAATGCTTCGCTCTTTCAAGCGATACGCGAACTGGTCGAACAACAATTTGCTCGGCTTTCTCTGCTAGAACGCGAAGTGCTCTACTGGCTTGTCATTGAACGGGAAGCGGTAAGCATTGAAATTTTACAAGAAAATATCGGGACGACTGTTCCCAAGCTGCATCTGCTGGAAGCGCTGCGATCCCTCCTGCGGCGGTCATTGATCGAACAACGATTGAACCAGTTTGCTGTGCCACAACTTGTTCATTCCTATCTCCTGGACCGTCTGATCGAACTGGCTACGAACGAAATCGAGGCCGGTATTCCGCTGATGTTGGCTGGCTTTGTACTACTCAAAACACAGATGAAAGAGTACCTGCATACAGTACAAATTCGGGAACTTACACAACCAATCTTAGCCCGCCTCTTACGCTTTTCGCCTAACCAGGAGATTAAACAGCACCTCGTGGGTATGTTACGTGCTTTGCAGCGTTCCCCTTCCTATCAGGGTAATTACGCTGCGGGTAATCTCTTCAGCTTACTAATTCAATTAAATGCAGATTTACGCGGTCAGGATTTTTCTGCGCTGGAGATTCATCAAGCCGATTTGCGTACCACGAACCTGCAAGATGTGAATTTTGCCTACTCCACCTTTCATGGCTGTCGCTTCTGGGAAAGTTTTGCCAGTATCGCTGCGTTGGCCTACAGCCCAAATGGATCCTATATTGCCGCCGGTATGACCAACGGGGACATCTATCTGTGGACGCTCAAGGATGGTGAATTGCTCTATCGACTAAGTGGCCACACAGATATGATCTGGTCCGTCGCCTTTAGCCGGGATAGTTCTCTCCTTGCCACAGGGTGTGAAGATAAGAGTGCACGGGTTTGGGATATTGCCAGCGGTGAATGTCTACTGCATGTTGCTGCCCATGATGGCTGGGTCAAAGGTGTCTGCTTTCTGGCAGACAACGCCCAACTTGCTACCACTGGCCACGATGGCAACGTGCGTATTTGGGACATTACCTCGGGGGAATGTGTCAAATCCTGGTTGGCACATGATGGCTGGATCTGGTCTATAGCAGTCAGCCCAGATGGTTGCCTACTTGCTACCGCCGGCCAGGATCATCGGGTGAAGCTGTGGGAGATCGCAACGCAGCGCTGTATACGGATTCTGGCGCAACATACCGAGCCGGTGCGCACCATCGCCTTTGCGCCCAATGGCCAGACATTGTTAAGTGCTGGGTTTGACCATCTGCTATGCATCTGGGAGGTGGCGACGGGGAATTGTCGCCACATTTTACGAGGTCACAAAAATTTAATCTGGGCTGCTGCCTTTAGCCCGACGGGGGAACAGATCGTTAGTGGGGGCGATGACCAGCAGATTCTGCTTTGGAACGCTGAAACCGGCAGGTTGATTCGCGCGCTGGAAGGGCACCAAAATCGTCTGTGGGCATTGACTTTCCACCCTGATGGAGATGTGATCGCAAGTGGTGGCGATGATCAACGGCTCTGGTTCTGGAACTGTCAAGATGGACAGCCATTGCGCTATCTGGAAGGATATTCTAATCAAATTTGGACGGTTGCCTTCCATCAAACAGCGGGACAGTTGGTTAGCGGTGGTGACGATGGCACTGTTCGCCTCTGGGATTACCAAAGCGCCCATTGTGTTCAACTGCTGCAGGGTCATACCGAGCGAGTACGTGGTGTTGCTTTTAGCCCGGATGGAGCACAGATCGTCACCGGCAGCGATGATCATACGGTGCGCGTTTGGGATCGACGGCGTAATCTCTGCCTGTACACACTCTATGGCCATCAAAATCGCGTTTGGTCCGTCTGTTATGATGCAACAGGCAAGCGGGTAATTAGTTGCAGTGAAGATCAGACGATTCGCATCTGGAATGCAGAAAGTGGCCAGGCGTTACGCACATTGTATACTGAAAGTGGTCGCATTTGGACCATTGCCCCACATCCCACCGAAAATTGGTTGGCAAGCGGTGGTGACGGTCAGGAGATTCTGCAATGGGACATTGACTCCGGCCAATGTATTGGCGTGTGGGAAGGCCATACAGCCCGTATCTGGCACTTGTGCTTTAACGCCGATGGCACCTTGCTTGCTAGCGGTGGTGCTGACCGTACTCTCTGTCTCTGGGAGACAGCGACCGGGAAATTGTTGCACCAATTACAGGGACATGACGATGCAATCTGGTCGGTTGCCTTTAGTAAAGATGGCCGTCAGGTGGCTACCGGTAGCGACGATAGTTGCATCCGCATTTGGGATGTTGCGACTGGCACGCTATGCCATGAACTAACTGGCCATGAGGGCTGTGTCTGGACGCTAGTCTTTTTGACGGATAATTTGCTCGCCAGCGGTAGTCAGGATGAGACAATCCGCCTGTGGCAGGTGAACGAAGAAAAGCTCGTACAGACGCTGCGCAGCGAGCGGCCCTATGAGCGCATGAATATTACAGGAGTGAAAGGCCTTACCGAAGCGCAGAAATCATCCTTACGTGCCTTGGGGGCCATTGAACAGTAACGGTTTATAGGCGAGTGATTGTGCTATTGTTAAACAACCCATGGGAGGAAATTTTGATGAGTGAAGTGTCCGCCCCGAGTAACCTAGCGCAGCCAAGCAAAGTTGCGCTGGTTGCGCTCGAATCGACCGTAATTACCCACGGCTTGCCCTATCCACACAATTTGGCGTTGGCGCAAGATGTGGAGGCGATTGTGCGTGATCAAGGTGCAGAACCGCGCACCATCGGCATCATTGGCGGTGAATTTGTTGCGGGGTTGACCGCGGACCAAATGCGTCACCTCGCCCAAAGTAGCTCAGTTCGCAAGGTTAGCCGTCGCGATTTACCTATTGTTAAGGCACAAAAGCTCGATGGCTCGACCACAGTAGCCACCACGATGTGGATCGCCCAGCGCGCCGGTATCGAAGTCTTTGCTACCGGTGGCATCGGTGGCGTTCACCGCGGCAATGGCTTTGATGTGAGCGCCGATCTACAAGAGTTGGCCCAAACCGGGGTGATTGTCGTCTGTGCCGGTGCCAAAGCGATTCTCGACCTGTCGGCCACCTTAGAATATTTAGAGACCTTTGGCGTCACTGTGGTCGGGTGGCAGACAGAGGAGTTTCCTGCCTTTTACAGCCGTAGCAGCGGTCTGCCGGTTGATGTACGGTGTGAAAATGCCGATGAGATCGCTGCGCTCTGGCGCGCCAAGCAGGCATTGGGGTTATCAGGTGGTCTACTTGTTGCCGCACCGGTGCCCGCTACCGACGAAATTCCCGCCACCACCATGGAACCGTTGATCGAACAGGCGGTCGCCGAAGCCGCTGCGCAAGGGTTGCGCTCGGCCGCAGTTACCCCCTATCTGCTGCGTCGGTTGGTTGCCTTAAGTGGTGACCGTAGCTTGCACACCAATCTCGCGCTGCTCAAACATAATGCGCAAGTCGCGGCCCAAATCGCCAACGCATTGGTTGCTGCATAGCCCCATTTTGGGAGCAATTCGTCGGGCACGACATGTCGCGCCCGACGGATTGAGAAGAAAATAGAGCAGTTAAAAAAGTCGCCGGTAACTATACCGGCGACTTTTTAATTAATAGAGACCTCTTCCTGGTTCCAGGGTAACTAATCCGCCGCGGCGGCAGCCACCCCCGGCTCCGCTGGCTTTTCGAGCAGACGCAGGAACTCTTTGCGGTCTAGCACTTCCTTCTCCAGCAAGGTTTCGGCGACTGCGACCAGACGCTCCTTCTGCTCTAGTAGAATCGCGCGTGCTCGCTCATAGGCCACGGTAACAATGCTCCGCACCTCTTGATCGATCTTACGTGCAATATCTTCGCTGTAGCCTCGCTGTTCGCCAATGTCCATGCCCATGAAGGGATTGCTGTCCCCCTGTTGTAGCTGAATTGGGCCAATCAGATCACTCATGCCAAACCGGGTAACCATTGCCTTGGCAAGACGGCTCACCCGCTCCAGATCTTCTGATGATTTGGTTGTCGGTTCGTCGAAGATGATCTCTTCTGCTACTCGGCCACCGAGCAACGCTGCGATCATATCCTCATACTCTGCCTTGCTACGCAGTCGTTTCTCTTCTTCTGGCATCGACATTACATAGCCCAGCGATTGACCACGACTGATAATCGTTAACTTGGCAACGCTATCGGTATGGTGCAATGTTTCAATGACAATGGCACGACCGGCCTCATTATAGGCGACGACTTTGCGATCTTTGGCATCCAGCACACGACTGCGACGCGCCGGGCCAGACATTACCCGCTCAATGGATTCGATCAATTCATCCATAGCAATCGAGCGCTTGTTGCGGCGCGCGGCAAGGATTGCTGCTTCGTTGATCAGATTTTCCAGGTCGGCCCCTACCATCCCTGGCGTTTGGGCCGCAACTACATCGAGATCCACATCGGGGGCCATGGGTTTGCCGCGGGCATGAACCTTGAGGATCTCCTCGCGACCCCGGCGGTCGGGGCGATCGACCATCACTTTGCGATCAAAACGGCCAGGACGCAAAAGCGCCGGGTCCAAAATATCGGGGCGGTTGGTGGCGGCGATGATCACAATATTGGTGTCGGTATCAAAGCCATCCATCTCTACCAGGATCTGGTTGAGCGTCTGTTCACGCTCGTCATTGCCACCCCCCATACCAGCCCCACGGTGTCGGCCCACGGCGTCGATCTCATCAACAAAGATGATGCAGGGCGAATTTTTCTTGGCCTGTTCAAAGAGATCGCGCACACGGCTGGCACCGACGCCAACAAACATCTCGACAAATTCCGAGCCAGACGCACTAAAGAAAGGTACCCCTGCTTCACCGGCGACCGCCTTCGCTAGCAACGTTTTGCCGGTACCGGGCGAGCCGACCATCAAAACGCCTTTGGGGATACGTGCGCCTAAGGCTGCGAATTTTTGTGGCTCTTTCAAAAACTCGACCACTTCCTGTAACTCTTGTTTCGCCTCATCCGAACCGGCGACATCATCAAAGGTGACGGTGGGGCGGTCGGCATTATCGAGTTTGCGTGCCCGGCTGCGGCCAAATTGCATGGCCCGATTTTGGCCACCACCGCCGGCTTGGCGCATGATAAAGATGAAGAAGCCAAAGATCAGAACCATTGGCAAAATCATAATCAACCAATTTAAGATGATCGCTGTATTGGGTGCGCTCTCAACCTCAATGGGGAGAGCGCTCAGTTGCGCATCTTCCACTCCCAAGGCTTTCAGCGTATCCAATAAACTCTCTTCACCCTCTTTGCGGGTAGTTAGCGTATTTTCACCTTCCTTCAACTCCACGGTCACAATCTCGCCCTGGACGACGATTTTGCTGACTTTGCCATCGTTGACCAACTCAGCAACTTGATTGAGCCCAATCGTGTCGCTGGTATCAGACGAAGTGTTGAGGAAGTAGCGAGATCCAAAGAGAATCAGGACAGCCAATATAATCCAAAACCAACCGCGGCTAAAAAAGCTACCGCTTGGCCCTTTGGGCTCTTGCTGCTCTGGGGATTTGCGTGGTGGGGGTGTCTTTTTTTCAGAAGCCATGGAATCTTGTCACTTTTTAGAGAATACGGCAATTTCAGCTTACAGTGCCGAATCTTACCGTGCCGAAACAGAAAGCATTACGCTGCGCTTATTGAGAATCGGGATTTTTTGCTGAGGTAGGATTCCGATTCTCAATTCAATCGCAGTATAGACTACTATAACAAATCATGACGCGTGCGACGGTAAGCTCTCATGCGATAATTGTTCAACGCAATTGCTCAAGTTGCTGCTGAATCGAGGTGCCCACACGATGGGTTTCGATTTTGTGTAATGGTAAAAACTCTGAC
The DNA here is from genome assembly GCA_034432375.1 of Caldilineaceae bacterium. Classification (GTDB taxonomy): domain Bacteria; phylum Chloroflexota; class Anaerolineae; order Caldilineales; family Caldilineaceae; genus JAHBVH01. The sequence goes on from DAOUCA010000056.1 coordinate 88,854, forward strand.
GAAGCCCGCTCTGGGCAAGACGCTTCTTGTGGTTTGTCACTGAGACAAATCAACAATGCCCCCCGCTGTTGTAGCCACGCCGATAATTCGCACACTTCTTGGGTCAAGGTAATCTCTTTGGCGAGCTGCTCTTCCACCGATGACTTGACTGGTAGATTGCCCATGCTTGCTGCCGTCGATTTGAATTCTTCGCGACGAAAACGTTTGAAGGGAGTTGGATCACCAACGCGTAGGCTAGCACCAACCGCTTCGTGAACTTGGCGAAAGGCCTCGCCCATCCGCATAGAGCCACCCATCATCCGGCTGTCGACCCAACGCACAAACTGCTCAAAGTCATGCAGGCTATTGCTGTTGAACTGGGTGATTAGATCTTCAAATTTGATCAGCCCTGTATTTAAGACAAGACAGATGTATGCCAGAAAATCTTGATTGTCTGCTGTTAACGTATGATAACGGGCCCGGTTCAACTCATCGTATTGGCGTTCAAATGCGGCATGGTCGAAATCTTTTCCCAACACCGAATCCATGGTGCGGTAGATGCCTTCGATGCGCGCTTTATCGATTACCTGATCGTTGCGTCCTTTGGCACCAAGCGCCGTCTTGTCGATATCAACAATTGCCACTGTCCGTTGATCGAAGTGGAAGCCCTGCTCTGCAACTTGGGTAATCCAATCCCCCATGGCCGACCATCGGTTGGCGTTGTAAAGGTTATCGTCCTCACTAAAATCGACGGCTGGTGCGAGCTGTGGCCGATCGGCACCGATGAAGCAAGCACTTTTCCAGCCACTCAACTTCTGTAGATTCTGGTAAGCTTGACCATCATTGAGCAAGGTATCGCCAATAAAGAGTAACTCATTCAGCGCTGTCGATTCTCCGCGCAGCCGTTGGCCTTCCTCTGCAAACCACATCGCCGCTTTTGCATAATCGCGCTCAAATTTGCGTGGGATCCGATCATTGGTCAATCCCATCTTATAGCCCGCCGACTTTAGCCCTTTTAACCGCCGGTCCAGCGGTTCTAGATTTCTGTAGATCACGAAATCAGCAAAGTAATCTGCCAGCTTGGCCCTGCCAAAGCTCTTGAGATCAATGGCAGGGTCGGCCGTTGATAGGGTGGCTGTGGTCGATAGACTCATTCTCATTTTCTCCTTAACACTATCCCCATGCAACACTGTTTGCGCTGTTGCTCTTCTCTGTAGCTCTTCTTTGCGGCTCTGTCTAAATAGCGATCCTGAAATCTCTGCACCGATCTATCCTCCCCGAGCTCGGTATGGCACTGCAACCGAATTTAGGACGAATTTCATCGCACTTTGCTTATGGTAATTCTGCTTTGGGCCGCACAACTTCAGCTGAACCCTGACCCTGCCTAGGAAATAGGCCCTATAGGACAAGGGGTACTTTGGGTTAAAAAGCAACTTCGGTATAACAATGCTTTAGTTTCGACAGCTGTCGTGCATCCTCCCTATTGCCCCGAGTATGCTGCCAACTGCTAATTACATTCCTATTGTACTACACAGACTGCAACCTGTCACACAGACTCATGGATGCGCGTATTTTAAGAATTATGCAAGCTCTTTCCCAAGGAGTGCTGCCATACGCTCCTCACCCAAAAAGCCTTTGGCAACGAGTAATTCTGCATTGAGGATGCTCCCACCGGCGGCTCCCCGGATCGTATTGTGCCCCAGTGCTACAAACTTGTAATCAAAGATGGGGTCAGGGCGTAGACGCCCTACGACGGTCGCCATCCCTGGCACACTGCCGGCAAGCCGATCGAGCCGCGGCTGTGGTCGATCCTGGCGATCATCGTACAGGATCGCTGGCGTAGGCGCGCTCGGTAATTGTAACTGCTGCGGCAACGGGTGGTACTGCTGCCATGCTTCCAAGATATCCCCCGCCGTGGGTTTGTGCACGAACTCAACACTCATTGCTTCCAGATGGCCATTGCGTACTGGTACGCGATTGCATTGGGCGCTGATCAAAATATCTGCATATTGTACTCGGTTTTCCGCAAAGGTACCTAATAATTTCTGTGGTTCTTTCTCTTCCATCTTCTCTTCTTCACCACCAATATAAGGCACGACATTATCTAAGATATCCATGCTGCTGACGCCAGGATAACCGGCTCCGCTGATTGCTTGCATTGTCACCACAAAAACGCGTTTGATGCCAAAGGCAACATGCAAGGGATGTAGGGCACTGACCAGATGGGTGGTGCTACAGTTGGGATTGCAGATAATAAAGCCCGGCCAGCCCCGTTCCTCTTTCTGGCGCGCAATCAGCCCCATGTGCTCCGGGTTCACTTCTGGGATCAACAGTGGCACATCGGCTTCGTAGCGATGGTTGCGTGAATTGCTGCAAACGATGTAACCCGCCGCCGCAAAGGCTTGCTCAATTGGGCCGGCCACGTCGTTGGGCAGGCCACCAAAGACAATCTCACAATCAATGGTCGGCTCGCACGGTTGCAACACCACATCCCAAAGATGTTTCGGCATATCACCGCGCAAATTCCATTTGCAGGCATCGGCATAGCGTTTACCTTCACTGCGCTCCGACGCACAAAGCGCGGTAATTTCAAACCACGGATGTCCCTGTAACATCGAAACAAAGCGCTGTCCCACCGCGCCTGTCGCCCCCAAAATCCCTACTTTGATCTTATTCTGCATCTGTTTGCTCCACTTAATTGGTGATTGGTCACTGGTGATTGGTCACTGGTGATTGGTCACTGGTGATTAGTCACTGGTGATTAGTCACTGGTGATTGGTCACTGGTCACTTATAAAACAATGGTGTTACGCAACACGCAACACGCAACACGTATCAATTCGTATAGGCTAACTCAATCACATCACTCAAGACGCCGGCTGCGGTTACATCAGCGCCGGCCCCACGGCCTTGGATGACGAGTGGGTTGGGGCTATACCAACCCGTATGAAATTCGACGAGATTGTCAGTGCCGCTTAAGCGCCCCAATGGGCTGTCGGTTGCGACAACAACGGGGCCGACCACACAGCGTCCATCGGCTACTGTCGCCGCATAGCGCAATACATTGCCCGCAGCTTTCGCAGTCGCAACCTGGGCTGCGAACTCCTCATCGAGTTGGGGGAGCGCTGCCATAAAGTCGGCTACCGACAGATCGGCCATACTTGTCGGATAGAGACCGGTTACATCAATATCATCCATTTCTAGCTTCCACCCCATGCCGCGTGCCAGGATCAGCGCCTTGCGTGCCACATCAACGCCACCAAGATCATCCCGTGGATCCGGCTCGGTATAGCCGAGTTTATGTGCTTCGCGTACAATCGTGCTAAAAGCCTTGCCCTCTTGTAGTCCGGTCATCACATAGCCCAGGGTGCCGGAAAAGGTCCCGGCAATCCGCGCAATGGCGTCACCGCTGGTTACCAGGCGGGTCAAGGTCGCAATGACTGGCAGGCCGGCCCCAACGGTCGTCTCCCAACGGCTACGCCCCAAGTGGCGAACCGGCAAGGTGGCGCTCTGCTCTTTTTTGTTGCTCGTGACGCCGGCACAAACAAGTCGATTATAGATCTCAAGACCGACGGTCAATGGTTTTTTGTTGGCCATCGCAATGCGATAGCCCCGATCGAGCGCGGTTAGTAAGGCCGGAACAGTCGCATCGCTGGCGGTGCAATCGACAATAATTGCCCCTGTGCTGCCGGCGATATCGACGATCGCCCCAATATTGTTCTGTTTGCCGCCCAACTCGTGGTTCGCAAATTTCCCTCCCTCTGCCTTATACGCCAGGAGCGCCTGTAGCTGTTCGTTGGTTAAGCCTTTGGGCTCCAATACGGCCCCATTGCTGTCGCAGAGTGCCACAATGGCGAGTTCAAGACCGTAAGTACTGGCATGAAATTGACGGTGCGCAATGATTTGGTGCAGCAGCGCAGCACCAACACCGCCACTGCCCAATAAAATAATGGGAACTCTTTGCATCTGCTTCTCTCCTTGATAATTACGCTATTATTTCACTTTATGCTTTCACTCTATTGTAACGACTAACCCCACCACGGAGAGCCCTCTAGGCCCCTCCCCGACATCAAGCTTACCATTACCCATAAGTTTACGTGCGAAGCAGCGTTCCGGGGACGGCCCAGAGAAACGCTGGTTGACGAAATTACGTGTGGGCCGTCCCCGGAACGCTAGCCACCTCTGGTACACGCCGCTGCGGGTAAGGGTAAGCCGACAGCAAGGAGGGGTGACTACTCCTCCCCTCGCGCCCAGAAGGCAACCGCCCCTGGGCGCGGGGGAGGCTGGGAGGAGGTGGCTTGGTCGTTACACTCTATTATAAGGTGTGTTTCCCTGTGCGGGCACCGGTCGGCTTGTCTAGCTCAAACATCTCATGGATGGCGCGCACTGCATCATTGGCGTTGTGATCGTCAACAACGAGACTGACATTCGCTTCGCTCGAACCCTGCGCAATCGCAATCACATTGATCTGCTGTTGTCCCACGGCGCGAAAAATCCCAGCTGCCAACCCGGGGATCCCACGCATGGCACTGCCGACAACGGCCACAATCACAATGCCGGCATGGCCATGGATCTGGTCAATATACTCGCGCTCCAATTCGCTCTTGAACTCCTCGTGGAGTGCGGCTAGGACCAACGGCGCGTTACTCTCCGGTACGACAAAACAGATACTCTGCTCGCTGCTGCTTTGGCTAATCATCAAGACGTTGGCATCCACCCGCGCGACACTGCTAAAGGTGCGCGCTGCAATGCCGGGAACCCCAATCATGCCACGTCCGGCGACTGTAATCAAATTTAAGTTGCGAATTGCCGTCACCGCCTTGACGCCCCCTTGATCACTCTGCTCTGCACGCTCGACAATGCGGGTGCCAGGGTGATCGGGGTTAAAGGTGTTGAGCACGAGGACGGGGATATTCTTGGCGATGGCCGGCTTGACAGTCTTGGGGTGCAGCACCTTGGCCCCATAATAGGCCAACTCGGCGATCTCCTCATAGCTCAACAGTCTGAGGCTGCGTGCATTGCTCACGACGCGTGGATCGGCAGTCATTACCCCGTTGACATCGGTCCAGATTTCGATTTCGTCCACATCAAGTACGCTCCCCAAAATGGCCGCGGAATAGTCAGAGCCGCCACGCCCCAAGGTGGTTGGCACCCCTTCTTTGGTGGCCCCGATAAAGCCTGTGACAACAGGGACAATGCCCGCTTCGATCAGGGGCAACAGCCGCGCGTGGCAACGCGCTGCTGTCTCGGCCATGAGCGGCTCGGCACCATCGTGAACCTCGTCGGTTACCACGATCTCGGTAGCATCGACATATTCGGCGGCAATGCCCTGTGATCGCAGCACCGCAGCCAACACCGGTGCACTCAGCCGCTCGCCCAGCCCACTGACGACATCGAGCCCGCGATCGGTCAACTCGCCCAGCACAGCAATACTGCCGCAGAGACGGCTAAACTCATGGAGCCGTTCGTCGAGCAGATGGCCAAGCGCGGCGCGCTCGCTGCCATCGTCGATAAAATGGCCGGAGACCGTTTGATGCTTGACGAGTAGCGCGTTGGCCGTCTCGCCATGTGCTGCTTCGTCACCGGTAGCCGCTTTGCGGGCGGCGGCAACCAACGTATTGGTCACGCCACTCATTGCACTGGTGATCACCACGACCCCTTTACGCCCACGCTCTTGCTGGGCGGCTGCACGTTGTGCCACAATCTTCGCGACTTGCGCAAAGGCATCGATGCTCCCCACCGATGTCCCGCCAAATTTCATGACGATCATACCATCTGCTCCTCTTTGTTGATTTGTTGAATCCTCTAATTGCCAAGGCAGTCGTTGAATGATGCGTGTTAAATCGTACGTGTTGCGTGTTGCGTGTACTGTAACCGATCCTTCTCGCTTCACTGGGATCAGAATTCTGTCTACCGATTTCCCTGTCTACCGATTTCCCTGTCTACCGATTTCCCTGTTTCCCTATCTACCAATCCCCCAACGCATAAAAAAACCCCCTCATCGTGATGATGAGAGGGTTGGTTACCTGTGCTCTAGCCTGTGTTGTTACCTACTGCCGCGTACTACTCACAGACTGCGCTCTCATCGCCCAGCGATTGCCCATCGTCGTAGTAGTAGTCATTACAGCAGAAATTGGATTGACATCAAGAAGTCGGTACATCATAGCCTGCTTCAATATCTACAGTAAAATCTTTACCCTAAAACGAATTTAGATGCTCGCTGTCGGAATTGGCACCGTTGTTCGCTGTCGCTTGTACAGCTAGAACAGGTTGCCGAGGCTTCATTGGGCCGGTCCCTCTGCCTCTCTGGATAAGAGTATGTTATTGGTTGGCAAGTGTAGCAGGGGGTAGACACTTTGTCAAAATGGGAAGGCCGACTTTGTTACAAAGTCGGCCTTCCCATTTTGACTGTTATTCAGAGGACAGATATACCAGGGGGATAATTTTGCGGCTCAACCCTCATTATTTCCATGTCTTCCGTAACACCCGCACCCAATTCTCATTGGCAATCTTTTTCAGCGCCTTTTTATCAAAGCCATGCTCCTTGAGCGCGTCCATCAGCTTGGGTAAGCCGGCGGCATCTTTGAGATCTTGCGGCATGGTCGCGCCGTCAAAGTCGGAGCCGAGCGCTACATGGTCGACGCCGATGCGGTCGGCGATGTAGGCGGCGTGGCGTACGATCTCGGCGTAGGAGGTCTCTTGGTCGGAGCGGCCATCCGCGCGCAAAAAGCCAATGTGATAGTTAATGCCGACGATGCCATCCGAGGCTTTGACGGCGTCTAGTTGTTTGTCGAGCAGGTTGCGCGGGGTAGCGGCCAGCGCATGGGCGTTGGAATGGGTGGCGACCAACGGCGCACTGCTCAACTCGGCCACATCCCAAAAACCCTTTTCGTTGAGATGAGAAAGATCAATCATAATGCCTAATTGATTACATTCTTTGACGAGCGCCTTGCCGGCCTCTGTCAGGCCGGGGCCGGTGTCGGGACCGTGGGGGAAGGCAAAGGGCACGCCATAGCCAAAGGCATTCGGGCGGCTCCAGGTGATGCCGACCGAGCGCAAGCCAGCCTGATAAAAGACGTGCAACGAATCGAGATTGGTGTCAATCGCCTCGACCCCTTCAAAGTGCAGGATCATGGCAAAGATCTCCTCTTCGAGACATTGGGCCAGCTCATCGGCGGTGCGCACAATTTTGACTGCGCCCTTGGATTCCGCTTCGACGGCGTAGAGGGTACGCAGCGCCTTGGTCGCAAAATCGCGCGCATAGCGATGCTCCAGCGGATCAGGCAGCGGGATATGATAGCTGCCATCGGGGTTGGGGTTAAAGCCAGGGAAGCCGCCCATGGGGCGGGGCGAAGGGACAAAGATCGCAAAAAAGCCGCCGCCTAGCCCTCCCTTCTTGGCGCGCGGCAGGTCGATATGCCCCTTATCGCTCTTTTCAAAAAAGGAACGACCGCGCAAAATGTCGAGAATCGTGTCGTTATGGCCGTCAAAGATGAGTGGGTATTTATTTTTTGGCATGGGAGCTCCTTTTACAGCTCATTTACTTGCGGTTGATTTGTGGCGTATAATACCATAGGTTACCGATTGTGAGCTAGTGGTTCTATTTTAGGTGCTAACCTATATCACCACTCGCACCTCCCGCCGCAACAAGCCCTTGACCACAAACAACACTCCAAACGAGATCACCAGTAACAGAATCGAGAGTGTCAACGCCACATCAAGATCCAACTCAAAGCCGAGATAGATCGCCAGCGGCATTGTCTGCGTCCGGCCGGGGAAGTTGCCGGCAAAGATGATCGTGGCCCCAAACTCGCCGAGCGCGCGCGCCCACGTCATGATCAACCCGCCAAAGAGCCCCGACCAGGCGAGCGGCAGCGTAACATGACGAAACGTTTGCCACGGTGTAGCCCCATCGAGCGCGGCGGCCTGCTCCAGTTCGCGCTCCACACCGGCGAAACCAGCCATCGCTGCTTTGACATAGAAGGGCGCGGCGACAAAGGTCTGCGCAAAGATCACCGCAACCGGCGTGAAGGGAATGGCGATGCCAAGAGTCGCCAAATAGATGCCAAGGATCCCGCGTCGCCCAAAAGTCAAAAGGAGTGCCAACCCCGCCACGGCGGGCGGCAGGACCATCGGCAGATCGATCAGCGTCTCCAGCAAGGCGCGCCCGCGAAAGCGTCGTCGCGCCAGGAGATAGGCGACCGGCGTGCCCAGCAACAAGGTCAACCCGGTACTCACGAGCGAGGTCAGCAGGCTGAGTTGGATGGCGCGTTGTACCCCATCGGTGCGCAAGCTATCCACCATTGCCGACGGCACCACCCGTAGTAGGAGGGCGACCATCGGTACAAGCAGAAAAAGCACCAGTGGCAATGCCGTCAACGTCAGCCAGGACCAGCGAAACTGCCGTTGTTTCACGTTTCCCCATCCCTCCACAAAAAACAGACGGACGCAAATTCTCTGCGTCCGTCTGTTCAGTTCTATGCTTTCATGGTATGTCATCGGCCAATGCCGCTTTGGCAAAAGCCCCACGCATGACCGTTCACGCAACACGTACTACGTACAACGCTACTTAAATATCCAGCCGCGCCTGGTTTGCGTGCGTCTGAATAAAGCGGCGGCGTGGTGCCACTTCACTGCCCATCAACATGTCGAAGGTCTGGTCAGCTTCGGCGGCATCGTCGATACTCACCTGGAGCACCGTGCGATTCTCGGGGTTCATGGTTGTCTCCCAAAGCTGCTCGTTATTCATCTCCCCGAGCCCTTTGTAGCGCTGCTCGATGCGCACATTTTCATCGCCCAATTCCTGGCGCAGCTTGTTCAATGAGCTATCGTCGTAGACATATTCGAGTCCACGGCGGTTGCGGCCATTTTCCTGGCGCGTGACCCCCACGCGATAGAGTGGTGGCTGGGCAATATAGAGGTGACCCTCGGAGACCAACGATTCCATATAGCGGAAGAAAAAGGTCAACAGCAAGGTACGGATGTGTGCGCCATCAACGTCAGCATCGGTCATCAGCACAATTCGGTGATAGCGCAATCCCGTAAGATTGAAATTCTCACCGATGTTCGTCCCTAAAGCTGTAATCAGCGCCTGGATCTCTTTGTTGGCCAACGCTTTGTCGAGGCTTGTCTTCTCAATATTGAGAATCTTGCCACGTAAGGGCAATATCGCCTGAAAGCGGCGGTCGCGCCCCTGTTTGGCCGTGCCACCGGCGCTATCGCCCTCGACGATGTACAGTTCACATTCGGATGGATTGCGGCTGGAGCAGTCAGCCAGTTTGCCCGGCAGGGTGAGACTTTCGAGCGCACTCTTGCGAATGACCAGATCGCGCGCTTTGCGGGCGGCTTCACGCGCTCGATAGGCCATACGACACTTTTCGATGATCTGCCGTGCATCGCGCGGGTTCTCTTCGAGCCAGACGCTGATCGCCTCACTCAAGGCAGTCTCCACGTGATAGCGTACTTCGTTGTTGAGCAGTTTGAGCTTGTTCTGCCCTTCAAATTGCGGCTCAATCACTTTGACACTAACGACCGCGGTCATCCCTTGCCGTGTATCATCACCGGTGAAGTTCTCTTCGTTATCTTTCAGGAAGCCTTGCTTGCGCGCATAGTCATTGACGAGGCGTGTAACCGCCGAGCGTAAACCAGTCAGATGCGTCCCGCCATCGGGGGTAATAATCGTATTGGCAAAGGCAAAGAGCGAATCGGAAAAGGCATCGGTATATTGGATCGCCACTTCGACATGGGTTGTCTCGACATCGGTGTCGACATAGATTGGCGCGTGCAGTACCGTGCGGTTGCGATTTAAATATTGCACAAAGGATTTGACCCCGCCCTCGAAGTAGAAGCTCATCTCTTTGGGCAAGGTGGGGCGCTCATCGACCAGGGTAATCGTCACGCCACGGGTCAGAAAGGCCATTTCTCGAAAACGAGTAGCCAGCGTATCCCAGCTATAATCGACCACTTCGAAGATGGTATCGTCGCGCAAGAAAGTCTGAATCGTGCCGGTTTGAGTCGGATCGCTCTTGCCGATGACTTCGACTTCCGAGACGGGGACACCGCGCTCAAAGCGCTGGCGATAGAGCTTGCCATCGCGTTTTACTTTTGTCTCCATCCATTCGCTCAGCGCGTTGACGGCACTAACACCGACACCATGCAAGCCACCGGAGACCTTATAGCCGCCGCCACCGAATTTGCCGCCGGCATGTAATTTGGTCATGACGAGCGTCAATGCCGACATACCATATTGCTTATGCATATCAATGGGGATGCCGGCACCATTATCTTCGACAGAGATGCTCTCGTCTTTGTGAATCGTGACCCAAATGCGATCACAGCGCCCTTGCATTGCTTCATCGATGGAGTTATCGACCACTTCGATGACCATGTGATGCAGCGCTTTGCCATCGGTACCGCCGATATACATGCCAGGGCGGCGGCGGACAGCTTCCAGACCTTCTAAAACTTGGATCTGGTCAGCACCATAGACAATAGCAGGTTTTGTTTCGTTTGCCACACAATCCTCCATACAAACGGTTTGTCACAATCTGTTCAATGCTTCCGTTCAATATTTTTAGGACGTACGCCGCTCGCCGGTTGAGTAGACTGTTTTTGTCGTATCGAAACCAGAGAGTGCGTAAGTCCTAACTTTTATTAGCCAAATAGTGGCCTAAAAATGATATTAAACCGAAATCGCTGTGCAGTGACGGCATATCAGCGATAACTTTCTAGAAGTATTAGTATATCACAATATGCGCCAAAAGTGAATTTTTTATTCCGATAGAATCGAACACGTGTTCGATTCTATCGGGTGAAGGATCAGGGTGAAGGATCAGGGTGAATAATCGGGGTGAATAATCGGTAGGGGTAAATGGGGTAAATAATCGGTAGGGATAAATGGGGTGAATAATCGGGGTGAATAATCGGTAGGGATAAATGGTCGCTAAGCATAAATCACAATTGACGGAATATAGTCCGGTCGTTACAATCGAACAACCCTCAATTGTGCCATCTACCTGGATCTTCAGAGATCTGTTTCATATAGGAATGATTCCATGACATCATTTGTTATTGAAGGCGGTCATCGTATCGAAGGGGTCGTCAAGCCGATTGGCAATAAAAATGCCACATTACCTCTGCTCTCTGCCTGTCTGCTAACCGATGCCCCTGTTACCTTGCACAATCTACCTGAAATCGGTGACGTGCGCACGATGATCGAGCTACTGGCCGGATTGGGTGTCGCTGTTACCCGGCGTGGTACCAGTGTCACGCTCTGTGCTGCCGAAGTTGATAGCACCACCCCCAATGCCCAACTCTTTAGCCAAATTCGCGGCTCGCTCACGATGATGGGGCCGCTATTAACGCGATTTCAACACTTTGGCGTCCTTGCGGCTGCCGGCGGCGATGATATCGGCCGCCGACGGATTGACACCCACATTCAAGTCCTAGAAGCCTTAGGGGCTAAGCTCCATCACAATGGCAAATTCGAGTTGCGTGCCGATAAGCGGCTACAAGGTCAAGATATTCTGCTCGATGAAGCCTCCGTTACCGCTACGGAGAATGGCATCATGGCGGCTGCACTGGCGCAAGGCACGACCATTCTACGCAATGTGGCCAGCGAACCCCATGTGCAAGATGTCTGTCGTCTACTCGTTGCGATGGGCTGCCCAATCGAAGGGATTGGCACCAATACGTTGACGATCCATGGCCAAGATCGCTTAAAAGGGGCCGACTTTGTCATCAGCCCCGATTTCGTGGAGGTCGGCAGCTATATCGGGTTGGGTGCAATTACGCCGGGCGAATTGCGGATTGTCGGCGTTGTACCTGAGCATCTGCGCATGATGCGCATGATCTTTGAGCAACGGCTTGGGGTGCGCATGCACCTGGAAGAAGATCCGACGGCACCGCTTGAGGAGCGTCATACACTCGTTGTCGAAGCCGAACAAGAGCTCTGCATCAAATCGGATTTTGGTGGGGCCGTCCCCAAAATTGATGATGGCCCCTGGCCCCATTTCCCTCCCGACGTGATGAGTATCGCGGTCGTTGTGGCAACGCAAGCACAAGGGACGGTCTTGATTCATGAGAAGATGTTTGAAAGTCGCCTCTATTTTGTGGATAAGCTCAACGCCATGGGTGCCCAGATTATTCTCTGTGATCCCCACCGCGTGGTTGTGGTCGGTCCCCGCCGTCTGAGTGGTCAACAGGTTAGCAGCCCCGATATCCGTGCCGGCATGGCCTTGGTCCTGGCGGCGTTGGCTGCCGATGGCGTGACCACCATTGGCAATGTCCGCCAGATCGATCGTGGTTACGAACAGATCGAGGAGAAGTTGCGCCATCTGGGGGCGCGGATTGAGCGAATCGAGGGCTAGCAGATGTCAAGCACAAGCCGTGAGCCATTGGCGTCATAAATGATTAGATGTTACGCATTTTTCTGGTTTCGATACGCAGAAATGCACGCTACTCAACCGGCAAACTGCGTAAGTCCTGATGATTTGTTAAATTTTGTTAATACCCCCGTAGCGAATTGTTAATTCACCTATGAGAGAATAACAATTACATGAATGGGGCGGATGAATGGAACCAGTGGGGCTTTCGCAACACAATGAACGGCTTGTACTTCCGTGAAGAACGATCATTGACGCACTCCATCAGGTTGGGTATACTTGATAGAATGTAATTAAAGTATTTACAAATTGTTAGATAATCGATCTCATGGTAGGTGCGGCCGTGGGCGAAGGAATTCGTTCGCAGCTACTTATAATGCGCTCCAACGGGTAATAGGCTACCAGATGGATAGACCATGAGAACTGAACTAGTTTCCCGGGATAAGGTACATGAGTAGCACACTTGCCACGACTCCTTCCCGCACCACAGCGGCAGAACAACAGGTTGGTCTCTGGGCCAAGCTCTTTGCTGGCCGTCGTGGTCGCCGTCTGCGCGAAACATTGTTGGCCTATGCGTTCCTCTTTCCAGCCTTTTTAATTATTGGCACCTTTGGGCTTTTCCCTCTCCTCTTTGCAGCCTATCAGAGTAGCCTACGCGGCTTAAATAAGATCGTCGGCACCTATGATGGGCTTGGCAACTATGTGCGCGCGATCGATAACCTGACCTATGTGCTGGCGTTTTGGATCGCCGCTGTCTGTCTTTTTATCGCGGTGCGGATCTTCATTTCAACTATACAACTGGCGCGTGAAAAAGGGCACACGCCCTGGGTATGGGCAATTCCTGGGCTGCTGCTGGGCAGTGGATTGGCCACCTTGCTTGCCTTTGTCTTTCGTCTGCTGCCGGCCCTGCTTGATGTGCCCAACCAACTGCGGGGACGCAACGCCGACAATGCTACCTTCCGCGGGTTGATGTGGGACGCCGTGATGCAAGGAACGGTCCAACAATTCTTTTGGGGGGCTCTGCTGCTGCTCGTTGTTGGCATCCTCTTGACGAATTGGATCGACCGCAACAAAACACTCCGGGCGCGTGTCGGTAACTATGCCGTGCCCTTTATGAGTATGACACTGCTGCTTTTGGGGGCCGCAGCATTGAGCTGGCTGACTTGGACCGAGGTGCAGGCCGCCTATGCCGCGGCGTTGGAAGCAGGCGAGGGGCTCGATCTGTGGACGCAGATTATCACGATCAGCGCCGGCTTTCTCTTGTTGGTGCTGGCGTGGTGGCTCTGGGATAGTGCCAGCGAACGCCAATCCAATGTGGCGATGGCTGCTCGGTTAGGCGGTGCAGCGCTGCTAATGATTGGTGCTTGGGTGCTGATTGGCGAATTGCCGCGCGTGATTGCCGAAGGCGACAAAGATTGGTGGGTCGGTCTGCTGGCGACGATCTGGTATTCGGTTGGTACCGTGCCGACACAATTGATTATTTCGCTGATCCTCGCCGTCTTGCTCTTCCAGGATATCAAGGGCAAGGGCTTTTTCCGTATGATCTATTTCATCCCCTACATTGCGCCCTTTGTGGGGACGGCTGCCGTCTTTCGCATTATCTTTTCCAGCCGCCCTAACGCCTTGCTCAACAGTACAACCAGCCTCCTTGGGTTGGATCCCATGCTTTGGCTCAGCGAGCCAAAGGGCATCTTTCAACTGATGGTGGGGAGTTCCGTTCATCTGCCCATATGGGCAGCTGGGCCAAGTCTCGCGCTCCTTGTCATTATGATCTATGGCGTCTGGACCTATATCGGCTTCAACACCGTCGTCTTTTTGGCCGGGTTGGGCAATATTCCTAAGCCGCTCTACGAAGCAGCCTCCATTGATGGGGGGGGACGCTGGGCCCAGTTCCGCAATATCACGCTGCCGCTGCTCTCGCCAACGATCTATTTCTTGACACTTTACTCGGTCATCGGCACCTTTAAAGCCTTTAACCATCTCTATGTGTTGCGTAACGCCGCCGCCCTTGGCACCACTGACACCGTCAGCATTGTCATCTTTGAGGCCTTTAAGCGTGACACCCGCTATGGCTATGCCTCGGCGTTGGCCATTCTCTTGCTCATTATCATTTTGATGTTGACCTTTGTGAATAATCGCATCGCGAGTAAGCGAGTCTTCTATGGCTAGTCTAACCACACCCGCAACCGCCACTGCTGGTGGCGAGCGCACAAAATCGATCCGCGGCGGCCCACTGGTCAACATTGGCAAGATTTTGACCTACGTCATTTTGATTATCGGTGCTATTGGGGCGCTTGTCCCCTTTATCTATACGATCAATGTCTCTTTGATGAATCTAACAGAGGCGACCAGTGGTCAGTTTTTGCCATCACAACTCCATTGGGAAAATTACATTCAGGCGTGGAACGATGCTAAGTTTTCGCTCTACTTCATGAACAGCGTGCGGATCACATTAATCGCGGTTACGGGTGAGATTGTCTTCTGCTCGTTGGCAGCTTATGCCTTTGCGCGCATGGAGTTTCCTGGGAAAGGCTTTCTCTTTGCCCTCTTACTCTCAACCCTGATGTTGCCAGAGGCAGTAACTTGGGTACCTAACTATATTACGGTCTCTTGGCTTGGTCGCGTCGGGCCAATTCCCTGGATCAACAACTGGCCAGCGTTGACGATTCCCTTTATGGCCAGTGCTTTTGGCATCTTTCTGTTGCGCCAATTCTTTCAGCAGATCCCCAACGAATTGTGGGATTCGGCGCAGATTGATGGAGCCGGCCATCTGCGCTATCTCTTGCGGGTGATTGTCCCCCTTTCGGTGGCACCACTGATGACGCTCACACTCTTTAGCTTTATCGGTACCTGGAACGCGCTGGCGTGGCCGATTCTGGTCACGACCACACCCGATTGGCGCCCCATCTCCTATGGCCTCTATGCATTTCTAGATGAGGCTGGCTCCTTTTTTCATTTACAGATGGCCGGCTCGATGATCACCATCGCGCCGATTCTGATCGTCTATTTCTTTACCCAACGTACCTTTATTGAAGGGATTGCTACGTCAGGGCTGAAAGGCTAGGGGATACAGGGATACAGGTACACAGGGATACAGGTACACAGGGATACAGGTACACAGGTACACAGGGATACAGTTTCTCTACTTGTCTACTTGTCTACTTGTCTACTTGTCTACTTGTCTACTTGTCTACTTGTCTACTTGTCTACTTGTCTACCTACCCAACCCAGTGACCAACCACGGGCTCTAGAATCTCGTGTTGATCAATAGATTAGAACGTTTATATTCACACCTACTTGTTGTAAGGAGAAAATTATGTTGCACAAACGACTGTGGCTACCGGCGCTTATGGTAGTCTTCATGTTATTGCTGGCCGCTTGCCCAGCAGCAACCCCAGCGGCAGCGCCTGCCGAAGAAGCGGCTGCCACCGAAGCGCCTGCCGAAGCGGCTGCTGCTACAGAAGCCCCTGCCGAAGAAGCGGCTGCCACCGAAGCTCCGGCAGAAGAGATGGCCGCCACTGGTGATTGCACCGTCGCGACCGACGGCGACTATGCCGGGGTCGATCCAAGTGGCCAGACCATCATCTGGTGGCACCAGCATAGCGGCGAACGCGAAGAGAAGTTGGCTCCGATTGTAGCTGACTTCAACAGCACCAATCCCTGCGGCATCACCCTCGAAGCGCAAAATCAGGGTGGCTACAATGACATTCGCGACAAAGTGAACGCCAGCACTGCCGCCGGTGAACAGCCTGCTGCGCTGATTGTCGGCTATCAGAATGACCAAGCCTTTTATCAGCTCAACGATACGCTGGTCGACCTGAACACCTTGATCGATGATGCAACCTGGGGCTTGAGCGCCGAAGATAAGGCTGACTTCTTCCCCACCTTCCTGGAGCAGGGCATCCACCCTGAATTTGGTGGCCAGCGCTTGGGCTTCCCACCAAACCGCTCGATGGAAGTCATGTTCTACAACATGACCTGGGCGCAAGAGTTAGGCTTTGACGCTGCCCCAACAACTCCGGATGAGTTCAAGGCGCAAGCCTGTGCCGCGGCCGAAGCCAATGGCGACGGCACCGGTGGTTACATCCTGCGCGACGATGCCTCGGCTGTTGCCTCCTGGGCCTTTGCTTTTGGTGGTAATGTGCTAAACGAAGATGGCACCGGCTATGATTATAGCAACGCTGCCGTTGTCGATTCGATGACTTTCCTCAAAGGAATGTTGGATGAGGGATGTGCCTACTTCTTTACCGAAGGTTTCCCGAACCCTGAATTGGCAAACCGCCGCGCACTCTTTGCTCAAGGATCCAGCTCGGGCATTCCCTTCTATCTGACCGATCTGCAGACCGCTTCTACCGAAAATGGCACCGAACTTGATGAACTTGGCGTCATCGCTGTCCCGCACACCACCGCCGATCCAGTTCAAAATATCTATGGTGCCGATGTTATGATCACCCGCACCACGCCAGAACAAGAATTGGCGGCCTGGCTCTTTATCAAGTGGTTTACCACGCCGGAAGTCCAAGCTCGATGGGTGGAGGCCAGCAACTACTTCCCGACCCGTGCCGGCACCGAAGAGTTCTTGGGTGACTATGTAAGCCAAAACCCGCAATGGGGTGCTGCCGCTGCCTTGCTGCCCTTTAGTGCGTATGAACCACAGTTAATCTCCTACCAAGCGGTGCGTGATGCCACGTCCCAGGCCTTCAATGAGATCATGCAGGGTGCCGATGTTCAAAGCACACTGGATGGCCTAACGAAAATGGCCAATGAGACACAGGATGAGTTGATGGCGGAAGTGCAATAGGCATATAGCCGCTTCGTTCGCTCCAGCGGTAGATAGCAAATTCCAGTAACAACAGAAAGAGGGCATGGACCTTAGGCTCCATGCCCTCTTTTTGATCTTCCCATCAAGGTAATTCAGTATAGAACTTTCATCTCACCCGCTGTTCCCCAAAAAGTACCATTTGCTCACGAAACAGACCCCACGGCTGTATCAAGTACCCTTGACAATCCGTTTTTTTGCATCTATGATAATTCTACCATTTATTGTTATTGGTACAATTTTTTAAGTAAAAGCGAGAAGTTTTTAGATTTGCCCTGTGACTTCATCGCTCATTTTACTAAGGTCTTCTTGTACAGTACCTAATCTTCGGGAGCTGCCCAGAAAGAAGGTAAATGACCGTAGAGACAGGGGGACGCTCTCTCATCTGTATCAAGCGTATAGATTAATCATTTAAAATCATACCTAGTGCATTGTCAAGTAAGTTTTGATGGGTTGTCACCCCTGCCCCCACCTCCGTGAGGGTAAACTCTGGCAGGGGTCCATATCGCTGGATTCCTGCCTGCGCAGGAATGACACACTACCCATCAAAACTTTGTTGACAGTGCACTAGTACACCGTCAGATAAGTCATGATAGGTTGTCACCCCTGCGCGCCCAGTGGGCACCCGAGGGGTCTATACAGATGGATTCCTGCCAGAGTTTACCCTCACGGAGGTGGGGGCAGGAATGACACATTACTTATCAAAACTTCGGTAACGCTGCACTAGGAGAGTTACTTTTACACGAGATAGGCTGTATGACTTTTAAGGATTTTATCTATTAGGCATAGTTCGTGTCGACGCGCGCTCTACGGCGAACTTATATACGTTATTTCGGGTCAGACTTAAAAGAAATGGCACCCAACAACATGGCCAACCACACAGAAGGCATTCCCGCCGCCAACCCTCTTGCGGAGGGCGCAGTCGAACAGGCCGCGGATCAAACCACGGATCAATCCCCAGTGGCCGGTGAAGGGACACCGTTTGACCCTCTCCACCCTATCGTGGCCGCCATCGGTGCCTCTGCGGGTGGTCTAGAGGCCGTGCGCACCTTTTTTGAAGTGCTTCCAGAAAATTTGGGTATTGCTTTTGTTGTCATCATGCATCTGGCTCCTGACTATCCTAGCCAATTGCCGGCCCTGATTGGGATGCGCACACCGATGCCGGTAACCCAGGTTATTGATTCAATTCGGCTGCGCGGTAATCACGTCTATGTAATCCCGCCCAATCGGCGTTTACTGGTCACCGACCATGAACTCGCGACGCGTCCATTCGATGAGCCGCGTGGATTGCGCGCGCCGATTGATCAATTTTTCCGCTCATTGGCTGAAGTCCATGGCGATGGCTTTGCCCTGATCTTTTCCGGCAGTGGCTCGGATGGCTCGGTGGGGCTAAAGAGCATTAAAGAAGGGGGCGGGCTTGTCCTCGTTCAAGAGCCAACGGAGGCTACTTTTGACGGGATGCCACGCAGTGCCATTGCTACAGGACTAGCCGATTTGGTCTTACCTGTGCGCGAATTGGCCGCACGTATGGCAGATCTGGTCCGCAGCAAACGGCACCTGCAGGAGGTCCTGCGTGCTGAACATGCGGAAGTGCTTGCCGCCGATGACGAAGCAACGCTACGACGGATTCTCTCGCAGTTGCAAGCGCGTACAGGCAGCGACTTTAGCCAATATAAACGGTCTACGCTTTTGCGGCGCATTGGACGGCGCATGCAGGTGAACCGCGCGGAGCGACTCAGCGATTATCTAGACTTTCTGCGTGAGAACCGTCAAGAGGCCCAGGCGCTCTTTGCCGATATGCTTATTTCAGTCACGACCTTCTTCCGTGATGCTGTTGCTTTCGAAGCGTTGCGCACCCAGGTCGTTGCCAAGCTCGTGGTCGAGACACCACCTGAAATTCCTCTGCGTATTTGGGTGCCTGGCTGTGCTACTGGCGAAGAAGCATACTCATTGGCGATGCTTTTTATGGAAGAATCTTTGCGGCGCGAGTTGCGTCCGAATTTTCAGATCTTTGCCACCGATCTTTCTGAAGATGCGTTAACTATCGCGCGCGAAGGACATTATGCGGCAGCGATTGAAGCCGATGTTTCCTCCGAACGGCTGCTGCGTTTCTTTACCAAAGAGACCGATAGTTATCGGGTGAATAAAGAACTGCGTGATACTGTGCTCTTTGCCATACACGACTTGCTCAAAGATCCGCCCTTTTCCCGGCTTGATATCGTCTCTTGTCGCAATCTATTGATCTATCTCGACCGTGCGTTACAAGAGCAAGTCTTTGGTATTTTCTATTATGCGCTGCGTGGCAGAACAGAGGGACGAGGCTATCTCTTTTTGGGTTCCTCCGAAAGCGCAATCGAAGAACTCTTCCGTACTTTAGACAAGAAGCAACGAATCTTTCAACTGCGCGAACGGCCACGCGAAGCCGTGCCAATGTTGCCCGATCTTCTGCTCAATAGACCGAAGCTCCAGACTCCTCTGCTACGTACCCAGCAGCGCAATGAGCGTGAGGCCGTGGCATCGCTGCATCGCCATCTTCTCGAAGATTTGGCCCCCCCCAGTATTCTTGTCGACGAGAGCCACAACGCGCTGCATCTCTCCGAAACGTCCGGCCGCTTTCTTCAACCACCGGGGGGCACACTCACCCGTAATCTTGTGGAATTGGTACGCCCGGAGTTACAACTCGAACTGCGCGATGCGCTCCACCAAGCCTTTGAACGGGATCAGCGCTCGCTCAGTGGTCCTATCTCTGTGCGCTTCAATGGTACGTCCCATGGCGTCCTATTGTTGGTGCAGCCACGGCGTCATCGAGCGCAACTCGATCAAGGGGCCGAGGAGCGCTTGGCCCTAGTCGTCTTTTTGGAGGAAGGCCCGGTGCCGGTTGAGCAACTGGGATTCACGTTCTCCAAGCAAATGACGCAGCAGAACCAAGATGCTATGGTCGAACAGTTGCAGAGTGAGTTGCGCCGCACCCAAAAGCGGTTGAGCACCATGCGCGAAGAATATGAGGCGGCCAATGAGGAGTTGCGCGCAGCCAATGAAGAATTACAATCGATCAACGAAGAGTATCGGTCGACAGCCGAAGAATTGGAGACAAGTAAGGAAGAGCTGCAGTCGATCAACGAAGAGCTACAAACGGTGAACAGCGAGCTAAAGAACAAGCTCGATGAAATATCGCACGCCCACAGCGATCTGCAAAACTTTATGGCCGCTACCGAAGGCGGGACGCTCTTTCTCGATCGTGATCTACGTATCAACCGCTTTACACGTCCCATAACCGAATTGATCAATGTCAAGAGTAGCGACCGCGGGCGACCTATCACCGACTTTACCCATCGCCTCAACTATGAAACATTGGAGCATGATGCGCTCCATGTGCTCAAGGATCTGGCTACAGTGGAGCGCGAAGTTGAAAGCAATGATGGGTACGTCTTTCTGGTGCGTTTGCGCCCCTATCGTACTGTGGACAATCATATCGACGGCGTGGTGATTACCTTTGTTGATATCACCCAGCGGCGGCAGGCCGAAGCACAGATCGTTTTGGAACGCGACTATGCCCAGAGCATTGTCGACACTATCCATGAATCATTACTGGTTCTACTGCCGGATCTGCGCGTGCTTTCAGCTAATAGCGTCTTTTATACCCAATTCGGTGTAGATCAAGCTGCAACCGAGGGGCGGCTAATCTACGAATTGGGTAACGGCCAGTGGAACATTCCAGAATTGCGCACCTTATTGGAAGAAGTGTTGCCCACCAACAAAGTCTTTAGCGGCTACAAAGTAACTCACACCTTTGAGCAGATCGGGCAGCGTACCATGGTGCTCAACGCGCGCCGCCTGGACGATGTGCAGCGCATTCTGTTGGCAATTGAAGATATTACGGCACTCAGCTAAATGCACCTACTATACTCTGCTCTGATTGAGAAGCGGGGTTTTTGCTGGGTAGGAACGCCGCTTCTCAATCAGAGCAGTATCCTATAGTAGAAATCATCCATCTATGGAAGTACCAAACAAAGAATATCTACAGCTAAATGTAGCCATTGCAGGCCAGCAGCCGGTTGGGATCAACCAACGACCTATCATCGTTGCGATTGGGGCGTCCGCCGGCGGTGTGGAGGCATTGTGCACCTTGTTGATGGCGCTGCCCAACGATTTGGGGGTGGCCTTTGTCGTCATTATCCGTCTCTCGCCTGAACAACCCACTTCCCCTGAACAACCCACTCCCGCTGAACAACTTGGCGTATGGCCAGATCTGCTTGCGCTCAATACAGCGATGCCAATTGTGCAAGTGACGGAGTCTACCCAGATCGAAGCGAATCAGGTGTATGTGATTTCGCCCAACCACGAGCTTTTTGTCAACGAAGGCACCCTGCGCGTGGCACCCATGACCGAGCAGAGCAGCTTCCACTACCCCATTGACCGCTTCTTTCGTGCATTGGCAACCCCATACGGCGACAGCTTTGCTTTGCTTCTCTCCGGGAATGGGAGTGATGGCTCAGTAGGTCTCAAAGCGATTAAGGCGCGCGGGGGGCTCGTCTTGGTGCAGGATCCAGCCGAGGCCGCCTTTGCCGAGATGCCCGAAAGTGCGATTGACACCGGTTTGGCTGATCTCATCCTACCGCTCTCCGCGCTTGCCACACGGCTGGTTGATCTGGTGAATCGCAAGAAACGACTATGCTTCCATCTGCATCAGTTGGGGAAAGATGAGTTGGCGGTGTTGGAGCAAATTTTGTTCTATGTGACGCGCCGTACCAGCCATGATTTTGGCAGCTATCAGCAGGAGCCATTGCTGTGGCATGTGAACCGACGTATGCAGCTTACACGCCAGGATCGCTACGCCGACTATCTTTATTATCTTTATAATGAACTCGACGAAGTGCAGAAGCTCTTTACTGAGCTACTAACCGCCACTACGACGTTTTTTCGCGATCCGACCGCATTACAAGCAGTGGCCAATGTGCTTATTCCGAAACTTTTTGCCGGTAAAGGGATTACTGACTATGTGCGGATTTGGGTCATTGGCTGTGGTAGTGGTGAAGAGGCCTATACGTTGGCCATTCTGCTGCTCGAATATGCTGCAAGGCTGCCAAGCTCACCCATCCTACAAATCTTTGCTTCGGATCCAGATGAGCAGGCGATCGATCGTGCCCGTGCCGGCCGTTATCCCGATGCGATTGCCGCTGATATTGCGCCAGAACGGCTAGCGCGCTTTTTCGTGCATGAGGGAAATGCTTACCAGATCAAGCAAACTGTACGCGAGCGTCTGATCTTTTCGCAGCATAACTTACTGCGTGATCCACCCTTTTCTCATCTCGATCTAATCGTCTGTCGCAATCTGCTGCCCCGCTTTGGCAACAGATTGCAGCAGTTGGTGCTTGGCATCTTTCATTATGCATTACACAACGCAACGCTCCCCGGCTATCTCTTACTTGACGAGGGGCCGGCCGCGGAGGATGAGTCGGGCGTTGCCGATCTGGACGCATTCTTTCGACCCCTGAAAGCAGAGCGATCCATTTTTATAGGCCGAATGGATCGACAACCTGAATTGCCATTGCTGGCCAACCAGTACGCCGATTGGCAACGGCCACGGTTACGCCCTACGCGGCACCAAACTGAGCCGATTCTGAAAAAAGAGCGGCACGCACACCAGCGCGCATTAGAAATAGGTGCGCCGCCAAATATTCTGGTTAATGCTGACCGTCAAGTGATCCATCTCTCGGAAGGGGCTGGCCGTTATCTGCAACTGCCCGGCGGCGACTTGGTCAGTGATCTCACCCGCCTCGTGCGGCCCGCCTTGCAAGCGCCCCTTGAACAAGCACTTGCGCAAGCGTTTCGGCAGGGTTTAGAGACTTTTACACCTCCCATCGCCGTTCACTTTGATGGTACTACCCGCCAGATTCATCTGTTGGTGCGCCCTGTCCTACAAGATGAGATGGATGAGACACAACTCTTAGTCTTCTTCATTGATGCCGGCTCGCCACCTACAGAGCGCAAGCCGGGCGGATCATCGATGGTAAGTGATAAGGAAGCGGAAGCCGGAACACTTGACAGAAGCACTCGCAACACTCAGGATAGAGAGAGTGATAGGCTCCAGATTCATGAGGAGCTGGTGCGTCTACGCCACGAACTAACCCTAGCCGATCAACAGTTGCAAACCAGCCGCATTGATCACACGGTATCGGTTGACCAACTTTATTGGGTGATGGAAGAATTGCGGTCACTTGATGAGGAGTATCGCGCCGCCAACGAAGAAGTACATTCTGTCAACGAAGAGTTGCATTCTGTTAACGAAGAGTTGCAATCGGTCAACAACGAGTTGCAGAGCAAGTTGCATGAGATTTCACTGGCGCACAACGATTTGCAGAATTTGATGGCTGCCACCGAAGTGGGAACGCTCTTTCTCGACCGGGGGCTTTGCATTCGGCGCTTTACCGCGCCGGTTACGCAGCTCTTTAACATTGTGGAGAGTGATTGTGGGCGGCCAATTGCCGATTTGACGCATCGCTTGGCATACACAGAACTTGTCGCCGACGCTTGCCTGGTAATGGAAGAGCTAGTGTTTATCGAGCATGAAAGTGAAAGCATTGATGGCCGTAGCTATCTTGTCCAGCTACGGCCGTATCGGACTCTCCATCACAAGATCGATGGCGTGGTCGTTACCTTTATTGATATCACCAGATATAAGGCTGCCGAGACGGCCCTGCGTACAAGCGAGGAACGCTTCCGCACCATGGCCGACAATATTGCGCAACTGGCGTGGATGACCGATCCATCCGGTTGGATCTTCTGGTATAACAAGCGTTGGTATGAGTATACCGGTACTACGTTGGCAGATGTGGAAGGGTGGGGTTGGCAACAGGTCCATCATCCCGACCATGTCGAGCGGGTGGCGCAGAAGATCCGCCATCACTTTGCGACGGGCGAAGTGTGGGAAGATCTCTTTCCGTTACGTAGTAAAGCCGGCGAATATCGTTGGTTTCTCTCGCGCGCGTTCCCGATCCGCAATGCCACCGGTGCGATCGTGCGTTGGTTTGGTACCAATACAGACGTAACGGAGCAGCGGGAGACCGAAGCTGCGCTGCGTCAACTTACGGCAACGCTCGAAGTACGGGTACAAGAGCGCACGGCGCAGGTACGGGAACTCGCCTCTAAGTTGACGATGTCGGAACAGGAGGAGCGGCGCCGTATCGCACAAATCCTACACGATGATTTGCAGCAGTTGTTGTACGGCATCCAGATGCGTATGGATATGATTGTCATGGATGCTGAGGCCGGCGAAAGCACCCGTCTTGGCGACTATGCGCGCGAAGCCTATAGTTGGCTCGGTAGTGCCATCCGCACGACGCGTCAACTCACCGTTGATGTCAGCCCACCCGTCTTGGCGGGCGAGGGGCTGGGCGAGGCGCTACAATGGTTGGCGACGCAAATGGCGGAAGTGAATGGCTTGCAGGTGAAGATCATTACGATCGACTCTTTTGCACCTGCCAATGGCATTGATCAAGATATGCGGGTTCTGCTCTTTCACATCGTACGCGAATTGCTCTTTAATGTGGTCAAACATGCGGCAACTGATCATGCAACCGTTACAATTGGTCCCAGCGGCGCAAAAGCGCTCGCCATTACCGTGGAGGATGAAGGTTGCGGCTTTGATCTGGCGGCCGCTGAGACGCGCTACGATGGGGGCTTTGGCCTCTTTAGTGTGCGTGAACGGCTGGGCCTTTTTGGGGGAAGCATGAAGATTCGCTCCTTGCCTGGTGAGGGCACATTGATCACACTCGACGTGCCGCTTGTGCACTTGAAGTAGAGAGCCGATAAGGTAGTGCACTATCCAGGCAAAGCGTGGGGTCAGCTAGAAACAGTACCCCTTTGGATTGCAGAGGGTAAACCACATACGGGCGGTGATTGCATGTGCAGCTGGGTGCCCTGGGGCGGAACAAAAGCGGAGCAACTCCCTGAGATCCCGAAGAACCAGAAGAGCGCGCAGGTTAATGATCAACGGGAAAGGAGCCGCTATGGCTACCCGGAAGCAAGAAGCATCTCCCCCAAGAAAACAAATTTATGTGATTGATGATCATCTCCTGATTCAGCAAATGGTGGCGGAGATCATCAGTCGATCCGATGATCTCGCTGTCTGTGGTGTTGCCGCCACCGCTGCCGGTGCACTACTCTATCTGCGCAAAGCTACGGTGAATGTGGATCTCGCGCTTGTCGATATTTCTTTGCCGGATATGAATGGTATTGAGTTGGTTGCAACGTTATTGGTCGAACATCCTGCTCTATCCTGCCTGATGCTTTCTGGCCACCAGGAGATCAAATATATCCAAGAGTCTCTGGCTGCTGGCGCGCGCGGCTATATTGCCAAAGGGAATCCACGCGAGATCACCAATGCCATTCGTCAGGTTCTTAGCGGAGAGATCTATTTGAGCGAACCCATACGCACCCAATTGCAGGAGATGCGGTAAGTATCTTGCTATACTGAAATCAGTTTGAGAAGCGGACTTTTCGCAAAAGAACAAGGTGGCGAATGGGTCACCCCTGCCCCCACCTCCGTGAGGGTAAACTCTGGCAGGGGTCCATTCGACAGAAGATGGATTTCGGCCTTCGCCGGAAT
>DAOUCA010000057.1:0-91297 GCA_034432375.1 Caldilineaceae bacterium
GAGTACAGAGAGTACAGAGAGTACAGAGAGTACAGAGAGTACAGAGAGTACAGAGAGTACAGAGAGTACAGAGAGTACAGAGAGTACAGAGAGTACAGAGAGTACAGAGAGTACAGAGAGTACAGAGAGTACAGAGCAGTAAAAGTAGTTTCTCTGGGACTCTCTGTGGTTCGTAGCAGAAAAACGAGATTTGTCAGCTAGACTCCAGTCAACTTCAAAACCCGAGTTTTTGGAGAGGGGTGAAGGTGTGCACGGTCATTCATCCGTTAGCGGTGCAGCGGTTGGCAGCCGCCGAGTAATGGTTGCAAGGTGGGCTCATTTGGTACTGTGGAAAAGCTGACGATATAGACACGCCCAACATCGGTGCCGTTAAAGTCGCGGCCAACAGCGGTTAACATATACGTCATGAAACCATCACCGCCAAGATCGCCAAGATCGCCGACAGCAAGGGCATCCACACCGAGAGCGTCGCCTTCGATCGTGCCGGTTGCAGTATGCAACAGGGTGCTATCGTGGCCAGAATAGATGTATATTTTGCCTGCGGTTGGTGCCGCCGCGCTGGACTGCCAAGCGGCCAGACTCACATCGGGGTAGCCATCGCCATTGACATCAGGAATACCACGCCCTGGTCCCAAGCCGTCACCATCTGCTTCGGCTTCAAAAACATGGAGCGGAGTTCCATCGACGCCCGAATAAAGATAAGCACGCCCCGTCCCTTGTGCATCACCGCGATAGGCGGCATAGTCGCCAACAAAAATATCGGGAGCACCATCTTGATTGATATCACCCGCTCCGGCCGCAAAGAAGGTCCCAAAGGTGCCACCACTCTGCTGCTCCACGACAGGATGTAGCGTTAAAAGCAGGGCCCCATCCACCCCTGAATAGACATAGGCTTCGCCCAATGCATTGGCACCGGCACCGGGAGCTGCCGCCACCTGATCAGGGACATTATCACCATTGATATCACCGACCAGACCAAGACCGCTGCCCAGCAGTCCTTGCGCAACCGTGCCATCTTCTTGCCAGATCACCGTGCCATCGCGACCGGAGAGCAGGTAAATCCGCCCGGTGTCCGTAATCGTAGCGCTGAGATCGGCGCGTGTTGCGCCGACGAGCAGATCGGCATAGCCATCGCCGTTGACATCGCCAGCCCCACTGACGCTGGCACCAAAGTTTTCGGGATGCTCATTGGGGGTGGTGATATCGTGAATGATGTGATGATCGATGCCCGAATAGACAACAATACGATTGGCAGGACCGGCACCGCCAACAATGTAATCGGGGTGGCCATCCCCATCAACATCGCCGGCACTGCTCAGGCTATAACCGAAGCGGTTACCTTCGATGCCAGTTGCCTGGTTCAGCAGTGCGCCATCACGGCCGGAATAGATATAGATCTTGCCGTTGGCGCTATCCCCACCATAAAAGGGGGCTGTCGTACCAAAATCCGCAAACCCATCCCCATTGAGATCACCTAGCGCGGCACCTACCCAGCCATAGCCATCGCCAATATGCTCACCTTGAAATTCATAGAGGATACGGATGTTTCCCTCAGCAAAGGGGCCTTGTGCGCGGACGGGCAGGCCGACCAAAAGCAACAATGACAACAGAACAAGCGGGATCGTACGACGACAGCGGATCAACAGGCGACGGTGGCTCAACAAAGCTCTCAACATAGCGCTTCTCCTTAGCATTGCTCCGTAAAAGTTGCGAACGCTGTCAATGCCCTGCTTGATGAATGACAGCCCAATTTACGGATCGATTCTTAACGATTGATTTGGTTAACAAGGGAATAGGGAAAGCGTACGCGGAAAAGGGCCGATCAAACTATCAAATTCTTGCGCATCTTTTCTGGAATTACATCTGCGATATTCACCGATTTTTTGCACAGATGAGCCGGTGTGAAACCAAAGGTGCTGCGAAAGCTATTGGAAAAGTGACTGTGGCTGCTATAGCCTAAGTCCAACGCCAGCCTTGTCAGATCGCCCCGATAGTCCGGCAGCAGCCACAAGGCATGACGCAGACGGAGTTGGGTGAGATAGGTATGAATGGTTCTACCGCTGTGGGCACGGAAGATGCGACAGAGTTCGTAAGAGGATAGATTGACAATTGCTGCCAATTCAGCAAGCGTGATCTTCTGCATAAAGGCAGTGGCAAGATGGGCTTGCACGGTGCTCACAATCTCGGCTTGACGCCGTATGGTTGGATTATGCGGGCGGTCGGGGAGGGTTGTCTGCTGTATAGCGTAGCAATATGCAATAGAGCGCGACAATAAGGTGAGGAGCGCTTCATCCAGCCACAGCCAAAAGCTATCTAGTTCTTCACGTTGGGCACGCTGTTGCAGTAGATGTGTCACGATCAACCGCTGCAACAGATAACTTTGTGGTTCGCTAGGCGCATGGTGTAGTTGAAAGGGTCGATTGAGATCAGGCGCGGAATCGCACGCAAAATCGGCAAGCGCCGCCGCGAGTAAGGTTGGGGCGAAGGCAAACCATTCACAGTAATCCCCCGCTTGTGAAAGCAATTCGCGCCGGTAGGTCTGCTGATAATTGTAGAACATGACGGTAGTTGGGTCCGCCACCAGCGGTTCGCACCCAGGCAACACAATGCGCACGGCTGTCCGGGGAAAGACAATCAGATGACCATGGCGGATTGGCCCAGTGTTGGCAAAGTGCGGATGGGTTGCTGGGCAACGAAATGTTCCAATGCGCGCAATGGAATTCTCAAAGATGGGCGTAGAAAGAGTTTCCATGATGAACCGTTTGCCCCAGAATATTGAAGTGATGATCATGACAAATGCAGCGTAGCAACAGCGTATGCTTGTCGATCAAGGCAATTAGGGTACAGTGGACAATTGCGGGGCAACCACCGGCAAATCGTAAGGAATACGTCGTATTACTGACAGGCTAGCGTAGAAATATCCGCCAAATGACGTAATTATCAGCGAATTGTAAGCACAGTTCAGCCGTCGGTTAATGTATAATTTACCTGAATCGGCAGTAAGCTCTTGTAAACAAAAAACGTGCCACTCCGTAAGGTCGTCGAGCCCATCACTGGGTCGATAACTGTGCGGAATGACACGCCTTTTACAAAGCAACCCAGCGCTTTCCTGAGAAACTTGGCGGTGACAAAGGAAAGAGCCCCGTCCCAACGTAGGCCGATAGCCATCCGTGGTCGCTGCTTCGCGCTCTCCACTATAACATGCACCCCGTATGGCTGTCAATGGTTTAAGACAGTTTGTGCCGTCTCTCAGAATTTCGTCCGCAGCTTACATCATCTTCTTTGTTGTCCAGCAACCTATCTGAGCTATTTCCAATTATATTGGACTGTCTGAACCCACTACTGCATGTAATCTTTATTAGACAGGAGGTGGTGTTGATTTTTCATACGTGAGTAGCATGTAACGTTTTTTTACTTTTTTATGATAAATTCCAGATCATAACAACATAATTTGGGAGGATTTCTATGTATGCGTATTTAACATCCGTAAGTCGGCATAAGCTACGATTTTTGCTAGCTAGTGGACTCAGCATATTATTCTTGTGTAGTGTGATGCCGAAGGTTAGCTTTGCACAGGTGGTGCCACCACCAGACAATGCAAATCCCCGATCCGCATCGACTCTTGAAGATACACTAGTGTCGATCGATACCGGTATTCCAGCAGATCCTCGTTATCAGGTTGTTGTCATAGTGCCAGGCCCTGCTCACGGCACAACACAGCAAAACCCAGCTATAGTGCCCATAAACCCGTCCGGCAACTTCAAGATCAACTACACTCCAGGTGCCAACAAAGCAGCACCAGTCAGCTTCTCATATCAAATCTGTACAACCATCGGCACGCCGACACAGTGTGGCCAAAGTGCCTTAGTCACTGTATCAATCACACCGGTAAATGATGGTCCACAAGCTGGTCCGGATTATGCTACAGTTAAATATGGACAGTCAGTATTAATTAACGTCTTAGCCAATGATAATGGCGGCATCAACGAAATCGATTCGGTCTCCTTAGTTGCAGGTGGCGTTGGCACACCAATTCCTACTGCATATGGTGCTGGTACGGCTGTCATTGAAGGTGGCCAGATTCGCTATACGGCGCCCACAGCACCCACGCCTACTTGCAGCAGCAGTGACGTTACGTTCACCTATTTAGTTAAAGACAGTAGCGGTTTGCAAGGCAGCGGTACAGTCACTGTAACCCGTACTTGTCCAGGTACCCCAACGCTGAAACTGAGCGAGCCTTATGCATTCAACAACCACACCTTCAAGATCGATGTAATCTTAGAAAGCACCGATGTTGATGTAGCAGCCGTAGATTTTTTCCTCAATTATGATACTTGTGTAACTGATGTCGATGTGCCAAGCAATAACATGATAGCCGACGATGTAACCAATATGCCAGCGGCACCAAACTTCGTTTCTCAAGTGCAGGATCAGCCATATCTTACCCCAGCACCCCTGGCAGGTGCACTGCATTTTGTATCAGCAAGTGTTGTTCCCAATGTCATTTTAGCCGGATCGACTAACCCCAGCCGTACAATCGCCACGATTATGTTAAAGGCGTTATCTGTCTGCCAGACTGCCTTCAACTTTAATACTCCGGCTGGCTTTACTGGCACGGGTGGCACAGCGATTACTGGCGTTGAGGTAAATAAGACTGTTGACCTGACCCCAACAAATATTAATAACAAGCCAACGAATATCACACTGACCAACAGTAAAGTGCCTGAAAGTTCACCTTTCAACACATTCATTGGTAAATTTGCGGCCACTGATCCTGATGCAAGCGATACAGCATTCTCCTATTCACTACTCTCTAATAGCAGCAACAAGTTCTGGATTCGACCGCTTAGTTTTAACAATGATGAGCTTGCAGTGCTGAATCTAGCCAGTGTAGTACCGGGTGTCTATCCAATTATCGTTCAGGTTACAGACAGTTATGGTGGTATATTCACTAAAACCTTCGACATCAACGTGACAGATGTGAATTTAGGAGCACCAACTGCTGTCAGTGATGGACCATTCCTCATTCAAGGTCGCACACCGATTCCCTTTACAAGTTTATTGGCACTTGACAGCGATACAAGCGATGGCGATCCAAACTGTGCCAAGTGTAGCATTCAATCAGTGACCAATGGAACAAAGGGAACTGTTACAATGCAGGGCAGCAATGTTATCTATATTCCTACTGATCCGAAATTCATAGGACTAGACAACTTTGGTTATACCATTACTGATAACGATCCATCTGGAGCATTAACAGCTAGTGCAAACGTTAGCGTAAATGTCCAACCAGATGCGATTTTAGGTGACTGCAACAAAGGTGGTACGGTTGAAGCTGGTGACCTGACCGCGACCGGCCTTGAAATCTTCGACGGTGATGGCAACCTTTGGTACAACATCTATCAGGGCACATACACCAACTTTAGTTCCTATGGCTGTAATTCTAACCAAGATAACATTCTTGACGCTGGCGATATTGCTTGTACGGCGGCAAAAATCTTCAATCCAGCTGCGACTTGTGCACCTGTCACGAGTGCCAGCAGCAGCGTAGCTACATTAGCAGTCAGTGGCAATCTTGCTGTAGCACCTGGCAGTACAGCCGATGTAGCGATCACGCTCAACGCGGCGGGCAACTCTGTGGCAGCGGCAGCCTTCGCCGTAAACTTTGACAGCAGCGCACTAACCTTTGATGCAACCGATGCCGACGCCGATGGGATCCCAGATGCTGTTAAGTTCAACGTTCCCAGTGGTCTGATGACATCTGCGACGTATAACGCCGAAGAAAGCCGTGTGGAAATTATCATCACTGGTTTAATTCCACCATTTCCTTTGCTTAGCGATGGTGCGATTGCAACCGTTAGTCTGACGACCAATAATGGTGCTGACGGCAGCGCAACCGCGGTCACAATCACCAATGGTTCATTGGGTAGCGACGAAGGTGCTTCTATTCCGGTCGAGGTTAACGACGGCACAATTGAAGTCAATGGCCAAGTGTTGCAGAATTCTCTCTATCTGCCTTTTATTAGCGCTCAGTAATGCAGCACTGTAAGACCATAACGAGGATGATGATAGAAGAAACTCTATCATCATCTTGAAGAGCTACAAGTCATCCGAGTTGTACATGGTACTACTGCAATTTGTACAACTCGGAGGGCAAGTTCAGATACTTTACTGGCAGAGGTAACCGTCCATGCACCGAAAAGCACTTATCATTCATCTTTTTTGCCTTTATTCTTTTTTGATTCTGTTTGGTATCAGTGGTTCTGCGGCGGTTTATGCAACAGGTGAACAGCGCTTGACCAACCAGACTCTAAAGAGCAAAGCGTTCCTGGTCCAATCACTTCCTGCCGTAACCATCGGCAGCGGGATCAACGTCCACCCTGGTGATCAACTGACTGTGCCCGTTAATTTTGTCAGCAATGGCAACAATATTAGTTCTTTCGCATTTGCTATTCTATTTAATGGAAATTGTCTTTCTTATAATTCAACGACGTTTAACTCAGCTGTTACAGCCAATTTTTCGGCTTCAGCTTCAATCGATCCATCAGAATCAAGCAAATTAAACGTTCTTGCTTTTTCTTTTCCAGTTGCGACATTACCGGCCAATCTTTCCCCCTTAATGCAAATTCATTTTACGGTAAACCCGAATTGTGATCCCGGTATAGGCAACTCTACATCGGTGGATTTCACATTCTCGCCTGATAACCCAGAGCCAAGCTTTGGCACATCCATCGGTGGTTCCATTGCCGGAACAACGACAGGTAGCACAGTAACAATCGTCGGCGCACCCGCGCCTACATCGACACATACAGTAACACCTGTTCCAACTGTCACACCAACCACTACACCCGTCAATACGCCAACCGCGACATCAACCGATACACCCATAGACACACCCACAGGTACAGCGACTAACACCCCTGTTAACACGGTAACCGCGACCAACACGCCCACAACGCCGGCACCAACTACTACCGCCACGGCAACAGCCACGGCAACCCCAACGATCACACCGACATCATCCACCACGCCAACCCCAACGATCACACCGACGGGGACGCTGCCAACCGCCACAACAACAGCGACAGCGACTGACACGCCAACCGTCACAGACACATCGACAACGACACCGGATGATACAACGACACCGACAGCAACCAACACGGCAACACCGTCCATCACGCCAACTGGAACCATACCCACAACCACATCAACCGGGACACCAACGCCGACTGTAACAGCGACAACGACTGGCACAACCACGCCGACGGCAACCGCAACGGCAACGACAGACGTAACAAATAGTGAAACCAACATCACGCTCTTTGACGGCAATGCGTTGGCCACAACCATCGAACTCAATTGGCAAACGAATCGGGAAAAAAATAGCGCAGGCTTCTTCCTCTTCCGGAGAGATGTCGATGCAGACACTGGGTTTGTGCCGCTTACTGGGCTAATTGATAGTCAAGGGAGCGCAGGGGGTAGTTATAGCTTTGTTGATGAAGAGGTTGTCAATGGAACCACCTATCAATATCTTTTGGTTGAGCGTAAAACCGACGGCACACTAATCGAATATCAAAACCAAGTTGTTACTGTTGTCTTTGGAGCGGCGCCACAACTTGATCAACGCTTGTATCTACCGCTTATTGTACACACGCATAGCATTGAGGCACTGCTTGACATACTTACGCCAACGCTAAGTATCACTTTTACCCAGGCTATCTCAGAAACGGCAACACTGACAGTCACTGAATAACTCATGTTACGCAGAAAACATGCCGGTCTCGAGTACACCGCACCCCCATATGCGGATTGACCCGCACCTGGGGGTGCGGCGTACTCGAGTAAAGTGTTGCCTTTATGGGAAGATGCGTAACATAAGTGAATAAAGAGTAATATTTATGCTACAGACCAAACAAACCTTCCTCATACTCATGGTGCTCTTGTGCACGGGGATGATAACAGTGTTTACGTCGCAATATGTGGTAACAACAGTAAAGGCGCAAAGTAACCTGGACTTAATCATCACAGATGGTTTACAAGTGCTTGAAGGAGGGTCTGTAACAGTTCCAGTTCGCTACACCAGTAATGGCAATTCCATTGCTGCAGCAGTCTTTTCGATTGACTTTGATGAACGCTGCCTTGCCCTTAATCCAACCGATGGAAATCATGATGGCCGTCCAGATGCAGTCACGGTAAAGATGCCCGCTGGTCTCTTCGCATCTGTAACCTATGATCCCACCGATACCGATGGGGAGATCGATGTGATCATTGCCGATTATTTTCCGCCCTTCACCATCCTGGCGGATAACGATGAGCTGCTAGCCATTACCTTTGAGACCATCTGTGTGCCACCGGCAGGGGGAGAAGAACAAGCGTCGGTCAACTTCGCGGTCGAACCGGCACCGAGCTTTGGTGGTACCAGTGGCCAATCGGTTACAGGCACCACACAGGGAAGTACATTGACAATTATAAGTAAATTGCCGCCACCAACGCCCACGCCCACCATCACCCCAACCCCCACCTTTGTCCCGACCGCGCCGCCTACTACACCCACTGCCACACCGACGATCGTGCCAACAGCGGCACCGGCGACGATTGTCGACAATTTCGTGGCAGAGGTGCAAGAGGATGGCATTCTGTTGCGTTGGCAGACAAGCCGCGAAGTGAACACCAAGGGCTTTGCGATCTATCGATTAGCGGTGGGGCAGGCAAGCAACTTTGTGCCGCTTGATGGAACTGTGGCCGGCCAAGGCAACGGTGGCGGCAGCTATAGCGTCTTGGATGGTCAGGCCGATCCAAACAGCCAATATAGCTATTTGCTGGCTGAAGAGAAAAGCAATGGTCGCATCGTCTATTACTACGATCTACTTATCGTAGCCGGCTCATCACACAGCCCATCGCATCAAGTGCTTTTACCCCTGATTTTGCATTAGCGGCTCCACGGCGCTTCAGCAGACTGCCTCACTCAGAATTGCTGTTACCAAAGATCATGTAGAAGGAGCCATTTATGAACGTTGCCGTCCGCCCAATCCCATCGGGGCCTGCCAGCACTCGCCACCGACTGGGTTTAGTTCCGGCATTCTTAGTTTTCGTCTTATTGGGTTTCAGTGGCCTGGTCCATGTAACCCCAGTGCACGCACAGACGGTTACGCCCGCGGCCAACCCCGATCTCACCACAACTTGCGGGCTTGATGTGGTGCTGGCTCTTGACGAATCGGGGTCGCTGCAAGGCTATGAACAGACGGTGCGCGATAGCGTGCGTGGTCTGTTGGAAGCGCTTGCCGGTACAGGGTCACGGGTGGCGCTGGTAGAATTTAACCTCGACGCGCGCACGCCCCTAGGTTCAACCTATATTGATCTGACCAATGAAGCCAATGGCCCGTTGAGCCCAACCGGCCAGCTGACCTTTTACCTCGACAACAACTATGTGCCCAATGGCTACACCAACTGGGATGCCGCCTTTGGCAAGGTTGCCGAGATCAACAGCAGCCAAGGCCGTGCGCCGCTGGTCATCTTCTTTACCGACAGTGAACCAAATGTCTACACGAATCAATTTGGTTCGGTGATCGGTGGCGACGATCCGCGCTCGCTCGATGAGGCTATCCAATCGGCCAACAGCGTCAAAGCCCAAGGGTCCCATATTTTCATGGTCGGCGTGGGCAATGTGATCGACTACAACCGCCTTGTTGCCGTCGCAGGCCCCGAGCGCTTCCCCGATTTCAACTATTCGTTTGCCCAATCAGACTACACCCTAACCAATTACGCCCAACTGACCACCGCCCTCCGTCAGATCGCCTTTAGCCTTTGCGGCCCGTCGGTTACGGTGACGAAATATGCGGACAGTGGCAGTGGGCTGCAAACGGTCAGCGGGCAGACCTTTGGCGGCGCGGTCAGTATGACGAGCGCGGGGCAGCCGGCAAATAGTTTTGTCTGGACAGCGCCGGTCAGTGGGGCGGCAGCCCAAGTGGGCACGAGTCAGAATGCGACCACCGCGTCCAATGGCACGGCGCAGTGGCAATGGACTCCTGGCACGCTGCAAAGTCCGCAGCCGTGGAACTCACAATTTGTGCTTGATGAGGTGAGCCTGCCCGGCTATTTCTTCGCGTCGGCCAGTTGTTTACGCAAAACGCTCAACCCCGCCGGTGGCTTTACCTCGGGCAACTTTAGCCTCAGCGCGTTGCCGGCGACCTTTGCCGTCGGGCCAAATGACTTGGTCACCTGTGATGTCGTCAATGAACGGCTCTCGTTAGCTGTGCAAAAGTCGGCCAATCCGACGTCGGTGCCGGAGGCGGGGGGCGATGTTACCTTTGCCTTCAATGTGACCAACAAGGGGACAGCCGCGGTTGCACTCACCGGGCTGACCGATTCCGCCTTTGGCAATTTGCATGGCCAGGGCAGCTGTGTGGCCGATGGCAGTAAACAGCTTGCTGTCGGCGCAAGCTACCAATGTACCGTTGTCAAACGGATTGCCGGCAATGTGGGCAGCCCTCACACCAACACGGTCACCGCGACCGTGCGCGCAACCAATGGCACCACCGTTAGCAATTCAGCGAGTGCCACCGTCACCTTCCGCGATAGTCAGCCCAGCGTGACCCTCACTCGCAGCGTCAACCCGACCACTTTGCCCGAGCCGGGGGGCGCTTTTACCTACAATGTCCAGGTCACCAACAACAGCGCTGGCGAAGCGTTACAACTGACCGCGCTCAACGATACCCCCTTTGGCAATATTGCAGTCCTCGGCGGTGCGATTACGGCCACGACTTGTACCCTCCCCCAAACCTTGGCCCGTGCTGCCACGCCGGGAGCGAGCTATAGTTGCCAATTTACCGCAAAGGTTACTGGACAACCGGCTCTCTATACGGATAGCTTGATCGCCGTTACCAACGATGACGATGGCAACGTTGTCCCCTTCACCCGCAATCAGAGCGTGACGATTGTAAATTTGCCACCGGCAGCAACCTTGCAATTGCTTGCCGACCCACAAAGTCTGCCCGAGCCAGGAGGCAGATTTACCTTCACCGCCACCGTCACCAACAATTCCCCGTTGGAAGCGTTAACCTTGTCGGCGTTAAATAGCACGTTGGCGACGTTAGCCGCGCCGGCCAATATCAACACCACCTGTCAGGTGCCACAAACATTGGCCGTGGGCGCATCCTATCGCTGTACCTATCAGGCGTTGATCCTACAAAACAGGGGCACCTACGCAGTCGGTGTGGCCGCCACCGTTGGCGATGATGACAACACAACATTGGCGCTCAATGCCACCACTGAAGTGGATCTTACCGATCTGCCCTCATCAATTCTGGTGACCAAGCAGGCAAGTCAGACGACAATTACCGAGCCGGGGGGCGATGTCACCTTTACTGTAACCGTCAAAAATAGCAGTGCAGTTGACGCGGTAACGATTAGCGAAGTTGTCGACGATGTCTATGGCGATCTCAGCGCGGCGTGTAGCCCAACGCTGCCAGCGACGCTAGCGCCAGCCGCCTCGTTGCAATGCGTCTTTGTCGGCACGATCAGCGGCGCAGTCGGCACGGTCCACACCAATGAAGCAACGGCCAGCGGCACCGACGATGATGGTCACCCCGTCAGCGACAGCGACACAGAGAGCATCGAGATCACCGATGTACCTTCGCTGCTAGAGGTCACACAAGTTGCCCTGCCGGCCAACCTGCCGGAGCCAGGCGGGCCGGTGTTGATCACAACGATGATCAAGAACATCAGCCCGACCGACGCTGTGACGATTGGCAAAGTGGAGACCAACGAAGTCGACTTCCTGATGGTCCCCAAGGTACGCACGGCTGGGGCGGCGCTGCTGGATATCAGCGACACCTGTCAACCGGCGCTGCCGGCCACATTGACACCTGGCCAAGCGCTCTATTGTACCTTTACCAAAATCGTTACGGGGGCGATCCATCAGCGACACACGAGCAATGTCGTCGTCAGCGGCGTGGATGACGAGAATCTACCGCTGCAGCAGACCAGCCGCGAGGCGATTGATATTATCGACGTGCCCTCGTCGATCCGCGTCACCGTGAGCAGCAATCCAGTCAGCGTGCCGGAAGCGGGCGCACTGGTCAGCTTTATCGTACATGTCAGAAACAGCAGTACGGTCGATACCGTCACGATTCAAAGCTTAACCAGCAGCCGCTTTGGTGACCTGAGCGCCACTTGTGCGGGTCTGCTACCGGCAATTTTGGCCCCCGGTGCAAGCATCGACTGCATCTTTACCCAATTTGTCAGTGGTGATGTTGATGCGCTGCTGCAACAACAGACGAGTGCCAGTGCAATCGATGATGATGGCCAACCGGTTGCCGACAGCACGCAGAACACCATCGGCGTTACCGACACCCCCTCGTCACTCAAGATCACACAGATCGCCGAACCGACGGGGGTCAATGAACCGGGTGCGTTCGTCACCTTCACCGTGATGATCCTCAACAGCAGCGCGGTTGACGATGTCACCGTCGAGAGCGTCGAAGATAGCCACAGCGGCGACATCAGCGCCACGTGTCAGCCGGCGTTGCCGACCACATTGGCTCCTGGTGTGCAGATGAATTGTCGCTTCAGCGAATTTGTCGGCGGCAATGCCGCAACAGTCAACCAGCGACAGATCACCGTCAATGGTACGGATGATGATGCCGTGGCAGTCAGCGACTTCAACCTGATCGCGGTCGATGTGCTCGATGTGTTGCCAACGGCGACCTTGGCCGCTACGGCAACGCCCAATCAAATTTTGGAGACGGGCGGGCTTGTCTCAATGACGGTCACTATCGTCAACAATGGGCCGGAGGTGACGACGATGACGGCGCTGAGCAGTACGATTGCTGGCGATCTCAACGGGCTCGGCAATTGCGCCGTGCCACAGAGTTTGGCGGCCAATGGGGGTATCTACCGCTGTTCGTTCAGCCGCTTTATCGACGGCGTGGCAACGGCCCCCCCGCTCAACCTCGTCAGCGCGATAGTGAGTGATGATGAAGGCAACGAAAGCAGGTTGAGCGATGAAGCCGATCTCTTCCTGTTGGCTGTAGCACCGAATCTACACCTAAGTAAAGAAGACACCTTGCTGGTCGATCTCTTTGACAACCCCGCTGACGAAGGGAAAGTTTCGCCCGGCGACACCCTACGCTACACGATCCAGGTGGCCAATACGGGCAATGGCACGGCACAGCAGGTGCTGCTCGAAGATACGCCGGATCCCAACAGTGGCTTGATTGTTGGCTCGGTCACAACGAGCAAAGGGAGCATTTTGCTGGGGAACACAACGGGCGATAGAGAGATCGTTGTGTTGCTTGGCGATCTGGCGGTTGGTGAAACGGCCACGGTCGAGTTTAATGTGCTTGTACTGCAAGGGACCGGTACCACGTTGTTGCGCAATCAAGCGTTCCTCAGCTATGGCGCGTTCAACGACCCCGGTGGTTCGAGCGTCGAAGGATCGGATGACCCCAACACGCCCTTCCTCGGCGACCCAACTGACACGCAAGTCTTTATCCCGCCGACCGGGCTTGATCCAGAAGATGAACCAACGCCGGCGAGTCAGATGCTCTATCTACCGATGATACAACGGTAGGGGAAGGCTGGTGCCTACGCGCCGGCGTAGGCACCGCACCTGACAGTGGTTCTGTTGCTGCTCGTTTTACCCAGAGCATGGAACGAGCAGCAACAGAACCATAGATGCCCTGCTTTTTGTCGTTTTTGCCCCGCTACACTATACTCCCCGGCGGTATGAATTCTTGCTTGTTGGACCACACCCTAACATTTTCTTCCTAACCATTTATAACGAATATAACGAGGCCTTATGCATCAAGTTCGGGCGTTGTTTGCATTGCGACCGGGCGCTTTATACGCGCAATTCGTCGCGGGTGATCAAGTAGGTTGGCTATTGGCCGTAGCCTCGACCGTCGCCTTTAGTCTGGCAACGCCCTTGGGCAAAGCAGCCGTGGCACTCGCGATCAATCCTTCCACCTTGCTGGTTTATCGCTTTAGCGGCACGGTCTTGTTGATGCTCGTATCGCTACTGCTGGTGGCCCCCGAGAAGGTACGGATTGATCGGCGTGGGCTGTGGGCAACGGCAGTGGCAGGGATCGCCAATGGGTTGGGCGCGCTCTCCTTTTTCTGGTCACTCACCCGCATCGATGCCTCGGTGGCAACGATGATCTTTTCGCTCAACCCGCTGTTGATCCTCGGGTTGCTGGCATTGCGCGGAGAACGGCTAACTCGGCGTCATCTGTTACGCACCGTGCTAGGCTTGGGGGGAGCCTACTTGCTGCTTGGGCCCAATGCGCAGGTCGACCCCTATGGCGCGCTGCTTGCTGCCGGCTGTATGGTCGGTTTTGCCATCGAAGTGGTTGTCATTCAATGGTGGTTGCGCAGCTATGATTCGCGCACAATAACGCTCTATATTCTCTTCTGGATGTTGGTGGTCAACTTGCTCTTCGCCCTCACGCAAACCATCAACGGGACGATTGTGTGGCAAATTACCGACCCGCGTGGCTGGCTGTTGTTGGTGATATTGATTCTGGTCGCCAGCTACTTTGCCTGGTGGTCGATGTTTAGCGCAATTGCGCGCATCGGCGGTAGCCAAATGGCGTTGCTTATGCCAATCGAGACCTTGCTCTCGGCCACTTGGTCGATCACGCTGCTGGGCGAGTCGATGGGGACGGGGCAGTTGATTGGTGGAACGCTGATTCTGATCAGCGCGCTGTTGGCCGCAGAGCGTCTGACCCATGTGCAGTGGCGCCCCCGTTGGCGCGCTTGGCCACGCCGTTGATAGGCAGTCAGCCCTGAAAAGATTTCATTCACCCACCGATCCTAGCAACCAACAGTTGCTATGGTATAATAACAGAGTAAATATTGGCTGGAGCTACTACCCCAGTGAATCATGTTAGTGCCCCTACTGTAAGTAGGTTTTACCGCCACCAAAGCGCCCAAAAATTATAGAAGAGAGATCTTGTGGCTCTGCTGTTTTGGTAGCAGTTTTGAGCTTTTTGCGGTGGGCTTTGTCAGTGAATCATGCAGAATGGGCAGCAGCGTTTGGCGAGTAGGGGAAGCGAAGAGAGAGCGCATGGCAATTTTTCAGTCCGATCAACAACTTTACGCGCTGTTAGCAGATCTCTTTGTGGCGGTTACGGCCACACCGGCTAACATCGAGTCGTTTACGCAAAGCAATCTCGTCATTCGCATGCGGACTCAAAACCCCGAGGCGGAGATTCTGCTCGATGGTCGGCAACCACCGCTCGAAGTCTTCTATGGCACGCGGCCAGGCAAAGCCAACTTAGAGGTCGTCATGGAGGCTGATCTGCTCCACCAAATTTGGAGTGGTGAACAGAGTGCCAGCGAGGCCTTTTTTAGCGGCCGCATCAAGACCAAAGGCAATCTGCTCAAGGCAATGCAGCTTCTTGACCTTTTGCGTGAGTGTGAAGCAGTCTATCCGACAGTAGCTGCAAGCCATGGATTGATGTAGAAATTGGTCGTCGTGCGTTTCGTAAACGAACCACATACGATGTACTCCTTACTCGGCATTTCCGCCGATCTTTTTCAGCTTCCTACGTCATTTTTACCATTGGAAACAGGGGAGATGAGCTAGTAGCCGCCAAGCTATTCATCGTACCGACCTGCTGACTCCTTTGACACCCACTAGAACACACGTTATAATTTCGAGATGGCAATGGCTGAGAAGACAAACAACCTATGACCGCAATCGACGAAATTAAGCAGCGGATTGATATTGTTGACTTTATCGGGCGCTATGTACAACTGAAACGGGCAGGTACTACCTACAAAGGTCTTTGCCCTTTTCATGACGAACGCACCCCCAGTTTTGTTGTCTTTCCACAATCGGGAACTTGGCGTTGCTTTGGCGCTTGTGGTATCGGTGGGGATGCATTCACCTTTCTCATGCAGCGTGAAAATCTTGATTTCCGCGAAGCGCTGCAGATGTTGGCTAATGAATTGGGGATCACGCTCGACGATGAGCAGGATGCTTCCCAAGATGAGCGGGCTCGACTCTATGAAATCAACGATGTCGCGGCCGCTTACTTTCAACAGATCCTGCGCCACCATCAAGGGGCCCTAGAAGCACGGGCCTACCTTGAACGTCGTGGGGTAAGTTCGGCGACATCTGATCAATTTCGCATTGGCTATGCGTTGGATAGTTGGTCTGGCCTGCGCGACTTTCTCAGCGAAAAGGGTTGGTCCCTGGAGGATCAACAGAAAGCTGGGTTGGTTAAGCGCCACGAAGAGCGCAACAGCATTTACGATGCCTTTCGAGGACGGGTGATGATCCCGATTCGCGATCGCCAGGGGCGGGTGATCGGTTTTGGTGGACGAGTGTTGGGCGATGCGCAGCCAAAGTACCTGAATACGGCAGAGACGCCACTCTTTCAAAAGTCGCAGATCATTTTTGGGCTGGATCTAGCCCGCGATAGTATTCGACGAGACAACCGAGTTGTGATCGTTGAAGGCTATATGGATGTGATTGCGGCGCATCAGCATGGCTTTACCAACGTGGTCGCCTGTATGGGCACCTCGTTGACCAGCGAGCAACTACAACAGCTACACCGGTTTACCAACAATTTTGTTTTGGCCTTAGATGCCGACGCCGCTGGCCAGCAGGCGACAGTTCGTGGGCTCAACCAAGCTCGCCAATCGCTCTTGCGGGTGCAAAAGCCGACGGTCATGCCAAGCGGCCAAGTACGGCTGACCGAACGGCTCAGTGCCAATTTGGCGATTGTCTCGATGCCTGATGGGCTAGATCCGGATGATCTAATCCGCCAAGCCCCGACGCAGTGGCGGGAATTGGTCGACAAAGCACAGCCCCTCGTCGATTTTTATCTGCGCTTTGTCGCCAAACAGTATGATTTGCAGAGTGCACAAGGTAAAGGGCTAGCCGTTGCCGAATTAGCACCACTCATTGCAGAGCTCGATGACGAGATTGAGCGGCAGCATTATATCCAGCAGTTGAGTCGACAGGTACAGATTGATGAGCTGACGATTCTCAATCGAGTACAAGCGGCGGCCAAAACCAGTTCTCTGCCGCTTGATGTAAAACGTAAACGGTCGGTCAGTCGATTTGGTGCGGTGCAGAATCGGCAGGGTGAGCAGGGAGAGCCATCGGCAGATCCGCAGGCACCGTTTGTACGTGGCGAATCTCGCGAAAGCAATGCCGAAGCGCAAGGCCACAGGCGAAATGTTGGCGGCGAGGCCGGCAGGAGTGATGCAAAGCGTGCCGTCCAACGGGCGATTTCGCAAGAAGATCACCTGATTGCCAATATTTTGCGTGAGCCGGATCTGATTGTCTGGCTTGCCACGGCCACTGCCGTATTAGAGGTTACACCGCTGGAAGTTGCTGACCTACAATCGGTGCAAAATCAAGAGATCTTTAAAGCATTGCGTTATTACTTGCAAGGCGAGGAACCGTGGGATTGGGAGCTGTTTCAAGAGATGCTGACGCCCCATCTGCACGGCCATCTTGCACATCTTTTAAGTTATGGTGCACAGTTACCCCATTGCGACCCGCTACAGTTGCGTGGGGATACTGTATCCACATTGCTTCATCTGCGTATCCAACAGCTGCGCACAGAAGCTCGCAACATTCAGTTTTTGCAGGATGATGCGGCTCGACAAGGGGATATGCAGGCAGCCAAACAGTTTGCCGAATTGAGTAACCGACAAATTCGTAATCTGTTCCATCTACAACAGTCCCAACAAGCGCTGAGCCGGTTGTTGGGGCCCAATGGTCAGCTTTACGGGGTTGCAACGTAAGAGTCTCATCCAGTTATACTCCGCCGCAGCACATAGTACCATTTTTACTCGTGTACAAAATGGTACTTTATGGCACAGCTCAGTATAATCCGCCAACGTGTGTAAGTTGACCAGTGCTGTTGTATAAGTTGCAACCTACTGTTACTCATCTTGTTTGATCCGCAATTGCGGATAGGGAAGGCCAATGAACAGAAGACGACGGACCATTTCTCGAAATTCTGCAGAAGGCGACACGATTTCCCCCATCGCTCGCTCGACTAGTTCCGTCGAAAGTGAGCTAGATCAGTATATCAATCTGGGGCAGAA
The DNA here is from genome assembly GCA_034432375.1 of Caldilineaceae bacterium. Lineage (GTDB taxonomy): Bacteria > Chloroflexota > Anaerolineae > Caldilineales > Caldilineaceae > JAHBVH01. Next base: position 18,073 of record DAOUCA010000057.1, read on the forward strand.
GGAAGAAGAAGAGGATGTTCTCGACGACATCCAAGATACAAGCGAGGATGAGGACGAAGAATCTGCGCCGATTCCGCGCATTGAACGCGATACGAAACTCGAAGAAGAGATTGAACGCGAGAAGTATGTCCCGATTGAAAAGCTCGTCGCCGATGTGCCCGAGATCAGTCAGAGCCTTGACCCCGTACGCATCTATCTGCGCGAGATTGGTCGCCATCCGCTGCTAACGGCAGAGGAAGAGCTAGAGCTTGCCCAAGAGATCAAGGACGCGCTGGAGCCGCTCGAACGAGTTGAGGCGGTTATTGGTACGCTCGATGGGCAGATCGCGCTTTCCACACGCATGACACGCGCGTTGGATGAAATCGAGCAAGTGCCGGATGAAGAAGAGCGCAGCGAGTTGGAAGGGATCATCTTTATTGGTAAGAAGGCGCACAATCGACTGACGCAGAGCAACCTTCGTCTCGTCGTCAGTGTGGCCAAGCGTTACATTGGTCGTGGGCTCAATTTTCTGGACCTTATTCAAGAAGGCAATGTCGGCTTGATCCGTGCTGTCGACAAATTTGACCATACCTTGGGCTTTAAGTTCAGCACCTATGCCACCTGGTGGATCCGGCAGGCGATCAGCCGGGCAATTGCTGATCAGGCGCGTACCATTCGTATTCCTGTGCACATGGTAGAAACGATCAATCGCCAGGGACGCATTCAGCGCAAGTTGCAGCAGGATTTGGGTCGCGAACCGACCTTTGAAGAGATCGCGCTGGAGATGGACTTTCTCGAAGAAGACGATATCAGCAAGGTGCGCCGCTCGATGGCGTCAGGCATTCCGATGGAGTCCGATGTGGAACGGCGGCTGGAGCGGGCCACGCAGAAGGTACAGCGGATTAAACGGCTGAGCCAGGAGCCAATTAGCCTCAACACGCCGGTTGGCACGGAAGAGAACAGTTCGCTCGGCGATTTTATTGAAGATGAAAGTATGCCGGCCCCCGAAGGGGTCGCCAGCCGTCGTCTGTTGCAGGAGCACATGAGTGAGATCCTTGATGGCTTGAGTGAGCGCGAACGAAAAGTATTGGTTATGCGCTTTGGCTTAGAAGATGGCATCACGCGTACGCTCGAAGATGTGGGCCGCGAGTTTAATGTCACCCGCGAACGGGTACGGCAGATCGAAGCAAAGGCGCTGCGCAAATTGCGCCACCCCTTGCGCAGCCGTAAATTACGCGATTACCTTGGGTAATCAGTCCATAGACAAAAAAGCCGCCGCCTGATCATCAGGCGGCGGCTTTTTTGTTAACAATTATTTGATGCCCGTCAGCGTAATCCCCTGTACAAAGTATTTCTGTGCAGAGACGTACACCAGTAACACGGGAATAATACTCACCGTCGACGCAGCCATAAGCAACGAAACTTGGGTGAAGTATTCCCCCTGAAAAAGGGCCAGCCCCACTGGCAGGGTCTGGAGCTTAATCGAGGTGATGAAGATCAGCGGTCCAAAAAGATCGTTCCATGAATCGAGAAAGGTGAAGACCCCCACCGCGGCCAACGCCGGCTTTACTTGGGGCAACATAATCCGCCAGTAGATGCCAAAGAGCGAACAGCCATCGATCTTGGCCGCATCTTCCAGTTCCTGCGGCATTGTTTTGAAGAATTGGCGCATGAGAAAGGTCGCATAGACCGGCGTTAAGACCCGTGGCACCCACAGCGGATAGTGTGTATCTAACCATCCCATATCACGAAAGATAATGTATTGGGGAATGAGATAGACGATGCCGGGGATCATGGCGGTCGACAGCAGGATCGAAAACGCAACATCTTTGCCGATGAAACGAATCCGTGCAAACGCATAGGCCGCCAACGAGGTGACAAAGAGCAAACCGACCACATTGTAGATCGCTAACTTGACGCTGTTAAAGAACATCGTCACAACGATCGGCGTACGCAGCAGATAGAGATAGTTATCCCATTGCGGCACTTTGGGGAAAATTGTCGGCGGCAACGTCATCAGTTCGGCTTCGGTCTTGAGCGAGGCACTCAGCATCCACAAGAGCGGCAAGAGAAACATCAGCGCCAGAATCACCATAAGGATGTGAAAGAACGACGAGACGAAAAAGTTCTGCACCATTACCCCGGTTGACCGCTCCGTCTTCTGTCGTGCAGGGGGGTGTGCCGACAATAGCTCGGCCTTGACAACTTCAGCCACGGTAAAACCTCCAATTCTTCCCGATGCGTCCAAAGTCTACTGCCGCTAGGGCAACAATTAGCTCGCCCAGCAGATATTTATTCATAAAATACCCACCGTTTTTGCATCTTCCACTGCACAAGGGTAATCAATGAAATAATCAGGAAAAGCACCCAAGCCATCGCAGAGGCATAGCCGAGCCGACCAAACGCAAATGCATTCTGGTAAAGATAATAGATATAGACATTGGTCGCATTTGCCGGACCCCCTTGTGTCATCACATAAATCAGACCAAAGACCTGAAACGATCCTATAAATTGCGTAATGAGCAGAAAGAAGATCGAAGGGGTTAACAAGGGCAATGTGACAAAGCGAAAGCGGGCAAAAGCACCCGCCCCATCCAACTTTGACGCTTCATACAATGATTCGGGAATGCCTTGAAGGCCAGCCAGCAGAATCAGCATGGGATAGCCTACACTTTGCCAAACGCCAACGAGAATGACCGAAGGCATCGCCCAAGTCAAGCTGCTCAGCCACGATGGTCCTTGAATGCCAAAGAGCGACAAAACCCAGTTGAAGAGACCAACATCGGGCGCATAGAGCCAAAACCAGACCAGGCTGATGGCCACGGTGCTCGTAACATTGGGCGCAAAGAAGGCGGTGCGATACCAATAGACCATGCGCATTGACCGATTGCACAACAACGCCAGCACTAACGCCAGCGAAATACTCAGCGGAATCGATCCTAGTGTATAGTAGATGGTGTTGCGCAGCGTAATGGTGAAGAACTTATCGGCGGTTAACAAGCGGGTATAATTATCAACACCAATGAAGCTGGGATCATTTAACCCGGTCCAGTTGGTCATCGATGCATAGATTGATACCAAGATGGGATAAAATTGAAAAAGGCAGACGCCAATCACCACCGGCATGATAAAGAGCCAGCCAAAGACATGCTCTTGCAGCCGCATCCACGAGAGTCGCCCCCGTGGCCGCCTGAGTGCTACTGTTGCCATACATCTTACTCCCTAGTCAAAATCGAGTGATGGGCCTTTATGAAGATTAAGCAGTAAATTCGGGAATTGAGCGGACCCTGAGCCTGTCAAACCCGGAGCGGCTTCGACAAGATCAGCCTACCGTTGCAGATTTATTTAAGTAACTTATGTTACGCAGGAAAGGATTTCCCCCATCCCTAATCCCGCCCCTGGGCGCGGGGGAAGAGGGGGTGTCGAATCCGTGCGTAACATGAGTAATTAATATCCATAAAGGCGCATCACTCGATTGATGCAGACTGATTAGATCTCACCGGCCAGCGCTTTTTCCACATCCTCGCGAATACCATTCAGCGCATCTTCGGCGGATGCTTGACAGGTGTAGACCAGTTCTAACTCGGGTCGGTAGAAGGAACGGGCCCGTTCGATGTAGGTCGAGAAGTTCTCCGTCACCGAGTGATCCAGCGCATCTAAGACCAATGAAATGTGTTCCGGCGGCAGATCGCCATTATTGTTGACCATGTATTCTGCCATCTCGCGCCGTGGTGGAATAAAGGCACCGGTATCGGCAAAGATCTTGGCCCCTTCGTTGTCCGTCATGAACTTCAACAGATCCCACGCGCCGTCCGGATTGGTCGACACGCTGGGGATACAGAAGCAGACGATGGTGGCAATTGTCGTCTGTGCTTCTTGGCCGGGCACAGGGGCGATATCCCACACAAAGTCGGTGGCATTCGCGCGCATGTAAGGCGCAACGCCAAAGACATTGAGGTACATCCCGATCTGGCCGGCGGCAAAGAGCTGATTGGGCGCACCACTGCGGGTAACGACACCCCATTCCGGCTGTGCCTTGTGCACACAAGTCAGATCCGTCACCCACTGGATGGCTTCAATCGATTTGGGATTGGCGAGTGTAAACTCAGTGCCATCAAAGGAGTAGATGCCATTGGGTTCGCCGTTGGAGACAGGAAAGACAGTTTCATAGCCGGTGGATGAGTAGAAGAGCGCGCCCCACTGCTCCCCTTCAACAGTCAACGCTTTGGCGGCCTCCAACACATCGGCAAACTTCCAATTTTCGTCGGTCCAGGTGGTCGGTGGCAAAGCTACCCCGGCCTCTTCAAACATCGTCCGGTTGTAGAAGATCACATTGGGCTGACAACCAACACTCCATGCCGTATATTCGCCTGTGGGTTGGCGGGGGAAATCATAAATTGTCTCAAAGAAGCCCTCGCCAGTGAGGCCGTCGCGTTCCAAGAAGGAACTCATGTCAAGCAGCGCGCCCTCCGACGTATAGCCACGCACAAAGTCATCGTTGATGCGCATTACATCGGGCGCGGTGCCGCCGGCGATCATCGTGCGCATACGCGTCTCATAATCCTGCGCGGGCGTCGGCTGCACATCCACTTGCACACCAGAGGCATCTCGATAGGCGTCAAGCACCGTCTCAAAGGGTGTCCCGGTAATCTCATCCCAGTTCATAATTGAGACAATCTGCGCTTCGGCGGCTACGCCACCGGCAGCGGCAGCCCCATTCTCGGCAGATCCGGCAGGAGTGCCGGGAGCCACACAGGCAGCAAGCGCGGTTGCGCCTGTGCCCAGGGCAAGGCCATGCAAAAACCGACGACGCGAAAGTTGAACAGATCTCATTCTGCTTCCTCCTAGCTTTCTTTTTTGTGAACAACAACAATGATCTCAGCCTACGGTGGGGAGTCGATAAACCACTTTATAAAGGGGGTGGCGTCAGCCATAAGCCGGCAACAATAGACCAATGGTCAGACAGGGAGACAGTCACTGATTTACTGTCCTACTGATTTACTGTCCCACTGATTTACTGTACCACTGATTTACTGTACCACTGATTTACTGGCCCACTGTCCTAATGCGCATGGCCAAAACCTGGCTCTTCCGGCAGCGGATAACAGCCGTTGACCAGCTTAATGGACGAACCATCGGGGAGCAAGCCACTTTCCATAAAGAGTGTGTTGGGGAGCGCGGCCAACACATGTAGATGGATACCGCCGCCGTGGGACGCATAGGGAATGTTAAAGGCGTCGGCCATCAACCCGATCTCTAAACATTCGGTCACCCCACCAGCGCGGCGCAGATCGGGTTGGACGATATCTACGGCCCGGCGGGTAAAGAGTTCGCGAAATTGGCGTTTGCCATAATTATTTTCGCCGGAGGCAATCGGGATCGTCAGATCGTGGGCAAGCAGCGCCAGCCCATCCACATCGTCGGCACGCAAGGGTTCCTCAAACCAGTAGCAGCCCATCTCTTCATAGACTCGACCACGGCGCAGTGCCTCGTTAACGGTAAAGACCTGGTTCGCATCGACCATAAGCAACTTTTGGTCGCCAATCACCGAACGGACTGCGTCAATCCGTGCTACATCCTCAGCCAGCGTCGGCGAACCAACTTTGACTTTGACACCACAAAAGCCCTGCTCCATCGCCTTGGCGGTAATGCGCTTGAGTTCATCAATCGGATAGTTGAGCCAGCCGGACATGGAATAGGCGGGGACCATTGTCCGTTGTGCGCCCAGCAAACGCCAGACCGGCTGCTCCAACGCCCGCCCCATGATATCCCAGAGTGCAATATCAATCCCGGCGATGGCAAAGAGCACCGGCCCTTGCACGCCATGATAATCATTTAACTTCCACAATTTATCGCGAATGCCGCGCACGAGAAAGGGATCATCACCAATAATCGCGGGGCCGATAATCTCGTTGACAAGCTGAGAAAGCAGAGCCGGTGCTCTGTCAACACGGCCAAAATAGGTGGAGCTACTCCCGCAGACGCCTTCATCGGTTTCGATGGTGATGAGACACTCGCCGCGGGTGTCGAGGGTTTGCAACGCATCGCGAATTGGTTCGGCGCGACGCTCGGACGTTGCGGTTGCGTAGACCTTGGTAATTTTCATGATAAGAAGTCCTCATTGGTCGAGGCCGATCCGGATAAAGCTAGGGAGCAACCGGTCGGTCTCAGCGTTAGCATTTGGGGACAGGCCCTATTATACCTTTAACTGAAATCTATGCAAACCGCTTTTTTGAGGCTGGGTGCGTACTACATTTTCGGGGGCACTCAGACTAATCGGTATTCATGCTCGACCAATCCCCCAAGATGGGACGCGCCCTTTGGAGTTCATTTCGCTGCGGCAAACATTTTGGGAAACGGCATCAATGAACGGGGTATAAATCGTTTTTGTCATTTAGAAAATGATAATTTGACAAGAGCCATATCCTTCGGTACAATACACCCCGTTGCCGAACACGGTCCTCGATAGCTCAATCGGCAGAGCATCCGGCTGTTAACCGGACGGTTGTTAGTTCGAGTCTAACTCGAGGAGCCACTCAAGAAGCGCCTTTGCATAAGCAAAGGCGCTTCTTTTTTTACTTTTTCCATTGCCCAACGTGGTCGGCGCTAGCCGCGCCCAAAGCAATCATCTGTGAACACGGCAGAGCATCCGGCTGTTAACCGGACGGTTGTTAGTTCGAGTCTACCTCGAGGAGTTATGGGGAAATGTCAATGCTAGGTAATAACTCATGTTACGCATAGACATGCCGGTCTCGAGTACTCCGCATCCTTATTAGCAACGCGATACCCTTATGTTTCCCGCCTCGTCTAAGTAGCATTGTGAGCTAATTTCTTTGCTCTATCCAGTCTAGCGGTCAGCTTAACCGAGTTCTTGGAGTAGGTTGGCTGTGTAGAAATAACTCGTTGAAGAATTAAAATCTCGTTGTCGTATTGCTCCTTCATGTCGTAGAGGGTCGCGAGACGTTCGTAGTATTCCGATGGTGCGGGAACCTTATCAATTTTTGCTTGTGCTTCAGCAACAGCGATCAACTCAAGTAAGAGAGAAATCGCTTTATCAGGACTTTCTCGCTCCAACGCTTCGACTTCATGACGATAGGTAGTGTAATGACGCCCATTGAGTTCGCCTGCTTTGTTTGCAAGCTCTGTGATTTTTCGATACCTGTTTACAGAGGGCTTAGTAGAGTTGAATTTCTTCTTACCTCGTAACCATGAGAAGAGATCCATTGTGTTTAGTCCTATAATCTACACTTTCTACGCACTGTGAAGTACAGTGGTTGTCTTCGAGCTTCCATCATCGCGCTAGAGTGCCATTCTGTAAAGAAACATTCTGCTTACGGTTAAAGGACAAACGTCCGTGTTCATTTTGTAGCAAAGCGTACGATAACATTTTAGGCCGAACGTTAACTTGGGGTGCGTACCACATTTGGGGGATTACGCCGGACGATCAATTTTGTCCTTCTGTGTAATCCCCCAAAATGGGACGCACCCGTTAACTTGCATAAAATTCTATTATCGATATAATTCAAATAAAATTGCTTCAATATATTTTGAATTATATCGAGGAAGGTACTATGATCACGAATTTTCCACAGCGCGAACTCCCGAATGTTCTCAAAATTCTCGCCCATGAGGTACGCTGGCAATTGTTGTCATTGTTAGCCTATAGCGATTATCGCGTCAATGAATTGAGTAGATTGCTCAGCCGGCCCGTCAACTTGATCTCGTATCACTTGCGCCTGCTGCGTTCCGGCGCGATTGTACAGGAACATCGAAGTAGTGCCGACGCGCGTGACGTATTCTACAGTCTAGATTTGGAACGCTTTGAAAGTTTATATACCTTGGCAATGGAGAGCTTACATCCAGGGTTATCGCATGCACAAACGGCGCTTGCAACTGTAGCGTCAGCCGAGGGTCGCCCTCCGGTTCGTGTCCTATTTCTCTGCACACACAACAGTGCGCGGTCCCAAATGGCCGAAGCACTGCTACGCCACATGGGTGGTGCGCACGTTGAAGTTTATAGCGCCGGCACCGAGGCAACGGTTGTACGGCCAGAAGCGCTTGCCGTTCTACAAAAAAACAACATCGACAGTACCGGGCTTTATTCAAAGCACCTCAACCTATTTCTCGGTCAGGACTTTGACTATGTCATTACAGTCTGCGACAACGCCAACGAGAGCTGTCCAGTCTTTCCTGGCGCGCCGGAGCGTATTCATTGGAGCCTGCCCGATCCCTCTGCCGTCACCGATGAGGAAAAACGCTATATCGCATTTGCAGAAGTATTCGCGACATTGGAAAAACGCATCCAACTTTTGGTTGCGATCATCAACCGTCCACAAAGTGAAGCATAGTTCTTATGGCTAACGTACAAACATCAAAGCAGGACCTGGCTCGACGACTGGTGGCAGAAGGCGTTGGGACGTTGTTCTTGGTCGCGGCTGTCGTCGGATCGGGAATTATGGGGGAACAACTGGCAGGTGGGAATGTCGCGGTGGCATTGCTCGCCAATACCTTTGCGACATCGGCCATTCTGGTGATCCTGATCCTGGCCTTTGGTCCCGTTTCCGGTGCGCATTTCAATCCGATCGTTAGTCTTGTCATGCTGCTACGGCGCGAACTCACTTGGCAGGAATTTGCGCTGTATGTAGGAGTCCAATTTGTCGGTGGGCTTATCGGCGTAATCTTAGCTCATCAAATGTTTGCATTGCCGCTTGTCACGCTGTCGCTCAATGATCGAAGTGGCACAGCCAAAATGCTCAGTGAGGCGGTGGCAACCTTCGGTCTGATTGGGGTAATTATCAGCTGTTCTGCCCATCGCAAAGAGGCGATTCCTTATGCCGTTGCCGCTTTTATTGGTGCCGGCTATTGGTTCACTTCATCGACCTCCTTTGCGAACCCTGCCGTTACCGTGGCACGCACCCTCACCAATACCTTTTCTGGGATCCGCTGGATTGATTCGTTTGGCTTTATTGCCGCACAGATTGTCGGAGCACTATTGGCAGTGTTGCTCTTTGGCTGGTTATTTCCTAAAGAATCAAAGACAGGTCACAACTCATCAAACCTTTTGGAAGAGAAGATGAGTAACAGTTCGCGATAGCCCGATGCCCATTCGGCGCGGCAAAATATCCAGCTGTTAACCAGACAGTAGTTAATCGTATGGTGTTATGATAAGAACAGATAATGAAGAGCAAGCGACGGCGCTTGAGCCATTAAAGATGCGTTGCGGAGTGGCGATAAGAGAGATAATGCGTGGGTACATAGACAGGTACCCATTGCCACTACGCTTCATCTCTGGTACCAACAAGTACTATAATCATCGCCGCTGTCCAAAAGCCCCAAGCCATTATCATATGTCCCCCATTGTAGAGCAACACGCCCCCAATCAACGACCCGCTCGCCAAAACTGTACTGCTCAGTCGGGCAACTCGCTGTTCCAGCCGATTCATGTGGCGGAGTGTAGCAGGATCCTCGACACTTCGCACTTGAAGCTTGCCGCTCTCAGCAAGCTTAATGAGCCGCCGTACTTGTGCAGGAACAGCAAGTATATCGCGCAGTTCATCACGGAGTAAAGAAGGATCAAAAAGGTTAAAGCGCTCGTCACCGATGATCTCCACGGCATACTTTTCCATCTGCGTCCAAAGATTCACATCCGGGTGCAGTTGTGAGGTGAGGCCAGAGAGCATACCGACAGCGCGACCCAAGTAGATAAAATCCTGAGGAATTTGAAAGGGAAATGCCCGCAACAGATCCTTAAATTCGCTCGTGAGTTCGCGAATTTCCTCTGGGCTGGGGCGCGCCATTTCCTGCAAGCTGCGTCCCCAAATCCGTGCTAGGACGGCTTCCTGCGCCTCTGTAATGCGGTCCAGATCTGCATTGGGGAGGAAAAAACCCATGTCACTATAAATTTGGGTCAGCGCCTGTGCATCACGCTTGGCGACAGCAAGCAAGATACGCTGTAAATTTTCTCCAACTGCCGCCTCGATATTTCCCATCATGCCAAAGTCAATAAAAGTGATTTGAAAGGGCGTTGGCGTTTCAGGTGAGGCATCAAGCGGCCGAGACAAGGCACGCACAAAGATGTTGCCAGGGTGCGGATCGGCATGAAAGAAGCCCGCTTGAAAGACTTGCTTGAAGTAGATATCGAGCAGCCGTTCCGCCAGGATCGTTGGCGAGATCCCCGCAGCCTTAATAGCAGCAAGATCATCGATCCGCAACCCTTCCACATTCTCTAAGGTGAGCACGCGAGCTGTGGAATGCTGGCGGTAGATCCGGGGGACACGCACATCAGGGGCGTCGGCAAAGATCTTTGCGAAGCGCTCGGCATTGGCAGCTTCAGCCTGATAGTCAAGCTCTTCCCAAAGCGTGCCGGCAAATTCTTCCATCAACGCCGGTACATTGGCGCGTCGCCGGATCGGTGGATAACGCATGACCCACCCAGCCACCACGCGCAGGGCCGCCAAGTCGGTGCGTACAACGGCTTCGATACCTGGCCGTTGCACTTTCAGCACGACTGCTTGCGTCGTTTGTGAAGTGGTAGCGGCGGCATTCAGTAGTAAAGTGGCACGGTGCGCTTGCCCCAAAGAAGCAGCAGCCAAGGGTTTTTGTTCGATCAGCGAAAAGCGTTGCTCGACATCGCCCAACTCTACCGCTAACACTTCGGCGATCTGCGGCCAGGGCACCGGTGGTACTTCATCTTGTAAGCCCGTAAGTTCTTCGGTAATCTCAAGAGGTAGCACGTCTACACGCGCACTGAGGAATTGCCCCAATTTGATCAGGACCCCTCCCATCTCTACGGCCAGTGTACGAAAACGGCGTGCCATCTGGCGCATCCGATTGGTACGGCTAGCGCGGATCTGTGACCCAAGCAAAGGCAGACGCGCAAGCAGTAGATCGAGCAGAATAAAGTGCCCAATCACCCCCGCAAAGAAGCGCAGAATACGCCGATAACGATGCCGGTCGGGCAGCGAAATGCTGTTGGCTACAGCGTCAACGGAAGAGCGGCCAAATGGTGAGGGAATGGGGCCATGAGCGGCAGGCTGAAAAGATTCATTTTGCATGAAAGAAATGGTAGTTGAGAGGAGAGCGAAAGTCAAATCTTTCCACTCCTTCACAAAGGCGACAGCTCCTATCGCTACCAACGGATGCCAGAGCAGAAAAGTAATTACCGTCATTTGGTGTATCAGCGATGGGTACTAAAGCAGATGCGCTTCTATGCAAAATCAACTACACTTTCACGCTGACTCACGGCCTGTCGTGCGGTCTTTTATCCGTATTTAGTTTTGCCCATGCAGACAAGAATCGATTGGAGATCAAAGAATGCTTAAAAAATTATATGCGTTTGGCGTGGGGGTCATGATTGGCAGCAGCTTAATTGCTGCATGGATTACCCTCTATCACTAGCCTCGTTCACCCAATTCATAGCACAAATTTTCGGTAAAGAGCAGTTTTGATTTCCAATAGCAATGCGCTATACTCGTGGTCGTCGCACCCATCCTATTGATCGGACGGAGATCCATCATGCTCTTGTGTATAGATATTGGCAACACAAACATCACCCTGGGGCTCTATGAACAAGAGACCCTGGGTCCCCATTGGCGGCTATCGACTGACCACGGTCGGATGCCCGATGAATTCGCCATGCAATTGATCGGACTCTTCAACTTTGCCGGTCTCACCCCCCTTCATATAGACGGCGTAGCCCTCGCGTCGGTGGTTCCCCCTTTAACCGGCAAATGGGTCGAGGTCTGCCGCCAATATCTTAAGAGTGAACCGTTGGTGGTCACCGCGGCCACGCAAACTGGTGTGCGGATTCTCTATGACGATCCCAGCGCAGTCGGTGCCGATCGGCTTGTCGATGCCGTTGCCGCTTACCAGCTTTACGGGGGACCTGCTTGCATCGTCGATTTTGGCACAGCCACCACCTTTGATGCCATCACCGCAACCGGCGACTATCTTGGCGGTGCGATTACGCCGGGCATTGGCATCTCGATGGAAGCGCTCTTTCGCCATGCGGCCAAGCTACCCAAAGTGGACATTGAACGCCCACCCGCCGCGATTGGACGCAACACAGTCCATGCCATGCAATCCGGCCTGCTCTTTGGCTATGTCAGTCTGGTAGAGGGCATGGTTGCGCGCTTCCGCACCGAGTTGGGAGCAGGCATGAAGGTGATCGGTACGGGGGGGTTGGCCTCGATTATTGCCAAAGAGACCACGGTGATTGAAGAAGTTGCCCCGTGGTTGACGCTCGATGGTTTGCGTATGGTCTATGCCATGAATCGGCCAAATGGGAGTTGACCATGAATCCTTTGCACGGGAAACGGATCGTACTCGGCGTATCAGGTAGCATCGCCTGCTACAAGGTGGCCGATCTAGCCAGCAAATTGACCCAGGCTGGCATTCAGGTTGACACGATTTTGACCGATAGCGCCCTCCACTTTCTTACCCCGCTCACCTTTCAATCCGTCACAGGTCGGCGCGCCTATACCAATGCCGACTTGTGGGGCAACGAGGCTCATGTACTCCATGTGGGCCTGGCCCGTGGGGCCGACCTGCTTGTGGTTGCACCGGCGACCGCCAACACCCTCACCAAATTAGCGCATGGGCAGAGCAATGACCTGCTTAGCATCACCGCTTTGGCCGCCACCTGTCCCGTGCTTGTCGCACCAGCCATGGATGGCGGTATGTACAACCACCCGGCCACGCAGGCCAATCTTCAGACACTCATGGCGCGCGGCGTCACGGTCGTTGGGCCGGAAGAGGGGCACCTGGCGTCGGGGTTGGTAGCACGTGGCCGCATGAGCGAACCGGTAGCGCTGCTGGGCCAGATTCGCCACCGCTTGGCCCAAGGGGGCCCATTGGCTGGGCGTACGGTGGTGGTGACCGCAGGGGGTACTCGCGAAGCCGTCGATCCCGTGCGTTATCTGACGAACCACTCATCGGGCAAACAAGGCTATGCGGTGGCGCAAGCGGCACTTGATGCTGGGGCCGCGGTGATCTTGATTTCCACGACCCAGGCATTGCCTGTTCCCACAGGTGCGCAGTTTGTCGCCGTGGAGAGTGCACATGAGATGTTAGAGGCGGTGTTGCGCGCTTCTGCCGATGCCGATGTGTTGATCATGGCGGCTGCCGTGGCCGATTTTCGTCCCGCCCAGGTAGCCAGCCAGAAGATCAAAAAGCTGCAAGGAACGCCCCGATTGGAGTTGGCTGCCAACCCTGATATTTTAGCAACCCTGGCCAGCCAGCGGCGCGCCGATGAGCGGCTAAAAGTCGTCGTCGGCTTTGCGGCGGAAACCCAAAATTTACGGGAGAATGCGCAGAGCAAGTTAACACGCAAAAAGCTCGACCTGATTGTCGCCAACGATGTCAGCGCGCCAGATGCCGGCTTTGCCGTAGAGACAAACCGGGTGACCTTTTTACGGGCGGATGGCTCTTCGGAAATGCTGCCCTTACAGAGCAAAGATGCGGTTGCCGCCCGCATCATCACCGAAGTTGTGGATCTACTCACCAATTGAAACAAAATCGTAAGTAGCTGACAGTAGGAACACAACGTCATCCCTTCTAGAAACCGATTACAGCTAGTTGCTATAATTTATTTTGGGAGGGATCTATATGTTTCCGCTGCTCGCTGGAGCCACAACCTTTGTCTTATTGGCCCTCTATTGCCAGTGGATCGGCGATGATTGGGAAGAAGAAAGGGTAGAAGATAGATCAGCAACGAGGCTAGCTCTTCTCCTCAATTCCAAGAGAAGGAACAGATCCCGATCTTTATTTGGCCCACGCCAGCGAAGCAGCGAACACATCGAGATTTGTGAGTTTCCCTCTGCTGCCCATCCGCTCAGTGAACAATCTCCAGTTCCGCATAGAAAGTAATCTATGACAGCCAAAGAGTCCAAGAGACACTTGAAGAGACACTTGAACCAGCCCTCGCTCTTGCCAGTGCCAACTTACTTGCTGATCGAATAGCCAAGGGATATAATACAGTAGCCACTAGGCTCGACTTTGTACAAAAATGTTTCTCGGTCTTCGTCGACTTACTCTGGTGATAATTGTCCAGAGGTGATTTATTGTGAATATCCGTGACTTTTCAGCACGTCAGCTGAAAGTACGACCTTTCATTAAATCACGTCCGTGCATACCACTGGAGCGGCGTGACGTTTTCAAAAATGTACAAAGTCGAGCTAAGGCTGTTGCAAGAAAATAAATCCTCCGTAGGTGCCTTCTAGGTGCCTTCTAGGTGCCTACGGGTGGGGGTTTTTATAATTTGCAAGCGCCTAAATAGATCGTTAGATAAAGTGCATTCTTACCTACATACAAATACGGTAGACGGAGGGGTGCAACATGAGACGACTTGTTTTCACCTTCTTTGGAACTTTTAACGTACAAGTAGGTGACGAACCAATAACGGGCTTTCGGTCAGACAAAGAGCGTGCGCTCCTGGCCTATCTGGCGCTAGAAGCCCAAAAACCCCTCACCCGCCGCTTGTTGGCCACGATACTCTGGTCAGAAATGAGCGACCAGGGTGCGCTTGACAATCTTCGCAAAACCTTATATCGCTTGCGTATGACATTAGATGCTGCCGAAAAGGGCAGCAGTGACTATCTTCTGACGGTTACACGGCAGTCGATCCAATTTAACCAGCCCAATGCCTTCGTTGACGTACATGTCTTTCAAACACAACTAGACGCAAGCTATACCCACACTCACGGGCAACTCCATGATTGCGCCACTTGTCTGGCTCGCCTGGACGAAGCGACGGCACTCTATCGGGGCGAATTGTTAGCTGGGCTGGGGATCGCCGACGCTCCCGCCTTTGAAGAGTGGCTTTTACTACGCCGCGAGCAGTTGCAGCAATGCCTCTGCTATACTCCGTTCAGAATGAGAAACGGGGATTTGCCAATCGTAGAGGCAGTGCCTTGCGCCTGCCCGTACTGCGCGACCGCAAGGGTCAGTTACCTCCTAGGTGCCTACAAGAAACTCCGCTTTTCATTCTGATTTCTGTATAGCATGATTCTTGCATCGTCGTCACATCGACGGCTCGGACGATGTGACGACGGGAATAGATTATCGACCGTTGGTGACCAGCGGTACGAAGATCTGCTGCCCCGATCCAACTGGTGTGGCGTTCGGGTCGAAGGTCAGTACGAGGCTGCCCACATAGGTTCCGTTGCCACCATTGCTGCCGGCCGCGCTGGCGCTACTGCTGAAGAGGTCAACAAAGATGCGAAACTTGACACGTATTGGCAAGCCAACCGCAAACGCCTGGCTTAGCGTGTCGCCAGGGCTAAAGTCGCCGCCGGACAGGCTGCTGTTGTCTACTGCCAGCATGGAGCCGACGCCGCCATTGTCCACCACCGTCGTGGCATTGCAGAGACTGGGCACCAACCCACCCTGGTCGGCGGTGTATTCCAACGTTTTGACGCGGAAGAAGAGATCTGTGAAGCTGATGGCGCTGCTATTCTGCTGCATGGCGGTGATGGTGTAGATCGGCAAAGCACCACCGGTTGCGGCACAGGCTTGGGCGACCGGGTTGTAAGAGGTGGTGACACCGACTGAGGTCACGCTGCTATTAAGCGTCAGTGCCTCAACGGCACCGATATCACATCCCGTGCCTTGTGGACGGACTACGCCGCGCTGGTCGACGTTGTTTACGGGAGAAGCGGCGCAGACAGCATTGTCGCCGGCATCGATGGCAGCGCTGCCGGCCAGCAGGGCGTGGGTGAGGGTCGGGCCACCATTGTCCTGGAGTGGACCGAGCAGCGGGTCTGTATTAATCCTATCACCGGTAGCCGTCAAGTTCGTACATGAACTGTCGCTGGCCAGGTTGTGGCCATTAGAAACTAAGTTTAGGCCGTTGCTGCAATCATTGCCGGCAATCGTATTGGCAATGATGATGTTGCTGACATAGATTGGGCCCGCACCCAGTTGGGCAATGGCGTCGCCAGTATTGCCTGTTACGGTTGTATTGCTCAGGGTGACCGGCCCAGCCGTCGTGTACAACGCCCCACCACCGGTGGCGCTATTGTTACTGATCGTACTATTGATCAATACCACAACGCTATTATTGGACCGAATCGCGCCACCCGTGCTACCGGCCTGATTGTTGGCCAAGGTCGTCTGCGTGAAATAGGCCTCCCCTTTATTAATGAGTAAGGCTCCGCCATTGCCGGTTGTTGCGGTATTGCTGACAATCTCTCCTTGGGTGATACGCAAGATGGCCGTTGCATTTAGATTCCGTATTCCTCCCCCAGATACGGATGTATTGTCGGCAATCACAGTCTGGGTGAAGGTGGCCTGACCATCGATATTGAAGAGTGCGCCGCCGGATGACGCGGCAAGCCCGGTGGCGGTGTTGTGCTCCACCTGCCCACCGTGCATCATCAAAACACCCGAACTGTTCTGAATGCCACCGCCATTAGACTTGGCTTGATTGTTGTTGATGATCGCATTAGTTAAGCTGACAGAGCCCGCATCGTTCCAGAATCCGCCTCCGTGAGCGTTCACGCTTTTATTGCCGATCACTTCGGTGGCGGTCAAGATGAGGTGGCCTGAACTCACGACTAACCCACCCCCAGCGTTGACCGCATGATTATAGCTGACGCTGCCACCGTTCATCGCCAGTGTGCCGGCATCAATGTAGATACCGCCAGCCATCCCGCTGGCGGCATTTTCGTCTACCTGGGTGTCACTCAATGTGATAGCGCCCCGTTCCAGGTAGAGGCCACCTGCATTTAAGAGGGCGCTATTGTTCATCACGCTGCTACTGGTCGCGTTGATAAAGCCATCTCTCACGTAGACCCCGCCGCCTTTTTCCTGGGCAATGTTGCTGGTGATCTGCCCGCCGCTGACCGTAAGCGCGCTGTTTTCGTAGAGATAGACTCCGCCCCCATTCTTGCCGGTGTTGCTGATAACCTGGCTACTATCCAGCAAGTAGAGCGCAGCCCCATCGTTGGGCTCGGCGGTCGAGAATCCCCAATTGTAAACGCCCCCGCCGTCGCCGTCAGATCTGTTGTCGAAGATTTGACTGCTGTCTGCCAGCGTCACAACGGACAGCGTATTGGTGACGGCTCGCCGATTAAAGAGACCACCACCAAAGAAGGCCGACCAGTTGCCCTGCACCAGGCTGGTGCCCGTGAGGGTAACATAGGCGCTGTTGGTGATAGTATTGATCGTGTAAATGCCGCCGCCCCGTCCCGTTGTGTTATCGCTAATCAGGCTGCTGTCATTCACGATGAGGCTGCCGCCATAGTTAAAGATACCACCACCCCAGCCGTCAGCATCGTTGCCCGCTGCCAGGCTACTATTTTGCAGCGTCAGCGTACCGCCATTGTTGAAGATGCCGCCGCCGCCAACGCTGGCTTGATTGCTGCTGACGACACTGTTGTCCAACTGCGCGCCACTTGCGTACAGCCCGCCGCCCCGCCCGAGCAGGAACAGGGGATCTGCACTGTAATCGTACAGCGCTTGGTTGTTGGTGATCGTGCTGTTGCTGATGGTAATAGAGCGATTGGCGAAAATGCCACCACCTTGCCCGGTGCTCACCTGGTTATTGCGGATCGTGCTCCGGTTGATGGTTACGGCGGCATCGCTGACGGCGATACCGCCGCCATCCGCGTCAGTCACCCTGCCGTTCTGTATGGTCAGATCAGAAATATTCACATTTGTATCGACGCCAGTTATGCTAAATACTCTGTGCGTGTGTGTACAGGCACCCCCCGCAGGATCGCATGTGTTCGCCTGGATGATCGTGCTGCCTGCGCCCGCCCCGGTAATGGCCACATCCGCCGTGATAAGCAGATGACCACTGCCTCCGTCAAGCGTATATGTTCCGGCAGGAATAGTTATGGCATCGGCACCGGCACCGGCTGCACAATCGATCGAGCCGGACTGGTCATCGTTGTTGGCATTGAGGATGGCTTCACGTAAGGTGCAGGCGCCATCGTTGGCGACTGTATCGGCCGTGCTGTCCACTGCCAGGCCGGCGGCGTAGGCGGGTTGGGCTATGGCAATTGCCAGGATCAGCCCGGTCAAGCCCAGCAGCACCTGCACGGTGCTGCTAGATCGTGCGTATCGTCTGTTTATCAGGGAGGAAAGTCGAGCAATCATATTCATCTCCTTTTCGGGCATTGCGTGTTTAATGCCTGCGCCACCACCGACGCGCCGAGAAAACCTTCCATCACGTAGACATCCGCGGCGGCGCACACCTTCTCTGTATAGGATGGTAACAAGCCAGACGTGTCACGCAGCAACTATTGGACCACAGCGTCACGCGTCGGGCTGGAAAGCGCCGACGTATATTCCATTTGGGTAAAGGCGAAAATTCACCTTTCTGGAAGGCGCTCACTATAAGACTAAATCGTTACGCTCTCTTTCAAGCATAGGCCAGGACAACGTGAATTTCATACGGCGCGGCCAACCCACTGTCATCGACATAGCAGTGCAGCGCTCCTAGAATGTCATCGACCAGCGCCGTCAGTCCCGCGTCATCCAGCGCGGCCACTTGGTCGGCGACCGGCGTCGCCGCCAACTGACCGCGAATAAAATCCGCTGGGTTGGGATGGCGAATGGTCAAACAGGAGATGCGTAGTTTGACCGTGCGAAACCCTGCCTGCTCACACAGCGACCGCAACATCTGAGCGTCGCCAAAGCTACAGGGTGCCCGCATACTGTCGCCCGCATCCGCACTGATATGCTGCGCCAAGCCAGCGGCCAGCGCCCGGACGTACGGATTGTGTTCCAAACCGCGTGAAATGTTGAAAGCCAACCGGCCACCAGGCGCCAGCACGCGGCGCATTTCCTGCAACGCGCCCCGCTTATCGGGAAAGAACTGGAGGCTCTGTTGACAGAGCACGACATCGACGCTAGCATCGGCCATTGGCATGTCCACGACATCGGCTTGGAGAAACGTAACGGCCGGTGGCCCCAGCGCTGTATAGCGGCGCGCCGCCCCGAGCATATTGGCGTTGAGATCGACTGCGACCAAACGCCCCGCTGCACCAATCTGCTGCCCGATCAGGCGCGTCACGCTGCCGGTGCCACAGGCTACATCGAGCACCCGCTCGCGTGGTTGCAACGCCGCCGTTTCGAGCAAATCGTGCGCCCACGGCGTAAAGAGCGTTGGCACGAGATACCGCTCGTAGAGGTCGGCGGCATTGCCGTGTAGTTGCCATGCTTCGTTCTTTGCCATGTCTCCCCCCTTCCACAGTCGAAGCAAAATCTACTTCTGCCCATCCTGCCACTTGTGATCGGCCATCCAGCCAATATAGGCCAAGATGCTCTCGATCTCTTCATCGCTGTATTTATCTGCCATGGGCGGCATTTTGCTACCAGCGCGGAAGTTGTTCGAGTTCTTGATAAAGGCAACCAAGGTATCATGATCACGATATTCCGTAATATTTTGCGGAATATTCAACTCCGGTCCCTCAACGCCGCCCTGCAGATTGATCGAGTGACAACGCAAACAGTTTTCGGTAAAGTGCTTGAAACCGGCATAGACGGTCGCATTCTTTTCGATGCCAGGAACGTAAAGACGGTCGTATTTTGTTGCGAAGTCGATCGATTCAATCGCAGTCAGTTGATAGAGCCAGGACCACGCATTCCCGACAATCATCGCGCTCGCTGATCCATTCCCGGTTTGCGGCTGCGCAGGTATGTCCCACACGAGATAGAAAGGTGCCGGGGTCAGCGTGGATTTGCCCTTCGCAAACGGTTCCCAGCCATCGGCGGCCTCAACATCGCGAAAGGCCACCAATCCCCGCACGTGACTTTGCAGTAGGTCGGCCATATCGATGCGGATTTCATAGCCATCGGCGGCACGGAAGAGGAGCATATCGCCCGGTGTAGTCAGGAGATCGGCGTACTCAAGCAGATCGGCGAGCCAGAAGCCCTCGTAAGTCTTTGCTCGATCATAGACTGGATCGTCGACGGTGAGCGTAGTCACGGGCAGCGCGGCCTTGAGTTCAGCGAGGGCAAAGGAGACTATTTTTTCGCCGGCACCCAAAGTCAACCGTTGCTCAGCCGCGCCGCCCGTGCTCGCGGCTGGAGCGGGCGCTTGGGTGGCCGCCAGATAGGTCTCGACAAACCGGTTATCGTAGAGGGTGGCGAGATCGACTTCGGCGTCCTTGATAATCGTGCCGAACGTTTTGTGGAGTTGAAGAAATCGTTCCAGGCCCGCTGGGTCAATCAGTCCACCTGTTTGGCTAAAGGCTGGTAGGGTCGCCGCCAACGCCTCGGTATACGAAGCCACATCGTCACCAATTGCAGCAGCAGGCAGAGTCGCCACAATCTCCGACGGGGAGTGGGTTGTGATAAAAAGCTGCGCTTTGACCAGCGCATTGACCACCTTTTGCACGACTTCCGGCCGTTCGGCAATCACATCTGCGCGGGTGAGTAGACCGGTAAATGGGAGCCCACCGCCCATAGCTGCTTGCGCCTGTGCTGGCTGGCACAGATCCAACAGCACCGTGGCTTCTCCTGCGTTAACCAGACGGGTTGTATAGGGTGCCACACCCATCGCCACGTCGATCGTGCCGGCACGCAGTGCATCCGGCATGGTCGCGGTCCCCACTTCGGTCACCGTATAATCGGCCGTTGTCAGTCCGGCTTGGTCAACGATGAAGACAGACAACGTATGGGTAGCGGATCCCAGACGCGTCACGCCCACAGTGTGGCCACGCAAATCCGCCAGCGATTGAATCTCATTGACCAGATCGCTGCGTACGACAAGGGTGGCGCAAGGTTGATCCAAAAAGTTCATGAGCATACGCAAATCGTCACCAGCTATTTGTGCCTCTAGCACATGATCCATCGCATTGCCGGAGAAATCAGCTGCACCACTCGTCAGGGCAGCCGCCGCATCGCTCCCGCCCTCAAAGTATTGCAGATCCACAGCCAACCCTTCCTCCGCAAAGTAGCCTTTTGCCTGCGCCAAATCAAAATTTAAATAAACTGGCACCTTTGGCGCACCGATGGCAATCGAGACGGGGATCGGTTCGCTGGCCGTAGCGCTGGCCGGCACCGCGTTGCTCACATCGGGGCTATTCGTGATGGAAAGTGTGCAGGCCGTCGCAAATAGCAGTAGACAGAGCACCACAGCTGCATTTCGCAGCTTTTCATACACGCGTTTCATTTTTTCTCTCCCTTATTTTGTTGAGAAAACGTAACTATATTGCGATTGTTTTGAGAACTGGAGTTTTGCTGGTGTGACAGACCAGTTCTCAAACAGAGCAAAGTCCATGTAGCTTTACGGTAAACACCTTACGAAAAGGTGAATTTTCGACCATCAGACTAGCGCATTCTCCTTCCCGAAAAGGGATGCACCTGAAGCGTTACGAAAAGCAATATTCAATTATTCCGCACTGCGTACCAGTGGCAGGAAGATCTGCTGCACAGGCGTGAAGGTTGCCGTAGACGGGTCGAAGGTCAGCACGAGGCTGCCCACATAGGTTCCGTTGCCGCCACTGCTGGCGGCACTGCCGGCGCTGCTACTGAAGAGATCGACAAAGATGCGAAACTTCACCCGTATCGGCAACCCAACCATAAAGTCCTGGCTCAGGATATCACCTGGACCGAAGTCACCGCCAGGCAGGCTGCTATTCGCCACCGCCAATAGAGAGCCAACCCCGCCGTTGTCCACCACGGTGGTAGCATTACAGAGGCTGGGCACTAGCCCCCCTTGATCCGTGGTATATTCCAACGTTTTGACCCGGTAGAAAAGATCGGCAAAGCTGCTGGTTCCACTATTCTGTTGCATCGTAGAGATAGTATAGATCGGTAGATTACTAGCGCTGGCGGCACAAAACTGCGCGACTGGGTCATAGGCCGTGGTGACCCCGACCGAGGTCACGCTGCTGTTGATCACCAGCGCCTCAACGGCACCGATATCACATCCCGTGCCTTGCGGGCGGGCTACGCCGCGCTGGTCGACGTTGTTGACGGGAGAAGCGGCGCAGACGGCGGCGTCACCAGCCTCAATGGCCGGGCTGCCGGCCAACAACGCAATGGTCGGCGTTGAACCACCATTGTCGGCCAGCGTGCCCAGATGGATAGCAGGATCAAGCGTGGCAGCCCAGTTACCACACTCACCGCTATCTGTCAGATTGTTTGTACCGTCAGGGACATTCACGCAATTCCCACCGGCTAGGCTGTTGGCAACAATGGTGTTAGCGATGGAATTTATCGTACCATTGTTGGCGACGCCACCGCCCTGACCGGCAGCAGAATTCCCTGCGATGGTGCTGTTGGCAACGGTGGCGATGGTGCCATCATTGGCGATGGCACCGCCTTGACCAGTGGCGGAATTCCCAAAGAAGGTACTATTGGCAATGGTAAGGTTGCCCTGGTTATAGAGACCACCACCCTGGTTGGTAGCGGAATTACTAGAGATGGTGCTACCAATGAGCGAAAGTGTGCCTCGGTTGTAGATACCGCCGCCACTGTCGGTGACATTGCCGCCGCTAACCGTAAGATTCTGCATGACCACATTGCTATTGGCGCGGATCTCAAATGGCCGGACGCCACTGATCGCTTGACCGTTAACGCGAAAGCCGCCACCGTCGATGAACAGAAGCAGATCGGCAGTCGCGTTGTCAATCGGCGTCGTCGCAGCGCTCAGGTTGATCTCTGCCCCGAGATTGATGGTGTAGGAACCGGTCGCGGTGAGTGCGTCGTAACAACCGATCGCCAGATTTAATGCCGCTTCATCAGTCACTGTCACGGGGAAGGTGGGGCAAGCCGATGTGACAATGACGGACTTCACGCCCGCATCGCTATGCGTACCGTCCTCATCGGTCAGATGGACTGTGATCGTGGCCGCCGCGGTGACGGCAAGATAGACGTGGGTAAGCAGACCACCGTTGAGCGCAGCCAGACACGATTCACTGGTGCCATCGCCCCAGTTGATCTGACAGGCGGTGACAGTGTCGTTGCCAGGGTCGATGACCGGCCCCAGCGTCAGTTCGTAGGCCGCGCCGCTCGGGGCCGAGTCCGCTCCCGTCAGCACGATGGTCGGCGCGACATCGTGCACAACTAGGTTAAAGGTAAGATCACCCTGTTGTTCACTCTGGGTATAGATCGAGATATCAACCGGCTGACTTTCGTCGGGGCCGTCTGTCGTTTGGAGGGACCACGTCCAGCTCCCCGCGTTGGCGTCGCCGACAAGCTCACCGATAGATGCCTCGAATTGGAGCCACGGTTCCGTCACATACCCATCAGCCTGAGCCAGTTCGCCCTCGTTGACGGTGACAGTGATGACATCCGTACCAATGATCCCACCGGCTGTCGCCGTGCCAACCGTGGCCCAGTTGTTGGCGGGGTTGCTGTCGGGCAGGCCGGTCGGTTCGGTGATGATCGCGGTGTTGGTGATCATATCCGGCGGGAAGTCGGCAAAGAGTGACCGGGTAAAGGTCGTTTCGCCGCTATCGCCAGGTGCCA
This sequence comes from Caldilineaceae bacterium, assembly GCA_034432375.1. Classification (GTDB taxonomy): domain Bacteria; phylum Chloroflexota; class Anaerolineae; order Caldilineales; family Caldilineaceae; genus JAHBVH01. The sequence goes on from DAOUCA010000057.1 coordinate 41,476, forward strand.
GGTCGCCCAGTTCCAGGGTGCAGTAGTAGGCGTTGGTGGGGATATCAAAGAAACAGACAAAGCCGTCGCTGTCATTTGATGCCAATTCGTCCGGCAGGTAGTCAATGATCTGCACATCCGCCGCCACTTGGTTGCCGTTGTTGGCATAGGTGAAGGTGTAGGTCACATCTTGCCCGTTGGCATAGACCGCGCCACCATCATTCTTGGTCAGCACCAGATCCGGGGCTGCGTCGACCGTGGCGGTGAGAACGGCCTGGTTGTCCAGCGCGTTCAGGTCGGGGTAACGGGAGGCAATGGTCGCCGTGTTGGTGAGTACCTCCACATTGGCGCTGATGACGGGGGACAGATCAACGGCAAAGGTTGCGTTGCTACTCTGCTGTGATTCGACTGTGCCAATGGTGAGGGTACAGGTCGCGCCCGCTGTCCCGGCAACGGGGTTACAGCTCCAGCCGGCGCTGCTTGATGCGGCGTTGAAGACCGTATCCACAGGCACCGTCTCGGTGATAACCGTGGCGTAGGCCGTCGTGAAGCCCGTGTTGGTGTAGCCCAGCGTGTAGACAAGGGTGTCCAACGGCACAACAGTTGCGGCCGCGGCCGTCTGGGTGAGCACCAGATCGGCGTAGAGATAGAAGCCATTCCACGCTTCGCCGATGTAGCCCGTGTTACCTACCCCATCGGTGACTTTCAGATCGATCTTGTACTGGTCGGCCGGCAGGGCGGGCACAGGGAAGCTCCAACTGCTAAAGTTCTGTCCAGTGTCATCCCCAATGATGTCGTACCAAGTGCCCTCATCCGCGGCCAGATCGCGCTCGGCAAAGGTACGGAAGCGCAGTTGCAGGCTGGCGATCCTGCCGTCTAGCGGCTGCGCGATGCGGTGGATCTCTTCGGCGTCGAGCGCCCGTTCGTAGATCACCACCTCGTCGAGCAGACCGGCAAAGAAGCCGCCACTCTCGTGGGACCCAATGTTCAGTGGTAAGTTTACCTGACTGCCAAAGCTCTGTGTGATCACACCCACCGGCTCGCCATTGCGATAGCCGGTCCAGAGCCCATCTTTCAGGACCAAGGCAACGTGGGTCCATTGGCCGCTGCTCAGGCTAAGGGGCAACGTTTCGCTGGTTGTGCCGTTGTCGAGCACCATGGATTCGAGGTTGTTGCTGATCTGCCAGCGGTAGCCGGTCGTGGTGCCGTCATCCATGCTCAGTATCGTGGCATCGTCGCCGCGGCTGCCCGCGGTCCAGGTCGGTTGGATCCAGGCCATCAAGGTGGCTTCGTCCAACTCCAGCGCTTCTTCATAGGGCACGGTCAGCGTGTCATTGCTGCCGTCGAATTGCACCCCGTTGCCATCATGGCCGGCGACGCCCGCGGTCGGGCAGGCATCCGTTGCCGCGGCACAGCCGGCGACGAGCATGTTACGGGAACTGTCGACAAAGCTGCTGCTGCCCGCGGCTTCTTCCAGGTGCAGATTGATGCGTTGGTTACCCGTCGGATAGGGTACATCGGTGACAGTGCCAGCCAACGTGCCGCCGCGCACCAAGGGCACATCAACCCCCATCGACACATCGGCGACTGGTGCCAGGTCGTCAACCGCGATCGTACCAACCGTGGCCGTATACCAATTGCCCACGCTGTCGGCCACCGCGCTGTCGACCGTGTATTCGCCATAGCCGGCGATGGTAAAGGGATACCACGCCGTGCCACCGGGGGCGGGAATGCGCCCGTTGACGCTTTGGCCCTGCCAGTCAAAGAGTTCATAGGTGGCAGTCGAGGTATCAACACCGCTGGCGGGCGAACTCGGATCGGCTAGGGTACCGTCGATCCAGAGCAGCCGATTGCTGTTGTTAACACCGACAACGGTGGTCTGCGTTGTGCTGCCATCCGCGGCGGCGGCATTCACCCGATTTGTGCCGACCGGGTTCAGCGTCACCGTTGGCTTGGCGTCATCCACGTAAATGGTGCGGCTCAGGCTGCCGCGGTGCCCCACGTCGTCGGTGGCCGTCACTTCGATCGTGTATTGGCCGGCTGCGGCGGGAGTGAACCAGTAGAACCAAGTCGCGTTTTCACTGTCGTCACCGGCGTCGGCGTTGCCCATCACCGTGCTGCCATTCGGATCGGTAATCTTGACCGTTACCCCGGCAATGTCCGAGGAGGCGTCGCCGGCACTGATCGTCAACAGGCTATCCTGCAACGCCACATAGCCATTGTCCACAATGTTGAGCCCGAGGATTGTCGGGTCGTCGGCGTCGAGTAGGATCGTGTGGTGATAGGTCAGGTCATACCAGGAGGATTGGTAGGTATAGACGGATTTGACGCCCGCCCCATCCAACGCTTTGCCCTGAACCGAGACTTCGTCGATGCTGCCGGCAAAGGCACTGTAGTCGCCGCTGCCGTCGCCGATCTTGACGGCCTGACTATCCAGGCAGGGATTGCCTGTCGTCGTGCGACTGCCTTGGAGTGCGCCGTTGATGTAGAGCGCCAGTTGGGAACCGTCGTAGGTGAGCATTACCTGATTCCAGCTATTCTCGTTGAGTTCGGTGGTCGAGACTCCACTGATGAGTTGGCTGCAGTCAAAGCGATGCATACTGTAGAGCACGTTCATCGAATCTGGATTGATGAAAAGGCCAAAGTGGCGCGCCCCGCCGTCGTTGGACTCTTTGGTGATCAGCGGCTGGAGTTTGTTCTTGCGTGTGGTCGGTTTTACCCAGAGACCAACCGTGAATTGCTTAAGATCCAGTTCACTGCTCAGGGTAACGTCGAGGCGGTCATCGACGCCATCGAAGACCGGCGCTTCACGCATTTGCCCCTTGCTGCCCGCGGCCGGGCACTGCCCATTGTGGCCGGTACCTAAGTTGTCGAAGCAGGTGGCGTTGTTGGCGAATTGGGTGCTGTCGGTAAAGGTGGTGGTGTTAAGGTCTTCGTCGAGATGCAGGTTGAGCACCGGCGCTTCGTGCATGATCGACTGCACGCTCGCTGCGTCAAGGGCCAGTTTTTCGATGACAATCTGATCGAGCAGGCCGTCAAAGACTTGCACCGACGCTGAACTGGCAGCAGCGGTTCCGGCGCCAATGCGGTAGACATCATTGGTGTTGGCACGCATGGATGCAGAGCCGATCACCGTCTGCACCAAGGTGCCGTTTACGTAGAAGGAAACGTCGTTGTTGGTGTCCAGCACCGCGGCCACATGGGACCAGACTCCGGTCGGGATGCTAACATCCGTCGCGATATAGTCACTGACGCCATAGGTAACGAACCAGGGATGGCTATCCCGCAATCCAAAGCCAAAGCCATTGGCGTCCGCGGTCGTGGCATCATGGGCGCGCTCGGCCGCGAAGAGCAGCTGCTGCCCAGCGTTGGTATCCGGTTTCACCCAGGCCGCAATCGTAAAGTTGTTATCGGCCAGCCCCAACTCGGTGTCGGTGGCGTTGATGGTCAAGAAATCAGCCACACCATCGAGGCCATCGTCATCGGCGACGCCGCCGTCAAAGCGCAGGGCTTGATTGGAACGCCCGGGGATGCCGCTGTCCGGGCAGGAGGTGCCGACACAGCCGGCGCTGAAGGCGTTGAGCGAATCGTCGCTAAAGGCGCTTTTGCCAGGCGCTTCATCGAAGTTCATTTCGAGGGCGCGGATCCCGGTATTGTAGAGGGTCGCGACGGCCTGGTCGGTGAGCAACGAGTTGTAGAGGCGGATTTCATCCAAAGAACCTTCAAAGCCGGTTTGGTAGAGATTATAGGTTAATGACCCATTAAAGGTGTTGCCAAGCAACGGGACATAGGAGAGCGTCTGCACCCCCGGTGTGTCACTGTGGATATAGGTTTTTAGGTGCATTAAATTGGGGCCAGGATTGTCAGGCTGTACATAGATGGCGGCAACATCCTTGTCATCGGGGTTGTTGGATTGTGACCAATTATTACACCCATCGGCGAACGTGGGCGCAGCCTCGTCATATTCACAGAGCGCAAACGAGAGATCATAACCGGCTTTGGGGAATGCCCATTCACCAATCGTCGTCACGCCATCATCGCCAATATTGAGCGCCGATTTCCAAATCGTTTTGGGCGTCTCAACACCGTTGTCATAGATGTTGTCATCAGACCAGAGAAAGAATTCTTCAATGTCGGAACTGCCAAGACTGTGATACGCAATGTCAAGCTTGTCGAAGTAGATCGCAGGATAGGCATTCCCCATGTAGGCGCTGTTTAGAAAGCCTTCGGCATTGGCCGGGATTTCACCAGCACAATTAGTCCCGCTAAAGGTATCGACCAATACCTTATTGATGTAGACGCGGAAGAGTGCGCCATCAAAGGTGACCACGAGATGCTGCCAAGCATTGTAAGTCAGCACATCCACGTTGGAGGTGGCATCACAGTACCCACCATCGTTGTCGCGATGACCAAAGAGGATGCGCACTTTGCGGCCTTTGGCAAAAAGGGTTGGGTAGGCGTGCGCAATGCCTTGATCGGTTGTGCCAAAAATGAGCTGACCGTAGGTGGTAAAGTTTTTGTTATCAGGTGTATAGGTCGCGGACGGATTGATCCACAGGGCCATGCTGAAGTTCGCATCGTTGGCGCCTAAATCCGGCATGGAAAACATGGTGTACCCTTGTTTGGTGGCCAGTGCAATCCCGTCGCCGATCACACCAGGTGTGCTGGTCGGACAGACTGGGTTGGCACCGCCGCTGTTGCTACAGGTCAGATGCACGGAGGATTCGGGCAGATCGTCATTGGAGTCTAAGAGCGAAACGCTCTGGTCCGCCAGCTCCGCCAGATAGAAAACGGGACGCTGGGTGAACGCGGCGACGTAGTTCGCCGAGAGCGCTTCATTAAAGATGTCCACCTCATCCACCAACCCGTCAAAGCCGGCGCTACCGATGGTAATGTCACTGTTATCGCGACAGATCGATGGGGCTGCGGTGCTGGCTTTTTCCACCCCGTTGATGTACATCTTGGCTGTGTCGCCGTCGTGGGTCAGAGTGATATTCATCCAGGTATTCACCTGAAACACCTGACCCGCATTTAACTGGACGGCTGTTGTGCAGTCGCCCAGATAGACCGTACCAATGAGGGCGAGTCCTTCATCGTTGATCGCAAAGGTCTTGCCTTTGGCAATCACGGGTGCGGTTCCGCTCGATCTTTGCGCAAAGCTGACCGCGGCATTGACGCTGAAGGCGGCAAAGTCGAAGTCCGGACTATTGTTATCGGGCACAGTCACCGTATCGCCGGCGTCAAAATCCAGGATTGCACCATTCGCCGTGGGACAGGTGGCACCGGAACAACTGCCATTGTGCGGACCACCCGCAGCCAGCGAAGTATCGGCAAAGCTGGTGGCTCCGGCAGCCTCATTCATTTCTAGCCGGAGCACATGCTCCGGTCCCGGCGGCGCGATGACGGCCCCGGCACGCACCGTCAGGCTGGTGGCGGTGGTGGCGTCCACGCTGGGCGCGGTCACTGCGCCGTTGAGGGTGACCGCTGCATTGGGCGCCAGCGTCCCGATCACCTTGGTGGATTGCACCACATCGACCGGCAGTTCGGCCTGCAACAGACCGTTGGCGTAACGGTTGTCCAGTTCGTTGGTGACGGTGGCTGCATAGTTGACGTTGCTGCCCGGGGCCACGATGTCATCGCTGACTGTTACATCGAGCGAGAGCACATTCAACGTCGAGGCCAAGTTGGGGTTGTAGCCGTAGCTGTTTTCGAGGCCATCGAGGATCGTGTCGTCATCGCTGTCGGTGTCAAGCGGATTGGCCGAGACCAGCGTCTCCAGATTGTTGCCGCTACCGTCTTCGCCATATATAATCGTCCAGCCGCCGCTCCAAGTGGAGTTGTCGGCGGTGAAGGGATGGTTGGCGTTGGTGTGGAAGAACTCGTCGCCGTCCCACAGCCCATCGCCGTCGCTGTCCGCAGAACGGCTGTTGGTGCCGTAGAAGGCTTCCCAATAGTCGGAGAGTCCGTCACCGTCCGCATCGCGAGCGAGCGGATCGTAGCCGTGATCGCGTTCCCAGCCGTCGGTGAGGCCATCGCCGTCGCTGTCCCACTGGCTGTCATCGGGGTCATTGCCCCCCTTAGCCTGGCTGGTGAGGTTATCGCCGTCGGCATCGCGCAGGATTGGGAATCGATCATCCCAGGCCAGACGATAGCCCTGGCTGTTGCCGGTGAGCGCAATAAAGCCGTCGAAGTCGGCGGGCAATACATCAAACTGTAGATCATCGCCCAAGTAGGTTGAGAGGGTGGTCTTGACGGTATATTTGGAACCGTCATCGCCGGTGTAACAGCTCCAATCCTCGTTGGCCCCGACAAAGCCCCAACATTCGATGGTGTTGAGATTGAGCCCCTCATTGAGATAGACCTGCAGCGGCTGGTTGATGCCCGCTGCGCTCAGTGTGGCGTTATAGGTCGGCGAGAAGAAGAGCTGGTCGTTGATCCAGGTGTGGGTATTGTAACCCAGATCATCGTGAATGTCAGTGGCACTGGCAGTCAGCGAGTAGGCAAAGGTCGATTTGCGTCCAATTTTGCGCAAGGTATCGCGGTCGAGCTTGCCGTTTTTGAGGTAGGTGGTCTTGATCAGCGCCATCTCCGGATCATCCAATTTGAAGGTGTTGGTAATCTGGAGCGCGACATCGACCGCGTTGCCCACCACAAAGCCGTCGTTATCCGTCTGCTGAACGATCTTTGGCGTCTGGATGCCAATGGTTAGGCGGTCATCGTTTTCCGCGTCATAGGGCACATATTGCTCAAAGATCAGATAGACAATCGCCTTGGCCACCGCGCCGGAAATGCCGTCACAGACAAAGACATCTTCATAGGACCCCTCCTGAAAGGTACTGTCATCGATGGCGCGGCTGACCTCGCAGATTAGCGTCATCAACACATTAATCAGCGCGATCACGCCGACGATGATCCAGCCGACGCCGGGGATGAGCGCGATTACAAAGAGGATCGTGGCGACAATGGTTTCGCCGATGGCGTTGGCCAGGGCCGCGGCGCGCTGCAACTGATTCTCATAGTTGCCGAGCAGATAGGAGCCCCAAATAATGCCAAGCGTAAAAACATACGTCGCCACGGCCCACGCCGCGCTCGTCGTCTTGACTTTATTGGCCACGCCGGTGAAATCCGCGGCAACCGTCACATCGTCGGCATTTTGGGCGAGCAAGAGCGCGCTGCGATAGGTGCGGTAGGTATCAAAGCCCCACTTGACCGTATAGGCACCCGAGGTGATGTAATAGGTCTGGCTGATGCCGCGATACCATCCGGCCTGTTGTGAGGTGTGGGAGAGCAAGGGGATCGCGGAGAGACCGACTGCTGTCGTGAAGGCACTCGTGTCCACGTCTACCGTCTTGTAGTAGCTCCCCAACGCCTGCAACGAGAGCGCCAGCGCCGATGTATCTTCGCCATTGGCGACCGCGCCCACCGCCTGCAACGCCGCGATCTGAGAGGCGGCAAAGGTCGCCGAGAGCGCATTGGCCACCGGCGTGGCATTATCGGCGGCAACCAACGCCTCGACCACGCTCAGATCGGCGTAGTAGGCTTGGAGCGCGGTGAGCATTGTCTTGGCAATCGTGGTGGCGGTCTCATCGCTGCCCAATGGGTGGTCACCCAGCGTATCACGCCCTTGAATCACCCCATCCGACACGACGGTGGTGGCCAGGCCGGTGAGCAGCGTGAGATAGAAACTTTCGGCCAGCGTGACGGCCCCGAAGCGTGCATCCGCTTCGTTGTCAATTGGGAGCACTGATCCGTCGGCGGTGGTCGCCAATGTGGTCAGTTCGGTAGTCGTAAAGGCGGCGGCGAGTCCGCTGCGCAGCACGTTGCGATAGTCGGCGTATGCCTCCCGTTCCCACACGTTGGCGCCAAGATAGCGGTAGGGAGTCATGCGCAGCGTGGCAACGGTGTCCAATGGGGTCTCGGTCAGATCCAAGGCCAGGCGACCGCTCGCCGGCTGCGAGCGGGGGTAGGCGCCGCTAAGCGACAGCGTGCGCGCAGTCTCTTCACCGACAAAGAGCAGGTTTTTCACGTCGTTGACCGCAGCGCCGGCATGGGCGGCTTTGAGCACATCCGCGCCCGTGGTGAAGCCATTGGTGTCCTCGTCGGTGGCCACGGCCAGGAGTTCAAGCTGGTTGTCCAACGGTTGGCGATAGATCTGGAGGCCGCTAATGTCCCACGCGGTCGTATAGGAACCGATGTCGCCGACACCAAAGCGATTGGTACCACCCTTGGTTTCGGCGCGCAGCAACACCTCCTGCAGCGCATCGGCGAGGTGCCAGAGTTGGTCTTCGTAATCGCTGCTGCCCACGTTTGCGGGCTGTGCGGCGATGGTCATCTCGCCGCCGTGATCTTCGCGCACGCTGAGCGCGGTCAGGGTGAATTCGTCGTAATAGGTCTGGAGCACGGTGCTGCGTGTGCTCCAGTTGGCGGTTTTGTCACAGCCAGAGGTGCACGAATCGATCAGCGCTTCCACCATCCAGACCAGCCGGGCGGATTGGGCCGCGCCGATGCTGGAGACACCGGTCGCCGGGCGATAGTACATCCGTGTGCTCCACGCCACCGGGGTGTCGCTGATATCGTCGGTAATCTCATGCAGCGGTGCCCAGAGCAGCAACGTGTCCGAGGTCTCACCCTTGCGCGCGGTGATGCCAACCTTGGTCAGTTCATCGGTGTCAAGCCACGAGATGTCGCTGAATCCGGTGATGTCGTTGGCGGTTTTTCCCGCCACAATCGGCAAGCCCGCGCTCGGGTTGTCACTGTCGTAGGTGAAGATAAACTCCATGAGCGGCGTCAGGATCATGTCGCCATTCTCGCCCTTGTAGACATCTACATAGCCTGCGGTGTCGGCAAAGGTCGTGTTCTTCTTGCGCCGCATCTGGCCTTCGGTGTCGTTGCTTGGCCAATCGAGCACATTGCGCGTGTAGTGCAGATGCTTGAGGTCGGTCGGTTGAATTTCAATGTCGACAAAGACCGGCTTGTCCTGGCCGGTGAGATCAACGGTATATTCGAGTTGGCTGTTGATACCGTCATAGAGACCCGAGGCGTTGAAGGGGTCGCCGTCGACGCGGTCGGGCACGTTGTCGCCATCGTTGTCAAAGTCGAAAACATCGGGCGTGCCATCATCGTCAGAGTTGTAGCAGATACCGGCGGAAAAATTTGATTTCAACTCGCCCGTATCCAACGCCACATTAAGCAGTTCCGGGCACTCCTGCCCATCGAGCAGATTGTCACCGTTGGAATCGGGGTTGAGCGGGTCGAGATACCACTGCTGGCCGCCGTAGGCAAAGCCCTCGACCTCCAGCTTGTCGCTGATGGCGTCGCCGTCCGTGTCCACCTTGGTGGGGTCGGTGCCGAGCTTGTAGACTTCGACGCCATTGGTCAGGCCGTCCCCATCACAATCCGCAGTCGGGTCGAGCAGGTCGCAATCGAGTTGCAGCGAGAGTTCCGACAATTTGGCGTTTTTGGCGCGCACGAGGTTGGCCAGCATCGGTGCACTCGTTCCAGCGGCAGATAAAGCCTGCGGGGATTCTTGGCCGGCATCGGTGGCGATTCCCATATCACTGGCGACCGCCGTCAGCGATGCCGCGTGTGGGTCGTATGCATCGGCCAGATCCGCGGCGGCGTTGCGTTGATCTTGGGCCGCGGTGTACTTTGCCTGTTGCGCCTGCTCATAAAGCGCAAAGGCATGGACCTGGTCAATCTGCAACAGGGGCATGAGCACCATCGAACCGACCACCGACGCGGCAATCGTCCGATACATCCAGCGTGTGCGGCGATAGAGAATCATCAGCCCGAGCAGCGCACAAATGCCGGCCAGCGCGGTGAGCACGTAGAGTTGGGGCAAGGCCCGCTCCGCCGTGATTGCGATCCACTCGGCGATGCCCACCAGGTATCCTTGCGGGTGATCTTTGATCGACCAGAGTGTCATCGACTTGGCCGCGGCCCAATTGTGGAAATCAGTGGTAATTTCGGCTTCAACGCGGTCACGGGCACCTGGCGTCGGGGGAAACGCCAGGTGGAGGATCTGGCGGACGGGGAGCCCATCCGCGTTGATCCAGAGTTCGCCGTGCGCCTCCATCTCCACATACTGGCGTATGAGACCGAGGTTGATGCCAGTGGGCAAGTGGCCATCGGCGCGCAGTTTTGCCTCCAGTTGAGTGCGCATGAAGTTGGCGTAGGTGACGCCATTGAGGTCAAAGGCGTAGCGGGTTAAGCTGTCGGTGTAGGCAGCCGGCAGAATGCCGCTGCTGAAGAGGTCGTCACCGGGGTCGGTGGTGGCCAGTGACCGCACATTCTCGGCAGCGGCCAGGTAGCCCAGGGGATCAGCGCTGCCGAAGAAATCAGGCTTTTCGTCCAGCGGGGTCCACGCGCCGGTGTCATCCATGCGACCATAGGCTTGCCCCTGCTCAATTTTGAGCGCGAGTGGGGCAGATTGCCCGTCTTGGATGCGCATGGTTAACGCTTCCTGGACGCGATCCACAGCGCCCTCCACCGTAATGGTATCGGTGTGTGCGTTGCGACCGGCATTCTCCATGCGCAGGGTGGGCTGGGTCGTCTGCTGGACGACGGTGCGATAGTCGTATTGGGCGATCGCAGCCGCATCCTGCCAGGAGCGTTGGAGTTCCATGCCCGGGGTGGTGGGCAGGCGCACCGCAATCGCGCCGGGCACGCCATTGCTCGTAACCACCCAGAAGACGCCGACGATCAGCAGCATGAGCAGTAAAACGGAATATAGTTTACGCATACGTTGCAACTCCCTCAATATGGCAAAAGGAGTGCGGCCCCAAAGTGACATGCTGCATTAGCTGGCTGTCTACACGCTGTAGAATGGCCGACCCCATCTTGATATGTTAACGCTACTATAGCAACCAATCATGCCCAGATCGTCGCGAAACATAGTTGCTACCGTCGCCATTTGACGTAATAGCGTATCCATTCATTCAAGGGCATAAGGATTGGGTCTATGCGGTGGTCTTTTGGCCAAATGGGCAGCTTCTCGCCAGTGCCAGCCAAGACAAGACAATCCGCCTTTGGGATTTGCGCGCGGCAAGCCCGCACCCGCTGGCGCAGTTCTATCCCGCGATTGGCGTGCTCCTAGGGCAATAGAGAGTAATGTTTCTGACCTTCAACCCCGATGGAGGTCTCCTGGCTAGTGGCGGTGGTGATACGACCTTACGGCTTTGGGATGTCAAAAATCAGCGCGCAGTGCAGACGATGACCGGTCGGAGTCAGGTTGATGGTATTCAGCCCCGGTGGCGCACGAGTAGCAAGCGGCTGTGGTGGTTAGCTGATTCGCTTGTGGTCTATGACTGGCGGCTCCCTGGCAGATACCGTGCTAGGGTAGACACAGGGGAGGTCTCCGCTCTGATGTGTAAATTACCGACTGGACCGGTATGTCATTCCTGCGTAGGCAGAAATCTATCGCCTGAGTAGTGGTCCCCTCGGGTGCGCGCTAGGCACGCAGGGGTGACAGGCGGCGGCACATGAAATCTCCGTCGTTTTTGGTGCCGCTCAGGCATGTTACCTGATGGCAAAACATTGATTAGTGTCTAGGGGAGGGATCTACCTACGGCAAATCGATGAGGCGGGTAAGTGGCAGCTAACGGATGTGCTTCCCGTCAATACGACCGAAAGTGTGAAAACGCAATAATTTTCCACTTGTGAAATCATCGGTTTTCACACTTTTTACAGATGAGCTCATTGCAAACGCTCGATCCCGATCATGCCATGATCACCAGCAGCATTATCGGTAATGGCGAGGCACAGCGGCTGGCGCTCACGGTGTTGGGTGCAGTGGAGATGCCTCTACGCTGTAACCAGAATAGGTGCGGAAGCCACATTGCCGTGGCGCGTGACCGGCCCATTCTCATAAAAGCCAAATTGCGCCCTATGCAGTTTGCTATAGACTCCGCCAGCGGCGATCAATTCATCATGCCGCCCCTCTTCTGTGATCCCCTCCTCAGTCACCACCACAATGCGGTTGGCATTCTTGATCGTGGCGAGACGGTGGGCGATGACAAGGGTGGTACGCCCCTTGGAGAGTTCAGTGAGCGCCTGTTGGATCGCGACTTCGGTGGCGGTGTCGAGCGCGGAGGTGGCTTCATCGAGGATCAGGATCGGCGGGTTTTTGAGGAACATGCGCGCGATCGCGAGCCGCTGCTTCTGCCCACCCGAGAGTTTAACGCCTCGCTCCCCAATGATAGTCTCCAGTTGTTCAGGCTGGCTACGGATAAAGTCATCGAGCTGTGCGCGCTTGGCCGCGGCCCAGATCTCCTCTTCGCTCGCCTCTAATTTGCCATAGGCGATATTTTCGCCAATCGACCCGGAGAAGAGAAAGACATCCTGCTGCACAATCCCGATCTGCCGACGCAGCGAAGCGCGGGTCATGGTCCGGATATCGATGCCATCAATGGTAATCGCACCGGTGGTTACATCGTAAAAGCGGGGAATCAGGCTACAGAGCGTCGTCTTGCCAGCACCGGAGGGACCGACAAAGGCCACCGTCTCGCCGGCAGCAATCGACAGGTTAACACTCTCCAGCACCGCTTTGCCGCTCTCATAGCCAAAGGTGACATCGGCCAGGCGAATGTTGCCGGCCAGATGATCAACCGTTACAGCATCCGGTGCATCTTGAATATCGGGCACCGTGTTCAGGATCTCCATATACTGTTTAAAGCCGGCAATGCCTCTCGGATAACTCTCGATCACCGAGTTGATCTTCTCAATTGGGCGGAAAAAGACATTAGTAAGCAGCAGATAGGCAATAAATTCGCCATAGCTCAATTCGCCTTTGATCACGTACCAAGTGCCCGCAACCATCACAAAGAGGATCACAAAGCGCATGAGCATGTAGCTCAAGGAGAGCGCCCGCGCCATGATGTTGTAGGCGGTCAACTTGGTCTCACGGTAGAGGTCATTGTTGACGGCGAAGAGTTTACGCTCATGATCTTCGTTGGCAAAGGCCTTGACCACGCGCACGCCGCCGAGCGCATCCTCAATGCGGGCATTGAATTGGCCCACGCTGCGGAAAAGGGCGCGAAAGGTCACAGTCATCTTGCCGCTAAAGTACATGGCCAGCCAAAGAATCACGGGCACAATCAGAAAGGTGAGAAGTGCCAATTGCCAGTGGATCGAGGCCATGAGCGCAAAGGCACCGAGCAGCGTCATCACCGCAATAAAGATATCTTCGGGGCCGTGGTGGGCCAACTCACCGATATCTTGCAGGTCGGTGGTAATGCGCGCAATAAGATGGCCCGTCTTGTTGTTATCGAAATAGCGGAAGGAGAGCTTCTGAATGTGGTCAAAGAGCTTGGTCCGCATATCGGTCTCGATGTTGATGCCGAGCATGTGGCCCCAGTAGGTGACTACATATTGGAGCACCGTGTTGAGGGCATAGATTGCCAATAAGGCAGCAATGGCCAGCCCAATCAACGGCCAATTTTCGCTGGGCAGCAGATTGTCGACAAATTGGTTGACCGCCAACGGGAAACCCAATTCGAGAACGCCCACAATTACGGCACAGCCAAAATCGAGATAGAAGAGCCCACGATAGGGACGGTAATACGCAAAAAATTGACGAATCATGAAGGATAGACTCCAGTTCTATGCTTTTAATAACCGATAGGGTATCAAGAAAATAATCGGGTAACATAGGCTGAGCCTGTCGAAACCAGAGCCGAAGCCGGAGCCGAAGCCGCTTCGGCTTCGCGCCCAGCGGGCACCCGCTCAGCCTACGCTCTTGTACGTACCTGTTTAATTTCTTACCTTGCTATATACTGAGCTGCGCCATAAAGTATCATTTTCACTTGTGTACAAAATGATATTATGTGCTGCAGCTCACTATAGATTGTCAAACAACTTCAACAATAAAGTTTACTTTAGATTTGCCCTATTCCCAACAGGGCTCAGCCAACGGCACTTCTTCCAAGCGCAGAGCGGTTCGCCCAATACCATCGAGATCGATCCGGTAACGCAGCCAGGGAATAAAAAAGTAGGTATAGCCGCGCAAGCAGACCTGACCACCCACACGGTTGGCCGATTCCAGGGAAGGGTCGGCATCGGGGTCGAGGATGCGCACATCTTCGAGCGCCAGCCGCTGTACCCAAATGCCGGTAATATCGTAGGTAAATTCGGCGGCGCGGCGAGCGTTAGTTGCCAACCGTGCCTCTTCACCCACGATATGCGGTTGCGGGGGATCGATCATGCGTGGGATAATCGCCCAGGGCAAAACCATCGTCGTGACCACGAAGAGCAGTTGAAAGCGCCACGAATGCTGTTCCCAACGCACGGCTATTGCCAGCAGTCGCCAGGTTACACTCGCAGCCAACCAAAGTAGCCAAAGCGTGAGCGCGTTCATGGCAAAATCAAAGGGTGCCAGGTAGGTTATATTGCGCAAATCGATCACCGCAAAGCGCAGGGGAAAGCCACGCCAGCCCGCACAACCACTTGGGCAGTTAGCGTGGTAGACTGGCACCTCAAAGAAATAATAGCTGGCAATGGCCATCAATAACGCCGCCAGCAATGTACTCATGACAATGCGAAACCAGTGGCGACTCTGTTGCCGCCACCAGATTATCAGCAAAAGCAGCAGAATTACCCCAACAGCCGCGAGCGCAGCTTCCTGCCAGTTGGCAAAAAAGACTAACTGATCGGACCAGATGGGGGCGTTATCAGAAAACATGGCGTCCTTACTTCGCTTGCCAACACAAAAGAGCGCGACTCAGATCAGCCGGCAGACCAAAGAGCGGCACGGCCGCCGACTCGCCATCCCAACGGACAAGTTCCAGTGCACCGGCCCCGCTCTCTTCGACCAGTAAAAAGGAGCCATCGGCCCGACAGACAGTGGCATCTCGCAGCAGATAACCGCTGCGCAGGAGGTAACTATTAGAAATGATTCGCCCCATTCCCCCTGCCGGATCGACAGCAGCGGGCAGATGTAGATCGACGACACCAAAAGGCTCCAACGCAGTAATTGCACCTGGCGCAAAGCGACTGCGCACCACCTGTAAACGATTATTATCCGCCCATTGCACCATTGGTGCCATAAACTCATTGGCGTTGGGCACAGCATAGAGCAGCTGACTATCAGCAAGCGTACCCGCCGCCGGTTGAAGTGGCAATAGACGAACCGTGTTTGCGGGTTGCACCGTTGCCGTCGTCAGGCTTGGCACAGTAGCGTCGTAGGCGAGATAGGCTAGACGGTCGCCGGCAGGGCTTGGACGCACCGGGCCTCGATAGGTGTCACGCGCCAGTAGCAGTTGCGGGGCACTACGACGTTCGATACTGCCGTCAGGCGAAACGCCCAGATCCAACCGAAACAGGCCACCGTAAGGCTGCTGGGAACGGCTTTCAATGGTGTCAACCACCAATGTCAGCGCCGTTAGTTGCTCATCGACCCAGCGATCTTGTACCGTCAATAGGCTGGGGGTGAGGATGGCCGCGCTGGCGGCCGAAGAGAAGAGCAATTCGTTGACCTGTAGCCGCAACGCAATGCGTCCACTGCGCGGCTCATAGTGCCAGAGCTGCCACTGATCGAGCAGCGCCTGCGGTGTTTCGATCCACCAGAGACCACTGTGGCTGTCGCCAACGACCCCGCGAATCCGCTGAAAGGGTTGCGCCGCAATTTGGATCGCGGTGCCATCGGTGCGTACCCAGGTAAAGCCATTGGGCGCGGTGGCTAGATCGGCAGTGGCAATGATGATGCCATCTTCCAATGTTGCGCCCAGCCAGTTTGCGTACCGCTCGGCGCCCCACAATGGCTGGGCAACCCCTTCACGCGTCAAGAGATAGACGCCGGCGCGCTCCCGGTTGCCCAACAGCGCCATAAAGGTTCCATCGTTCACGCGATCGGCCAGCGTTGGGAAGGTACGCAGGGCAGCCTGGGCCGCCGGTGCTATCCCAACGATTCGAATGCGATCGGCAGCCCAGACGGTGGGATCCTCGGGGAGGGGGCGTCCTACCACATAGAGCTTGGCACCCTCCCAAAGCAGATCGGCTGGTGCCGCAACCCATGCCGCCTCTGCACTGCCAAAGAGCCCACCCCAGATCTGAACAAGCGCGCTATCTAAGCGGAGCGATAGCTGGCGACCATCGTTGGTGGTCACCAGCAGCAAGGCCAGCGGATTGGCCGGAGTCGTACCACCAGTGACGGTCATGATATTGTCACCGGTGCTCGGTTCCGGCGAAGTGCCTGCGGCTGCGGGAGCGTTTCCCGGATCTGTCAAGATGGGAGTAGCCACGGCGGTCGCTGTGGGTGCTGGCCGTGCGCTGTCACCGGCGCCGGCGTTATCGGCGGCAGCCTCCGCTGGGACGGCGGGGACGGGCGTTGGCAGCCCTGGATTGGCGGGATCGAGCGGTGTACCATCGGTGCGATAGAGCGGCAACAACGCCTGATCACCATTGAGGAAGATCAGATCACGGAACATCCAGCCGACAACCCCATTGGCGCGAATCAGCAACCAATCGCCAGCTTCTGTGAGGCCAAAGACGTCGACGGCAACTTCATTCTCTACGGCGCTGATCACAATCGAATCGACCGAAGGGGCACCGCGTAGGCGGGCCGGCTCGACCACAAAGGTGACGCCCGTCAACGGTGGCACCATTTCGGGCAAAATAACCGGTATTGGCAGCGGCGTCTCGGTGGGCGTGGGGGTATCGGTTGCGGTTGGTGTCGCTGTCAAGGTGGGTGTGTCGCTGGGCGTTGGCGTTGGCGTCACCGTTGGTGTGTCGCTGGGCGTGGCCGATGGCGTGGCCGTCGGTGTTGCGCTGGGCAGTGGCGTGGCGGTCGGTGTATCTTCCGGCGTTGAAGAAGCGACAAAGATTGCGTCGGTCGCTTGGGGTGCATTGGTGGCAGCGGCAAGGATCTCGGCAAGCAGTGCCGGATCGGCGGTCGTCGCCTGCGTCGTTGGCAGCGCGGAGGGGGTGCTGCCGCTGCTCAAAAACGCCGCCGAGGGTGGGGCCGGCGTGATCACGGTGCCATCATAGGCGGCCACCTGTTCAATCGCTGCGGCGCGGTATACCCCCTCTTCATCCTGGTCGAATTGAAGATCATACGTTCGCCCACGGTTACTATTGTCAAAGAGGCGGAGTTGACTGGTAACACTGTTATCGGTCGTGGGTAGCCCCTCCTCGGTTAGATAAAAGGCCAACCAGACAGCCGGTTGATTTAAGCCCAATTCAAACATCTGCTGCAAGAGATCAACGCGCGTGGCGTAAGCCGTGGCGTCATTGATGTCACCCGTTTGCAAGACGGTGAGCAGCTGAGCGAGGGTATAGAGGGGTGTCGGTTGAAGCGAGAAATCTTCCAATTGATAGCCAATAACGGTAGCAGGGCCACCCTCCTGTTGTTCATTCCCGTTGACGGGCTGCCAGACGCTCTCCACCCAATGGCGGGCAAAGGGCACCTGCTCGACCATCAGATCGGGTACGGCAAGCCGCTGGCGTAGAGCACCTTGGTTGGCCAGGGGTGCTATAATCCGCACCGTTGGCAACAGTTGCCCTTCCTTCTCCTCCACGGTTACCTGGCTGCCAACCGCTTGAAATGACCAGAGTGGCTCATCCCGACTTTGCCAGCTCATCGCGAAAGCGGAGCCGGCTTGGCTCTGGCCGAGTAGATAGAGTGCCAGCAGTGGATTATCACCGGGGCGTTCGATGAGCAGCAGATGCATGCGGCCTTGCTCATCGCTGCGCAAAAGGGCACGGTCGATCCCAGGGGCGAGCGCGTTGTCGCCTACTGCCGCAGTAGTGCGCTGAAAATCGGCAAGCAGCAATTGTCCGCGAATCTCATTCCCACGATTGGGATCTTGCCAGAAGAGTGCCGGTAAAATTGTGCCCTGGGGGGTACGTGGCATGGCCAGCGCAGCCCAATTCGTGCCATCGAGGGGCGTATAACTTACCGGCACAAAGAGCAGTTGTTGCTCCAACGCGGCCCGACGAACCAATTCGGCGGCCCGTTCTGGCGTGAATTCGACATCAGCCGGTGCATTGAGCCACTCCAGCCCGCGAGCCACAAAGCGTTCACCCCACTCTTCGGCTGAGACAGGCGTGCCGGTAGCGGTTGGTGTCCGACTGGGGGTGGGGGTATAGCTAGGCGTTGGCGTCAGGGTAATGGTCGCGGTCGGTGTTTCGGTGGGGGGCTCTGGCGTGGGCGTAAAGGTCGGTACCGAAAGTGCGATCGCCTGCGCATCAATGGTCATACGGAGATCGGCAAAGACCCCTTGCCCGCGGCGATAGCCGACATTATAGGTCAGCAACAGCAGCAAGAGCGCCGCGAGAACTGTAAAGATAGAGATGAAGGAACGTGGCTGATTTGGCATAAGCGTAAATGGTGCGTTGTGCGTGTACTGTAACTGACTCTGGGTGTAGCATTCTCAATTTTCAACAAAGAGGGTGACCTGGCACGGTTCGGGGTAGTTCCCAGTCTCATCTACAACAACCAGTCGCAATGTCCACGCGCCATTGCCAAGCACATTGGTATCGATATTTGCTAAAACGCCATTGATCACAGCATTCTGATCGCCAGCAAGATAGCCCCAGTTGGCGGTACCAGCGGGGGCATATTCGATCTTGTAGTATTTGAATGAGGGATAGGAGGCCGTGCCGACCACTGTGATCACCCCATGTACCGTCTCATTGGCACCCGGGCGCAAAAAGATCGAATTCTCATTTGAGCAAACGGGGGATTGGACGACAGGTGCGGCGGTAGCTGTCGGCGGACTCGCCACCGTTGGAGCAGCGAAGGTTTCTACCGTCGGTGTGGCCGTGACAGCCGTATTGGTAAAGACCGATGTAGCAAAAACAAAGAGTGGCGTCGGCGTAACTGACAAGGGGGTATTGGTTGGTGTGGGGATGAAGTCAAACTCCGGCGAAGGATCAACGGCTTCTTGGACTAGCGGCTCTAAGGCTTTGACTAACGTTGTGCTCGTGAAGTAGGTAATGCCCATAATCAACAGCAGCAAGAGCGCCGTTGAAAAGATATTTCCTAAATCGCGGACGGCTTTTTCCCGTTCCAAAGAAAAGACAGCCTGGCGGCGCTCAATGCGCACAAGCCAGGTACGATACATCTGATAGAGAGCTACGACACCGCAGACAAAATAGATCCACGGGGCATAGGTGGCAACATAATCGATTAATATACTCATACAACATTATATCTTTAAACTGGTCCACTTGACCAGACGCTACTCGTGTAGACAAGAACGCTCGGCATTGGTGCCCGATCGGACTATAGTCTACCCCACGCCACACCAATCACCAAAAATCAGACGAAATCCAGGAGTTGTTATCTCGATTGGACACATATGCAACTCTTTTATATGATTTGGGTAGAGAGGTAGACAGGAAGACAGGACGACAGGGAGACCACCCATCAACCTATTTACTATTTACTTGTTTCCAGTCACCTGTTTACCTGTTTACTGATTTACTGTCCTACCGTCCTACTGTCTTACTTACACAGACCAATCATCCTGCACACTGTTTAGGAGACCACATGAAAGTTGACGCTGTCTTTCGTTCACGCCGTAGCAATGTCATGGCAACCCGGGGTATGGTGGCGACCAGCCAACCGCTGGCAGCACAAGCTGGAATTGAGATATTGAAAGCAGGGGGCAATGCCGCCGATGCCGCAATTGCCACGGCTGCCATGCTCAATGTGGTCGAACCCATCTCGACTGGCATTGGTGGCGATTGTTACGCCCTTTATTGGGACGCCAAGAGTAAACGTGTGACAGCCCTCAACGGTTCCGGCCGTTCCGGCGCCGCGGCATCGATCGCCCACCTGCGCGCCCTTGGCTATAGCAAGATGCCAACCTTCACGGGTCACGCCGTTAGTGTGCCGGGTACGGTAGCCGGTTGGAGTGACCTGTTGGAACGTCATGGTCGCATGGGGTTGGCGGCGGTTCTGCAACCGGCGATCTGGACGGCGGAAAATGGCTATCCAGTCAGTGAAATTATTGCCAATGGTTGGAAGACACAGGAGAAGAAGCTCCGCCGCGATGCGGATTGGCAGAGTGGCGATCTCGACAACGGCCCAGAACAACCGAGCGGGCATGAGTTGCTCATTGACGGACGAGCCCCCCGTGCGGGAGAGATCATGCGCATCCCGACGTTGGGAGCAACCATGCGCGGCATTGCAGCGGAGGGCAAGGCCTATATTTACAACGGTGAGTTTGCCAAGAAATTTGCCGATCATGTGCAGCGCTATGGCGGTTGGCTCACGCCGGCGGATCTGGCAGCCCATGGTAGCACCTGGGATGAGCCGATTACAGCCGACTACCGGGGAGTTACGCTTTATGAGTGTCCGCCCAATGGCCAGGGCCTGGCAGCGATCATTGCCGTGAATCTGGCCAATGGCTTTGATCTGGCGGCCATGAATGAGGCCGACCGCGTTCACACGATGATCGAATGTATGCGATTGGGCTTTGCCGACGCCCAACAATGGGTCTGCGATCCCTATGTCGTGCCAATTCCACTGGCCGAGTTGATCAGCCAAGAGTACGCCGCGCACCGGCGCAAGGTAATCGATGCCCGCCGGGCTGCACAAAATGTGCCGTATGGGGATCCGCTGGCCGGCTCCGATACGGTTTATCTCAGTGCAGCGGATGGTGAGGGCAACGCTTGTAGCTTTATCAACAGTTTGTACATGGGAACAGGAAGCGGGTTGGTCGTCCCCGGCACCGGCGTCAGTCTACAAAATCGGGCGGCACTCTTTGTCCTCGATGCGGAACACCCCAATGGCTTGGCCCCGAACAAACGGCCCTACCACACGATTATTCCTGCCATGACCGTACGCGATGGCGAATTGCATGCTGCGTATGGGGTCATGGGTGGTTATACACAGCCGCAGGGGCACTTTCAAGTGCTCTCCCATCTCGTTGACTTTGGCCTTTCGCCACAACAGGCACTCGATATGCCGCGCTGGCAATTGGCTGGTCCTAGCGCTGGGCTTGGCGCACAAGAGGAAGGCGGCTTAGTGCAAATTGAAGAGGGCTGGAGCTTTGCCACCCTGTCCGAGCTTTCCCGTCGCGGTCATCGTCTACTGCCTATGGATGGCTTTAGCCGGGTCGGCTTTGGTGGCGGGCAAGTGATTATGCGCGATCCGGTGAGTGGCGTGCTGACAGGCGGCAGCGAGCCGCGTAAGGATGGCTGTGCCATTGGCTGGTAATGTCACTGCGGCGGCAAATAGGAATCGGCAACTTTACGAAAGGCAATACAACAAGTTACGTAGTAGATTGTAACTTGGTTGTAAGCATCATTGTGGATACTTTGGTGTATGATAGATTGCGCTGTATTCGATAGTACACTCGTGGGGCTGTACAGCTTACAGCGAATACTTATCCTGCCATCGTCGGCCATTCTAACCAATGGTAAGCCCCACCACTTTTATCCATTACCCGACAGGTGGTGGCAAAGGAGCTAAACACCATGTCTATTACCGCGGAAATAGAGCCCGTGGCGCTTTCCAGGTTGTCCAGCAAATCTGAGGCCATTAAAACCGATCCGCTGCACGCTATCTCAACAAAAGCCTACGCCGACAAAGATCGGTTTGCCACAGCAACCGATGCAATCGTCAATAAAATGCAGCGTGCCGGTCTACCAGCTTTGATGATCGACACATTTCTTCACTACTACACGCAATTAGTCGCGGGAGAAAGTGGCTTTATCTACAGCAATAAGGCTCAGCCTGTTGCCGATTTGCCCGACTTTGCCTCCTTAACTACGACCGATGAGGCAATCGGTCGTGAGGCGCTTGACCAAGTGGTTTATCTCAAACTCAACGGGGGATTGGGGACAAGCATGGGTATGCAAGGACCCAAAGCCCTCTTACCCGCAAAAGCCAAGTTAAGCTTCTTAGATATCATCGTCCATCAGGTGTTGCATTTGCGCCAGACCCACAATGTACGTCTGCCTTTGCTCTTGATGAACAGCTTTAGCACCGAGCGCGAAACACTCCAAGCGCTAGAAGAACATCCCACCTTTGTGCAGGATCTGCCGCTTAGCTTCCTCCAGCACAAAGAACCCAAAGTGTGGAAGGCGGACCTATGGCCCGCGGAATGGCCTGCTGATCCGGCCAAAGAGTGGTGTCCCCCTGGGCATGGCGACCTTTATGCAGCGCTAACCACAAGTGGCCTGTTGCGCCACTTGATTGCAGATGGCTACCGTTACGCTTTTGTGAGCAATTCCGACAATTTAGGCGCGACCCTGGATCTGCGCATTCTCGGCTACCTGACTCAGCACGATGTGCCCTTTCTTATGGAGGTGGCGCAGCGTACCGCCGCGGATCGAAAAGGGGGCCATTTGGCGCAACGGCCAGATGGCCAGCTAATCCTACGCGAGATTGCCCAATGTCCAACCGAAGAGTTACCAGATTTCCAAGACATCGCACGCTATCGTTATTTTAATACGAATAACTTGTGGATCCACCTACCGACTTTGCAACGCGTTCTTGAGGAACGTCAAGGGATTTTGGGGCTTCCCTTGATCCGTAATGAAAAACCGATCGATCCCAGTGATCCACACTCAGAACAGATCTATCAGCTAGAGACAGCCATGGGCTCAGCAATTGCGAGCTTCCCTGGGGCACAGGCGCTTATTGTCCCGCGTGAGCGCTTTGTGCCTGTGAAAAAGAACAATGACTTGCTGCTGCTCTGGTCAGATGCGTATCAGATGACAGCAGAACATCATTTAGCGGTCAATTCGACACGCGCGCATCATGGCTACAAACAGTTGCCGATCATAACGTTGGATGATCGGTACTATCAGCTTATCGATGAGATGCGCCAACGCTTTCCCTATGGCGCGCCTTCCCTTGTCGCTTGTGAAACATTGGAAGTACAAGGGGACGTCATGTTTGGCCGTGACGTGGTGGTGCAAGGCAATGTGCGGATTGTGCACGAAGGCGAAGGCACACGCTATATTGAGGATGGCACCGTACTGACGGGATGAGCACAGTGGTGCTTACAAAGTATAGGAAAGAGGGCGGACTGTGTACACAGTCCGCCCTCTTTTGTTAAGCTAATATAGATAGGACTTACGCAGTTCTCTGGTTTCGATACGGCGAGAAGCTGCCTACTCAAGCGGCACTCTGCGTAGTCCTACTAGAATTACTCGGTTAGCCTACCCACCTAACTGTTGATCAGCGCGCGATTAGCGGAAGATAGATCCGCTGCACCATTGGCTCGGCTTCTTCAACAATGGCAGTTGGCGAGGAAATTGTGGCAAAAGCAGCAGTGGGCACCCCCCAATTGCCATCCCTATCCTGGCTTTCTAGCAATAGATAGAAGCGCACGGGCGGTCCTGCGGCGAGTTGCAAACGCAGGTGAACTGCTTCGATAGCGCTATCAAATGCGCCATCCGCCGCACTCATCGTATAAACTTGGGTCGCTGTCAGCCAGGACGATGTACTGAGCGTCAGTCGCGTGGCGCTAATTACCTGAGTCGGTTCTATACCCCAACCGTGACTATCATATCGGGTATCATCGGCAATGGCCGTGATTGTCAGGATTGGGCCGACCTCAGTTACCAAAGAAGTGCTAGCCAGCGGTGCAATTACGGCCCCAGCGCTGTTCTCGCTGCTCTTTACCAGCCCGTTGATTGGCATAACAGGAGTGATCGGAATAACAGTGGTAATGGGTACTACATCGGTGATTGGAATCACGTTGGTCAGTGCTGTGGTCACCGACAGTGTCTCTGGCCCCGCCGGCAGTTGATAGGGACGGTGAGAACTCTTGGCGGCATAGAAGAGGGCTGTCAATGTAGGATCAATCATCTCTTCTTCAAAGACCGTACATTGCTGAAAGAATGCCGTCCCCAATTCAAAGGTATAGGCCGCTACGCCAAGCTCCCCATAGGCCCAGTCATCGGTGGTGCCATCGGTCTGATAAATACAGCCTGGTTCGCCGGCCTGACAGGCCTGATAGCCAGTAAAGTAGCCAAACTTTCGGCCTAACGTCGCCAACTCGCGCTGATTTGGGCTTGGGCTGGCGCTCCACCCCCAAGGATAGAGGATCAATTCGCTGTAGCTATGCAGCGAGATCATCAAACCGGAGATGTCAGTTGGAGCCGCATCAGTATCGGCTGCGCCCCGTTGGTCGGGGAACAGTGTAGCAATATAATTTTGGAGCGCTTGGGTCTCTGGTTCGGAAGCGGGAGCGACGCCGCGAAAGGTGTCAACACAGGTATTGGCGCTAGAGCAACCAAAGCCTTCACAGGCACCCCATTTAAAGCTGCTGTTGCGGTTGAGGTCAATCCCATAATACGAGAAGGAGGGATTCTCATTGGGGCAACCATCACTGTTGGTATTTTTGCGCCAAAGCACCACCCCTTCGGCGCGCTTCCTTCCATCGGGGTTGCTCTGCGCGACAATATGAATTTCGGTCGTATCAAGTAGCCAGGTGACATCAGCGTCAGTGCCATAGCGCTGTACCAAAGATTCGGCAAAGCGGGTGGCCGTCTCTGCCGTTGTATACTCGCGGGCATGGATGGCGGCCATCAGGAAGAAGATCGGCTTGGGACCTGGCAACGCTTGATTGGTGAGGATCAACGCTTGCAGATCATAGCCATCCGCACCACCGGCGGTCATCTTATCCCAGCTATCACCAATGTCTACCCAACGTGCCAATGTTGGATGGGTCGTTGCCAGAGTTTGCAATGCGCTATAGGTCTCTTCAACCGTGCGATAACAAGGGAAGCCTGGAATGCCTGCATGTTGATCGGCAGAGACAACCGGACGCCAAGCCAAGAGGGCAGTTTTGATAGGATCAATTTCGATCTTGAACTCCGCGCGCTGTAGCGTTGCCAGCATGGTGCGCGGAATCAAGGCAACCACGAAGCCGTGTCCGGCGCGATCTTTGTGGTGCACTTCCCAGATATCAAGGTCACTCGCCAACGTTTGCAGCTCGAGAAACGAATTGAAATCGATATGCACAACAAGCGCATCGCCACTCGAGGCAGGTACAGGGAGATCTAGTTGCGTGGTAGTGGGTCGGTCGGCAGCGTGTAACGGTAGGGCAACTAGAAGGAGTATCAATAGGCTTAAGTACAAAGAGAGGCTACTCTTAGCGAACAGAGGCCGCGGGGAAGCGACCAACGATCGACAGGCTAGATTGAGGGTCATGATTAAATTTCCAACAGATCTTCTGGCGTGACAATCTGAAGATCGGTGACGTGACGAAAGCTCCGCACTTTGCGCGTGAGAAGTGGCACCTTAGCGGCAATGCAAATCCCAGCAACCAATGCGTCATTGAGGCCGATCGGATGGTCGTTGGCGCGATGGTCTTTGATTATATGCGCGGTGTGGCGCGCGGCTTCATCATCAAACGGCAAGGTATTGACGGCGAGATAGACCTGATAGAGCAGTTGCGTCTGTCGCGTGGTCAAGGTGGCAACAGACTCTAGCTCAAAGAGCGTGATCGACGTGATGCAGGCATCAAAGCGCAAAATCGCCGTGATAAAGGCATCGTGCTTGCCCTGTAAGTAGTCAACGACAATGTCTGTGTCTACACAGATTTTGGAATCTGCCATTCAGTCCATAGCTCCTGACGCAATTGCTGAAACCGTTCGGCGTCCTCGATCGACCAACTACCACCCACCGCATCCAGTGAATCGCGCATGTGTGCGACATCCTCTGCAAGCCGGGGAAACGGTGCCAATTGCACTTTATTGGGAATAAGTACGCGTAACATATCACCAGGGCGATAGCCCAATTGCTCCTCAATGGTGTCTTTCGATATGATCAAATCCGCACCAGTATATTTAATCTCAATCACGGGAACCTTCTCCTCTGTTGCCATTGTGACCTTGCCATTGTACCCTTGCCATTGTACCCTTGCCGTTGTACCCTTGCCATTGTAGTCTTGCCGTTGTAGTCTTGACATTGGGTGTTACCCGTTAGCATCCATTGGGCTCCACCAGAAGGTAATAGGTGAAGCCGAAGAATAAAAAAGGCACGAAGTGGTTTAGTGCTTGTGACCGACGTGATGTAGTCTATTGCCAGTTTT
Source organism: Caldilineaceae bacterium (assembly GCA_034432375.1). GTDB lineage: Bacteria > Chloroflexota > Anaerolineae > Caldilineales > Caldilineaceae > JAHBVH01. The sequence goes on from DAOUCA010000057.1 coordinate 67,449, forward strand.
GAACAAAATGAGAGTTTGTAGTATCAGCGATGGAACACTTTAGGTCCTGGCAGTGGTTACCGGGGGTACACTTCTCACAATATACCCTCAGTTTATTCTGGCGTCAAGTGTAGAAAACCTGACGAAATCAGAAAAAATGCCGATTTCTTTATTTTTATCGATTTAGGACGCAGAACCGATTCAACACTTTGGTTGTAACCCACCGAAGAGAGAGAATTTTTAGATAATAGATAGGTCCATCGCGTTTCTTTCTGTCAGGTTGCCGAAACTGAAAATTGCACGTATGATCGGCTATGTATGCTCGGAATCGTAGCGTGCAACGCAACGAATGTCAAACAGCGTCAGTGGATCGGGCTACGTCTAACAGAGAAGGTGATCCTCTTCTCTCTGCGCTTGTCATGCTCTCTACGGCAGAAATAGGAGAGCAGGCAGTCGACCCTCTGATCGAATCATAGTTTGTACATTTTTTTAAGTGAGCCAAATTGCAAAGCAAAGGAGCAATCATGCCGGTACGCCAGTCAATTTGTTATCCCCTCTTTATGCCAAAGGAAATGGCCTTGGCAACCCTTGTCGAAACCGCGGCGACCATTGGCTATGCCGCGATTGAGTTGTGGGGGCGGCCACCAGAGTTTGAAGAGATTATGCACTTAGCCAAAACCCATGGACTTGCCGTCGCCAGCATGAGTGGGCACGGTTCATTGCCAGATGGGCTGAACAAGCGTAGCAACCACGAACGGATTGCCCAAGAACTGCGCGAATCGATCGATATTGCCGCAGAGCACGGCATCCCTGGCGTCATCTGTTTTAGTGGCAACCGTCAGCCACACATGAGTGAAATCGAAGCGATCGAAGCAGTTGCCGATGGCTTGCGCCAAATCGCCCCCTACGCCGAAGAGAAAGGGGTCAATCTGAACCTTGAGCTGCTCAACTCAAAAGTGGATCACCCGGGCTATCAGTGCGATCAGACGGCCTGGGGGGTGGCCGTCTGCGAGCGGGTGAATAGTCCACGCGTGAAATTGCTCTATGATATCTATCACATGGCGATCATGGAAGGGGATATTATTCGCACAATTCGTGACAACATCAAGTGGATTGGCCATTTTCACACGGCAGGCAACCCCGGGCGCAATGACTTGGACGATACACAGGAATTGAACTATCGGGGGATCTGTCGGGCCATTGGCGAGACCGGTTACGACCTCTTTGTGGGTCACGAATTTCGCCCGAAAGGTGACCCCATTGCAGCCTTAAAAAGCACCTTTGACATTTGTAATCAATGATTGGGTTATCAAACTGCAAAAATTGTTGACAAAGAGTTGACAGATAGCTGATCTGCTGCTATGCTAGCGCATGAGTGTGATATTGCTCGCAAGTTAGGTTTTATGAAATGGTCCGCTTCGCCAAAATGGGTAACCGTCACAGTAGTAAAGGCGCAATCTTGAGGTATAGTGGGTGGAAACATTTCAACCGTATCCACCGTAAATTCCTGTGAACACCTTCCAGATCTGCTGACCGATAGGCACCACACCAAATTTACGGATAAGCTCTCTCTCTATTTTAGTTTCAAAGGCAAAGTCATGAACAAAAAGCTCTATGTCGGAAACCTCAGCTACACCGTAACTGAAGGTGAATTGCACACCCATTTCTCTACTATCGGTCCAGTTAGCTCAGCCACATTGATCACCGATCGCGACACCGGTCGATCAAAAGGATTTGGCTTTGTCGAAATGGAAACAGACGAAGCTGCTGCGGAAGCGATCAGAAAACTGAATAACACGGAGATGTCCGGCCGTATGATCAGTGTCAGTGAAGCTCGCCCGCCGCGCGAACGTTCCTTCGATGGTGGCGGTGGTGGTGGTGGCCGTCGCGGCGGTGGCGGTGGTGGTGGCTACGGCGGCGGTGGTGGCGGCGGCTACGGTGGCGGCGGTGATCGTCGTGGCGGTGGCGGCGGTGATCGTCGTGGCGGTGGCGGCGGTGGTGGTTATGACCGCGGTAGCCGCGATCGCTACTAAACCAGCACCTTGATGTAAGTCTAAAAAGCCGTGAGTGTCAATGACATTCACGGCTTTTTTGTTTCATTACCTTTTTACACTCTAGCAGTCTACCCCTTGACCGCGCCAGCGGTAAGGCCTTCGACCAGCCGTTGCTGGAACACGAGCACCAAGATCACCAATGGAATCGTGACAACCACAGCGGCGGCCATAATATCAGCCCAGGGAATCTCAAACTGTTGCTCACCTGCAAATAGTGCAATCGCTACCGGTACTGTACGTGCACTGTCATCAATGGTAAATGTTAGTGCATACAAAAATTCATTCCAGGCACCAATAAAGGCAAGCAGACCTGTTGTCACTAAACCAGGAGCAGTTAACGGCAACAAAATTAAATAAAAAGTTTGGAAAGTGGTGGCACCATCAACGTATGCAGCCTGTTCCAGTTCCAGTGGCAAACTTTTAAAGAAGTTACTTAAAACCCAAACCGTGAATGGCAACGAAAATGTCATGTATGTCATGATTAGTGCATAAGGGGTATTGTACAGCCCTAATGCGCGCACCATCGTAAAGAGCGATCCCAAAATAGCAATCGCTGGGAACATGGTCATTGATAGAATTGTATACATGACAATCGATTTGCCACGGAATTTTAGGCGTCCCAATGCATAGGCACCAAAAGCACCAATGGCTAAAGAGAGCAGTACCGTCGTGCCGGCAACGATCGCCGAATTCAACAACGCCCGGCGAAATCCTTCTGTCCGAAAGACTGTGATATAAGAACCCATCGTAGGCTCGGCAGGAAAGTAGTGAACCGGCGTGGTAAAGAGTTGGCTGGCGGGTGTGAATGACGAAACAACGGCCCAATAAAATGGAAAGAGCGTATAGATCCCAATCACAATAACAATTAACCCAAAGGCAATATTCGTCCAAAACTGATTGCGGCTACCGGTAATCATCTTATACGTCCTCTCTACCCATGATGGTTGTGATATAAAATACCACAAAAATTGCAATCACCACAAAAATTGCAACGCTAATAGTTGATCCATATCCCAGTTGCTGAAATTGAATCAAGTTGCGTTGGTTCATTGTGGCCATTGTCTCTGTAGCGAAAGCCCCGCCGGTCATAATCCATACCAGATCGAAGACACGCAGTGCATCAAGTGTACGGAAGATCAGGGCAACAACGATAGCGGGACGCAACATCGGCAGCGTGATCTTTGTAAATTGACGCCAACCAGTCGCACCATCGACGGCAGAGGCTTCGTAGACGTCGCCGGGGATGAGTTGTAAGCCAGCGAGAAGTAACAACGCCATAAAGGGCGTCGTCTTCCATACATCAACGGCCACGAGTGCCCACAACGCTGTCTGTGCATTGGCTACCCAAGCAATTTTTGCCGGTAGAATTGGGATGATGCGGGTAAAAAAGTCGTTGATGACACCAAAGACATCATGATACATCCACTTCCACATCTGTGAGGAGATTGCCGTAGGGATAGCCCACGGCACCAACATTGCCGTCCGCATGACCCCTCGCCCAGGGAATTTGCTGTTAACAACAATGGCAATTCCCAACCCCAACACTAACTCGAAAAAGACCGATGCAACTGAAAATTTGACCGTTGCCCACACAGCCTCCCACCATTGGGAATTGCTCAAAAGTTTTGTATAGTTCTCCAACCCTACATATTCCCAGGCACGTGAGCTACCCAAACGCGCATCAAAAAACGTTGCATAGATGGTACTAGCGAGCGGGTAAAACGCTACCCCAATCACAACAATCAGCGAAGGCAGCAAAAAATAATAGGCCAAACGTTCCTCACGGCGAGCTCGTTCGCTCAGTGCCGGCTTGGTCGGTCGGGTGGGGATTGCTTGTGTAGCCACGAAAGTTTCTCCTTAATCGCACAAGAGCCTATGGATGCAACAGCAGGAAAGAAGTATAAAACGGGGGCATTTTCGAAAAGAAGTGTCGAAAATGCCCCCGTTTCCATCAGAAGATTACTCTAAGCGACGCTTACTGAAGGAGGCCCTGCAATTGCGATTCGATCGATTCAACGGCCTGTTGACCAGTCTGTTGACCGGTTAAGACCTTGTTGACTTCGGTGAAATAGATGGTGGAAACCTGATTGTAATCTTCACCGGTCGCGGTGCTTGGGCGAGCAACGGCACCACCGTTGAAGACATCATACAGCTGTTCAAAGAAAGGATTTGCAGCCAAGACATCGGCATCTTCGTAGAGCGCACCAATGGTCGGCAAGAAACTACCTTGGGTGGCACGAATCTTTTGACCTTCATAGCTAGTCATACAGACAGCAATGGCTGCTGCATCGTCGACATTCTCGCTGTACTTGCTGACTGCCATTTGCCAGCCACCAAGCGTATCGGCATTCTGGCCATCTTCTCCGCCCTTGGGCAAAGGAACCACGGCTAATTTATCCTTGATCACGCTATCTTCGGCATTGCCGAGGCTATACGCATAGGGCCAATTGCGCATGAAAGCAGCGTTACCACCCTGCCACACACCACGGGCATCCTCTTCTTGATAGCTGACAACACCAGGAGGGCTAATGCGACCAACCCAACTAGCAGCCATATCAAAGGAGGCCGCAGCATTCTCGTTGTTAATACTGATCGTGCCATCGGGTTCGACGATGCTGCCACCGTTTGAGCTAAATTGCCATTCAAGCGCATCACAGGTAAGACCTTCATATGCATTGCCCTGCCAGACAAAACCCCAGAAATCTGGGTTGTCAGTGCGTTCCCCTTCCTGAATGGTGGTTGCCATCTCGTCTAACTCTGCCCATGTAGCCGGCGGATTGGCAAAGCCATACTTCTCTAGCAGATCGGTGCGGTAGTAAAGCAGACCGGCATCAGTAAACCACGGAATCCCTACCAAGGCCCCATCAACCGTGTTGTTTTGGATGATACGTGGGAAATAGGAGTTGTACTCATCATCAGAAAGATACGGCCGCAAGTCGACGAGATGTTCAGCCAGGATACCAGGCCAGATCACATCGATCTGCATCAGGTCAATGTCGCTAGCACCAGCGCCAAAGAATTGGAGATAGATCGCTAGCAAATCAGTGGCACTTTCTGGGCCAGCTTGCACATCAACAGAAATTCCGGTCTGTTCCTCACAATAAGCAACAGCAGCCTTGTCAGCATCGCGGATGGGAGCACCAAACATGGCTGTCACACTTTTTCCAGCTGCCGATCCACTGTCGCTGGTTGTAGCAGTGTCAGTTGTGGTGGCAGTGTCACTAGAGGCCGGTGCTTGTGCAGGACACGCCGCTAACATCAACGCGAGGGTTAGCAGCAACCCTAACAGTAATACGGATTTACGACTCATAAAACATTCTCCTTTGATTTAACTTTGGATAAATCTCATTGACATATCGTTTGCAAAGCGGGGGAGACCGGTAGGCAGCCAATTGACCAGCTTGGCTGGCCAAGCTGCGCGACTATTTTTGCACACACAAGGGCTTTCAACAGACGGTCGGGAAAACCGTTGCATGGTACAAACAGGGAATGACCTACGTACAATGTTTTTTAATAGTTCGAACATCATTTGCAGATGATTGATTATAAAATCAGCAAAGGTAAATGGTCAAATTACGCAATGCAGCCAACCTTACACTTAAGCTGTCGAGCGCCGGATTACTTTTAGCGGGAAGCGGACATGTTGTACAGCACGGGTCGGTTGCGCCAAACGGCTCAAGAGCAGTTCAACCGCAACGCGGCCTGATTCATCAAGTGCCTGGCCAATCGTCGTCAACCCCAGATAATCGGCAATATCCTGATCATCAAACCCGAGGACGGCAACATCTTCCGGTATCCGCAAGCCAAGTTCGCGAATCGCCTTTAGGACCCCCATTGCCAGTAGATCGCTGGTGGCAAAGATGGCAGTTGGTCGCTCCGCCAATGCCAGCAATATTTTGGATTGGTCGTAGGCAGCAGCCATATCATTTTCGACATTGCGAATATAGATATCGTTCAATGGCAAGCCAGACGCGTTCAGGGTGCTCTGAAACCCTTGCAGACGAATCGCGCTGGTGGGTAACGTACAGCCGGGGATTTCACTATCGATCCCGATAAACGCAATATTGCGATGACCGCGATCAATAAGATATTGTGCTGCTAGCCGTCCACCTTCCTCATTATCAATTTCCACGCCACTAAATGCTGTATGATGGGACTCAATCAAAACGGTTGGCAGATCATGCTGTAGCAGCCGATTAGCGGCCACGGTATCCAAGAGTAGGGACATGATGATCAACCCATCAATTCGCCGCATAATGGGCAATATCTCTAATTGGCTATGATAGTGCTGTGCGGAATCGACGCTGTAAATCACTAACTCATATTCTGATCCATTCAGCAGACTGGACACCCCGCGCAGCCGCTGCACAAAAGATGGATAGGTAAAAAATGGTGCCAACACACCAATGCGATAACTTTTACGGCGCGCACGTGCACTGGCTTCAGCCTTGGGAACAAATTGTAGTTCATCAATGGCTGCCAAGACGCGCCGCCGAGTCTCCTCGTTGACGCGATGAGGCGTGTTTAGCACGCGCGATACAGTCGCTATACTTACCTCTGCACGGCTCGCCACATCATAAATTGTGGGAATAGCCATGATTGGATTCGTTTTTCGTCAAATTCGCTTACATTGGGGTGCGGATAAAGCACTATTTTGCGAAGCGCAGCGAAAGCGTCTTTCACATGACGGCTTTTACATGATCTGCTGTTAAGGGAGATCTGGGAAGAAAGAACGCTTACATGAAAGCACTTACATTGCTAGGATACCATGAATCCAGGAAGGTTGTCAAACGTGTAAGTTCAATTTTGTGTTTAGAAGGTAGTGGAAAGCAGTAGATCGTACGTGGCAGATGAGGCAATCTGGTATTTTGTCAGCCCCGCGCAGGTAAGAATCCCAATGCAGGCAAAAATTGACCAAACGAACATTCTCTCTCTACATGGATGCTAACCCACTATGAATAAGAAGAATTGTCGCCAGTAACGCCTACCTGCACAGGTGTGGCTTACTAAAGAAAGGCGGGAATAGCCTATTTAGAGTGCACCGAGCAAATTCAACTCACCGGCGAAGTGGCAAGCGGCCAAATGGCCCGGTTCAACTTCTTGTAATGGCGGAGATTCTTGGGCACAGAGCGCTTTGGCATAAGAACAACGAGGATGAAAATAGCAACCACTGGGTGGATTGGCGGGATTGGGGACATCACCTTCGAGCAGAATGCGTGAACGCTTGGCTCGCGGGTCGGGCTTGGGGATGGCAGAGAGCAATGCCTCTGTATAGGGATGGAGCGGGTTGGCAAAAATCTCTTTTGTTGCCGCTACCTCAACAATTCGTCCCACGTACATGACCGCAACATGGTCGCAGACATGTTTGATCACACTCATGTTGTGGGCGATAAAGAGGTAGGTTAGATCAAATTGTTCTTGCAAATCTTCAATGAGATTGAGCACTTGGGCCTGCACGGAAACATCCAGCGCTGAAACCGGCTCATCGGCCACAATAAATTCGGGGTTGAGCGCGAGCGCCCGCGCCAAACCAATCCGCTGCCGCTGACCACCACTGAAGGCATGGGGATACCGATTCATATGTTCCGGACTAAGGCCAACGGAACGCAATAACTGCGCCACGCGATCCTCTAACTCTTTGCCGCGACAGACATTGTTGATCACCAGTGGTTCGCCAACAATGTGCTTTAAGGTGAGCCGCGGGTTTAACGAGGCATAGGGATCCTGAAACATAATCTGCATGTGGCGACGGAACGGGCGCATTGCACGGCCAGAAAGCTCTTCGATGTGGGTAGGGCGGCCATCCGCAGCATAATAGATCACCTCGCCACCGCTTGGGTCCAAAAGGCGCATAATACAGCGACCGGTGGTGCTCTTGCCACAGCCACTCTCACCCACCAAGCCAAAGGTGTCGCCTTTGGTAATCGTAAAAGAGACACCGTCCACCGCTTTGACATGACCCACAACGCGTTTAAAAAAGCCTCTGCGGATCGGGAAGTGCATCTTTAAATTATTAACTTCGAGGAGAGTTCGGTCTGGCTTCACGGTATCGGTATGACCGTTCGGCGCGCTACCCAATTCTGCCATAATAGTTACTCCCCTAATGGTAATCGCTCATCTGTGATAATTTGGTAGACATTGTCTGTTGGCGCTCATCATATAAGAGGCATCGTGCTTCCCGTTCCCCATCAAGCGCAATCATGGCAGGTTTAACTTCATTGCAAAGACCCGGAATAAATTCTGGACAACGCGGGTGAAAGGGACAGCCAACCGGAATGACAGAGGGATCAGGAACATTGCCCTTAATTACCGCCAACCGCTGATGCGTTTCTGCATCCATGCGCGGGATCGAACGCAATAGCGCCTTTGTATATGGATGCTTTGGATCATAAAAAGCGCCATCCACATCGGTCTTTTCCACAACCTTGCCCAAGTACATGACAGCCACCGAATCGCACATCTCGGCGACGACACCGAGATCGTGTGTAATAAAGATGATGCTCATATTGGTCTCTTCTTGCAATTCTTGCATCAGATCCAGAATCTGTGCCTGCGTGGTAACATCAAGCGCCGTTGTAGGTTCATCGGCGATGAGCAACGTGGGGTTGCAACTGAGCGCAATCGCAATCATGACCCGTTGTCGTTGGCCACCGCTCAGTTGATGCGGATAGCTGTCAAAAATGCGATGGGGCTCGGGTAGATGGACTTTGGCAAGCGCCTCTTCCGCCACCTCGCGTGCAACCTGCTTGGTGACATTTTGGTGCAGGGTAATCGCTTCCAACAGATGGTTGCCCACAGTATAGAGCGGATCGAGCGAAGTCATTGGCTCCTGAAAGATCATTGCGATCTCATTACCACGCAGAGCACGCATTCGCCGATCACGAGGGTTCAATTTGGTAATGTTGATCGCTTCAGCCCGCCCGGTCGTGTTGCGATAGTAAGTGATATCACCGCCCACAATTTTGCCTGGGTTAGGCACCATATTCATAATACATTGGGCGGTGACACTTTTGCCACAGCCACTTTCGCCGACGATCCCCAATACTTCACCACGGCGCAGCGTAAAATCGACCCCGGAGAGGGCCCGAATTTGGCCACTTTCGGTAAAGAAGTAGGTATGGAGATCACGAACCTCGAGAATCGTATCAGATGATTGAGTCATGAAGTGCTATATTTCTGCTAAAGAGAATGCTAAATGGCAAAGGGATCGGCCGCATCGCGGATACCATCACCGACAAAGTTAAAGCTGAGCACGGCCATAATGACAAAGAGACCGGGTAACATCAGCCACGGCTTCTTGATCACAACACTCACGGTTTGGGCATCCTGTAAGAGCGTGCCCCAACTGACCGCCGGCGGCAAAATCCCCAAGCCCAAAAAGCTCAGCGCAGTCTCCGCCAAAATCATACCGGGGATCGCAAGCGTTGCGATGACAATAATATGGCTCAGGGCATTCGGTAACATGTGGATCAAGATTACCCGGGTATGGGAAGCACCGGCGGCCTTGGCGGCCGAGGCAAAATCCATCTCGCGGTAGGCGAGCACTTTGGCCCGTACCTGGCGCGCAAGGCTGGTCCAGCCGATGAGTGAGAGAATAATTGAAATGAAAAAGAAGCGCATAAAATTCGTCATGTCGGCCGGCAATGCCGCCGCAAGCCCAGCCCAAAGCGCAATGCTGGGAAAGGACATCAGTAACTCAATCACCCGTTGCATGATGGTATCCACAATGCCACCAAAATAGCCCGAGACCGTACCAAGGATCGAGCCCAAAATGATCGTCAAGGTGACGCCGATCAGGCCAATCGTCATTGAAATCCGTCCACCAGTAATGATGCGCGAGACCATATCGCGACCGTTGCGATCAGTCCCCAGCAAAAAAGCGGTACCCGGTTCATCGACGCCATAAAAATGGCGATCTGATTTCAAAAGGCCAAAGAGCGCATAGGGTTCCCCTTTTACAAAAAAGTGAAGTGGATAGATCTGTGTGGGGTCATCTTCATGCAACCAGTCCAAATCTTCGGTATCGAGTGTGGTTGTCGTACCATAGACAAAGGGGCGCAGATGAAAGGTTCCCTCACTGTCAACAAAACGCGGAATCTGCGGCGCACGGGCGACATAATCAGCATCAGAGGCCAGGTAGTTGTAGGGCGAGAAGAACTCGGCGAAGATGATGACTGTGTACATGATGATGAGCACAATCGCGCCGGCAACAGCCAAGCGGTTGCGCAAAAAGCGACGCCACATGAGGCGGCCAATCGAAAGTTGACCGATGTCACCGGCAACATTGGCAGCTTGTGCATATTCAATCGTTTGGGCAGCTACATCCTCCTCATAGGGAGGCAGTTCGAGCGCTTGTTGAGCCATAGAAGCACCTTTATTGTTTCGCTTATCAGCCGAAAGTGTGAGTTACGCACCAGAGTGATGTATCCCAGAGTAATGTATCCCAGAGTAATGTATCCCAGAGTGATGTATACTGGCCTCTGGCAACTCACACTTTTCACAGATGAGCCTTATTATTCATAGCGAATGCGCGGATCGACCAGCGCAAGCAAAATATCGGCCAAGAAATTGCCAATGACCAACATACCGGCCAAAAACATTAAGAAGGTACCGGCCAAAAACATATCCTGCTGGCGCAAGGCATTAAAATAGAGCGGCCCTGTTGTTGGCAAGCCAAGCACAATCGAGACGACTAAAGAACCGGAAATAATCGATGGTAAACTCATCCCCAAAAGCATGATTAATGGGTGAATGGCATTGCGCACCGCATGTTTGACGATCACCGTTGATTCGCGCAAGCCACGTGCGCGCGCCGCCTGTACATATTGCATGTTGAGAATATCCAACAAGTTACCCCGCATAATGCGCATGAGGCCAGCCGTACCAGAGGTGCCAACCACAAAGACCGGCACCCAAAGATGCTTTAACAGGTCGATAAATTTAGCCAAACTCCACGGCGCATCGATATAGTCGCGCGAGAAGAGCCCGCCAACCGAAAGGCCAAAAACGCGTTGGGCCACGACCATTAGCACCAGTGCCAACATAAAATCAGGGATAGAGAGTCCAGCCATGCCAACAAATGTCGCAGCGTTGTCCTCAACTTTGTATTGGTGAGTGGCAGCATAAATCCCAATGGGAATCGCCACGATCCAGGTAAAGAGCAGCGTAAAGGTGGCAATCAGTGCCGTGTATCCTAGCCGCTCCCAAATAAGATCACTGACTTCCCGGTTGTATTGAAAAGAGCGGCCAAAATCGCCCCGCACAAACCCGCTGACCCATTTCCAATATTGAATGTAAAAGGGTTGATCGAGCCCATAGCGCCGCGTGAGCGCCTCTAGCTCGGCTTCGGCAGTCTGCGTCCCCTGGTTTTGACGCTGGGCCTGGAACACATCAATGTAACTGCCAGGCGGCAAATTGATAATAAAAAACCCAATAAAGGAGATAAAGACCATCGTCGTCATCATGTAAATAAAACGACGCACAAAAAAGGCGAGCATGGGCAATCGTCCTTATGGCTACAACAGCGTCCGGAAGATGGAGTGAGGGCCATCTAGCCATCACCCCATCTTTCATCAACCAGAAACGTTAATTCTTGTAATACATCTGCTCCGGATAGACTGCACCGAAGTAAGACATAATCCACGGTCCAGTAAAGCCACCCTGGCCAAGTTGGTCTTTCGTGGGGACATTGCCCACCTTGTCTAGAAAGGCCACAATGCTCGGGTTGTTGCCCACGGTGCCAATGAAGAAGGGGCCCTCTTCAATATGCACGCGGATAATATCCTGGCTCAGTGCCAAACGCTTGGCATCATCCGGTTCAACGCGGGCCGCATCATAGAGTTCCCACAGCTTCCAGGCTGGATCGCCTTCTGGCGGTTCCTCGCGCGGGGGGTTGCGCTCCAGCGGATCCAGATCCAACTCGGTTCCTTCTTTGGCGGTACCACGCACCTGATACCAAGAGCCATAAAGCGGGGCAGTACGATCATTGCCGACCCAGACCACCCAATTCGGGAAGACGAGGAAGTTTGGGCCATCGCCGACGCCCCAGCAGCCGCGGATGTCGATCTCGGAATTATCCTGCATCACGCTCATCTGCTCATCTGGCACGACATTGATCTGAACTTGCAGGCCAACTGCTTCCCACCCCTCTTTGATGATCTCTGTCGCTTGTGTATTCGTCTTACTCTGCATAGCACCGGCAGAGCAATCAATCCGCAAAGTTAACTCATCACCACTGGGTAGGTCACGAATCCCATCCCCATTGGCATCAACCGCGCCCGCCGAATCCAACAGACTACCAGCTAACTCTGGATCATACTCAATCGCGAGATCACGCCATTGCTCATAGAGTTCGCGCCCGGTATCGTTGGCCGTAAACTCGATGGCCTTGGGGCTCATCGTGCCGGTGGTCATTTCGCCAGTGCCAAAGTAGACAATTTTTTGGACCTTGTCCCGGTCGATGGCATGGGAAAGGGCCAGGCGGAAATCACGGTTGCGATAGAGTTCACGCTTCTGCGGGTCCGTATGGGTCCAATTGGGGTAGACCATCACACCGGTGCCACCGCCGGAGTCCCAGAGATAGGTCTTCAGGCCAACCGTAGTCTCGGCATCACGGAAGACAGAAAGTTCGCTCAGGGGCTGGCTCGTACAAGGGCGACCACAAATTTCTTGTTCACCGGCCAGAAGACGCAGCTTAGAGACTTCCAGATTTTCAATATAGGTCACATCAATATTGTCGATATACGGAAGTTGATTTCCGGCAGTATCAACGGCGTAGTAATAGGGATTGCGCTCCAATTTGAGCCGTGTACCCGCTTCATATTCGACAGGCATCCACGGATTGAGCACGGGTGCCTCGGGGTTAGCACGCCAATCAATCTTTTCGTCGTGCACCTCATAGGTCGTGTATTCACTGTTGTATTTGGGGTGGAATTGGCTGGCATAATGTTTGGGCACAAAGAGCCGCTCGCTGCCCGGCAACATCCCATTGGGCCACATCGCCAGACGATCCAGAAAGAGCGGTGATGGCGCCGCAAAGGTGAACTTCAACGTGTAATCATCCACCTTTGATATCTCTGCTGTTTTACCACCCGAAATTAAGTAATCTGGCGGCACATCGGAATGATCGGAATTGAGGACCATATCTTCCCACCAGTAGAGAAAATCATCCACGGTGAAAGGTTCGCCATCGGACCATTTCGTCCCTTCGCGGAAGGAGAGCGTGTATTCCGTCTTGTCGTCGTTGAAGTCCCAACCTTTGGCCAAACCGGGGCGCTTATCGAGCCCATCCTTTACCCAATGTACCGGTGAATAGCCATACATGGCCATGGTTAAGTGATCGCCCGTGGTACTCGTGTCAAAGCGATGCCAGGTACCACCATACTGCCCGATTTCGTTATACGGTTCAATCACAAGGGGCTCAGCGGGGATGCGTTCATCCAACGGCGGCAGTTCACCGGCGAGCACCTTCTCGTGCAGCATGGGTGCCTCATGGGTGTCGTCCATGGCTGTCTCCGGTGCGGCGGCTGGTTGTTCGGCAGCAGCAGGCTCCTCATTCGCGGTAGCCGGCTGATCTTCGGCTGCCGGTGCCCCACCACCGCAAGCGGATAGCAACAGCGCTACAACTAAAAGTACAGCCCAAAATGAGTTACGGTTTCGATGCATTCGGGTTTCTCCTTCGCTTGGTTCTGTTGGTTTGTGCGCTGATAGAGATACTTTGCTCAAGCTGAGAACTACTGATGGAGAAGATCTCGATCGTTACGCACAAAATGGATTGTCGATTAGGGTTACACAGTCCTCTGTGATAGAGCCCAATACGGCTAACCAACCAGCGGGCGATGTACTTCCTAACTCTATAGAAATTCAGATAGCACCCGCGAGGAAAAGATAGCATTGGACAAAGCGCCATCAAGTGGATAGCTGCTGCTTTTCGCCCAATGGGGCATCATTTCTCTGCCCACGGATCTTTTTCTGAAGCTCTATCGGTAAAAATGATCGTATGGTTCATGCGTAGATGAACGCGCAGATCAATTCCACGGCAAATGCACTTTGTAAAAACCAGTTATAGGGAGGACGAACAGTGAAAAATGAAGCAAGTATCGCATGTATCTATACTTGCGGCTATCGTGCTTATAGACAAAACGATCTATCAGGCTGTTACAAATCAGAAGCAACTATGCTTTCGATTGGGAAGCATTGAAACTGCCCCAAAGCACAATGTAGGCAGACCTAAAATTATGTAGATCTGCATGTAGATTACAACATGGATTCTTATCAAATCAAAGTATTAGGGATGAAGAGCGGGAGCTATAAAAACTATACTGTATGATGAAGATGCTGTCAAATAGCTTTTTACATAGCTTTACATGGGGCGGTGATTCTCCATGTAAAACGTTCAGCGAGCACCCTTATAGAGAACGCCAATCGACAAAGCAAAGTGTAGGGTCGGCCCCTACACTTTGCCACTTCAGTTGATTGATCTGTTATACCCAAGTCAACTTCAAAACCGACGTTTCTGACAGGAGTGAAGGTGTTCCCTGTCATTCCTGCGCGCTGGGCGCGCAGGAATGACCGTCGGCGCTTACGCTGTGATCCTACAAAAATCAGGGCTCCGCAAAAACGCCGCTTTCCATTCCGCTTTGTGTATAGCTGTGAATGGCCACACTGCAAGCCACACTGCGCATTTGGGAATGCGCAGTACACAGGGGCCAAATTCAAAATGAGCCTTGCTGTTACATGTGATGGGCTCTCAAGCCCCATGCTTAGTCGATAGATAGTCAACGGCCACACCGGCAGCTTCCAAGGCCTGCACAAACTCATTCACTTCCGCGGCCTCTCGATCTGCACCCACCAGGCTCACGCGTTCGGCATCAAAAGCAGCCCATCGGTCACGACCGACCAGTGGTTGCTCGGCTGTTACGTAGGCTAAGAGCGCCGAAAGCTCTTCAGGATCTTGGGGAGGGGCCCAGACAAAGAGATAATGTTTACCGTCGGCAGTAGCCTCTGCACTTTGATTGGTAACGGGCGGTGCAGGCATTGGCGTCAATGTGGCGGCGGCTGACGTAGTTGCCGGCGCGCTTTGCGCAGCCCCACCCAATGGTTGTACCAGATTGTCACCCAACGGAGAGGTCCGTTTGCGGAAATGCATCCAAACAGCTTCCAAACCCGTCAATTCCACTTCGGACCAAAGGCCAAGTCCTTCCGGCTCTACCATATACCGGCCTGGGCTCAATGGGCTAAACTCGAGGACATACGGACCATACTCCGGTTTGCTGCCGGTACGGCGCATCATACCATCCCACTCTTCGCGCCAAATGTGGACCGGCAAATTGGTCAGCCCCTCAACCTCGACCCGCACCAGACTATAGCCGGGCATCGACCCAGCATTGCTCACCTCGGCCTCCCAACTGGGCAGCAGTTCCGCCAATTGGACATGCAAACCATTGCGGCCATCAACCACCAAATCGGCTTGCCGATAACCGGATTCGATGGCCAATGCATAGGTGCCGGCGGGTAGGTCGGCAAAGTAAAATTGGTGATCCCCGTCGACATACTGTTGATACTCGTTACCAACCGTATCAACCAAGCGCGCCAACTGGCCCGCACCATCCGGTGCGACGCCAGCAATCACACTTTGCGCCACTGTGGGCTCGTTTGGCTCAGGCGCAGCACTACTTGGTGTAGGAATGCGTAATTCAACTGTGACCTTGTTCATCCCATCAAGCGCCAGATCCGCCACGGTGGTCGTTGCTTCCTGGCCAACAACAGCGACGGTATAAAGCCCCGCGGCCAGTTCCGAAAAGCAGAAGGTACCATCTGCTGCCACACTCTTTTCAATTCGTCGGCCCATGCTATCCAGCAAAAAGACGACAGATTGGGTGTACCTGCCATCCTGCTGTGCCCCCCCAATCAGACGACCCTGAATCTGCGAGGTAGAAGCAGGTCGCGTGGCAATCATCGCTGTGTCGACAAAACGAACGAGCAAAGTCCGTTTTTTATCGATGGTGACATGGGCTTCCAACTGCGTATAGCGCCCATCGTCATCGGGAACGCCGTCAACCGTCACAATATAATGGCCTGCTTCGAGACCAGTCAATTCACAGCCAAAGTCACCGACCTCTGGTGCACTCCCTGTATAGACCGGCTCACTGACCCACTCCCCGGCATGGACCCGCACGGGCAGCCCGCGCCAGCCTTCGACAACACAGTAGAGCGCATTGAGGCGCGCTGTCTCCTGTAATGGTGCCGCCACCGGCTGGATCGTGTACCCCCAACCGGCCACCGCCAATTCGACCTGCGGTTGATTGATGCCATCCAGACGGATGCGCTCGATGCGACTGCCCGCGGGGTCGACCCGCAGACTATAGTCACCGGCAGGCAGATCAACAAAACGGAAGGTACCATCCTCCCGCGCCATGGTCGTCCACTCCTCGCCGGTGGCCAGTTGAACCAACACCAACAGAGCCCCGGCTCCACCACGCACCGTACCTTCAATCCGACTTTTACTAACCGGCGCACGGGTGGGGGTCAAATCCAAGTTGAGTAGCAATTCTTGCTGACCAGCGGCCAATTCGATACTCTGTTCAAAGCCAGCCCCAGGCACGGTTAAGGTATAATGGCCCGGTGGCAGATCATCAAACCGATAGCGGCTGTTTGGATCCAACATCGACCGCCCCTTCTCCTCCTCGCCTTTGTGTAGAAGCAGGATGCGAAAGTCACCGGCATGGGCCACCGTGCCATAGAGGCTCACCAAATCTTCGGCAGCTTCGCCTTGCCAACGGCGCGCGATTTTGGGTTCGGATTTCAAGGCGAAGACCAGCGGCAGAGCCCCACCCACCCAACGCTCAGAGTACCACGCATGGGTCTCCCACCAACTGCTGGTGCTGCCCAGTTGAGCATTGGCCAGCAGCCAAAAGGCAGCACAAAAATAGTAATCTGGTGCCGAGGCAAAGCGCTGACTCGTGCCCATCATCACTCGACAAGCCTCCAATGTCTGCGCCATGTGTAGATCGGGGCTGGTCGCCGGATAGCGCGGGTCGACATCTTCGCCGATCAGGTAGCCACATTCTGTGGAGAGCAACGGCAAACTGTGGCCCAGATGCTTCTGGTTGAGCGCATCGAAATATTCATAGGAGAGCCAACAGGCAGCATCATCCATAACCGTCGCGCCGGGGTTGCTGCGGTCACTGCGCAGGCGGTTGACCTCATCCAGCGTGCGCCCCCGCCAGGCATTTTCCTGCCAAATTTCTTCATTGACAACCTGGTAGAAGCGATAGGTGTAGGCGGCACCTTCCTGATTCCCAATATCGTAGGGATAATCGAGCGGACGGTTGCGTGGGTAGTTGTGGATCGCTTGCCAAACCGGCCCGGCAAAGAGATCTTTGCGCCCAAAGGCAACGATCTTGCCCACCAGATCCCAGCGGCTGCCATTGGCAACCGCCGGCACCGCCGGCATGCCGCCCCGTTCCAAGATAATCTCCAAGTTGGCAATCGTGTTCTCAACCACGAGATTGATGCCATTGGCCGGCATCCGCCCACCTTTCCACTCGGCGTCGCGGTCCGGTTCGCTGTTAAATTCAAAATAACGGGCACCGACACGCAAGAAGGCATCAATCTGTACGACATCTTTCACATCGAGACGACTGGGATTGGGCGTCGGTCGATAAATCCGTATAATCGGCATGAACCCTTCCGCCAATAATAACTCAGCAAAATCAAGCGCGCCATCGTGATTATAAATTTTGACCCACTTGATACCGAGCGCCTTCATCTCCGGAAGCCAAAATTCGCGGATCTGGCGCATGCCAATCGCGGTGGCATACCCAGTTGTCCAATGGATGCCAATGCCAGTATCGTTTGCAGGGCGGGGATATTCATGTAGTTCCATGCCGGATTCGCTTCTTGTATTTTTGACTACGCTCATCTAGGCAGCTTGTACGACCCAGGATTTTTGGGGGGTCCAAATCTGTGCACAATTTCGTCTGATAAGCCTTGAGTATTGCATAAGTACCTACTAAAGTTTACTATTATACCAAACTTTGTTGCAGAATGACGAGTTGTGATACCCTAAGAGTAATTTGTACGAGCGCGTACACCAATTTTCCCAAAGATCGCCTATGGTGTAACGACTGTGCCTTAATCATTTGATAACGAATTACCCCACCTCAACCCTCCTCCACATTAGGGAGAGAGTTAAAAGCTTCTGCCTTTGCACCGAAAAGGCAACCAGCCTTTGGGTATGGGGGAGGTTGGATTGGGGCATGTCAGGAACACTACAGCGGATGTGGGAAACGACAGATTGATATTTTCATTGACAAAGTTGGGTTCAGCTTATAACTTCGATGGTTTACGCTGGCATTTTCCCTGAAATCACGGACATGCTGGTGACAAATCCGCTCTTTCCTTCATCTGTTGTAGTGTTGGGTTCAGCTTATAACTTCGATGGTTTACGCTGATATTTTCTCTGGAAATCACGGATGCGTTGCTAGCAAATCCGCTCTTTCCTGCATCCGTTGTAGTGTTGGGTTCAGCTTATAACTTCGATGGTTTACGCTGATATTTTCCCTGAAATCACGGACATGCTGGTGACAAATCCGCTCTTTCCTTCATCTGTTGTAGTGTTGGGTTCAGCTTATTGTTTCGATGGTTTACGCTGATATTTTCTCTGAAATCACGGATGTGTTGCTAGCAAATTCGTGATTTCCTGCATCCGTTGTAGTGTTATATTGATTCTAAAATTACTGATTTTAACTCTTCCGGGGGAGACCGATGGAGATCGTCCAATCCGTAGCCAGTCGCGTATTGAATAATGTTCAAAAAGTAATCATTGGCAAACAAAACGAAGTAAAACTCACCTTGCTCGCCTTGCTCTGTGAGGGGCACTTGCTCATTGAGGACGTGCCTGGTGTCGGCAAGACGATGCTCGCACGAACCATTGCGCGCAGTATTGGCAGTACCTTTCGCCGTATTCAATTCACCCCGGACATGCTGCCCAGCGATGTGACGGGCGTTAGTATCTACAATCAAAAGAGCCAAGAATTTGAATTTCGTTCTGGCCCGATCTTTGCCCAAATCGTCTTAACCGATGAGATCAATCGTGCCACACCAAAAACGCAGTCGGCGCTGCTGGAAGCGATGGAAGAGCGCCAGGTCACGGTCGACGGCGTGACCTATGCCATGGCCCGCCCCTTCATGGTGCTGGCCACCCAAAATCCAATTGAATATGAGGGCACGTTTCCGCTACCCGAAGCACAAGTTGACCGCTTCATGATGCGAATTCAGTTGGGATACCCACAGAAGACGCACGAAACCGATATGCTTTCGCGCCAATCCGATCATCATCCGATCGAAGATGTCGAGCAGGTGGTGAGTGTGGAGGAGTTGGTCGAAGCGCAAAAGGCGGTGCGCTCGATCTATGTCGATAATCTGGTCAAAGAGTATATTGTCGATCTCGTCAATACAACACGCGACCACCCCGATATTTATCTGGGCGCTAGCCCACGTGGGAGTTTGGCACTCTTTTCGGCAGCACGCGCATGGGCAGCCATGGACAGTCGCGATTTTGTGGTGCCGGATGATGTCAAGTTATTGGCGGAATCAACGTTGGCCCATCGCTTGATTGTGAGCCCATCGGCCCGCATTAAGAATGTCACCGCTCGCCAAATTATTGAAGATTCGTTGCGTCACACACCGGTCCCCGGTGCTCGTGCGCGGCCACGCTAGTTCGGCGAACCCCTATGTCCTCAAGACTCATCTTTCTGCTGACGGCGTTGATCACAACTTGGGTGCTCGCCTTTAATAGCGGCCGCGAGTTGGCCTTTAACATTGCCTACTTGATCACCGCTGTCCTTGTATTGAGTTATGGCTATGCGCTCAATAGCGTGCGTGGGTTGGGCCTGCGCCGGTTTACGCGCACGCGGCGCAGCCAGGTTGGGCAATATGCCGAAGAGCAATTTGAGGTCGTTAATCGGAACTATTGGCCCAAGTTGTGGATCGAAATTGAGGATCACTCGACCTTGCCCTGGCATCCCGCCAGCCGGGTCATTAATAACTTGGGACGCAGCAGCACCCAACGCTGGCAATTAAAGACGCTCTGTACCCAACGCGGTCGCTTTCAATTAGGGCCACTTACCCTGCACAGCGGCGATCCGCTCGGCATCTTCGCCGTAACCCAAGAGATTAGCGATACGAGCCAACTGATCGTCTACCCGCTGGTGATTGAACTCACTTCGTTTGAACCCTCGCTCTCGGATCTATCCGGTGGCGAAGCACGCCATCGGCGAACCTATCAGATCACCAGCAGTGTGGCGGGGGTGCGTGAATATGTCCGTGGGGATAGCCTCAACCGCATCCACTGGCCAACCACAGCACGCTCGCGCCGCTTTATGGTCAAAGAATTTGAGCTTGACCCGACGGCCGATATTTGGCTCTTTTTAGATCTCTCTGCCGATGCCGAAGGACGGTTACCGTGGGTTGCCAAACCACCGGAGCCAGGACTCTTTGCCCTGCGCAACAAACGCCAACGCGAGCAGTTTGAGCTCCCCCCCATTACAACCGAGTATAGCATCACAGCCACCGCCAGTTTGGCCCGCTACTTCCTCATGCGCAACCGCGCGGTTGGCTTTACGGCGTGGAGTGCCACGCGGGAGTACATTCAAGCCGACCGCGGCGAACGACAACTCAATAAGTTACTTGAAGCGCTAGCCGTCGTCGAAGCGGATGGGGCATTTCCCTTTGCCCATCTCATCAGCACCGATGGCATTCGCCTGAATCGCAACGATACGGTGGTCGCCATCAGTTCTGATCCCTCGCGCGATTGGGCGATCGCGCTGCAGCAGATCCAGCGGCGCGGCGTCAACAGCGTAGCCGTGGTCATCGATGGATCGACCTTTGGTCGCGCGGTTGACTATACCCCCTTGCTCATTGAATTGGAAGCATCGGGCATCTCCACCTACCGCATTCAGCGCGACGATGCCATTGAACAGGCCCTGGCACAGCCACTACACCCCGGGCGCGGCTTCCGGCGCAATGGCCTCTAAGGCAAAGACAAAGAATCAAAAATTGTCCACGAAGCGGCACGAAGTCACACGAAGAACAGAATTTAGTGTCGTACTTGATCCCACCTCCAGAAGGCGATGGTCGCACGACTTGACACCCTAGGTTTGTGCCCTTCCCCGATCTCTTATCTACAACCTGAGATCGGGTTGAACCAGCATTTTTTTGCATTTCTTCGTGTGCCTTCGTGTGGCTTCGTGGATCAAGTTTTTAAATTCTTTCTGCACTCTATTTAGCGTCTAAATATTGGCACCGGCCAGTGCGACGGCCTGTTTCTCCAACAACTCGCTGATCCCCTTCTCGGCCAAGGCCAACATCGCGTCGAGTGCACCGCGGTCAAAGGGTTGCCCTTCCGCGGTCCCCTGCACCTCGACAAATTGGCCGTCGCCGGTCATCACCACATTCATGTCGACATCCGCCGCCAGATCGAGCGCATAATCGAGATCGAGCACCGCCTCGCCCTTGAGCATGCCCACGCTGACCGCAGCGACCGATTGGATGAGCGAGCCTGGACGAATGGTGCCCCGCTTTTCCAGCCGCTTAATTGCCAACGCCAGCGCGACATAGCCACCGGTCACCGCGGCCGTGCGTGTGCCGCCATCGGCTTGTAACACATCACAATCGATAATGATCTGCCGCTCACCGAGCGCCTTGAGATCGACCGCACCGCGCAGGCTGCGCCCGATCAGCCGTTGGATCTCTTGTGTACGCCCGCGCGGTGCACCGGTCTCGCGCGTGGTGCGGCTACCGGTGCTGCGTGGCAACATCGCATACTCCGCCGTCACCCAGCCGTGACGGTTGTCCGAATAGCGCAACCACGGCGGCAGCTTCTCTTCCACGGTGGCGTTACAGAGCACCCGCGTATTGCCGGCGGCGATCAACACCGAGCCTTCAGGGTGCATAACATAGTCGAGCGTAAATTCAATGGGACGCAGCTCATCGGCTGCACGGGTGGGGAGTGACACGGTGGGTACCTTTCTGGGATCCAATCAAAAAAACCCTTCCACCAGGGAAGGGCCATGATCAAGTATTTGTCTGTTTGATCAAAATACTTACTATCGATCCAGAAATCTTCTGCGCTCTACGCGTTAAATCTCTGGAAAGGAACTACGGAGTGGAGCTAAAGGGACTTGAACCCTTGACCCCTACAATGCCATTGTAGTGCTCTCCCAACTGAGCTATAGCCCCGTATACTTATTCTACTTATGTGCTGCGCCAGCCGTCATTTATGTTTACGGTGTGACAACTGACTTGGCAATAATACCATCGTTTCGGAATTGTCGCAAATTTGATATTATTTGGTGGTTAAAAAAGGTTGGTTGGAGGCTTCTTGTGCTGTGCGGCACAGCGGTTAGTCGGGATTGAGCATCGTGTTTATTTCAACCAACGAATTCGTTTGCATCAACGTTGCCGCCTACAGATGCACCACCTGATGTGTTAGTTTGGTTGGTCATAGGGTTTCATCCTCTACTAAAATAGCTCCCGCTGCTACTGGGTCGAAATTATCGGGCCAGATGGTGTATACATCATACATTGCGTCAATCATATTAACATTTGTCAGGTGGGCCCGCGTGAGGTCTACTTTACACAGATTTGAATCTACTAAGCTCGCATTAGTTAAATTAGCACCTATCAACTTTGCACCACACATGTTCACTTCACGTAAGTTAGCTGTAGCCAAATCAGTCCAAGATAAGTCTACTAATGTCAGGTTAGCACTACGCAAATTAACTCGATGCGCAACAGAGCCGCTTACGTCTGCAAAACTCAGATTTGCATTGCTGAGATTGGCCTGACTTAAGTCAACGCCACGTAGTTTTCCCTTGCGCAAGTTACAGCTACTAAAATCTCCTAAAGGAAATTCCAAACCCGATAAGTCCCGTCCAGCTAAATCAAACTCCCTAAGCAACGGTTTTCCAAGCTTCTTCCAATTCAACACAATTTCATATTGCTCATCACGTTGTGCTTTTCCAAGTGTAACAGGCCCATTAAACTGGTCCCTGCCAACAAAACTACTTGCATTCACATCGTTACCGACCGCAGCCCCACCACCTGTATTTACTTCATTCCAAACTTTATCACGAGTATAACCGTCCAAGAATTCGCCACAATAGCGACATTTCTTTGCAACAGCTTTTATGGTTTCGCCACAAAATGGGCAAGGTTTGGTGTCGGTCATGGTTGGTTAGTTCTTCTAATGGTATGTATTTACTTGCTAAAACAACACAGGTATACTTGAGGCTTTAGTGACTTCAATGTATGCCAAACATCAAGTGTTCCTTACTATATCTACGGCTCGTGCAAGTCAATGCTACCTAATTTGTGTAGAAGCTGCTCATAGTTTTCTGATGGGTATAACGCTCCTAAAAAGGAGGTATCTACACTATGGTCATTAACAACATTTGCATGGTCAAACCCGCCAATAAAGTAGAATCCGCTAGGGTTTGGGTCTGTCTCATCAAGTACTCTATCACATCTTAATAATAGTATATGGTCTGATAAAGGCTTTTCTGTTAGTGGTGAAAGTACAAATGCTTTTCGATATCCACCATTTTCAGTCTGTACAGTCATTAGGTCTCTAACGTTTATTACCGTAGTGGTTTTATCTTGTTTGATACGATGTGCAATTAAAGTGGACCCACTTGTCAAGACAGAGAAGGGGTGAGAAATAAAGTCCCAAGGCTCCTTTCGTTAAAGCAGATTTTTGAAGTAAACCTCACTTGGGGTGAGGTAGCCAAGGGACTGGTGAGGCCGTCGTTGATT
>DAOUCA010000058.1:0-54695 GCA_034432375.1 Caldilineaceae bacterium
AATCAACGACGGCCTCACCAGTCCCTTGGCTACCTCACCCCAAGTGAGGTTTACTTCAAAAATCTGCTTTAACGAAAGGAGCCTTGGGACTTTATTTCTCACCCCTTCTCTGTCTTGACAAGTGGGTCCACTTTAATCTAACCTCTCGCCAACTATCAATTATCCGTGCGGCAATCGCTTGGAAAGTCCCGCTGCCTCATAAATGGCATCAATGACCCGCATGTTCGCAATGCTGTCCTCCGCATCGCTGATCCAAGGTGCCTTCGGGGGCGTTTTGTCGCGGATCGCTCTCACAAAGGCGCGCAGTTGATAGCTGTAGCTGCTCGCACCGGGGCAGCGTTCAATGCGCCGACCGGTGACGCTCTTGACCTGTACGAGGTGAAAAAGATGGGGGAGCATGGGGTTGATCACAAAAAGTTCGCCTTGGTCACCAATAATTCGCATCGTGATCCGGATCAATTGCCGTGACCAGAAGGCACAACTCATCCTACCGCTGATCGGCGGGGCGGATGGGTGCGAAAAGCTAAGCGCAACTTCCATCTTGCGGTCGATTTGAGGCGTAGTACATGTTGCCTTTGCCCGGAGCACCACTGGCTCTCGATCCAAGAGGAAGCGTAGCAGGCGGATGGTATAACAACCCAAATCCATGGTGGCACCGCCTCCCAACGCGTAGTCGAGCCGGATATCGTGACGGTTGCGCAGTATGGTGCGAAAGTGTGCTTCGACATGACGAATGGTGCCCAACTCCCCACTCTCCACAATAGCTTTTAGCCGCGCCGCCAATGGGTGATAGAGGGTATGAAACGCTTCCATTAAGACCAGCCCCTCTTCCGCGGCCACGGTGGCCATCGTCGCGGCTTCGGTGGCATTGGCTGCCAAGGGCTTTTCACAGAGCAGATGTTTACCGGCGCGCAGCGCCCGTATTCCCCATTCACCATGCAAGCTGTTGGGCAGCGGGTTGTAGATGGCATCGAGCGTGGGGTCGGCCAAGAGTGCTGCGTAGGTGTCATAGACTTGAGGAATGCCATATTGCGCAGCAAAGGCACGTGCCTGCGCCGGATCACGCGCTGCCACCGCGACGACATCCACATCCGGGTTTTGCGCGGCCGGTTTTAGCAACGCATTGGGTGTAATCCGTGCTGCGCCCAATGTGCCGATCCGTAACGGTTGCATCAGCAACTCCTTTTCTTCACTGGCTACGCGTATAGAGCATTGCATTCATATCCATGCACCTATAATTTGACAGAAAGCTGTAATCTACAAATGTATGATTTCGTACTACGATTGTCTTGCGCGCACCAGTCCCTGCCCAGGACAAAAGTGATACGCAACCATGTAAGGTAAACTTTGAGATAGGAAACTATGAGCGACGTTCGGAAATCTACCCAACCCCAACATCCCCAAACCCTCCCATCAACTCCCAAATGGCGCACATTGCGTCAGCAAACGCTGCCCTGTTCAGAACGGATGGTGGCTGTCAAATGTGTACAGCTTGTCCGCCAAAAGTGGCTTGTGGCAGGCAAAACACGCTGGTGCGATTATGCTTAAGAAAGTATAACGCAAAAAGCGCCCGATGGTGATCTCAGATCACCATCGGGCGCTTTTTTTCTGTTTCTAAGGTAAATACTACGACAACGTTAAATTACATTTCATAGAGAGGATTCATACGATTCACAAGATTTTTGTTCTGCTGTATCAATCCTGTTAATTCTGTCAATCTTGTCTAATTTAACGTTGTCGTAATACTCAGCTATCTGAAGCTTGTCACACTGAAAGCGTCTTCAAGTTGCCGAACTTGAAGACGCTTTCAGTGTGACAAGCCGATACACAGGGGATAGGTTGAGTAATGACTTTCCAAGCTAACCGAAGAGCCACTGATCTTCTGGTTGCTGATTTGACGATCAGCCGGCTGTTACCGGCCCCAATCCACTGCCTGTTCATTGCCATAGGTGTAATTGATAGATATGTCGATCGGCAATGCCCGTTGATTGCTGCCGTCGGCATCCATTACCCAAACGCGCCAGGTGCCGGCTTCGTTGTTCGCCTCGCGGTTGCTCAGAAAGACAACGTGTTGTCCATCGGGACTCCACGCCGGGGCCACGTTGTTGGGCATCTGGTCGACCAGCGTTGTCACGGGCCGGGTCAGTGGCGTACTACCGGAGCCATCTGGGTTAATCGTAAAGATCTCGTAGTGGCTGCCGTGATGCTCCACATAGAGCACGCTGCCCCCATTGGGCTGCCAATCGGGATCTTCCACGGGCGGCTGCAGTGGCGTAAAAAAGAGGAGACGGTTGGTCGCATCCGCTGTGTCACTGGTAATCTGTAGCCCAGCCGAGGATTGGTAGACGATGCCGGCGGCGTTCCAGTCGGCGACACGTGCCGATTCTAGCGAGGCGATGTCACGATAGTTATCGCCATTGCTGTCGACTCTGGCTAAATCATACTTGTAATCTTTGCTCACCGTCAGGCCATCGGTTGGTGCGCCTGGTGGCAAGGTATTGGGGGAGACACAGCCACGCCCCGTGTCAATACATTCGCTATACTCATCGCTGCGCGTAAAGAGGATCCAATTGCCATCGGGGCTCCACTTGGGCGATGAAAGGCGCGTGCGGCCAGAGAAAATTAGCCGCTCGTTGCTCCCATCAATGTTGACCAGATAGACCCCATTCTCGCCGCCATCGCGTACAAAGGCAACCGTCTTGCCGTTCGGGCTAATCGCCGGATCAAAGCCATGACTAACCGTCCAGAGCTGACCGGTGGCCAAGTTATAGCCGTAGATGGTGCCGCCCGGGCTACTCTGAATCACCAACGTTCCGCTGAGACTCGCACCGCTGACTGTGGGAAGATTCGCTGTGCTTGTCTCAGTGGTGTCGGTAGCACTGGCAGAGACGGGAATGGCGGTCGTTTGGGCTGCCGTTGTTTGGGCAGTTGTGGCTTGAACACTTGGCGTGCTGCTCACCGTCACCACCGGCACCGCGTCTAACGTCCCGCTTAGGGCCAAATAACGGGTCGCTACCCAGCCATTGTCCGCACTCCCTTGGGCTGTGGGCAACTGAACCTGCACCCAATCTCCGGCAGCATTGCGCCCGATTACGGGCAACAGGTCGCCAGAGATCGCTTTGTCGACAATTGCATAGCCGGTCGATGGGCCTGACCGCACATTGAGGCGGCTGTTACTCAAGGTAACGGTGCCACTGAGCGCAGTTGCTGGATCGCTGCTTACGGCCATGCTGTCGGCAACCGTGTTGCTTGGTGTGAGCACCGTTATTGTCGAGATGGCGTTGGTGCTCACTATGGTGCTGCTCGTCGCCTCTGTACCGGTTATAGTCGTGCTCGCGCTGGCGGACGCATCGTTTGCATTGCTGGGTGCTGCCGCACTCTCCGTAGTCGCAGCAGCTACCTCGATCACCGGCAGACGTGCCACGCCAAAGATAATCAGCTGATCCGTTGCAATCCAGCCGGCGCTGCCATCGCTAAGCCGTACCGCGATCCAGCCCTGGTCTGCGTTGCGGCCAACGGCGTCAAGCGGTTGCCCGGCACTGATGACCTGGGTGACCGAGCCGTCCGGCAGATCGCGCAGCATCGAACCATTGACATCTGTAATGGCAACGATGCTATTACTTTGCGCGCTGACTGTCGTTGGCACGAAGCCAATCGCAAGCGCGCCTGCCAATATTGCAACGAGGATCATCTTCATCAAGCCTGTTGATAAGCCTGTTGACAAGCCGCGCATACCTGCGCTGCCAGCCCGTATCCGTGGATGGGGCCGTTGCGCGTATATCTTTGAAACTCTCATAACGCTTCCTTCTTCTACGGGCGTCACTGCTTTATCAGCGTAATCAGCTATATCTGCGAAAATCAAGAAACTCTCTGTGTTCTCTGTGGCTACGATCAGCCTCCAGGAGGCCCACCGCCGGGAGGCCCGCCGCCTGGCCCACGGAAGCCGCTGTTCTCATTGGTATAACTGGCCAACGTTGCGGCAACTTGATCTCCGGCTTGAAGATCGGCTGATTGGACCATTGTCCACTCCCCTTGAACCGCGCCAGGGGTGACGGTAACTGCCGTTTGTGTTTCGCCATTGATCACTGTAACGACATTCTGCCCATTCTGCTCTTGAATCGCCGTCGTCGGCACCAGCCAACTATCGCTCATGGCGCTTTGGGTGTTCTGGATGGTCGCAATCGCCGTCATGCCAGGACGCACCTGCGCAAGCTCACTGTCGGTCAGCCGCACCGTCACCGAATAGTAGACCACGCCGGAGGAGCTATCACTCGAAGGCGCAATCACGGTAATTTCGCCGCTGAAAGGCTTGCCGGAGAGGGCGTCAATGGCGACCGCGGCGGGCTGACCCACTGCAATCTGTGGTACATCGAGTTCGGCGACATCGATGGTCAACTCCAATTCGGCTGTGTCGGCCAAAGTGACCACCACTGTCCCTTCGCTGACACGCTCGCCCACAGCGGTATCGACAGCCAGAACGGTGCCGGCGGTGGGTGCATAGAGTTTGGCCGCGGCCAAATTGCCATAGGCCTCTTCAAGATCAACCAACGCTTGCTCCAAGCTGATCTCTGTCCCGCGCAATTCACTGTCGGTGGGGCCTTCCTGCAACGTTGCCAGCGCGGCCTCCGCATCGGCAACCTGCGCTTTGGCCTGAGCAATTTCAGCCTCCGTTGGTGAATTGAGCAGATCGTCTAGCTGGACCTGGGCATTCTGTGCCGAACTGATCGCCGATTGCAACTCCGAATTGTCTGCGGCGGCAATCGAGGTTTGGTAGGCTGCCTGCGCCTTTTCATAGTCGATGGTTGCATCTTGCATGGCCGCTGCTTCACTGGTCATTCCTACATCATTGCGCCATACCACCTTGTCATACGACCGTTTGGCTTCGGCCAGGGCAACTTCACTCTTCTTGAGGTCGGCACTCAATTGCGTCAACTCGGCCTGGCTTGGCCCTGCCTGCAACTCATTATATTTTGACCAGGATGAGGAGAGGCTGCTGCGTGCGGCCGCGATCTCGGCATTGCTGGGGCCGGCCAGCACATCGGCTAGATTCTGTTGCGCTTCGGTCAGATTGGCTTCGGCCACGGCAACTTCGGCGTCGGTGGCTGCCTCCGTCAATTGGGCCAGCGCATTGCGCTGTGCTTCCACTGACAATTCGGCCCGCTTGACGGCCCGTTCCAAAGTGGTCGTATCAAGTGCCAACAGCAGATCGCCCGCCGCGACTGTGTCGCCTATTTTCACATCGACCTGCTGTACTGTCCCGCCCACATCGGGGGCCACCACCTGCTGATTGACCAGGGCAATATGGCCAGAGGCACTCACCTCGCCCACGAGCGCGGTGGCGGGTTGAATGGTTATCGCAGAGGGAGCGGCGTCATTGGCCGCACCATTCGCTGCCCGGTTGGTTGTGCCGTTCGACGCGCCATTGGTTGCGCGCTGAGTTGTCCCTTCCTGCGCATTGAGTGTTGTGTTTGCAAAAAAGAAATAGCCACCACCACCCAAGATCACAAGAATAAGGAGTAGTAGTAGCCAACGTTTGTCAATATACATCGGTGATCCTTTCTGAAAGTCTCAATCGGACTACAGTTAGACTCTTTTCCTAATACCTTCTATTGTAAAGTGTAATTGTGTGGAAATTCTGAAGATATCGTTGAGGTGTCGTGAATATTGATCCCAAGCGCAGCAGAATTTTTCACGCATTTACCCATAGGTCTTCCCATGTTATAATCGTCCTCATGTATATTCTCATGTATAATTTGTCTGTTGCAACTGCGCATCGCCAGCTATACGATATAGCGGTTGTTCGCAGTATCGGCCAAAGTGCCGCTGACTGAGCGTGTAGAAGCGCCAGTCGTCTACCCTTCCCAACTAAGGAGCCAACCATGTGTACAACCGAAAATAGTCTCCCCACAGGCACTGCTGCCCAGCAGATCGTGCAACGTATGGGTGAGGCCGCCCAAGCCTTTCTGGCCGCCCTCTCTACCGACCAACGTGCGACGGCACAGCTTGACTTTGCCGATCACGAAGAGCGTACCTCCTGGTATTATACCCCAACGGAGCGTAAGGGGTTGCCTTTCACTCAGATGGATCGTCAGCTACAGCGGCTGGCCCAACAGCTCATCATGAGTGGCCTCAGCCGCGGTGGCTATAACACGGTTACGACGATCATGGGGTTAGAGACGTTGCTCGATGGCAAGGAAGGCTTTACCAGCCAACTTTGGTGGCGCGATTCGCGCCTCTATCACCTGACGATCTTTGGCACACCTGATTCAACGGGTACATGGGGGTGGCGCTTTGAAGGGCATCACATTTCGCTCAATTATACATTGGTTAATGGCCAAATCGTCGCGCCAACACCGACCTTCTTTGGCTCGAATCCTGCCGAATCGCCGTTGATTGGTTCTCAGTCACTGCGGCCATTGGCGACTATCGAAGATCTGGCGCGCGATCTGATGCACGCCTTTGGCACGGAGCAGCGCTCTCAGGCTTTACTGACAACGATGGCCCCGCCCGACGTGGTGATGCTCAATCGACCCTATGTGATCGACGGTGCGCTGCCGGCCCAGACCCCTGGCATCAATGATACCAGCGCAGTTGCGACGCAATTCCGCACGATGGAGCGGCTGGTGGCTGAGCGCGGTGTCAACCTGGAGCAACTGGAGGCGGTGCGCTATTCGAGCACACCCAAAGGTCTCGCCGCCAGTGCCATGAGCGCCGGTCAGCAGGAGATCTTGCTGACACTCATCGGTGACTATATTGGCCGTATGCCCGAAGAGTTGGCTGAGTTAGAGATGCAGGCCCTCAAGGCGCGCGGCATTGACGGCTTGCACTTTGCCTGGGCTGGTGGCATCGAACGTCGTGAAGCGCACTACTATCGCATTCAAGGGCCGCGCTTCCTGGTGGAATATGACAACACGCAAAATGACGCCAACCACATCCACTCGGTCTGGCGCGATCCAGAAAACGACTTTGCCGCGGACATTCTGGCGCAGCACTATGCAATGGCGCACTAAGGCCATTCCGCAGAAATAATGATCCACGAAGCGCACGAAGAGACACGAAGAAAAGACAAAGCTTCGTGTCTCTTCGTGCGCTTCGTGGAAAGTTTAAATTTTGTATTGGCCTAAGTAAAAACGTAACTATTACGACAACGTTAGATTGGTGCAGAGCGTGCGTCGCACTGCCGAGGGGAATTGCGTGGATGCGACCAGTCTCCCGGCAGTGCGACGCACGCTCTCGATAGTATCTCTCTAATTTAACGTTGTCGTACTATTCAGCCATTCAAAGGCTGATAAACCTGTCACTCTGTAAGAGTCTCCAAGTTAACCAACCTTGAAGATTCTTGCAGAATGACAGGCGGCACATAGGAAGATGGCTGTATAGTTACGTAAAAACTAGAAAATCTTTTGTGCTTGTTCATCTGTGTTTATCTGTGTTTATCTGTGTTTATCTGTGTTTATCTGTGGCTAAATTGAGAATTTCGGGATTGAAACCCAACTTCCTTGACAAAGCCTTTGTTTCGCGTTACGCTCTAGCCACTCGTTGGCTGCGACAAGCTCAGCCAACGAGTGGCTAGAGCGTAACGCCTGAGCTTGTCAACGCCACACCAAACCTTGGACTTGCCATGCTCAGTTGGAATGATTTTTACGGCCCCAATGCGGGATATATCGTAGAGCTCTACGAACGCTACCAGCGCGACCCCCAGGCGGTTGATGCGGAGACTCGTCAGTTTTTCCAGGAGTGGAGACCACCCGTGGAGAGCGCTGCATCATTCGTCAATGGCGACGCTGATGCTACATCCGCTGCTGCACCGATATCAGCCATTGATTCACAAAAAATTGTCGGTGTCGTCAATTTGGCACAGGCGATCCGTGAATATGGCCACTTGGAGGCACAGTTAGATCCATTGGGCAGCGAGCCGCCGGGCGACCCCTCCCTCGCCTTCGCCTACCACGGCCTCACAGAAGCCGATCTGCGCCAGCTGCCGGCCAGCTTGGTTAGCGGTCCCGTGGCAGAGCGCACAACGACAGCCGCCGAGGCGATTGCCGAATTGCGGCGTATCTATTCCGGCTCGGGCATGGGCTATGACTTTGACCACTTGCGCATTCCCGAGGTACGGGCCTGGCTGCGCGATGCCGTAGAGACCGATCGCTTTGGCCCCGCTAACGATCCGATTGATGAGGTTGCCCTGCTGGAACGGTTGACGCAAGTCGAAGGCTTCGAGCACTTTTTGCAGAGCAACTATCCCGGTAAGACGCGCTTTTCGATCGAAGGGTTGGACATGTTGGTGCCGATCCTCGATGAACTGATCGCCTATGCGGTCGAGGCGGGCATCTATGAGATTCTGATCGGCATGGCGCACCGGGGGCGGCTCAATGTGCTGACCCACATCTTAGAGAAGCCCTACCGTGAAATCCTCCTCGAATTCAAAGATACCGTGAGCAGCGCTAACCAGACCCGTCTCAGCCAACTGGGCTGGACCGGCGATGTCAAATACCATGCCGGCGCGCAACGCGCCGTCCGTAAGACGCAAGAGATCGATCTCACCGTGCGCATGGCCCCCAACCCCAGCCATCTGGAACATGTCAATCCAGTGGTTGAAGGGATGGCGCGTGCGGCCGGCTCTTTTGTCGACGAGCCGGGGCCGCCACGCCAGGATCAGTTCCTCTCGCTGCCCGTGCAGATCCACGGCGACGCCGCCTTTAATGGCCAGGGCATCGTTGCCGAAACGCTCAACTTCACCCGCTTACAAGGGTATAGCACCGGCGGCACCATTCATATTATCGCCAATAACCAAGTCGGCTTTACGACAAATCCCAGCCACACCCGCAGCACCCTCTATGCCAGCGATCTGGCCAAAGGCTTTAAGATCCCCGTGATCCACGTCAACGCCGACAACCCGCTTGCTTGTATCCGCGTGGCACGGATGGCGCTCGCCTACCGCAACCACTTCAAGCGCGACTTTGTGATCGACCTGATCGGCTACCGGCGCTATGGCCACAACGAAGGGGACGAACCGCGTTTTACCCAGCCCAAAATGTACGCCGCCGTTGATGCGTTGCCCACCGTGCGCCAACAGTGGGCGACCCAATTGGCCGAGGCGAAGACGATTGACGCCGAGAAAGCCGAAGCATTGTTGCAGCAACAGCTTACCGTGTTACAAGAAGCCTCGGCTAGCATTGGTAGCGACGAACAGGTGGCACTGGAGATCGAGGTGCCGCCGCCTGGGGCCGCGCGCAAAGTCGATACAAGCATTGCCGCCACAACGTTGCGGGAGTTTCACAAAGCACTCTTCCAACTGCCAGATGGCTTTACCGTCCATCCCCGCTTGCAACGGATTCGGCGGCGTGTCGAGGATGCACTGGCCGACGAAACGGCGCGTACCATCGATTGGGGGAGTGCCGAACAGTTGGCGCTGGCGTCGATCCTGGCCGCGGGGACTGCTATCCGCATGACCGGCGAAGATGTGGAGCGCGGCACCTTTAGCCATCGCCATGCCGTCTTGCATGATGCCGAAAGCGGGAAAGCGTATACCCCGCTCCATCATTTGCCTGCGGCCAAAGCCGCGTTTGAAATCCACAATAGCCCACTGAGCGAGGCCGCCACGATTGGCTTTGAGTATGGCTATAATATTGAACGCCCCGAGCGGCTCGTCATCTGGGAAGCGCAATATGGCGACTTTATCAACACCGCCCAGGCGGTCATTGATGAGTTTGTTGTCTCCGGCTTTGCCAAATGGGATCAGACCCCGTCGTTGGTTCTGTTGCTGCCCCACGGCTATGAAGGGCAAGGGCCCGATCATTCGAGCGCCC
The DNA here is from genome assembly GCA_034432375.1 of Caldilineaceae bacterium. Lineage (GTDB taxonomy): Bacteria > Chloroflexota > Anaerolineae > Caldilineales > Caldilineaceae > JAHBVH01. Next base: position 9,810 of record DAOUCA010000058.1, read on the forward strand.
GTCTCGAACGCTTTCTACAGATGGCCGCCGAAGTCAACATGCGCATTGCCTACCCGACCACCGCTGCCCAATATTTTCATCTCCTCCGTCGCCAGGCGCTGCTCCTCGTCACCGACCCGCTGCCGCTCGTTGTGATGACACCCAAAAGTCTGCTGCGCCACCCGCTGGCGGCTTCATCGTTGCAAGAGGTGGCCGAAGGTAAATGGCAGCCACTGCTCGATGATCCACGGATGAGCGGCAAACGGCAGCGTAACAAAGTCAAGCGGCTGATCCTCTGCAGCGGCAAGATCTATGTCGATCTCGTCAGCAGCGACGCCTATGAAAAGGCGACCGATATTGCCGTGGTGCGCGTTGAGCAGCTCTATCCCTTTCCTGCTTTCGAGTTGGAGCCGCTCTTCCAGAGTTACAGCAAATTAGAGGAGATCGTCTGGGTACAGGAAGAGCCGCGCAATATGGGGGCTTGGTCGGCGGCCAAACCGCAATTGGAATTTATTACCAACAATGGGATTCCCCTGCGCTACATTGGCCGCCCCCGTCGTGCCAACCCGGCCGAGGGTTCATCGGCCTGGCACAAGCTAAACCAAGATGAGATTGTTAAGCGAGCGTTTGAATGGTCGGATCAAGAGGGGAAATAAGATGGAACGAATTGACTGGCAATATCACATTACGATCGATGCAGCGTTACATCATGGTGAGCCTTGTATCAAGGGCACGCGTATTCCTGTCTCTATTATTATTGGCAGCTTGGCTGATGGAATGACTTTTGATGAAATACGCATTTACTATCCACAATTGACCATTGAAAACATTCGTGCCGCTTTGGCATATGCAGCAGAAATGATGAAAACCGAAGTTCTTGTGCCCCTTGCCGCATAACTTGTCGCATACCCTACCATATAGATGCAATACAGATGTTAATCAAAACCGATGAAAATTTACCTCCAATAATCGCAAGCAATTTATGTGCGCTCGGTCATGATGCAACAACTGTGCTGGCGCAAGGCATGGGTGGAAAGATCGCGAATTGTGGATTGCTGTTCAAGCGGAAAAACGCTACCTCATCACAGCAGATAAAGGATTTGCTGACATTCGACAGTTTCCGCCTGGTACGTACGCAGGTGTTTTGTTGCTTCGTCCTGATGAAGACGGGATTTATCCGCTGTTAGAATTAATGGACTATGTGCTTAGGCAGCAACCATTGGAAAAGTTAAGTGGATTGACAACGGTGGCGACACAAAGGGATTGCGTATCCGCAGAAGCTCATCATAGAAACAGTACGTAAGTACAGACTACAGTACAGACTACGTTTTCAAGACAAATCACGGTGCACTGGGACTAATTATGGCAACCAATATCACAGTACCAGCCTTGGGCGAATCGGTCGTGGAAGCGACGGTGGCCCGCTGGCTAAAAAAAGAGGGAGATTCGATCAAGGCCGGCGAGGCGGTGGTCGAGTTGGAGACCGACAAGGTTGATCTGGAAGTGCCAGCGGAGAAGGATGGGGTGCTCAGTCAAATCACCCGCAAAGCCGGGGACGATGTGCAGATCGGCGATATTCTTGGCGTGATTGAGGAAGGTGGCGCTGCTGCGGCCAGCGACGATGCTGCTCCCAAAGAGGAGGCGCAGGCCGCATCCTCTTCCCAGGCGACAGCCGCGGCCGCGCTGCCCGAGGCGAAGCCACAGCCCGAGGCCGCTGAAAAGGAAGAGCGCGCCACCCCCGTCGCCAAACGAATGGCGGCTGAGCAAGGCGTTGATCTCGGCGCGGTCAACCCCGGTGGCCCCGGTGGACGAGTGACCAAGCAGGATGTCGAACAGTTTATTCAGAAGAGCCACGCCACCGATCATAGGGCAGCACAGCCGACGGGCCAGCCGGCCAAGCAGCCCGCGTCCCAATCTGCAAAATCGACAATGGATCCGCGCGGCGAGACACGCGAGCGCATGTCGCGCCGCCGCCGCACGATTGCCGAACGGTTGGTGCAGGCGCAACAGACCGCCGCAATGCTCACCACCTTTAATGAGGTCGATATGGGCGCGATTATGGAGTTGCGCAAACGACGCAATCCTGACTTTGAAAAGCGCCACGGCATCAAAGTCGGCTTTATGTCCTTCTTTACCAAAGCGGTCATCGGCGCGCTCAAGGCTTTCCCGCCCCTCAACGCCGAGATCCAGGGCGATGAGATTGTGTTCAAGCACTACTATGACATTGGCATTGCTGTCGGTGCCGAGGAGGGCTTGGTTGTGCCGGTCTTACGCGATGCTGATCGTCTCTCTTTTGCCGGCATCGAAAAGCGGATCAAGGAGTTGGCCGGTAAAGCACAAGGGGGCACATTGGCACTTGACGATCTGCGCGGTGGTACCTTTACGATCACCAATGGTGGTGTCTTTGGTTCGCTGCTCAGCACGCCGATCCTTAACCCACCGCAGGTGGCAATCCTTGGCATGCACAAGATTCAAGAGCGTCCCATGGCCATCGATGGGCAAGTGGTGATCCGCCCCATGATGTACCTGGCGCTCAGCTATGACCATCGCATTGTCGATGGCCGCGAGGCGGTGCAATTCCTCGTCAAAGTTAAAGAGCTGCTCGAAGATCCGGAAGCGCTGCTCCTAGAGGGATAAGTTGGCGGTATGGGGAATGTCGATCTCACACAATGGCGAGCACTCTGGTCGGCGTTGGGGGTCGATCCGCCTGCCGCCCATTGGTTTGACGAATTGCAGCAGCGCTATGGCGAATTGCACCGCGCCTACCACACGTTGCAGCACATCGACGAATCATTGGCGCACTTCCAGTGCGTTATCGACCTGGCAACCGACCCACCGACTGTAACCGCCGCGATCTGGTTTCACGATGTAATCTACGAACCGAAACAACAGGATAACGAAGCCGCCAGTGCAGAGTGGGCGGAGCGCGTCTTGCAGCAAGCAGGGGTAAATAGCCAGCGGATTGCACGGATCCAGGAACTCATTCTTTTCACTGCCCACAACCAGATCCCTCCGCCGGGTGATGTGGCGCTCTTGGTCGATATTGACCTGGCGATCTTTGGCGCTACTCCTGCCCGCTTTGCCGAATACGAAGCGCAGATTCGCCACGAGTATGCGTGGGTGGCGTGGCCGACCTACTGTAGCCGACGGGTCGCGCTCTTGCAGCAATTTCTAGAGCGCCCACAGCTCTATCAGACCGCCTATTTTGAAGAGCACTTTACCGTGCAGGCGCGCAAGAACCTGGCCTATTCCGTTGCGCAGTTGACGGCTGGGTTACTATAACGGTATGCAAATAGCGAACTGCAATCGATCTATCGTTCATGACATTATCTCTCAAATTGTTTGGCGTAGCACTTTTACCAAATAGGCGATAGCGGCGGTTAGATGACGACGGTAGGTACTAAAAGGCAGATCAAGCAACTCGGCTGCTTGTTCTTGCGTGGCGGCTGGCTGAAAATAGGTATGATAGAGCGCACGGTAGAGCTTGAGATTTCGTTGAGACTGTTGCATCGATAAAGCGCTCTCTTCAATCAGGTGTTGCAAAGCTTCGGCTTGGGCGCGTGCTGAAAGCAACTGAACCGTAGGCAGCGGAAGAATCCCTGTTGTCAGCAGCGGATTGTGCGCCAAGCTCCCCAGATCGTGAAAAGAACGCAGGGCCGCACGCACTGCTTCCGTCCACTCTTCCTCGTTCAATTGTACGACCTGTTGCGATGCACTGTTGCCAACTCCTGACGGCGTAACCGACCACGCTGTGGAAGAGGGGAATGGCAGATTGTCTTCACCAAGCATCTGTAACCAATGCAACACGGGGCGTTGACGCCAATCGTGCCCATAGCAGCCATAGCGCTGTGCTTGCATGGTAAAATCGGCTGAGGGGATCCGCACAAAGTGTAGATAGGTAAAAACACCGGACCAGAAGGTTGGATCGGCGCAAGGGATCATCGTATAGGCGAGCGCCGGGGTTGTTAGCGCGTGTTGAATGAGATGTAAGAAGATCCGGCTTTGTAGGGGAGAAACCGCTTGGTAGCTGTCGGCGGCAAGCCAAAAGCGGACGAGCATGGCCCGTTCACCCTCTTGTAAGGGCGCATTGGTCGTTAGATGGTGCCAGGCTGCGTGTACTGCCGGATCCAGGGCGCGCTCATCGGCAGTGGTCTGCTCTATTGCGACTAGGATCACTGCCCCCTGCGGGATGCCGAGCGCATCGCGCAATAAATAGACACCTGCTGGCTGTTGTGTCATCCAATGTTCTGCCAGGCGCGCTGCAAGGTTGCCTTCATGTCTTTCAATCATGGCGCAGATGGCCTGTTGATCACGGTTTGGTACAAGTGGTTGGCGTTGTTGCCGCCCTTCATTCCTATGCTTTGGCTCAGGTTCATGCAATGTATCTACAAAAATTGCGCCACTTTCTTGCCAAGAAAAGTAGGGCCGCACGAGTGGATTTTCACGATCAAGATATAAGTAATCAGAGAGCGCTTGCTGCTGTGCCTGCCGATCACCGCTGGTCATGAGCGTGGCGTAGTAGGCGCGCGCCTGTTGTTGTAACTCCAGATAGCGCGAGGGATTGCGCCAGCGTAGATCGGCGACAATGGCCGAGCGCACGAGATCATGGGGGAAGAGGCCACGCCAATCGGACTCGATAAAGGAGAGATTGCGTAGCCATTGGAAGAGATCGTGGGTCTCTGGCAGATCCAGCAGGGTCGTCAACAGCGACTCGGTCGTTAAGCGGATAATCGCACAAACTTCCAAGGCAGCGCGATGGCGTGGCGTCGGTGTATCGTGAATAAAGCGATCGAGGAGGGGCGCAATAATATCCGGCGCATCCAACGGCTGAAAGTGCAAGGCTGGCTGTTGCGCAAAGGCTTCGGCGACAAGGGCTAGGGCCAACGGATGTCCACGCGTAAAAGCGAGGATCGCATCGTGTTGCGCGGCTGGGATTGCACGTTGACGCAAAAAAAGATGGCTTTCCTCGGTCGTCAGGTTGCGCACCGGTACCATACGCAATTCTTGGCTCCAGCCAGGATCGATACGCCATTCGAGTGCCGGTGGCATACGGCTTGCCAGCACCACGAGGAGTGTCTCGGGAAGCTGGGGTAAGAATTCTTCGCGTAGCCAGGAGTCCAGCTGGGTTAGCATTTCATAGGTGTCGATGAGAAGTACAAAGCGGCTCTGTTGACGATGCAAATAGCTGATTGGTGCCTCCGGTGCAACCAATCCTAGACTCTTCTGCAGGTTGAGTAGAAACAACTCGGGGGTCGGCTCAAGGTGACGACCATCTAGATAGCAGGTTGGCACTTGGCTATCCATTGCCAGATGTGCAAATTCGTGCAGGAGCGTCGTTTTTCCTACGCCACCGGGACCTAAAATATAGAGCAGGTGAAAGGGTAGTTGTTCTGCCACCAGCGCCGCTTGAAAGAGCGCACATTCAGCTTCGCGCCGCACGAGGCGAGAGCGACGGGCGGACAACAAGCGATCGGCTAACAAGGATGTCATTATTATTCCTCTGCGATTAGACAATTTATGGAAATCCAGCTCTTTGGTCTCACACTCATCGGCAAGCGGTTGTATGAGTGTATGGGCGTTATTTGTCAGATGCCGCACCTCTGGCTGGCGGCTACGGATCTGAGAGATTAGCTTGCACAATCTGCTCTTCGGTAAAGGCGCTACCTACGGCCCATGCCGTTGTAAAGTGTGATGGCAAGAGCAAATGGCGGCTTATTGTCTCGATCTGCTGATAGAGTGTCTGCTCATCATGTTCTAGCGCTACACCGATTTCGACCATTAAGCGATGGGCAAATGCAAGAAGTTGGGTGGCGCGCAGGGCCGTTGAAGGGGTTATGGTCAACGTCATAGGGTTGGAGGAAGGCGTTGCCGCCACGAGGACGCCAGCCAGACCAAGGCAACAAGAGATCATGCCCCGTTTGTCATCGAGTTCGTGGCAGAGGGTCAAACTCTCCCGATAGTGCGTTTGGGCAATGGCAAGCCGACCCCGATAAAGTTCGGCATGAGCCAGATTACTTAGTGAAATCGACAGTCCCCAACGGTCGCCCAATTGGCGGCGTAAGGCCAGGCTCTGCTCATGGTATTGGCACGCCTGTGTATAGTCTCCTTCGGAAAAGAAGACCAAGCCGAGGTTATCAAGCGTCTGCCCGGCACCCCAACGGTCCCCCAACGCATTGCGCAAGGACAGGCTCTCTTGCCAATATTGGCGTGCAGTTGCAAAATCGCCTTGGATATAGGGGATCACCGCTAGATTGTTGAGCGAAGCCGCCACCCCCCATTGATCACCGATGGCGCGACGCAATGTTAATGTCTCAACACGGCGATTTTGGGCAGTGGGATAATCACCAACGCTGCGATCAATATTGGCGAGATTGTTAAGCGCATTGGCCATGCCTAATTTGTTATCGAGCGCCCGATAGATCTCCCACGCGCGCGTTGTATCGGTACGGGCGGCAGCATAATTTCCCTGGGAAAAATGAATACTTCCCAAGCGCTGGTAGGCTGCTGCCACGGCACTTCGATTGGCTTGCTCTTCTGCAACTGCCAACCCCTCTTGTAAATAGGGGCGCGCCTCGCTGTAATTGCCCTGCAAATAGTAGACATTGCCAATCTCCAGCAAAATGTCTACCCGTTCGTTTGCCTGCACAACCAGCGCCAATGCCTGGGCCTCTTGAAGATAGCCCAAAGCCCCGCCAAAATCGCCGCGTATTCTTTGAAGCAGGCCAAGCGCGTACAAACTTTGTACGGTTGTTTGCTGCTGATTCTGCGCGCTACTTGAGAGCAACGCCTGCTGAAAATGTTGTTCGGCTTCATCCCAGCGACCAACAAGTTGGAGGACATCGCCTTGGGCAAGTAAGGTTTGGCGGTGCAGACGTTCGATAGCGGCTTTGTCGGCAGAAGTATCGGGGGGCGGCGCGCTCTCGATACGGTGCAGCAGGCGCGCGTAGAAATCAATTGCCGCGTCATTGGCATAGGTCGTTTTGGCTGTCTCACCGGCCAATTGAAGATAGGTGCGTTCGCGGCTTTGGTCATCTGTCTGTCCAAAGTGATAAGCCAGTGCGGCGTAGTGTGACGCCAGTTGTGTGCTATAGACACTCTCCAGCGCTTCCCCGATCTGTTGATGATAGCGCTGTTGTGTTGCTGTTGGCAGGGTGGCCAGCAGACCATCGCGCAACTTGTCGTGCGTAAATTGCCAGTGATTGTCCTGCCATTCGAGCACGGCTGCGTTGACACAACTATCCAATACCGCTGTCCAGATCACGTGTTCGGCGGCGTGTTGTAGCACAGCAAGATCCAGTTGTCGGCCAGCCACAGCCGCCAACTGCAGTGCCGGTTGAAAGGGGGCAGGTACCCGGCGCAACCGGCGTTGGATCACCTGTTGCACGCCGCCAGGGAAGATCTGTTGTGGCAATGTCATCGTCCCAATTTGATCCAAGCGGCCGACTTCTTCGGCGAGGGCACGCAATATTTCGACTACGAAGAAGGTATTGCCCTCCGTTTCGCGCTGCAAAAAGTCAATCACGCGCGGGCGCGCACCCTCTTTGCCCAACATGGCCACACTCAATTGCGCAATTTGCTCACCGACTAGACGGGGCAGATGGATGGGATCAATGCCGACAAAACGTTCGGGGAGTGTTGGCGTTTCGCCGCGTCGATAGGTGGCAACAATGAGGAGCGCACACTCGTTGTCGGCATGCTCGAACAGCGCACGGTTAAGCCACTGCAACAAGGCCAGGCTCTGTTCATCGGCCCAGTGAAGATCTTCAAGGAGCAACAACAAAGGATGGCGCATGGCACTGCGGCGCAAAAGATCGGTCACTGTCGTAAAGAGACGGGTCGTTGCCGCCTTGGTCTCTAGCACAGGGGCCTGCGCCACCGGATGCTCCAGCAATTCGGCAATGTCTGGCACAAGCGGCTGTAGAACGGCGGCTTCGAGTGCATCCGGCGCGCTCAGCAATGCCAACCACCGCAGTGGTTCGCGCCAGAGTTGATAGGCTGCCCCGCCATCGCTGGTTGCCTGGCCAGGTAGCACCAATAGCCCTTGAACCAATGCACCAGTGCGCACCTCTTGTACCAACCGAGATTTGCCGACGCCACTTTCGCCGCCGATCAGCGCAAACGAGCTATACCCCACGCGTGCGCGCGCCACCGCCACCTGTAAGCGCTGCAACTCTGCTGTACGGCCAACGAAGGGTGCCGCTTGCAGAAAGCTTTCGCGGGTCAATTCGGTTTCCAACGGCAGGGTACTATCGGTGGCAGCGGCCAACGCATGAATGACGGCCGGTGCGTCGGGGTAGCGTTGCTCTGGTGCCTGCGCCAAGAGCTGTTGTAGCACAGCAACCAATGCAGGGGCAAGGTTAACATAGCTCCAATCCGGCTGCCATTGGGCCAGTTGTTCCGGAGAGATGCTCTGTCCCGTTGCGGCGTAGGGATGCCAACCGACGAACAGTTCGTAGGCGATCACCCCGAACGCATAGAGATCCGATTGGATGGTTGCCGCTTCGCCGCGCAGCAGTTCGGGTGCCATATAGCGCAGGGTGCCGGCGGAAGGGGGGCGCTGTCCGGCCAATGCCGCCAATCCAAAATCGAGCACTTTGACTGCGCGCCCACTGACCAAAATGTTGCCTGGCTTGAGATCGCGGTGGATGGTGCCGCGGCGGTGGAGATAGGTTAGCGCGTGCAGCACGGGTACCAGAAGTTGAATCTGCTCCGTGATGGTTAAGAACTGACCTGCCGTAACAACTGTTCGCGGATTGTAGAGCAGGTCCATCGTGAAGTAAGGCTGTGTATTGGCATCGACAACCATGGTGGGGATTGGGGGGGCAGATGATAAGGGAAAGCGGGTCGAACTTTCCGTGGGCGTGGGCGACTCACTGAAGCCATAGTCGCGGACGGTAATAATATTGGGATGCCGCAAACCGGCCAGGGCCTGAAATTCGTGAGCTAAGGCAACACGTAATTCCAGAGCATTGCTTTGCCCGAGGAGTGATGGCGGTAGCCGTTTCAAAGCAACGACTTCACCAGTCAGTCGATCAACCGCGCGGTAGACTTGCCCCATGCCACCGCTACCTAGGAGCTCAGCTAACCGATAGCGATTACCTCTGAAATCACTACGCCCAACCGTTGTATATCCGTCCATCTTTTATACAGTTATGAACAATGGTGTCCATTCGATTCACTCAACGGCGACAAAGCAAGGGTGGCAAGGAGTGGGGTGCGTCCCATTCTGGGGGATTACAGAGAAGGAGCACTTTGATCGTCCGGTGTAATCCCCAACCTGTGGTACGCATCCTATACTGAAATCAAAATGAAAACCTGCGTTTTGAAATTGGAGAGTAGAGATTGGAGATCGGCGTGGGTAGTCGCCAATCTCCAATCTCTAGTTTGTACCGAACTCCGGTTCTCATGCTGAATTGAGTATAGGAGTGAAAAGTGGGGGCATCTTGCTGCCTCTCTTGAGATACTCTACTATGGCTCTGCCTCTCTGTCAAGGGGTTGCTCTCCGCCGGGTGCATCCCAAATTTGGGATGCACCCGGCGTTCTTACCTGCTTGTTTTTCTTAAGGACTTCTGCTATGCTACCGATAATACCTGTTATCTCTCCGTGATTCGTTTTGTAGCAGGCCTCAACGCCAGAATTCCACATCTGCTCGCTCGCTCGCCCTTACCCAGGATGTTTAACAGTAGCGTTATTTCGGCCATTCGATCTATTCCGAATGATAAAGGAGCATAGTGCATGACACACGATCAATCTTCTGAAGAAATTCCAGGCACCTATCACGCCGGGTCTCGCCACCTCCAAGATCACTTTGACAGTCGACGGATTGCCGATCGGCTGGAGCAGGTGACCGCCCATATTGCCTTTACCGATTCAGATCGTACCTTCATCGATAGTTGCGCCATGTTCTTTCTGGCAACCGCCGATCGGGAAGGATGGCCAGACTGCTCTTACAAAGGTGGGTTGCCCGGTTTCGTACGCGTTCTCGACGCATGTACCCTGGCCTTTCCCGACTATGACGGCAATGGGATGTTTCGCAGTTTGGGCAACATTTCGATTAATCCACACGTTGGACTTCTCTTCATTGATTTTGAGCAGACGAACCGCCTGCGGGTGAACGGCACGGCGACACTACATGTTGATGACCCGCTCCTGTCGGCGTTTCCGGGCGCGCAACTGATTGTCCGCGTCCATGCCGAACGCATCTTCCCGAACTGTCCCCGGTATATCCACAAGATGCACATCGACGCATACTCCGTCTATGCCCCAACGCCTGATCAAACCCCACCGGAGCCGGATTGGAAACAAATGGAAGAGTTCCGTGACGCCCTGCCACAGCGCAGTGGGGTGTAGCGCGGGGGGCGTCCCAGTTTGGGGGATACAGAGAAGGACTACTTTGATCGTCCGGTGTAAACCCCCAAATCTAGTAGGCACCCTGTAGCGCATAGGCCGTTGCAACGAGATGGGTTCGATGCTATACTTGGCTGGCTACTTGCTCGTTGATCTTGGAGATAGATAAGATCCTTATGGATGCAAAGGTGCAACCGCGTTGGTATCTCATCGTTTAGATCATGCTTAAAAGGTTGCCGCATGGCCTATCCTGTTTTGCGTATTCAACTCCTTGGAGATTTTCAATTACTTTACAATCATACACCGGTAAAAGGCGTTCGTCCGGCGCGCCTACAGTCCATCCTTGCTTACATAATCCTTCATGCCAATGCACCACAATCGCGTCAACAAGTCGCATTTTTGCTTTGGCCCGATAGTTCCGAGTCAAATGCGCGTAATAATTTGCGTCAATTTCTCCATCAACTGCGGCAAGTGCTACCCACGGCGCAACGTTTTCTAGAAACCGACGCAAATACTATTTATTGGAAAACTGACGATGAACAGCTGATTGATACTGAGTTCTTTACGCAGACCTTGCAAGCAGCAGATGAAGCCGAAGCCTGCGGTGATCTAGTTGGCTTACGGCTTATGCTGGAGCGTGCCATAGCCGCTTACCAGGGTGACCTCCTGCCCAGCTGTTACGACGATTGGATCGCGCCGATCCGCGAACGTTTGCACTTACAATGCCAGCGTGCTGCGCAAAAACTGTTGCAACTACTTGAAACGCAGCGTGACTATCTGGCCGCCATTGAAGTTGCCCAGCAATTGCTGCAATTCGATCCATTGGATGAGGAAGGTTATGTAACGCTCGTGCGTTTGCACGGGTTGCAGGAAGATCATGCCGCGGCACGACGTGTTTATCAGAGTGCCGTGACAATCCTCCGACGCGAATTGGATGTGGAACCAAGCGACCGCTTGCGTGCTACCTATGAGCGTTTACAGCGTACGCCACCGCGTCTGTTGCCCTTCAACCCGGCAGCAACTTTCACAAGTGTCTATCCGTTGATTGGCCGCACCGTGGAGTGGCAAGCACTGCAGCGCTGTTGGCAGAACGCTACCGCTGGTAAAGCGCATTTGTCCCTCATCTATGGCGAAGCAGGGATCGGCAAATCTCGGCTAGCAGAAGAGTTGTTCAACTCGCTCCTGCAACAAGGCGTTGCGGTGGCCTATACCCGATCCTATGGTGCCGAAGGACCAATGTCACTTGCCCCGGTCACAGAATGGCTGCGCAGCAATGCGCTGCGCCCCCAGTTAGCTATGCTCGATCCAATTTGGCTGACTGAAATCGCGCGTTTGTTGCCTGAGCTACTTACAGAACATCCCACGCTGAGCCGTCCCGAACCGATCACAGAGTATGGTCGGCGTCAGCGCTTCTTTGAAGCATTAGCACGCGGTCTGCTGGCCGCCCTCTCACCACTTCTGCTTTGGATTGATGATTTGCAGTGGTGTGATCAGGAAACTCTGGAATGGTTGCATTTTCTTCTGCGCTTTGCGCCCAATCAGCCCTTGCTCATCCTTGGGACGGCGCGCAGCGAAGAGACACCTTCAACGCACCCTGTTTCTGGATTGATGAGGCAGTTACAGGTAGAGGACAATGTTACTGTGCTTGAGCTTGCGTCTCTTGACGCGGCAGAGACGGCTAAACTTGCGCAGCAGGTACAAGGACATACTGTAGATGTCACGACAACGCTGGAGCTTTACCGTGAGACTGCCGGCAATCCTCTATTTGTGGTGGAGACGGTACGTGCCGTAATGAGCGGTGCGCTGCCCGCGCTCCGCAGTGAACAACAGATGTCAACCTTCTCCGCTGTACATCCACTACCAGCGCGGGTCTACGCGATCATTAGTGGACGGTTGGCCCAGATCTCACCGGCCGCCCGCAAGGTGGTCGAGTTGGGCGCAGTCGTTGGCCGTGCCTTTACCGTTGATCTGCTGGTTGGTACTGAGACTGTCGATGAAGTAACCATTGTACAAGCACTTGATGAATTGTGGCAGCGACGGATTGTGCATGAACAACAGGCCAACCTGTTTGATTTTACCCATGACAAGCTGCGTGACGTTGCGTATGTAGAAATTAGCACACCGCAGCGACGTTTTCTCCATCGGCGAGTGGCTCAGGCCCTGGAACGCATCAACAGAGACAACCGCGATCCCGTGAGTGCCCAACTTGCCGCTCACTATGAACAAGCGGGGATGCTCACGCTGGCGGTTGGCTGCTTCCAGCGTGCCGGTGCCGCTGCGGCAGATGTTTATGCCATTGCCGATGCGATTCGCCACTATACACGCGGTTTGTCGCTGTTAGCGCAGTTGCCGCCTGATAGCGACCGCAATGCGCAAGAATTTACCTTGCAGTTCGCACTGGGCATGCTTTTTATCATCACCCATGGCTGGGCCGCCAAAGAAGTAGAAGAGACACTCACCCGCGCATTGGTTTTGGGTGACAACCTTAGCGACGTTGAGCAGCGGATCAAAATCCGTCGGGCGTTGCAATCGCTCTATGTGGTCCGCGCCAACTATGAGTTGGTACGACAATTTCACGAAGAGTCAGAGCAGTTAATTCGCGATGATCAGCAACGGCGCTGGCTGCCGGATACCCGAAATTATGCCATCGCGCTCCTGTTTATGGGACAACCAGTTGCATCTCGAACATTGTTCGACCAAACTATCACCAACCACGATGAAGAGCTGCTCGTGGCCTATTACGAAGCGCATGGCTTTGATCATCTGGCAACTACCTACGCCATGCGATCACAAACCCTCTGGTGCTTGGGTTATCCAGATGCGGCCCGTGACAGCCTGCGCCTGGCCGAGCAATTTGCCCAGAAACACAACCGGCCATTTGACCAGGTCTTTACAATGGCCTATCTGGCCATGCTCCAAGAGTGGAGTGCCGACTTTGCTGCCTTTCGGCTTTGTGCCCAAGCTACCTTGACGTTAACGAGCGAGTCTCATGCAAATTACTACCAGGCTTGGTCGGCGATTCTGCTGCACTTTGCAGATGCTTGGCAGCAGCCCACTGTGGAGAATCGTGCTAATTTGCGCACAGCGATTCACGCGCTGACCTCAACGGGCGCACGTGTCCGCTTGCCCTACTATTTTTCGTTGTTGGCGCGTGTGCAGATCAAGGCAGAACAATGGTCTGCGGCAGATGATGCCTTGACCCAAGCCTTTGCCGCCTCCCAACAGAACAACGAACATTGGTGGGATGCCGAACTGTGGCGGCTGCGTGGCGAATTGTGCCGACAACAACAGGCTGAGGGCAGTGAAGTTGAACGCACGTACCAACAAGCGCTGGCGATTGCCCAGGCACAACAGGCCAAATCGCTTGAACTGCGCGCCGCACTCAGCTTGGCGATCTTTTGGCAAAGCCGCGATCGGTTGACTGAAGCCAAGCAACTGCTCACCCCAATCTACGGTTGGTTCACCGAAGGGTTTGACACCATAGATTTACAAAACGCCCGTGCCTTCCTTGCGCAAGGATGATGTGCACAGAATCTACGTATAACTGGATCAAATGCAATTTCCTTGTTGGCTAACGCCTGTACTAACGCCTGTACTAACGGTTGACTAACGCCTGCTCTGTTATAGTGCCTCTCAACAGAGCAGCTTCTCGTCGCTTGATCGCTCGATAGCGGCTGCTTGCTCTGTTAATTCCTCGAGCAAATGTTCCACTTGCACCTTTGCAGCGTATGTATCATACAAGGAGAATAAAGATGTCCACACAAGCGAACCCAGTGGCTGAAGTGCGTGTTGAGGCGATTGCCACACTGCGTACCCAACTGCGCGGAAAATTGATTCAACCGGCTGATGCAACCTATGACGAAGCGCGTACAGTCTACAACGCCATGATCGACAAACGGCCGGCAGTGATCATCCAATGTGCCGATGTGGCCGATGTGATCAGCGCCGTCAACTTTGGCCGCACAGAACAACTGGCCGTGGCGATTCGTGGGGGTGGGCACAATGGCCCAGGCTTTGGCACCTGTGACGGCGGCTTGGTGATTGACCTGTCGCCGATGCATGGGGTTCATGTGGATCCCGCAAAGCGCACTGTGCGCGTGGAAGGCGGTTGTCTATGGGCAGATGTTGATCATGCCACCCACGCCTTTGGCCTGGCCGTGCCCTGTGGCTTCTTATCGACCACGGGCGTGGGTGGGTTGACCCTTGGCGGCGGCGTGGGCTATTTAACTCGGCAATATGGTCTCACCATCGACAATCTGCTCGGCGTCGATCTCGTGCTGGCGGATGGCAGCTTTGTCACAGCCAACGCCGAGGAAAATGCCGACCTCTTCTGGGCCGTGCGGGGTGGCGGCGGCAACTTTGGTGTGGTAACCTCATTTCTCTTCCAGGCACATCCTGTCAGTACCGTCTATGCAGGGCCCATGATCTGGCCGTTAGAGATGGCGACCGACTTGCTCCACTTTTGGTTGGACTTTATCAAAGATGCACCGGATGAGATCAACGGCTGGTTTGGCTTTATCACCGTGCCGCCGGCAGCGCCCTTCCCAGCGGAGTACCACATGAAAAAGATGTGCGCCATTGTCTGGTGCTACACGGGTGATCTTGCGGAAGCCGAAGCAGTCTTCCAGCCGATCCGCCAATTTGGTCCACCTACCATTGATTTTGCAGGTCCCATTCCATTCCCGATGCTCCAAAGCATGTTTGATGCCCTCTATCCGCCCGGCTTGCAGTGGTATTGGCGCTCCGATTGCTTCACCGACTATAACGAGCAGAGCATTGCTTTACATGCGAAATATGGCGCACAACTACCGACCATGCACTCCACCATGCATATCTATCCCGTCAACGGCGCGTCCGGCCGTGTCGGTCAGACGGATACAGCCTGGAGTTACCGCGATGCCAACTTTGTGCAGGTAACCGTCGGCGTCGACCCCGATCCGCAGAATAACGACCGCATGATCGACTGGGCCAAGGATTACTGGTTGGCCCTTCATCCCTACTCGGCCGGCGGTGGCTATGTGAACATGAGCATGGATGAAGGCGAAGAGCGGGTAAAGGCGGCCTACCGCGACAACTATGCGCGTCTGGCACAGATCAAAGGCCAGGTTGATCCGCATAACTTCTTCCATGTCAACCAGAATATTAAGCCTGCGTAAGCGAAAAAGCATAACGGTCCACGAAGAGACACGAAGTTGCACGAAGAAAAACCGATCCTGCGTGTCTCTTCGTGTGCTCTCGTGGATAATTTCAATTTTGTGTAATGGTAAGAATGACAGCACTAGGAGAGATCATGATACAGCCTATCTACAAAATGTATATGAGTCGACCCACACAAGCCTGGTATGAATTAACGAAGGAAGAGCAAGCTAACTTGACGGCCAGCCTCAATGAAGAATTTGCTAAACTTGGCGGTAAGAGTGTGATTTTTTGTAATTCCGGCTGGTCAACCGAACAATACCCGTTCTTTGGTGTAGATGAGTTCCCTGATCTGGAAGCGGCCCAGAAATTCCATGCCTTTCAGACCGAAATCAATTGGTTTCGGTATGTGGATGGGATCACGACGTTGGGGACAAAGCTGGAGTAAGCGCTTCCTCATAGTCGGACAGATCTATCATTCACCGGTCAGCGTGATTACGTTTGCACAGACATTAAGCCGAAAGAGGGTGACTCCTGGTTTTTGCACAAATGCAAAGGCTGTGTGATCATGGCTGCTCAATAAATCCCAAACAAAAGGCCTCGTTAACGCTCTGTACACAGAGCGTTAACGAGGCCTTTTCCAACTTTTTAGGTGGACGAGGAGGGACTCGAACCCACGACCTCACGGATGTGAACCGTGCGCTCTAACCAGCTGAGCTACTCATCCAGATTTGGCGAACTTGGATAGTGATTATATCATAGCTGGGTATCTTGGCAAATTTGTCCTTTGGAGAAAGTGCTCTGCTCGGTATGATCCAACACAACCGCCTGCATCTGCGGATCTTTTTGCTGCTCGTCCTGGCGATGGGGCTCTTTGGCGGTTGGTACACCAGCCAACGAATCCCCATCGACTCAATCACCCTGCCCTCTATGCAAGAGGGGACCGATTTGTTTGATTTCTTTGCCGTGATTGGCGAACAAACCATCCAACTGCTGCTGGGGATGACCAGTGCTCAGTAATCGTTTGTCGAAGCGGGTTAATACAAAATAGTCTAGGTGAGACAGTAGGACGGTAGGACGGTAAACAGCCACTGTTTCACTGTTTCACTGTTTCACTGTTTCACTGTTTCACTGTCCTACTGCTTTCGCCGACTTCGGCTGATTAGAAACTATCTACAGGTGCCCATGAAGAGTAGCGGTACAAACCCTCTTTGGTTGAGTCTAGGCCTGCTCTTCTGTATGTTGCTCCTCTCCAACGCCGACGCTGCATCACATACAGCATCTGCCCACCCTATCCTCACGTATAGCGCAGCCCAGCCAACGACTGGACTGTTGAAAGATCCGACATCGCCGATTGATGCCCAACCAACTGCCGTTGCGCTGCACGCTGTGGTCTGGGATTGGCGCGCCTGGCAGCTGCTGCCGCCGGCGCTCCAGGCCAAAGTGGATGTGCGCATTCTGGCCGAGTTGCGCGGCGAAGTGCTGCCGGCTTACCTCGGTGGCACTGCCACATCACTTTTGCAAGCGCGCCCAGCCCAGCCAGGTGCGCAGACACGCTTTCTTGTCTATCTCGATCAACAGCCCGATCTGCACCAATGGCAGGATCTGGTCTTTGCTAGCCAGGTGGCGCAACGCAATGCGATAGTGCAGACCCTATTGGCGCAGACCCAAGCTGAACAGGCGGACCTACGCGCATACCTCAATAACCGGCAACGTGGCACACCGAACGGCTATCAGCCCTTCTTTCTCGTCAATGCGCTGGCCGTTGAGGGTGGGTTGGATCTGATCCTGGAACTGGTACAGCGCGCCGATGTCGTGCGCCTCGTCGCAAATTACCCGCTGCAGCCCCTCGCCGAGCCGACTACTGCCGCTGCTGCTAGCGGGCAAGCAGGCGCAGAAAGCAGCGCTGCCACCCTCGACGACGAGAATTGGAATATTACCCTGTTGCGCGCTGACCGGGTTTGGCAGGAATTGGGTATCCGTGGCGAAGGCGCGGTCGTTGCCGGCTTTGACACAGGTGTTAACTTTCGCCATCCTGCCCTAATCAACCGCTACCGTGGCAATCTGGGCAATGGGCGTTTTGACCACAATTATAATTGGTTTGAACCCGATGGCAATCTCTACCCCAGTGGCGATCTGGGCCCCAGCCTCTCGCGTGAACCAACCAATTGTGGTAGCCACGGCACCCATACGATGGGTACGATGGTCGGCGATGGTGGTGTGCGCGGGACACAGGTCGGGATGGCACCGGGGGCGACCTGGATCGCGCTGCCCGGGATCTGCGGCGGCACGATGAACGGTGGCATTCGCGATGATATCGGCGGTATCAAAGCGTTTCAGTGGCTGCTCTGCCCCACCGATCTGAGCGGTGCATTGGCCACGGCCGATTGTAGCCGTGCCCCTGATGTGGTCAACAACTCCTGGGGTGCGGCCAATCCGGTCGGCGACATTTTCCGTCCCATGATTCAAGCATTGCGCGTGGCTAATATCGCGCCGGTCTTTGCTGCCGGTAATCCCCGTGCTGCGGATGGCTCGATTGGTTCGCCTGGCAATGCGCCCGAAGCACTCACCGTTGGGGCTACCGATCGCAATGATCTGGTGGCTTCTTTTAGTGGCCGTGGCCCTTCCTTCTATTCTGGAGAGCAGAAGCCTGAACTGAGCGCACCCGGTGTTGATATCAAGTCAGCGGTTAGCGGTAACAGTTATGAGCGATCTTCTGGTACGTCAATGGCTGCGCCCCATGTCGCCGGCTTGATTGCGCTGATGGTCGCCGCCGATTTACGCGATGGCACGCGTGATTTCTCCGTTGATGAGTTGGAACGCTTTCTTCAACTCACGGCTGTCGATCTGGGTACCCCTGGAGCTGACAACGACTATGGCTTTGGGCGTGTTGATGCTTATGCGGCTGTGCAATGGGTCCTGAGTGCAGGTGATCTACGTGGCACTGTGCGCGATGCGAAAAGCAGTGTGCCGTTGGCCGCGGCCCATGTCGTGGGCGAGGGGCGCGCACGCTTTACCGCTACCGCAAACATACAAGGCGTCTATTCACTGACGGTGCCGGCCGATGTTTATCAGTTGCAAGTCGGTGCATGGGGCTATCTGACCAGTACCTTTGCCAACCAATTTGTGGTCGCCGATGCGCTCTCTGTCGCAGATTTTGCCCTTGAACCGTTAGCGCGTCTCCAGTTACAAGGCACGGTGCGGAGTGGCGGGCTGCCGTTGCCCGATCTGCAAATTCGGGTGGCGGCTGCCCCAGAAATAAGCACGACAACCGATGCCAACGGGCAGTACAGCTTGTCGTTGCCCAGTGGTACGCACACGTTGCTGTTGGAAAAAGCGGGTTATCGCCAGACCGCGGTTGCGGTGACGGTGGCCACAGACCGAGCGCCCAGCGCAGATTTTACGCTGTTGCCGGCTCCGACCATCCTGTTGATCGAAGCCGATGCTTACCGCGGTTGGTTTGCCGGCTGGCCGATTGGTGAATTCTTCCGCAGCGCCCTGGCGGATCAGGGCTACCTCGCTGACCGCTGGCCGTTGCAATATACCGATCGGGTCGATCGATTTATTCGCGATGATGGGAGTATCGGCTATGGCATCCCCTCTTTGGCAACCTTGGCCAGCTATGATCTGGTGATCTGGGCACAGAGCGGCTGTAATTCGGGGCTGCAAGGTTGCTTTTATGCCAACGCACCGACGCCATTGGGGGCCAGCGCGATCTTGCAAGCGTATATGGATCAGGGCGGGCGCTTGATTCTCTCGGGCCAGGATCTCGGCTTTTGGGAAGAGGGAACAGCACTCTATACTGACTATTTGCACGCGGCGTTGGTTGATGATGGCGTGGGTAGCGAGGGCAGCACGCTCAGTGGCCAGGGCTTTCTCGATGGCATTCAACTAACGTTGACCAATGCCAGCCTCTATGGTTATGCCAATGGCTCGATCCAGCTTGCGCCAGACGCGGTCCGCGCCACCGAGCAAGCGACGATCGTCTATCCGATCCTCACCTATGATGAGAACCAACTGCCCGCCGCACTGGCAATTGCCCCTTGTGACGCCACCTATCGCGCCGTCTACTTTGCCGTGGGCTATGAGAATATTAGCCAGCGTGGGACGGCGCGCGATCCCGCCATTGCGGCCACGCTTGGCCGCTCTGTTGACTGGGTGACCGGTGCGCGGCTGGCACAAGATTTTGCGCTGCTGACCGATAAGCCGCTACGTTTTGGGGCTGCCGGTGAGGAGGTGCGTTATCCATTACAGCTCATCAACACGGGCCGGCAGCCGCTCGATTTACAACTAACGGCAGGCGGCGCGCGCTGGTCGACAACCCTTTTGCAGGGCACGACACCGATTGATGGACCGTTGCATTTGGCACCCTGCCAGAGCCTGGCGCTGACCGCAGTTGTCGATGCGCCGGCAGATGCGCCCACCGATACGCGTGATGAGCTGACATTGACAGCCGTGGCGACATCGAGCGCTGCACCGACTGCACCGCCATTGAGCCATGCATTGCAACTCATCACCGGTGTTTTTGCACAGTGGCAGAGCAGCCCCGTGTTACCGACGGCACGCTATCAGCTCAGCGGCGCAATGGTGCCGGGTACCCCTGGCGCGCAGCCAGCGTTTTTTCATACGGTGGGAGGGTGGATCAAAGGTGCCACCGCAACCGACCCAACGCGCGGGGATGTGGCGTCAGCGGTGCATGAGCGCTTTGACAGTTGTCAGCAACGTTGGCAACGATTGGCTGATCTCCCGGAACCCCGGGCCGGCGCAGCGATTGCCACGCTCGACGGCTATCTCTATGCGGTGGGGGGCGCAACCCAATCTTTGCTTGTCGGGAATAGAACGGTACAACCCCATGCCAATCTCTGGCGCTATGACCCAACGGCCAATCGTTGGCAAGCGCTGGCGCCGCTGCCGGTCGCACTCACCGGTGCGACGGCGGTTGGTATTGGCGAGAGCCTTTATCTTTTTGGTGGGGTCAATGGGGCTGGCGTGTTAGCAAATCATACCTATCATTATCACGTCAACACCGATGAATGGACGGCAGGGCGCGCAATCCCTGGTCCTGGTCGTGCCTTTGCCGCGGCGACCGCTATAGGCGATCGCGTGGCCTTGGTCGGTGGCTACCCAGCGCTCAACCTTGTCCACATTTATGATCCGGTGCTCAACCAGTGGCAGGAAGGTCCGCCATTGCAACAGGGTCGCCATTCCTTTGGTCTCACCAGTACACCAACGGGGGCGCTCTATGTGATGGGGGGGGCCGTGGGTGAGCAGGGCATTGCAACGGTTGAGCGTCTCGACATCACAGGGGCGATGTCGTCGGCTTGGCGATTTATGCCGGAGTTGGCCAATACCAATCGCGATGGTGCCGCGGCCGCTTATGTAAATGGACAATTGATCGTGGCTGGCGGTGCCGATAGTCAAGGGGATAGCGAAGCGTTGGCGGTGGGCAGCGCATTTTGCCGCTCGGCCATCAGCACGCCTGAAGCGGTCGTGGGGCTGGGTAACCAGATCTTGTATACGATAACGCTGCAACCCGATGGCATTGCGTTACCAGCCACGAGCTTCAATAATCCGTTGCCGGTAACCACCCACTTTGTCGAAATTTTAGGCGATGCGCATGGTGCACGCTATAACGCTACCACCCATAGCATCGAGTGGCAGGGCACATTGACGGCTCAGCGCGACCCGTTGGCGATCCGCTATGCCGTCACCACCGACCCCGCGCAGCTCCACAGTGGGGAGCGTCTGACCAACACGGTGACTTTTGCCAGTGGCTACGGTCTCGTCTTTACCCGCACGGCGACTGTGGCGCTCCTGTCGACGGATCTGGCAGGTAGTTACAAAGCCGTTGATCAGCTTGCGGCGCGCAGTGGCGATCGGTTGACCTATACGGTCCATCTGCAAGGCGACAGCTATATCAGCAACAGCGTGACCCTGCGTGATCCGCTGCCCGCCCTGCTCACCTATGTTCCTGATTCGCTCTCCTATGAGAATGGTAGTGGGGGCTATGACGCGGCAACACACTCGATCTGGTGGCAGGGCGACACCACACAGCGGGGAGAGCCTTTCTATAATTTAACCGATCGCTATCTGTGGGGCGATTCTGATGGCCAAGGTGCTTTTGGCGCGGTGACAGACCGTTGGGTGGAGATTCGGGAAACGGGAAACAGCCTTGGTGGGGGTGACAATGAGTACTCTTGTGATTTACCGATTGGCTTTCCCTTTCCCTTCTATGGCCAGCTTGAAGCCACCTTTTGTGTTAGCACAAATGGCTTCCTCTCCTTTGATTCACTCGGCGATGCTGGCGATCTCTATACCTATTGCCCGCTCTCCACATTGACTAGCAACCGCGGTCTCATTGCCGCGCTCTGGACGGATCTGGTGGTGACCGATGCCATTTACTATCAATCCTTTGGTACGGCTCCTCATCGCTATTTGGTAGTGCAGTGGCAAGGGGCACGGCGCTTTTCGGCGCTGGATAGCCGCTTAACCAACTTCCAGATCCTGCTTTCGGAAGATGGCTCGGTCCGGATTGCTGTGGGTAATGCCGGGGCGCTGAGTGGGCTGAATAGCACCACGGGCATCGCTGGCCAAGGCGCATTCCGCGCCACAACCTATGCCTGCAACCGGCCAGGTACGTTACACGATGACCTCTCGATCTTCTTTGTCCCGCCGGGGGGAACGGTTGGTCTGGCAGAGACGGCGATCCAATTCCAAGCCCAGATCGCGGCAGCGTCTCACCAGTCGACCGATGAGATTGCCGCCGTAGGGGTCAATTTGCCCCTGACTAATACTGTGCTCATTACATCAACCGCACCACCTTTGCCGGCTGGCGTACTTTCCCGCAGTGCAACAACCCTGATCAATCCATTGGATCTGCACGCTTCCAGCTTGCTGGTAGATCAAGCTGAACTGACCCCGCAGACGGTGGCTACCTATCGGCTACTCTTACAAAACCGCGGCTTGGTCAGCGCAACCACAGCCAGCTTGCTGGTTACCTTGCCGGCGCCCTTGCACTATGAAACGGAGTCTGTCACCTGCGACGCTGGTCGCTGTGATGCCGGGGCGCAAATCGTGGAATGGCATGGCGCAATCACCCCGCAGCAGCCCATCGTGGTGACCTTTCAGGCGCGTCTGGCGCAAGCGTTGCCGGATCGTACGCCACTGACGGTGAGCGCACAACTGGCTGATGGTTTTGGCAATGCGTATCCTTTATCGGTGACCGTGCTGGCGCGGCGTTCGGACATGAGCCAATCGCAACTCCAATTCCTGCCGCGCTATGGCGAGCCGGGCACGACGACGCTGGTCGTGCTGCTGCTGCAAAATGTGGGAAAGCTAGCGACAACTGTGCACGCAGCGCTGCGCCTGCCGGCACAATTGAGCGTGGTTGATGATTCGTTGCGCTGTGGCACGGGCAGTTGTACATTGGGTAATGGGATGGTGGAGTGGCAGGGCACAGTGGCCCCGCGTGAATTAATCCCAGTACAATTGATGGTGCAGATTCCAACGACTGCCGCTTATGGCGATAGCTATGCGGTGACCGTAACCGTCGATGATCTGGATTGGGCGGAAAGCTTTACGAGCCAGGCGAGCTTTACAGTGATGCACACCTATCTCTTGCCGATGCTCTTCGGTGCGGAAGCGCCGTATCGACGCTACTTGCCTTTAATTGCGGGCAATTAATCTATTGTCAACGGTGTTACGTCCCATAATTGATAGGATTCCACCTAGCCAGATGTAAATCAACCAATTGCGAGAGAGTTGGACAGTTAGACAGTGAGATAGTGATATAGTAGGACGGTGAGGCAGTGACCGTCCTACTGTCCCACCGTCCTACTGCGCTTTGGGCTTACTTGCGCTGTACTAGGTGGAATTCCATGCTATCACTCACGGGAATAGTCACAGTGATTGATAACTTTGGAGCTTTTGTACAAGCGTAGTGGTATTGGGTTCCGTCAGGACTGAGCCGTCGGGGAAGAGGATAGTTGGCACGCTGCGATTGCCGTTATTCAGGCGGATAACAAAATCGACTGCGTCCTCGTCGTCGTTAATGTTAATCTCTTCAAAGGTGACATTCATCGATTTCATCACCTGCTTGGCGCGCCAGCAATCGGGGCACCAGTTGGTTGTATACATACGAATGGCTGCTGTTTCGGTTGACATATCAGAATTCCTTATAAATCCACTATAGTTTTTAAGCTAAAGATTTTCCACCGTCCCCTGAGCCTGTCGAAGGGCAAGGGGGAAAATTTTTAGCTTGGTGTCTATAACTCAATTTTGACTAAGAATATAGTGCCAGCGTCTTTGTTGTACCAGTGGCAAGCGTTGCAATGGAAGTGCGGCCAGATCCTGGATTGGATCTGTGTGATGCCAGTGCGGTACCACTGTGCGCACAATATTCTTGTTGGCGTGAATGGTGGCCAGCGGCGAGGCGATTAGGGCGGCTGTTCCCTCAACACCGGCTTCGCAGAGGACCAATTCTATATAAAAGGGTGTTGCGCGCTCTTCCTCCGCCGTGGCCACAGCTAGCGCTGCTGGTTCGTTACGCTGGGCAAAAAGTTGGCGGAGGATGCGTTCGCTGACCGTTTTTAATGTCTCTGAAAAAATTTCAACAACGCGCACATTGTTCGTCTTAGCGGCCAGGATCGCAGATTGCGTAAAGCAAAAGTCGCCGGTTAGGATCACACTGCCGGTAATTGATCGTTGATTGGGATTTTCTTCGCCGTTGGCGGCGTTGCGCCCGTTGTCAACAAGCAATAGTTGGTGGATCGCCAGCGCAATATTGAGCATCTCCAAGGCCGCGGCTAAATAGATTCGTTGTTGGCGCAATGGTTCGCTATCCGGCGCACCCACACCGCTGGCCAACACAACTTTGGCACAGCGGTAGGGATAGGCTTTTTTGATCTGCGATTGTGCCAACTCTGTGAGCGGTGCATAGAGAGCGACGACAGCTTCTTGGAGCAGCTTTTCAACGGCAATCAGTTCGTCTGCCATCCGTGTCGGTTCGTCGGCCACTTGTTCGGGGTTGGAACGGAGATTGGTCGACATGGGCTATGATTCTTTCTCAGCTTCAAAATTCTCGATGTTGCCATATTCACTCGTTGCACTGGTTGAGCGTGGTGCGGGATTGCGGTGCAGTAGTTGGTTAATGCCTTCAATCGCTTCGAGCGCTGTATCGCCTAGATAGTTTCCGTGGATCTGGTCGCGCAATGCTGGGTGATTATGAAAAACGCGGCCCCCATAGCCAATGATTGGTTGTGGACCATTCAGCTTACTTAGCGCCTGGGTCATCTCTGTCAACTGCTTGACCGTCTCTTCCGTGGTCGCACTCAACAAGAGCAAGGTGGGACGGTACCGTTGGACATCGACGAGCAGGTCCTCAATCGGAATATTTTTGCCAAGATATTGCACCTGGTATCCGGCACGGCGTAGATAAATTGTTAATAAGATGGCACCAATCTCATGCTCTTCTTTGGGGGGGCAGCCCACCCAAATGAGTGATCCACCGATAGCGGCCGGTATCATCCTTAAAAAAGCCGCCAATCGTTGCTGTAGATAGGCGGTGGCAAAATGTTCATGGGTGATACTGATCTCACCGCGATGCCAACGTTCACCGATCTCCACCAGAACGGGCGCGATCACCATTTCACCAACCAACTCCAGTGGATAGTAGGTAAATGCTTCTGCTAGCACCATTTCGGCTTCTGCTTCGCGCAGGCGCAGGAGTGCATGTAGGAGATCCTGCTGCAAGCTTGGATAGTCGCGCGGGGTTAGATGCTGGGCATTGGGGCTTATGCGCTCGGGCGTTGTCTCCTGAGTGTCCGGTAGATAAATCGCCTCTTCCTCTTGCGCTGCATTGGTTAAACGTTCTAGCCAGGCAACAGCCTGACTAATCGCCATGCCAGCATCGACTTGACTTTTTAGCCATCGAATTAAGGTGATATCGCGGTCCGAATAGAGACGGTAGCCACTTTCTGAGCGGTGTGGCTGCGTTACTTGGTAGCGTCTCTCCCACGCACGCAATGTGCTGGATGTAATCCCGGTTGCCTGCACGACCGCTTTGATATTGTAGAGAGGTGTATCGGGGTAATCTTGCAAACGGATTGTATTCACTATATTCCCAAGTTCGTACGACACTGTCATTTGAGGCGCTTTCGGGTTATTCAACGGCAAGCCTGCTGGAGCATGTCGATGTGTATGACCTATGCGCAAAGAATGTATAGTCTTATTTGAGAAACGATACCATAAGATGGTAAATTTTTCAATTGTCCGTAGCCTGCACCGGTGTAAGGGCGAATAGGATCTTGCAGTCGATAGAGCTACGACCCTGTAAGGGGAATTCTCTACAAAGCGGTTATGTCAGCTGTACAAGATGACCAGCGCGTAGCGACTGTTGCGCGGCCAATGCAACCTGTAAACTTTTGATCCCTGCACTGGCCGGTGCGAGTAGCACAGCCTCTCCGGCTTCTCTTGATTCTGCAGAGAGGCGGATTCCCTGTGTGAAGGTAAAGATCAGCTGACGATCCGCATAATTGCCAATAGATGCAGATGCGCGCCCGGTCTCAATGGGCAACGGTTGTGTTCGATGGTTTTCGAGCAGCCAAAGGCGGCTTGGCCGTGCGCGATCGGCCCAATGTTGTACTTGTAGCGTGCCACGGCTGCCATAGAGCTCAAAGGTTGTTGGGAGATGAGGGATAAAAAATGAATCGTGCATTTGAAATGTAAGTTTGCTTTTCTGCAGCGTTACCAGGCTTTGGACATCTTCATCGGAGGCGCGCTTTTCTCCTTCGCCCAACATGGCTTGTGTGGAACTTGCGTACACAGCAGCAACCTCATCTTGCAGCAGATAGCGCAGTAAGTCAATGGCATGGGGGGTGCGATTGAGAAGCACGCCACCGGCCATCGCTTGAAGTCGCCAGCCCTGTTGTTGCGTGGTCAATGGCGTTGTATTCGAGAAGCGTCCGCCAAGAATATCCCCAATCGTTCTCTCTGCCAATAGATGTTGCAGTTGCGTGATCGCTGGGTCTGCACGTAATTGATGGCCCACTCCTAACAGTAGCCCACGGTGCATTGCTGCCAATTGCATCGTTTGCGCTTCTTCTAGGCTGAGTGCCATGGGTGTTTCACAGAGCACATGTTTGCCGGCTGCCAGCGCTGCCATGGCAAGTGGGAAGTGGTGACGGGGGTGGCTGGCGATGTAGACAGCGTGGATCTCACTTCGTTGTAAGAGATCGGCAAGATTGGGGAAACTGTGCGGTAAGTAACAATCATCGGCAAAGGATTGCGCACGCTGCTCATGGTGGCCATAGACACCCACTACCCAAGCGCCGGCAGTCTCAGCCGCTACTGGTGGCTGTTCACGGATTGCTTCGGTGACAATTTGCGCGGCCCGTTGGCCAGTGCCTAAGATCCCCCAGCCAATCGATTGGGGGCCGATGTGTAGTGGTGTGCGCTGGCGACGAACTCTCTCCGCCATCTCCTGCACCTTGGGTGCGGGTTGAGCAGTTCGGGTCTCTATCTGCTCAGATCTCTCCATTATCTTCGCCTGCGATCAATCGATAAATTGCATTCAGATCTTCGTCGGTATAGAAGTGGATGACCAGCTTGCCGCTGCCATTTGTATTGCGATTCAAGTTGACACGGGTACCGAGGGTAGAACGAAGCCGATCTTCCATATAGGTGACTTGTGCATGTTGTGGCGACGTTGGATCAATTTCCAGCTCAGCAGCGTCATTCTCTGTAGAATCTTCGTCAGCCACTTCGCGTGTTAACCAGACTTTTACCAACGCTTCAGTTTGACGCACATTGAGCTCTTGTGTCAACACCTCTTGCAAGGCTGCTTCGATCAGCGGCAGCTCTTCTAGCGCCAGCAAGGAACGGGCATGGCCCGCCGAAATCGCCTTGGATGTGACTGCCTGTTGGACGGTTGGCGGGGCTTGAAGCAGCCGCATGGTGTTGGTAACGGCAGAGCGACTTTTGCCGACCCGTTCTGCCACAGCAGCGTGGGTCAGCCCAAACTCGTCGACCAGGGTTTGATAGGCTGCGCCTTCTTCGAGTGGATTTAGATCGGCGCGTTGGATATTTTCTACCAACGCCCATTCCACCAGTTGTTGCGAAGAGGCTTCGCGTACAATAACGGGAACAGTTTTCAGCGCTGCCAGCCGCGCTGCGCGCCAGCGGCGTTCCCCTGCAATTAACCAGTAGCTATCGGGCTTTTGTGGGTTTGCTGTAACAACAAGGGGCTGAATAATCCCATGCGTTTGAATCGACGAAGCTAATTCAGCAAGTGCCTCTTCGTCAAAATGGTCGCGTGGTTGATGAGGGTTCGGGCTAATCTGCTCGATGTGACACTGGTGGACGCCGGGGATCTCCCCACGGATTCTTTCGGATGTCTCTGTTACTGCGTTCGAGGAGGCTGTATCAACAATCAATGCACCTAAGCCGCGTCCTAGACCACGTCGTCTATTTGAAGTGCCTGTCATGCCGTCCTCGCTACTTGCGTTGAAGTTGCTTGCCTATCTGCGCTTGAATCTTCACCTAAATCTTCACTCACATCTACACGGTGCATGAACTCGGCGGCCAATGCCTGGTACGCAAGGGCCCCGGCGCTATTGGGTGCATAGCTCAGGATCGTCTGTCCATAGCTTGGGGCTTCACTCAAGCGTACATTCCGTGGGATAATTGTCTGAAAGACCTTCTCTGGAAAGAAATTTTTGACTTCCTGCACGACTTGCTGACCCAAGTTCGTCCGGCTGTCGTACATGGTGAGCAGAACGCCGGTAATCTCCAACCGCGGGTTGAGAATATCGCGTACTTGTTGTACGGTGCCCATGAGTAGGCTAAGACCTTCTAAGGCCAGATACTCACATTGAACGGGAACAATCACCCCGTTGGCCGCCGTCAGGCCGTTGATCGTCAAAAGACCTAAACTGGGGGGATCATCAATAAAAATATAATCATATTGGTCGATGATGGGCTGGAGTGCTCGCTCCAGCAGTCGCTCGCGCGCCATCAGGCGTGCGATTTCAACCTCTGCGCCAGCCAGATCGGGGGAGGCCGGAACGAGATCCAGCCCTACCAGGTCGGTGAGGGTGATGGCCTGTTGGACTGGCACTTTGTCGATTAACATATTATAGAGGCTAACGGATAGCTGGCGCGGATCAACACCCAGGCTGGTGGTCGCATTGCCCTGGGCATCGGTATCGATGAGTAGCACACGTCGACCGGCAGCAGCCAGATAAGCACCTAGATTGACAGCAGTGGTTGTTTTGGCAACCCCGCCCTTTTGGTTAACGAAGCAATAAATTTTAGCAGTCATACCACAATCGGTGATTGTCCCACCGCCATCCGTTGACGATTCAATAGGACTTCCGCAGCCCCCTGATTTCGATATGGCGAAAAGCTGTCTACTCAACCGCCACTCTGCGTAAGTCCTATTCAAAATGTAGCAAACGATTTTTTTGCCACAGAGAGCACGGCGATCGCAGAGAAAAGCACTTCTTCCTCTCTCTGATCTCCGTGGCTTAGATTAAATTTGTTTGTCAATCAAGATCATTGAGCCGGTTGGATTATCTTCAAATTACAGTAAAGGGATGCTCTTCCATATAAGCTAAGACCTGTGTACGCGAGGGAATGCCAGAAACACCCTCTTTTTCCACACCAAATGAGGCAGTAACGTTGGCAAAGCGTGCTGCTTGTATCGGATCCCCAATCTCTTGTAGCCGAATGAGGAACGCTGTTGCGAACGTATCTCCTGCTCCCGTTGGATCAACTTCGTTGGCAGGACGGGGGGGGATTTTGGTTTCTGTCAGTGTGCCATCTGGGGCCCGTTGATAGATCGTGCTACCATCTCGATATTCTGTTAGTACAACCGTAGGAATCACAGCGAAGAAGCGATCAAGCCGTTGTAGATCAAAATCGATATCTTCTAAAGATAGGACCAACACATCGAGATGGGGGATAATCGTTTCGGCTGTGCTCCATGCTTTGCTGGAGACACGCCCTTCTGCATCCCATTGTCGCATCCAACCCTGAGGAACGGCGGCTGTCAACACCGGATCCTGAAAAAGTGCCGCCACATCATCGGTGATTTCATCAACTAGTGGGCCTAATAGCACAGCTTTCGGTTGATATAAATCCCCAGGAATATCCGCTGCTGTGATGGGTAGGGCAGGTGTGTAACAGTATTGAACGCGACCGTTGGGGGTATAGATATTCGCAAATGTTGTCGTGGTTGGGCTCGGCAGGATCCGTAGATCCACACCCTCTGGCAGTTCAGAAAGGTCCAGATCGACAGCTGCGCGGGTTAAGATTGTTGGTTTGCGCCCCAGCCGCAAAGCTGTTACCGCGGCGAAGCTTACGGTGCCACCCAAGCGATAGGGACCTTGTTGGTCAACTGTGACTTGTTGATCAGACGTGATCAGATCGCGTGTCACATGGCCGATGAGCAGTATATCGATTGGGATCGGCACTTGTGCCGACTGCTGCGATTGTAACATGGCTTGTTGTCCTGGTCAAAGCATAAGGATGACACGACTGATCGTCTGTTAACCCAAAAGTTTCTATGAAGTACACCAATAAAAACGTCCCGTCACAATTAACGGGACGTTTATGGCGTAGTATACCATAGGAAGGTTGTTTTGAACCATACCTCGATGTACCGAGGGTGCGTATCGCATTGGGGGATTACACCAGACGATCGACGTAGCCCTTCTCTGTAATCCTCCAAAATGGGACGCTCCCATTTACCGAGGCACCTGCTATTGGAAAGGAGACTTCAATCGCGGGCGAAGATATGGACCTTGCGGCGTGGACCTTCGCCATAACTTTCCGTATAGACATTGGGGTGATCGCGCAGAACCATGTGGACAATCCGCCGTTCATTTGCTGGCATCGGTTCAAGCGAGATCGCACGTCCGGTACGTGCGACTTGGTCTGCCATACGATCTGCCAATTGGCGCAATTGGTTGAGTCGGCGCTCTTTATAGTGCTCAACATCAATGATAATATTTTTCCATTTGTGAATCTTTTGATTGATCATCAAGCGGAGTAGATATTGAAGATTGTCTAACGTTTCTCCCCGACGCCCTATAAGCGGGCCTAAATCTGTGCCTTCGATATCGAGGTGGAGATAGCGTTTTCTTACTTCTTCGCCAACTTCGCTATTCTCTTGATCATCACCGGTCGAACCTTCACCCTCGTCTTCATCTTCATCTTCGTCATCCTGCCAAGACGCAGTGATATCTGCTTTGAAGCCCATAAGATAGATGATTTCACCGAGCATGTCGGCTGCCATTGTGGCTAGCTCATCTTCACTGGCCGTGGTAACAGGAGCTAATTTTTGTTGATTGGGCTCGGTGTCAGCATCTTCTTCGTACTCATCGTCTTCATCTTCATCATCGTTGAAGGAAGCAACTAGATCTTCTTCTTCCTCTAGCATCTCATCCTGTATGTCAGGTGTCTCTTCTGCAAGTGGTCCATTTGCAGTGGAGAGAGAAGCCGTTTGTGGCTCTATTGCGGTTACTTTCGGCTGAGTGGAAGGCGCATTTTGTGAATCAGGCGCGCTACTGCTAGTCGGTGGCAAACTCTCTTCTGGGATTGGTGGTGTTGAACGCACGACCAGCCGCACAACGGCTGGTTCGCTGCCAATGCCAAAGATCCCACGACTTCCTTTGTTGACAATTTCAATATCAACAGCATCGCGCGTAACGCTGAGCGTTGTTAGCCCTTCTTCGATTGCTTCGTCAACACTTTTCGCTTTAAACTCATGCGTTTGCATTGCCATTGCTATTTTTTCCTTTTCCGACGCTTGGGCGGTGCCGAGCTTTTGCTGGTCTCTTGGATATTGTCGCCTGAAGAATTCTTATCACTCTTCGAAAGAACAGTGCTGCCAGCCCCGGCGATAGCCATAGCTGGCTTTGGCCCTCCCATTTTGAGACGACCGCTAGTGGTCAACCACTGTTGGCCCATTTGGAGCAAGTTGCTGGTTACCCAATACAAAGTTAAGCCTGCAGGCACTTGCAGGGTGAAGAAGCCAAACATAAAGGTCATGACGTAGGTCATCTGCTTCATCATGCCAGCTTGGCTGTCATCGCCGGTTGGTGCTGCTGCTGGTGTCATCCAACGTTGCATGAAGAATTGTGAAATAATGAGCAAGACTGGAAGGATTAGGTAGGAGACCAAGCGAATATAGTCACCCGCTTGAAATGCTTCGGAAAGCCAACCCATACCTTGGCTATATTTGGGGAAACTCAAATCAGGGATCCAAAAGAAACTAGCCCCTTCAAGGGACTGCCCAATGGCAACAAGGGCCGAGTAGAGACCAAAGAGAATCGGCATTTGAATTACCAGTGGAAGACAACCACTTAGCGGATTGACACCGGCTTCCTGATAAAGTTTCATCTGCTCTTGGGTAATCTTTTCTCGATCTTTACCGTACTTTTTTTGTAGCTCTTGGATCTTCGGCTGGATCTCTTTTTGAGCTTGCATCCCACGGATCTGGGTTAACGTAAGGGGGAACATGAGCAGGCGAATGATAACTGTGAATGCAACAATGGCGAAGCCCCAATGAAAAGGCACATTGGCATCGCGCATGAGACCGTCGAGGTAAATCAATGCCTTGGCGAGTGGCCATACAACCAGCATCTGCCAATACCCATCCGGTGCCGTATTCATGACATCAACACCAGCACGATTTACACCACAGCCACTGAGCAAAAAGAGCAGCACAGCGAGCAAAAGCAAAATAATCCAACGATTCCGTTTCACAACTATATCTCCTAATTTGGGCAGCAACATCCCAACGTAAATTCATTTCTGGGTAAACGGTACAGCATGATGGTACGAGATCAACTTCCCATTATGGTACAGGGTCAAACCCACCTTATGGTACGGGGTCAAACCCACCTTTGTTCCAAGGATGGCAGCGTGCGATCCGCCGCATACCCATCCAAAGACCACGTCGTATCCCATACTTGTCAACTGCTTCATAGGTATAATGAGAGCAAGTTGGATAGAAACGACAGTTACTACCGAGCAATGGAGAGATGAACGATTGATAGAATCGAATAAGTCTTAATATAGTGCGGCGCATCAAAGCGGCTCTTTTTGCAACAAATGCGCCCGCCGCAGCAGGCGGGCGCAGGCAGCGTCCATTTGGTAATAATCTGCGCAATTGATCGGTTGTCTTGCGATAAAGATAATGTCCCACCCTGGCTGAATCGTGTCCATGCGTAGTCGAATCGCTTCCCGTAACCGGCGTTTGATCTGATTGCGCAAGACAGCCTTGCCAATGCGGGTGCTGACAGAAAACCCAAACCGACTATACGGCAATGCATTGGGTAGAAAACAGAGTACCAGTAACCTATCGCTGTAAGAGATCCCTTGTCGTCGAATCTCTTGGATGCGTGGGTTTTCGCCGATGCGATAGCGGCTCTTCACAAGAATATTTCTTTAGCGTGATGGGCACAGTTCAAAAAAACTGAGCACATAATATCATATGATCTGGTCATTGCATGTAATATATCACATACAATCTATTATCTATCGATCCATATTGCGGAGAAACATCAAACCGCGAGTTTTGAATACCAAAACTCGCGGTTTGTGCACAACCGCAGGATCAGAAAAAGATTATCGATCAATCGATTGATTTACGGACAGTCAATTGTACTGAAAGCTGTGCGCGGCCGCGCAATCGACGCCGCCTCAATACATTACGCCCACCCGGGGAACTCATGCGCTTGCGGAAACCGTGGGTGCGTAATCGTTTGCGGACCTTGGGTTGCCAGGTACGTTTTGTAGCCATTCGTATTCACTCCTGCTGTTGTGAAATCTACAATAAGGAATGACAGCCAATTCATCACGGCTGTCTTGAACCATTTTCAATCGGCTATTATAAGGCTAGCGCTTTTACACTGTCAAATCTTGTAGGGGATTAAGATGCATCCGACTATCGTAATAGTCGCTAAATTGTTTGGTTGCCAGCGCATTAGTATGTAAAAACAGACGAAACGGTGGTAGATGGTCCAACAAGGTTACTCTTACTTCTGCATGATCTTTACAGCAACAGCGGAAGCGGTAATCCCTGTGCGATAGATGTTGTATAGAGTGCAACACTCTCTGGCTTCGACCAACTCAGCCGCCGAGTGTTGCACTCTACCGATACTATATGATGATACTGTGATGATGCCTGTGTGACCTATAAAGTCTTGGCAATCGTATTAAAAAGTGATAGTATAAATCTTGTAATCCGTTACCTATACCGTTGGAGGATGACTTGGCTGCACAGCCTATCCAAACTGATGTTGAAGCTGCTGATTTTGCCGTAAAGTTGCCAGCGCAAGGTGAACTAAAGCGCTCAGGTGCATTGCGGCAACGTACTGCGAGTGGTCGTTCTGTGGCAGATGCGCATAGCGCTAAGATACTAGCAGAACAGAATCCTGAACTATTGCATTGGCGTGCCAATGTTTTGTTAGATGAGATGATGCTTGGGGCAATTGACCTTGCTGCCAGTGACTCTGTCCCGGCACGCGCACTTTCGCCACGCCAAGCTGGTAGTGGTTATTCCACGACCGATAGAGGCAGCGGACCACGCCGTGATGCTGGTCACACAATCGTGGATAAGGCAGCGGATTTTGATGAACCAGCCGCCTATCGCACAGGGCAGTCTCGGCAACCATCTGGCCCATCGGCTGATGCCCAGGGGTCCACAAAGCTGGATCCGCAGGGTAGTGCGCGCCCGTGGCAATCGTCTTCCACTGATTATCCATCTGCCACGCAAGCGCGCCAGCCTTCTACGACAGATACAGTAGGATCGCCAAAGGGTGTGCCGCGCGCTGGCGCGTCGTCTACGAAAGAGGGTGAACGCCCCAAGCCAGCAAATGGTACCGAACAGTGGCTCTTTGCCGCAGAGCAGCGCTATGAACAGCTTGCTGCCCGGCGTCAGGCATCTCAAGGGGCAGCGCCAACCGCGGTGGGCTACGAATATGACGGGTGGTCAGTCGCGTCTGAGCCAACTGCACCACAGGATTATGGTGTGTCAGCTGTTCCCTATAACAACCGGGAAAATATTCACAATCCAGTTCCATCATACACTCCACCAAACGGGAGCGTAGCGGCAATTTCATCCTCGTCGACCCTGCTCAATGGCGGAGGGGTATCCACGGGGATAGCCTCTACAAGCGGGCGAAAAAGCCTGCGTTCAAATCTGTTGCCGCGTATGAACGCTCTCGATAGCCGCACGGTGCAACAGGAGATGGCTATGTTGCAAAATGCGATTGAAAGTGCCTTGCCTGTCGGTCATGAATCACGCACGCGTGCCCAACATCTACTGCAAAAAGCGCATGTGCTTGTGCAAACAGATCCTGGGCGCTCAGCCGAAGTTGATTACTATTTGCAGCAAGTGCGTACCATCATGCAGCGAGCGCAAGAGAGTGTGCATTGGTCTACTCTCTACCAAAATCGTCTCCGTACTTATCTGTTAGCCTGGTTAGCACTAAGTATCATTGTGATTTTAAGCCGATATCTATATGCCTTCTCTCTTACGCAGTGGTTGGCGCGGTTGAGTGGCCAAAGTGGTAGTACTCTTTTGAGCTATAATATTTTGACTATCGCTACTGCCTTTTTCTTTGGGGCGTTGGGGGGAGGGGTAGGCGCGCTCTTCACGATGATCCAACACAGCCGATTGGGGCAGGGCTTTTTTGATCGCAAATATGGGCTACGTGGGCTCATCCTTCCACTCATTGGCGCTTTGTTTGGGCTGGGTTTGTGTCTCCTCTTTGGCATCTTCTACACCATTGTGGGGGTAGACCCGGCTAGTAGTTTTTGGTTTGGGCTGTTGCCTGCTTTGCTTGCGTTGGCAGCTGGCGCAAGCCAGGAATATTTATATGGCACGCGGGAGTCATAGCGTGTACTTGTGGGCTTAGCATGATCTTTGTTGAATTAATTGTCAATCGTCCCATTCGCCGTTCGTTCCACCATACGCGAACGGCTGCGTCCTATCCTGATCCGCTGCACAATCCATCCGCCGGGGCCCACTTGTTATTAGACGATTTGGGTCTAGCTGGGTTAGGCATCGCTGATACGACCATCGATCCTGAGGTGGAGGAGCAAGGTGCCGAGTTTCAGCTCTTTCATTATCATCTGCCGGTGGAATTGGAACAGGTTGTCCAACCGGGTCATTTAGTGTGGGTGCCTTTTGGTGCCCAAAAAGTTCAGGGCGTTGTTGTACGGTATGCCGAGAGTTCTCCAGTGCCGACCCGTGCAATCTTGCGGCTTGCGCGCCCTGAGCCGGTTTTGACAGTGACGCAGATGGCACTGGCCGCATGGATCGCCGATTATTATGTAGCTCCCCTTTCTGAGTCAATCAAGCTCTTCTTTCCTCCTGGGCTGCTCAGTAAAGCAGATGGTTCTACACGCGTGCGCACCAAACGCGAACTGAAGATCGCCTTGCAGGTGCCATTGGCTGAAGCGTTGCAGCGCCTGTCTGCACTGGGGCGCGAAACACAACAGACGCGTGTGCTGGCTTGGCTTTTGAATCAAGAGCAATCTTACATTGCGTTGACGCTTTTACAGCGTGCTTGCTCTCTTAAAACCGCAGCATCCATTAAGACGCTGGCACAACAGGGCTTCCTGACCATTACGGAGCCGCCTGCAACAACGGCCACAGAATCTATTGGGTCAGTTGTTCAATTGGCCTTGCCCAGGGCGGAGGTAGAAGCGCATCTATGCAAACTCCACGGTGTCGATAAGTATCGTCCGCTATTGGCGGCACTGGCTGCCGCACCGTCACCACTGTGGAAGAGTGAACTATATGCCCAAGTCGATTGTGACTTGGCGATGCTGCGCCGTTTGCAAAAGGCCGGCTTGATCAGATTGACTGAAGAGCCTCGTTTCCGCGATCCGTTGGCCGGTCGCTCCTATCGACAGACCGTCGCACCGCCCTTTACCGCTGAACAACAGGCTGTCTGGCAGCAGATTGCCGCACACTGTTTCGCCAATGAATCCGCTATGGATGGCAATAATCAAAACAATATAAAAAGCGACACCGATATTGCCTTGCCAGGAGACGAGACAAAATCTGACGCGCATAAATTTTTGTTGCATGGCGTAACGGGTAGTGGCAAGACGGAAATTTACTTGCGGGCACTTGCCGCTACCTTGGCGCGTCAGCGCCAGGCGATTGTATTGGTGCCGGAAATTGCACTAACACCACAGACTGTCGCCCGTTTCGCTGGGCGTTTCCCTGGCCGCGTGACCGTGATCCATTCTGGATTGAATGCAGGGGAGCGCTATGATGTGTGGCGCCATTTGCGTGATGGTGAGTTTGATATTGTTGTCGGACCACGCAGTGCACTCTTTGCTCCTCTGGCGCGGTTGGGGCTGATCATCATCGATGAAGAGCACGAAAGTTCCTACAAACAAAGTGCTGAGGAGTGGGGCAGTTTTACGGTCTTTTACGATGCGCGTACCGTGGCCGAACAACTGGCAGAGCTGAGCGGTGCCGGATTGATCTTTGGGAGCGCAACGCCTAGCCTGGAACGCTATCGTGCTGCACAACAAGGAAAATTGATCCTACTGGAAATGTTGCGCCGGGTCATGGGCCATGGACGTGCAACTTCTAGTGACGCGATCGCCGCTTATACCGAGCTGCCGCCGGTGGAAATTATCGATATGCGCCAGGAACTGCGCGCTGGCCATCGAAGTATGCTTAGTCGAAGTCTGCTTAGCGCACTACATTCGACCCTGGATGCGGGTGAACAGGCCATTTTCTATTTAAATCGTCGTGGAACGCGAACCTTTGTTATGTGTCGCGATTGCGGCGCTGTACAGGCGTGTACACGTTGCGATGTACCGCTGACCTATCATGAAAATACCAATCTATTGATCTGTCACCATTGTAATCAACGGTACCCAGTGCCAGAGATTTGTCCTGAATGCAATAGCAAACGTATAAAGTATTTTGGCAGTGGAACACAGCGTCTAGAAGAAATGATTCAGCAAGTTGCGCCCCATGCCCGTTTGATGCGTTGGGATGCTGATACCGCTGCTGGCAAGGGCAGTCATGAAGAGATTCTGCGACGCTTTTCGGATCACGAAGCGGACATCCTTGTCGGGACACAAATGATTGCCAAAGGGCTGGATTTTCCATTGGTCACGTTGGTCGGCGTCGTGGCAGCCGATGTGGGGCTATATCTGCCCGATTTTCGGAGTGGCGAGCGCGCTTTTCAACTCCTGACGCAGGTCGCAGGGCGTGCAGGGCGTAGTGAGCGTGGGGGCCGCGTGGTGATCCAAAGTTACAAACCGGAGCATTATGCCATCCAGGCTGCGGCTCATCATGATTATCAGGCCTTTTATGCGCGCGAAATTGCCTTTCGGCAGGAGCATAGCTATCCGCCAATTCGCGCCATGGCGCGCTTGGTTTATTGGGACAAGAAGCTGGAAAAGGCCCAAGAGGCTAGTGCCGCAATGGCGGACACTTTGCGCTATCGCTTGACACAGATGGGGCTGGAAGGGGAAGGGGCCACGGTTCTGGGTCCAGCTCCGGCCTTTTTTGCACGTTATCGCAATTACTATCGCTGGCAGGTTCTTTTGCGGGCTGCGCAACCGGCGCAGATATTGCGTGGAGTCACGATTCCTTTTGGCTGGCGGATTGATATCGATCCTGTCTCTATGTTATGATGAGATGGGTACTTATATACTTGGGATAGCAGGGTGAAAAGATGGAGCAGATAGAGCCGGCACAGAAGAAGGGGTTATCACAGCGCCAATGGCTAACATTGAAAGAGGCCAGTGATTTTTTGGGAATCCATTTTACAACCCTGCGCACATGGGCAGATAATGGCGATATTCAGGTCTTTCGTACACCGGGAGGTCACAGACGCTTTAGCAGTACGGATCTGCGACGCTTTTTAGAAAAGCGCGTTGATCGGAGTGAACTAGTGAATCGCAGTGCTGTTATTGACAACGCCATTCAGCATGTACATCGTGAAATGGCGCGCTTGCCAAGTGAGCAACTTCAATGGCAATATCAACTGGATGATGAAGCAAAGGTTGCACGTCGCAATCGGGGGCAGCAATTGTTTGCATTAGCGCTCTCATTTGTCATGAAACCGGCGCAGCGTGAACGCATATTGGAAGAAGGTCGTAAGTTGGGCCATGAATATGGCCAAGAAGCACACCGTAACAAGGTCAATCTGGTTGAGTCCGGGCGCGCCGTACGGTTTTTTCGTAATCAGTTGGTGCAAGCTGTGAGTGCCATTGAATCCCCTGAGCTATTGGATGCGGACGACTTGCGAATTCAGCAAGAGATCGATCATTTTTTGGATGAAGTCTTATATGCTGTTCTCGAAGGATATGAATATTCCTCACTGGCCTGAGTTTTCTGGAATGCTTATCCCTGGAGAGTGGTGGCGTGATTTCTGCAGCGAGGTAATAGATCCCCGTGTCGAACTTTGGGAAACTTCCTGTATCGATACTCTATACTTTTCAAAACAGAAAATATTTGATATGATTCATTTGTCATATTATTATTAGTATAGCAATGATGATATGAGTACTATCTCTTAGATTAGCGCTGCTTGGCTACTATATCAATTTAATGATTTGCATTCCCAGGCACTTATAGTCTATGATGAGTTTAATTGTAATGTGGATTGTATGGCTAACAATCTATGCTACATGAACTACTTGTAGTTACTCCGGCTATGGCAACTTTCCGGAAAGAAATCAGTAATACTCTCATCCCCAAAGTTTAAGTAGTCTTCCCCGAAATCCGGTATGTAGCTGCAAGCTTGAGTCTGGCGATAATTCTGTATGTGTTGACACCTTATGTATTGACACCTTTTATCTCCTTGGGGTTTACCGCATAAAAGAAATAGTACAGTTGTTAGCTCGCTTATTCGCTCGCTGAGGCAGATGATGTGTGTCAAACAGGATTGAGGCTTGACCAGCTTCCAGGTTCAGGTTTTTGAAGCGACTGAAAAGTGGTGTGGCATCGGTATATTTAGCTCGTGATTTCTGCAATGGTAATTTACTTGCACTCCCTATTCGATCAACGTCTGCACCTGATTGCCGATGGCGTCAATCTTCATCGCCGGTATCAAGTTACAAACCATTTCTCAACGTTTTATGCACTATCTACACAATGCAAGGAGTAATCAATGACAAATCGCAGAAGTCTATTGGTAATTGGTGTAATGGTCCTCTTTTTAATGATGTTGTCGGCCTGTGCACCCGGCAGCCCCATGATGGCGGACCACGATGTGGATATTTCGATTGACGAAGCACTTGCTGGCCAAGATGCCGTAATGAGTGGGGCCATGACTGGGAATATTTCGTTGACCGAAAGCCAGGCGAGCAGCTTGTTGACTGAGTTGCTCAAGCAGAATCATCTTGATAAGGTGGAAGTTGCCGACATTACAGCGGCAATGGACGGGGATGTAAATACACTCACCGTCAACCTCGCAAACCCCGTCGGTGGTATTGAGTCGATGGGCGTTGCGGGTACAATCATGTCTTCCGATGGTGTCGTATCGGTTGATATCAGCAATGCGTGGGCTGGCGGAATGGGTGTTGACCCTGCATTGCTTGGTATGGTTAGCGCGCAGATCAATGCCTCTTTGGCTGGCATGCCAATGGGGTTACCTGATGGACCGTTGGCCATCACAAGTGATCAGGCCATGATGGTTAGCGATATGCTCAAGCAGATGGGTCTCAATTCGATTGAAATCGCAGATGTGAAGACCCATTTTGAAGGTGGTGACATTGGTGTCATGACCGATCTTGCCACACCCATTATGGGTATTGATTCTCTCGGCCTTTCCTTTGGCCTAACGGTCGATAGTGGTAAGGCAGAGCTTTCTGTTGGTGAGGCATATGCCGGCAATATGGTTGCGGATAGCAGCCTCACCGGCATGGTCGCCGATCAGATTAATGCCCAGCTTGCCGCAATTCCGCTCCCTCCAGTTACGATTAGCTCAGATAGTGGTGAGCTGATGGTTGCTTTGGGCCAATAAGAGAAAGCTGTAAGCTTTTTGTGCCCGCTCTTCCGCTCTCGACCATACATTCGGTGGGGAGCGTGAAGATAGGGCACACAGTGAAGGGGGTGGTGTAATTGATAATTACACCACCCCCTTCGCGTTAGAGCGTAGTAAATTGTAATAAATTCGAGAGTTTTTTACTTCGCGATTTGACCCTTATATCACCAATGTGATACACTCTCTTTTCGTGGGTAAAATAGATTCTATTTAGGTTGTGCGATTTCTTGTATGATTTCTTGGGCTATTTCTATAGTGCAGTACGCTACAAGCTAGTTGCCAACGCATTTGAAAGTTATGCCATTAAACCTGATGTTGTAATGGCAGGGCTTTCAATGGAGCTAAGTAAGATCTATAAGAGATACAACAGACCCCTATTAATAGTTTTCACTGTCATGCAGGATAGTGTATCAAATAAATTAAATAGACGAATAGCAGTCGCTTTGAACTGCAAACTCTATAAGATGTCTATCACTTATTAATTAAAGAGCGGGAGGGTTCTTTTGCCAACGATTAATCAGTTAGTCCGTAAGGGCCGTAAAAGTTTAGCGAAGAAAGAAAAGGCACCAGCCTTGCGGTTTACCCAAAATACGTTGACGGGTAAAACAAAGCGCATGAAAAAAGGTAATCCGATGAAACGCGGTGTTTGCACGAATGTGCGCACCACTACGCCAAAGAAGCCTAACTCTGCCTTGCGCAAGATTGCTCGTGTGCGTTTGACAAATGGGATTGAAGTCACCGCGTATATTCCTGGCGAAGGTCATAACCTGCAAGAGCACAGTGTTGTGTTAGTGCGTGGCGGTCGTGTAAAGGATTTGCCTGGTGTGCGTTATCATATCGTCCGTGGCGCGCTGGATAGTACTGGCGTAGATAAGCGCAAGCGTAGTCGCAGCAAGTATGGTACAAAGCGTCCGCGCAAGTAGTAGAGGTATTCCTCATGGTGCAAGTCTCGATAGGATTTGTGCTACATAGTAGGATGATATTTATTGGCTGTTTGCAGCCTCTCTTAGGCATCAAGTCGACGTTCTTGTCGGGACGTTGTATCGGTATAGTGGCATTGTGATTGGTCATCAGTAGCTAAAGCGTGCCGATACCAATGGCACATCTGGGTGGAGAGCAAAATGCGAAGAAATCGTTCTGAGAAGCGAAGTGTTATACCGGATCCACGGTATCATAGTGAAGTTGTGGCAAAATTTGTTAACAATGTAATGGAGCGGGGTAAGAAGAGTTTGGCCGCGCGTATCGTTTATGATGCCTTTGCCATTATGGAGGAGCGAACCAAGCGTCCAGCAATCGAGATTTTTGAAGAGGCACTGAAGAACGCTACGCCTTTGGTTGAGGTGAAGCCTCGCCGCGTTGGTGGTGCAACTTATCAAGTTCCTGTGGAAATTGGCTCTGCCCGCCGTATGGCATTGGCGATGCGGTGGCTGATTGAAAATTCACGCAAGCGTAGCGGCCGTGATATGGCTGCCCGTTTGGCTGGCGAGTTAATGGATACCGCTCGCAACGAAGGCTCTACTGTAAAGCGCCGAGAAGATACTCATCGAATGGCAGAAGCCAATCAGGCATTTGCACATTTTCGTTTTTAAGCAACCTGCTGATGACTATCTTTGGGGATAGTTGTCCGTAAGGGCAATCGAGACACTCATCGTCACCCGACGGTTTTGTGGCGATGAGCGGGTTTGTTGGTGCGGCGCCAAATCTATAAATCCAAATTTGCTGATATTGTAACGTCATCATAGCATTTTACTCACGATCAGCATGAATTGAGATTTATAAGAATCTGGGCGTCGTTTTATTTTGCGCAAAATAAGGTTCTAAAATATGGGCATTGAATATCCAATTGAGAGAACGCGGAATATCGGAATTATCGCGCATATTGATGCGGGTAAGACGACAACGACGGAACGTATTCTTTTTTATTCTGGGCGCATTCACCGTATGGGTGAAGTGCATGAAGGAACAGCTGTTACGGACTGGATGGCGCAAGAGCGTGAGCGTGGTATTACCATTACCTCCGCTGCTATCACAACCACGTGGGCTGATCGAGTCACTGGCGAAGATTGCCAGATCAATATTATTGATACCCCCGGACACATTGACTTTACAGCGGAAGTACAGCGTAGTCTGCGTGTGTTAGATAGTGGCGTTGTTGTTTTTGATGCTGTCGCTGGTGTGGAGCCGCAGTCCGAAACTGTCTGGCGACAGGCTGACCGATATAATGTGCCGCGTATCTGTTTTGTCAATAAAATGGATCGCATTGGTGCGAGCTTTGAGCGTACCTGTGAAATGATTATAGAGCGACTTGGCGTCAATCCGATGCCAATTCAACTGCCGATTGGTCGCGAAGATAGCTTCCGTGGCGTGATCGATCTCTTTAGTATGAAGGCATTTGTCTATGGCGACGACTTAGGTGCGGCACCTGCGATGGAAGAGATCCCTGCCGATCTACTTGCCAGCGCACAGACTGCACATGACCAAATGGTCGAACGCATTGCTGAGACCGATGAGGATTTGACGCTCAAGTTTCTTGAAGGGGAAGAGATTTCTCAAGAAGAGCTCTTTGCTGCATTGCGTGCAGCTGTGATCGGCAATAAATTGGTGCCTGTACTTTGCGGTACAGCGTTACGCAATAAAGGTGTGCAGCTCTTATTGGATGCGATTGTACGCTATCTGCCAAGCCCAGTTGATGTTCCGGCTGTGGTCGGTGTTGATCCAGTTTCTGGTGAACCTGCAACACGTGCATCGGACTCCACTGAGCCCTTTTCAGCGTTGGTCTTCAAGATTATGACGGATCCCTTTATTGGCCGTTTGGCCTATGTGCGGGTCTACTCTGGGCGATTGGAAGCTGGTACGACGGTCTACAATGCGAACAATCGTCGTCGTGAGCGTATTGGGCGTCTGTTGCAGATGTATGCAGATAAGCGTGAAGAGATCAAGGCATGTGATGCAGGCGATATTGCTGCCGTTGTTGGCTTAAAACAAACCTTTACTGGTGAAACACTCTGTGACCCTAATAACGAAATTCTGTTAGAGACAATTGAGTTCCCGGAACCGGTAGTCAACGTAGCGATTGAGCCGAAGTCCAAGGCTGATCAAGACAAGATGACAGAAGCGTTGATTAAGCTTGCTGAGGAAGATCCAACCTTCCGGGTCCGTTATGACGACCAGACTGGTCAAACCGTTATCGCAGGGATGGGTGAATTACACCTTGAGATCATTGTTGATCGCATGAAACGTGAGTTCCGCGTTCAATGCAATGTTGGTGCACCACAGGTTGCTTATCGCGAAACAATCAGCAAATCGGTGAAGATCGAAGGTCGTTTTGTTCGTCAGTCCGGTGGTCGTGGCCAATATGGCCATGTTTGGTTAGCAATG
This sequence comes from Caldilineaceae bacterium, assembly GCA_034432375.1. GTDB lineage: Bacteria > Chloroflexota > Anaerolineae > Caldilineales > Caldilineaceae > JAHBVH01. The sequence continues at coordinate 53,687 of DAOUCA010000058.1, forward strand.
GAGCCTAACGATCCGGGTGAAGGCTTTGTCTTTGAAGATCGTATTGTCGGTGGCACCGTTCCTAGAGAGTACATTCCTGCTGTGGAAAAGGGTGTTATCGAGGCGATGGAGAGCGGCGTGTTGGCTGGCTATCCCGTTGTGGATCTTAAAGTTGCTCTGATCGATGGTAGCTATCATGATGTCGATTCTAGCGAAATGGCATTTAAGATTGCGGGCAGCATGGCGTTTAAAGATGGTTGCCACAAGGCAGGGCCGATTCTGCTTGAACCAATGATGAGCGTTGAAGCGGTTGTTCCGGATGAGTATGTTGGTGACGCCGTTGGTGATTTTTCTAGCCGTCGTGGGACGATTGAAGGCATGGATTCACGCTCTGGCAATGTGCAGGCTGTGCGTGCTATTGTGCCGCTAAGCGAAATGTTTGGATATGCAACTACATTGCGCTCATTAACTAGTGGTCGTGGTACCTTTTCAATGGAATTCAGTCGCTATTCCCCTGTCTCAGCTTCAATTGCTGAGAAGATTTTGAAGGGTTAAACGGGTACGCGTTTCGTCCCTTTAATGGTTAAGTTGTTTTGACATTCATAAAATTTGCCAACTCCCCTATGCGAACTGTATAATAGGTAAGTTGCGTCAGGGAATAGAAACAAGCAAGAATATTGCCGTTTTTTGTGTGTGATCGAGTACACAATAATGGCATGACAAAAGCTGTTTTCTGCACCGCCAAAGTCGACTTTGGCGGTGCAGTGTTGCCTAATCTGATAGTTTGTTGATGAAAGTATGGCAATAGTAAACGTGCTTGTTTACATTGCAAATGCTGTTACTATAAAAGTTTGGTGTATTGAAAATAATTTTGAAAAAGAAGGGAAATCGTCATGTCCAAGGCGGTATTTGAGCGGACGAAACCCCATGTGAACGTGGGGACAATCGGACATATTGATCATGGCAAAACTACCCTCACCGCAGCGATTACAAAGACGCTGTCGTTAAAGGGGTGGGCAGATTTTTCACG
>DAOUCA010000059.1:0-2782 GCA_034432375.1 Caldilineaceae bacterium
TTCAATTTTGCAGGGTTGAAACCCGCTGCTAACCCCGAAAAGCCGCCTCAGCGGCTACATACCTAGCCGCTGAGGCGGCTTTTCGGGGTTAGTCGGCCAATTGATTGGTCGTTTTGGCAAATGTCAACAGACCCTAGTGTTGTCCCGTAGACACCAGTTGAGTTTAGGAGAAAAATCTTATGATATTCTGACCTAAATTCAGGCATCCCTACGGGACGGCATAACCTATCACAACTTATTTTCCAAGCGTTATTGCAGCGCCGTCGCCGGTTGGGTGGTCACCGCTTGGCGGGGGCGGATGGGGATGACGCGCCAGCGCATGTAGGCAACAAAGAGGGTTAACACGAGCAGAATCGCCGTTGTGATCGCCGAACTGGTTTCGCCGCGGCTTGTATGGAGCACGCTGGCGCTGACCATTACGATGGATAGACCGGCCGCCGCCCACGCCGTCAACCAGGGCAGAATGCGCGTCAGGCCGGGTAGAATGAGGCCCACTGCCGCCAGCAACTCGGCCACACCAATAAAGAGGCGGAGCGCAACACCCATCTGTTCATTCATCAACTGGAGCAACTCGGCGGGCGGGGCGACCATCATCCAGCCATGCGCCGCAAAGGCAACCGCCAAGAGTACTTGCAGCGTCCAAAGTATAATCGTCATTCGCTTGTTCATCTGTTGTTTCCTTTTCGTATAGGGTTTGATTTACTTACTCATGTTACGCATCTTCCCATAAAGGCACCACGCTACTCAAGTACGCCGCATCCCCAGATGCGGATTGACCCGCATCTGGGGATGCGGCGTACTCGAGACCGGCATGTTTACTGCGTAACATAAGTTACTTATCTATCCGTAAATTCTCTGTTCCTGCTGGGCCACAACCGAATTTACGGATTGACACTTAGCAATTTTCAATGCTTTTGTACCTTTGCCGCCGAAGAAGAATCTTCATGAATGCGCTAGTACAGATGTTCTTTCAGGAGTATACACTATTTGCTTCAAAAAGTCAAGTACTAATTTCAAAATTAATTCTCTAAAGTTCTAAACTTGAATTTTTCTTCATTGTGATCTATACTGTCATCGTAGAGTACTGTAACGAAGTAAATAGAGTCTGTTTATTGATAATGAGTTAAGCAATGACAACAAGAAGTTATAACCAGTTATGTGGCCTGGCCTTTGCCCTCGATGTCGTGGGTGACCGCTGGACGATGCTAATTGTGCGCGAATTGATTGCCGGTCCCCAGCGTTTTACCGACCTGCTGGCGGGGTTACCGGGCATCAGCACCAATCTACTCACCGAGCGTCTCAAGGGGTTGGAGCAAAATGAAGTCGTGGCGCGACGCACGTTGCCACCACCGGCCGCGTCAACCGTCTATGAGCTGACGGCGCGCGGGCTGGCCTTGAAGCCAGCGCTTTTGGAATTTGGCCTGTGGGGTAGCCAATTTGTGGGCAACGCCACCGCCGATCACTGCATGTTGCATCTCGGCTCCTATGCATTGACGCCGCAGACCTTTTTCCGTGCCGAAGCGGCACAGGGGCTCGATAGAACCTATGCGCTTTATATCGGCGACGAGATACAGACCTTGCGCATTGTGGATGGCACCATCGCGGTTTGGCAGGGAAAACCGGCCGCGCCGGATCTGGCGCTCCATGCCGCGGTGCCGATCTATCTGGGCATGCTGACGCGTCAGATCGATCCTACCGATGCGCTGGCCGGCGGCATAGCGACGGTAGAAGGGGATCCAGCCGAGTTGGTGCGCTTTATCAATTTATGTGGAATGCCAACGGAAGACGAACTTGCCGCCAACGGCGCCGCGTAACGTTCGCCGCGAGCACCTCATTTGCGTGCTGGGATCCTGGTTTGATGAGGAGTAATGATGTCTGCAACGGTTGTGTGTATCCATGGGGCCGGCGGCGGTGGCTGGGAGTACGCTAAGTGGGAATCGATCTTTACCGCGGCCGGCTATCGGTTCATTGCCAACGATCTGCTGCCGACTGCGATCGGCCTGGCCGCCACGCGCTTTGACGATTATTTAGCCCAAGTAAAAGGGTGGCTGCCGACCGATGAGCGGATCATCCTTGTGGGGGCCAGCATGGGGGGCATTCTGGCGTTGAAGCTGACCGAGGCGCTGAACCCATCCGCACTGGTACTTGTCAATAGCGTGGCACCGGCTGGAGTGGGTGCGCCACGCGCTGCCAAAATTTATCCACCAATTATTGAGTGGGCCAACGGTCCGCTGGATGAGACCGCAACCGCCCTCTTCGACAGCGACGAAGCGACGGTGCAGTGGGCGTGGCCGCGCTGGCGCGATGAGTCGGGCTCGGTGCTCCAGGAAATTGCGGCCGGTATTGCAATCCAGCCACCCATCTGTCCCACGTTGATCGTCCTTGGTACCGAAGACACCGATATCCCCTATCGATCCGGTTTGGCGTTGGCCGAATGGGCCAGTGCCGACGTCCACCTCTACCACGGCATGAGCCACGTCGGACCGTTGTTGAGCCGGCGCGCCGAAGCGGTGGCTCAAGCGGTTATCCTGTGGTCTCAGCAGCATTGATTGGCAAATACCTGCCCTGAACTTCCCCGACCGAACGCAGACTCCTCAACCCGTTTCAACGGGTTTTGCGTACTATACAGCGGTTGAAATGGGAACCGGAGTTTCTATTGTCAACAAATTAGCCTCGAATGTCATTCCGGCGAAGGCCGGAATCCATCTTCTGTCGAATGGACCCCTGCCAGAGTTTACCCTCACGGAGGTGGGGGCAGGGGTGACCCATTCGCCACCTTGTT
>DAOUCA010000060.1:0-67951 GCA_034432375.1 Caldilineaceae bacterium
GGCGAAGGCCGGAATCCATCTTCTGTCGAATGGACCCCTGCCAGAGTTTACCCTCACGGAGGTGGGGGCAGGGGTGACCCATTTGCCACCTTGTTCCTTTGCGAAAAGTCCGCTTCTCAAACTGATTTCAGTATAACACCGAAAAGCCGCCTCAGCGGCTACATACCTAGCCGCTGAGGCGGCTTTTCGGGGTTAGTCGGCCAATTGTTTGGTCGTTTTGGCAAATGTCAACAGACCCTAATAACGTAAACGCCGTAAATCCTTTTCTGTTTCACTCCATTTGATCTTATCCCCCATTCCCCAATATTCTACGATTAGAAATTCGCTCGTGTATGCAATACTCTGCTCCTATTGACGCTGGCACAACGTTTCTAGCAACGCTAAACTAGGCGCTGTCGATCCCTAGGATGCACGCATGAAGAAGCGCGCTTCCGCGCCAAATTCAGTCGCAAGAAAATTTGCGCGGCCTATTGACATTGCTATAAAGCTCTGCTATGCTTGGCGCAGTAAATTTATTCGATTGAGATCAATCATGAACAACCAACACAGCGTTACCTATCCGATGTTTACCGTTGTTTCTATTCTTGCATGGAGCGTCATGCAGGGGCAATCGTCCGCGGGTAGGTAAGATGCAGGTGTGAGCAAGGAGCCGTGGACAACTAACCGTCCACGGCTTTTTTATTTAGGAAATCCAAAGCCGTGGGTGCAAGTCACCTGCGGCTTTTTATTTTCCGCGTGAAGTGCGGCGGCTGAGCTTGTCGAAGCCAAAGCACTTCACGTAATGAAACCCATCCAGAAACGAGGATCACCATGCCGGCGATTGAAGTGGAGGCGTTACACAAAAGTTTTCGGACGAAGCGCAAGGCGGCGGGGTTGCAGGGGAGTTGGCGCGCCCTCTGGAAACCGGAGTGGCAGACGGTGGAGGCGGTACGTGCGCTCTCCTTTGCGATGGAGGAGGGGGAGTTACTCGGTTTTATTGGGCCGAATGGGGCGGGAAAATCGACGACAATCAAGATGCTCACCGGCATTTTGCATCCGACCGGTGGCAAGGCGTCCGTCTTGGGCTACACACCGTGGACGCAGCGCCGGGAGCTAGCCTATCAGATCGGCACCGTCTTTGGGCAGCGGCCGCAACTTTGGTATCACCTGCCGGCGATTGATACCTTCCAGCTCTTCGGCAAGATCTATGAGGTCGATGAGCGCACGATCAAGCAGCGGATTGGCTTGCTAAGCGAGGCCTTTGAGATCACCGATCTGCTGGAAACCCCGGTGCGCAAACTTTCCTTGGGCCAACGGATGCGCTGTGAGGTGGCGGCCTCTCTACTGCACAAGCCCAAGCTGTTGCTGCTTGACGAACCATCGATTGGGTTGGATGTGGTCGCTAAACAACGCATTCGTGATACGATCAAGCGTATGAACGAAATTGAAAGGGTGGGCGTTCTGCTTACGTCACATGATGCTGGCGATATTGAAGCGCTGTGTAAACGAGTGATTATCGTCAACCACGGTGAAATCGTCTATCAGGACAAAGTATCAGCGCTCAAACGCAATTTTCTCACCGACAAACAGGTCGATGTGCGTTATGCGGAACAGTTGCCCGAAGGCTTTCAATTGGCAGGTATCGAGGTCGTCAAATTGGGCAGCTATGGTGCCAAGTTGCGGGTTGATACCAAGACGACGGCGGTTGGGGCGATGATGGCGCAGTTGGCCGGGGCCGGCACGTTGGTTGATGTGACGATTTCGGATGCGTCGCTGGAAGAGGTGATCAGGGCGATCTATGAGCAGCAGCCGGCAGTCGTGACGGGATGACCGGAGGACGGGATGACAAGATGACCCTGGACTATGCTTGTCATCTTGTGATACTGTTGCGCTGTCTTACGAAACACCTTACGCTTCGCTGTGGGCTGTCATTCCTGCGCAGGCAGGAATCCATTTATTCGCTGTGGACTCCTGCCTACGCAGGAGTGACATAATCACTTTGTTAAGACAGTGCAACAGTATCATCTTGTCGTCTTGTCATCTTGTCACGATAGTATAAATAGACGCACTCAATTTTATCCAAGGAACATCCATGACGATCAACCAATCCACCCAACCCACCATGCCGACCTGGCGCTTTACACTGGGCTTAGCGCGCCTCGACCGCTGGCGCTTTCTGGGCAACATGCTGGGCTTTACGCTTTTTTGTCTCTGTTTCTTTGTCCCCGGCTGGATCGCCCAACAATTCTTTGATCTGTTGGCTGGTGACGCGCCCGCTGGCCGTAGCATCTGGACAATTGTCGCCTTTGTCGTCGTTGGTCAATTGGTGAAAAGTGTTGGCATGTGGGCCACCGTGCGCAGCAACATGCCCTTTAATACGCGCATGCAAGCCGCGCTCCACAAGAATCTGTTGCGGCGCATTCTTGAACTGCCCGGCGCGGCGGCCCTGCCCGAAGCACCCGGCGCGGCGATTGGCCGGCTGCGCGATGACGCCGGTGAACTGCCCTGGTTTGCGCTCTGGTGCAACAACATCGTCGCCTTCGGTGCCTATGCCGCTTTGGCCTTGACCGCCATGTGGCGCATCAGCCCGTTGATGACGACAGTCAGCCTGTTGCCGCTGATCCTGCTTGTTTTGGTCTCCAACAGGGCTTCCACAAGGATCGAACGCTATCGCAAGGCAACCCGGGAAGCAAGTAGCCGCGTCACCGGCTTTATTGCTGAAAGTTTTGGCGCGGTGCAGGCGATCCAGGTGGCGCGGGCCGAGGATCGGGTTGCTGGCCACTTTGCCGGGCTCAATGAAACGCGCCGACAAGCCGCGCTGACTGACCGTCTTTTCACCGAATTGCTCGATTCGCTCTATCTACAATCGGGCCATTTGGGCACCAGTGTGATTCTCTTTGTCGCCGTCTTTGTGATCCAGCAACAGACCTTTACCGTGGGCGACTTCACCCTATTCTCCTATCAGATGGCTGTGTTGGCGGAGGTGGTCGCCTTCTTTGGTCAGTTCTGGGCACGCTACAAACAGACCGAAGTCTCCATAGAGCGACTCACGACCCTGCTTGGTGATGCACCAACCGCGCGCCTCATTGAACCAGGGCCGCTTTGGTTGGATGGGGACTTACCGACGCTCACCATACCAACCCGCACGGCTGCCGATCAGCTTGATCGTCTCACCGTGACTGGGCTTACCTATCGCCACCCCAACGCTGGCCGCGGCATTGCTGAGGTGGCGCTTGACCTACCGCGCGGTTCCTTCACCGTGATTACTGGGCGCATCGGCTCCGGCAAGACGACGTTAGTGCGGACGTTGTTGGGGTTATTGCCCAAACAGGCAGGGGAAATTCGCTGGAATGGCGAGTTGATTGAAAACGCCGGCGATTTCCTCATCCCGCCCCGTTGCGCCTACACCGCCCAAGTGCCGCGCCTCTTTAGCACCACGCTGCGTGACAATCTGCTGCTGGGGCTGCCGGAAAGCGCGGTCGATTTGGAGGAGGCGATCCACGCCGCGGTCTTGGAAACCGATGTTGCCGCGCTTGAAGGGGGGTTGGATACTATTGTGGGACCGAAAGGGATTAAGCTTTCCGGTGGTCAAGTGCAACGTGCCGCGGCGGCACGCATGTTTGTACGGGCGTTGGGCTTGCCGACATCGCTACTTGTTTTCGATGATCTTTCCAGCGCGCTCGATGTTGAAACAGAACAGCAACTCTGGCAACGGCTCTTTGCCCTGCCGGAACGGCCGACTTGTCTGGTCGTTTCGCATCGGCGAGCGGCATTGCGAAGAGCGGACCAGATTATTGTATTGGAAGATGGGCAGATTAGTGCTGTGGGGACGGTTAACACGCTGCTGGTGACATCTGTCGAGTTTCGTCAGTTGTGGGAGGAGGAAAAAGGTCACTCGGGTGGATAAACGTAGCAGCACGGCATGCCGTGCTGCTACGTTTATCCACCTGCCGCCCAACGCGCCGCCTGCACCATCATCTGCCCCATTGCCGGCTGCTTGAATGTCTCCGCCGTGTGGCCGAGCGTGGTATAAAAGACGCGGCCTTGGCCATACTCCTTCACCCACGCCATGGGATGGGCCTTGTTGTGCCATTCGGCAGTGGCCAAAATCTGCAACTGTGGCTCATGCGCTGAGATGTAGATTTCGTCGGTCACCTCGAAATCGTTGATGCCCTGCATCGTCGGGTGATCGGTATCGGCAATATTAACCGTAAAGGTCAGTCCCGGTGGATGCCAATTTGCATGGCCGCCGATCAGATCGACGGCACGGCCCCCGATCCACCACGCCGTACCATGCATCCCCACCAATCCTTTGCCGCCGGCGACAAAGTTGAAGAGCCCGTTTTCTTGTTCGGGTGTTAGGTCTGGCTCGCGCTTGACGGTGCCATCTTCTTGGCGGCTGGTGCGCGTAAAGCCGGTGCCAAAGACCAGTGCGTCATAAGTCTGCATCGATGAAGAGGTCAGGATTGACTTGTCGTTGACCAGCGTTGTCGTAACGCCAGCTTGTTGCAATGTCTCGTAAAGTACGGCTGCGCTTTTGTCAAAGCCGTGGTTGGTTCCACTCAGGACAAGGAGTTGCATGGGTGTTTCTCATTTCTTTTTCGCAGCGTCCGCCCGCACCTGCCACTGCGTCTGCTGCATCGTCTGCCAATAAAAATCGCGCGGCACTGCTCGCGCTTTGGCTGGCACGCCAAAGCCCAAGATGTAAGCGCGCCTGGGTTCATCTGTATGATTCGGGCCGGTGTAATGGAGGGTGCACGAGTGATGGATCGTCGCACCACCCGCCGGAATCGGACAGGCAACGGCGTCGGCAACCCAGCGCTTGACATCATCAACTTCTAGCCCAATCACCCGTGGATCATTGCCGATGGGGTGGTGGGGCAGCACGGCTTGACGGTGGGTGCCGGGGACAAAGTGCATGCAGCCATTTTCGAGCGTCGCCGCTTGCAGGGGGATCCAGATGCTAAGCGCGTTGTACTCTTTGTTGGCGTCCCAATAGGCTTCGTCTTGGTGCCAGGGGGTGGTGGCTGCGGTGTGGGGTGGCTTGAGGATGGCGTGGTCGCCGCCGCCGGTCGCCGTTTCCCCTAACAGTTGTTTGGCAATCGCCAGCGCGTTGGCGCGAAAGATTGTCGAGCCTAACTCCGGCGCGTATTTGGCAGGGTTGAGGATCTGCGGCAGCACAGGTGCTTGGTCATCCTCGTCGGTTGTCACCAGATCGAGATGATCGCCTTCGGCTCGTCCGGCCTTGACGGCAAAGAGCCGGTCGTAGATGGCCTGAAGCTGCGTCACCTCTTCAGCGGTTGTCAGCGCGTGGAGTGTCAGATAGCCCTCGCGGTGAAAGAAATCGATCTGCGACTTCGATAAGACCATGGTTGGTTGCGTCATAAATTTGTTCTTGTTCCTCTCAACAAGGCGGCCCCAATCATTTACAATTGATCATTCACCATTCACCATTATCAATTGTAAATGGTGAATGTTGAATTGCAAATAGTGAATTTTATCCCTTTACCCCTGTTACCACAATCCCCTGAATATAGGCCTTCTGGGCGATAAAAAAGAGCAGGAGCGGCGGTAACATGGCGATAAAGGAGACAACCATCATCTCTGACCAGAGTACCCGATAGGTTGCGTTGAGATAGGAAAGTGCCAGCGCCAGCGGAAAGGTCTCCATCTTGCTCAGATAGATGAGTGGCCCCAAGAACCAATTCCACGAGCCGGTAAATTCAAAGATCGCCACAATCCCGACGGCGGGCATCGCCAGCGGCAGGATAATACGCCAGAAGATGCCTAGAATGCCACAGCCGTCGATGCGCGCGGCGTCGTCTAGATCGCGTGGGATGGTCGAAAAAAATTGGCGCAGCATAAAAACATAAAAGGCATTGGCAAAGAATTGAGGGACGATCAGCGGCTTGTAGCTATTGATCCAGCCGAGCTTGGAAAAGAGAATAAAGAGCGGGATCATCGTCACCTGCTGTGGTAACATCATCGTGCTGAGCACGAGTAAAAAGAGAAATTTGCTGCCCCGAAAACGCAACCGCGCAAAGGCGTAGGCAACAATCGTATTCGAGACAATCGAGCCGAGCACATTGCCAAAGCTCAGAAAAAAGGAGTTCCAGACAAAGCGCAAAAAGGGTACGGGAAAGATCGTCACCGCGTTGACGTAATTCTCCCAGACCAGCGGATGGGGGATCCAGATCGGTGGGAATTGTTTGACCTGGCTGGGTGACTTGAGCGAAGTCGAGATCATCCACGCAATCGGAAAGAGAATCACAACCGCGCCAAGCAGTAACAGCAGATGGCTAGCCAGATGTTGCAACCGGCGGTCGCGACGTTGGCTCGGTGATAGCGTTTGTACGCTTCCGACAGCATGACTCATGCGCGCTCCCCTCCCACTTCACTCTCGTAATAGACCCACAGGCTCGATGACTTGAAGATCAGAAGCGTCAGCAGCAACAGGATTAGAAACAGCACCCAAGCCAGCGCGCTCGCATAGCCGAGCCGATATTGGCGAAAGGCGACCAGATAGAGGTGCAGCACATACATCATGGTCGAATTGGCCGGTCCGCCCGCGCTGCCAGTCATCACGTAAACATTCGTGAAGATCTGAAAGGACAAGATAATATTTGTAATGACCACAAAAAAGATCGTCGGGCTCATCATCGGCAAGGTGATGTGGCGCAGCCGCCGCCAAGCGACCGCCCCATCGATCTTGGCCGCTTCGTAGAGTTCTGTCGGAATCCCTTGGAGGCCGGCCAGGAAGATCAACATGTTCCCCCCTGCTCCCCAGACGCTCATGATCACAAAGACCAATTTTGCTGTGCGGGTATCAAAGAGCCAGCGTACCCCTTCGATCCCCACCAGGCCGAGCAGCCAGTTGATCACGCCAAATTCGGGCTGAAAGAGATAGAGCCAGACCATCGACGCTGCAATGCCTGGAATAATCGACGGCAGGTAATAGATCACCCGATAGGCCGACCGCCAGCGAATCTCTTGGTTGAGCAACAGGGCAATAAAGAAGCCGGCACCAATCGTCAGCGGAATGCTGAAGAAGACATAGTAGGCGGTGTTATAGAGTGATTTCCAAAAGAGCGAACGGGTTGTATCGAGCGAGAAGAGTGTCGTGTAATTATCTAGCCCCACATATTTCCACGAAAACATATTGGTCTCGAAGAAACTCAGCCCAAAGGAGGCCAACATCGGGCCAAGAATAAACGCGATAAAGCCAATAATCCAGGGCGAGATCAGGAGATAGGCCACCAGTTCTTCGTGTTGACGGGTGGTCAAGCGGTTGCGGAAGCGCAGGGTGTTGCTACTCATGTTGCAATGGTTCCGTTCGTACCGAAGATCAGAAAGTGTACTGCGTGGGCTGAGCTTGTCGAAGCCGGAGCAGCTTCGACAAGCTCAGCCCATGGTGGTTTGGGCATTCAAAAAGACTATTCTGCGTACTGCGCACCTATGCCCCAAAATGCTCGTCGATGCGCTCCACGAGTAACTGCACGCCTTCTTCCACCCCAAGTTCATTCGTCACCCAGATCTGGTCGCGAATCGGGTTGTAGATCTCGGTCTGGATCTGCTTGTCATCTTTGAAAATCGGAATCAGACGCGCCTTGTCCATGATGCGTGTAAAGGCACCCACATCATAGCCACCCTTGGCTCCTTCGGATTCCGTGTTCCAAACATCGGCCATGCTGCGGCGCGCCGGTTGCAGGCCCAACAGCCCGACACACATCGTCGTCGCCTGTTCCGGTGCGGTCAGAAATTTCATGAGTGTAACCGCGGCGTCAGGATTCTTGGTGCCGGCAAAGCTTGAATAGCCGTTGACAAAGGTGAGCCCAGCTTGGCTGCCACCAGGCGCGGCGGGCAGATCGACAAAGTCCCAAGCGAAGTTGTTCTGATTCATGTAGTTGGTGACTGTCCAACTGTGCGATTCCATAAAGGCGATCTTGCCCGACGAGAAGACATCGGACCAGCCATAGGTGCCCATTGTGCCGACGGGCGGTGCGACCGGTTCGGTACCATAGATCAGGTCGTGATGATAGTTCAATGCAGCTAACGCCTTCTCTTCATTCAGTAGACATTTGGTGCCAAAGAGATCGGCATTCATCCATTCGCCCCCATTGGCCCAAACCCAGTGGTAGGGGAATTCGTGGGCAATATACGTCCCCCACTGCCCTTCGTCGGCGTTGGTGGTGGCCTTATAGGCGTCCAGATAATTGTCCCACGTCCATGAGGCATCGGGATAGGCGACACCGGCGGCGTCGAGCAGATCCTTGTTGTAGGCCATCGCTACCGTGGAAACATATTTCGGGATGCCATATAATTTCCCTTCGTATTGTTGGCCGACGATGTTGCCTTCGTAGAAGTCGGACATGTACTCATCGTCAAAGTAATCGTCAAGCGCCAGTAACTGCCCTTCCTCCATCAACCCTGCGCTCCACCAGACGAAGAAGACATCGGGCGCGTCGCCCGCGACTGCTTGGGTATAGAGCTTGTCCTCGTAATCGGGTGATTCGGCAGATTCAAAGGTGACCTTGATGTCGGGGTTGGCTTCTTCAAAGGCGGGAATGATCGTGTCGGTCCAAAAGGCAATGCCTTCTGGGCCGATCCAACTACCTTCGGCCAACCGCAGTTCGATTGGCGCGGCGTCTGCCCCACTGCCGCCTGTCGTCGCGCTGCTTTGTGACCCCGGCGCGACACAACCAGCCAATAGACCAGTGGTGGCGGTCGCTGCTGAGAGATAGAGAAATTTCCGTCGACTCAATTGCTGCTTCATGATTCATCTCCTGTTTGTAAAGGGAAAACGATACAATCACTCATACTCATCGCCATAGTGCCCCGTGTTATCACTGATACGGGCTGGCGCAATCGATGGTTGCCAGACGGGGTCACGATAGATCGGTTTGTCGAGCACCCAATTGGCTGGCTTGACAATGCGCGCACAGATCAGCAGCGGCTGCCCTGGATCAACATGATCCCGTTCATCCGTGGTTAATTCCCGCGCTGGAATATTCAACAAGAAGGCCATGCGTGCTAGAAGGTTGCCATAGACCTGTAACCGATACGCTTGTTCACGCACCCCCAAATTCTGCAACAGATTGTGGATGCCAATCGGTGTGGACCAATGATACATATAGAGCGGGGCACCCGTCCCCATATCCAGCCCTCGATGTAGATAGAAATCAACCGACCAGAAGTTAATGAGCAGGACACCGCCCGGTTTCAACAGCCGCACGGCGTGATAGACAAAGGCCTCCAGATCATAGATCACCGCGGTGGTGAAGGGCACGATAAAGCAATCATACTGGTTGCTTGGCACATGGTCGGCTCGGCTAAGGTCTGCCACCACGCGTACCTCGGGGCTGTGAGCCGCCAGATCAATGGCGTCGGCTTGGGTTAATCGGTTATTGCCATAGGCGCGTAAGGTCGTCGTCTCGCCAATCTCCAAGCCGTGCCCTTGAATGTCGTTTCGATGTTCTTCCAAAAATGCGGCCCAGTAATAACGGATGATTGATAGTTGATCGGAATGGCCGCCGTCAACCGGTTGGAGGCGGCGAAAGCGCATGGCACGCAATGGCCGAACCAGTGGCCACGTTGTCCAATGGCGGCTGTTTTTTACTTGTTGATAGCGATGGGGAAGAGCATTGTTTTTTGTCATAGAGATTACTTGTCTTACTGTCCCACCGTCTTACTGTCCCACTGACGCAAGACCGCGGCCGCGGCACCGATAATCCCGGCGTCAACCCCAAGCGCGGCGGGCAAAATCGGCAACTGACGCGTATTCTCGGCATAGATGTGGCGACGGGTCGATTCAATAAAACTTTCCCAATAGAGTCCGCCGGCCAACCCCAATCCACCACCGACTATCACGGCCGCCGGGTCAAGGATATTGCACAAAAAGGCGACACTCACCCCTAGCGCTTCCCCTGCCGACCGGACCACCTCAGCGGCAATTTCGTCGCCATCACGCACCGCCGCCATTAGCTCATAGCCGTTATTGAGTGCGGTCGCGGCCTGTTGGTTGTAGCGTTTGAGCAGCGCGGGCCCACCCGCAAACTCTTCTAAAATTGTGCTAACCACCGCGCCACAGCGTGGACAGATGCTCGTTAATGGCATCGATGCCAGGACAACTGCATTGCCTCTGGCCCCAGCCAACGGTTGGCCATGCTGCACAATGGTGGAGCTGATCCCCGTGCCCACGGTCACATAGGCAAAGAGATCATAGTCACGGCCTGCTCCATACAGTGCTTCCGCTCGGGCTGCCGCGCGCACGTCGCTGTCACACAGGGCTGGTACTCGTTCCGAGCAACGTTGGCGTACCGGTAGATCGCGCCAGTCAAAGTTGTAGGCGCTGGTCACATTGCCCAGCGGATCGACCAATTCACAGATGCCCAACCCAACACCACTGATCGCCAAACCCTCTGCCGTTGCGCCTCGATAGAGCCGCTCGATTAAGGCGGCACATCGCTCCAAAACAGCGTCGCCACCTTGAACAGCATCGGTTGGGATCGTCTCCCTGAAGAGCACATCGCCGCTCCCACCGGCGACCACGCCACCGGCAATCTTGGTGCCGCCGATATCGATGCCAATGGCGTAGCGAGTGCCGGTCTGTTTAATTATGATCTGGTTGGACGCAAGTTGATTGGCCACAGTTGGGTTGATTTGGGTCGGGTTGATTCGGGTCACGTTGCTTAGCGTATATTGTTACGCTGCAAGATAGTTGGGTGCTACACAAAAGAGACAGCTCACCGGCTGGTCGCTCATATTGTAATATTGGTGTGGCGTCCCCGTTGGCAGGTAGAAGCCATCTTGTGGATTGAGTTCAAACCAACTCTGCCCCTCCCGTTCGGGGCAGTGGATGTTCAACGTGCCCTCCAGCAGATAGAGCCCCTCGTCACCGCCGTGGATCTGTAGGTCGCTGCGTTCGCCTGGTTGCAGATAGAGCTTACCGACAGTTAAATGTTCGGTGGCGGCAAGCAGGCCGACCAAAACACGATTGCTCTCCCCTTCATAGCGCCAGAGATAGTCGCTTTCGCGGATCAGTTGCATCGTGAACTCCTGCGTGATCGCCTCGCGTGCCATCGGCCAACGTCCCAAGTGCGCATCGTTGACATAGCGCGCAGTGGTTAGATTCGGTTTGGTGCGGGCATAGGCGCCAGAGGTGCCGGTGCTAGGCGGTGGGCAGAAGTACTCGAGCACGCGTAGCGGTTCTTCGCCGTAAGCAAAGGCATGGTGCCACGTATCTTTGCGAAAGAAGACCGCTTCGCCCTGCCGCACGCGATGCACTTCGCCATGTTCGGGGTTCACCAGCAACATTTCGCCGGTCAAGACATAGAGCACTTCATCCGCACCAAAGATCGTACGGAACTCATCCGAATGGCGGAAATTTCCCCGCGGCGGTAGGCCGAAAAGTAATTGATGGATCTTCTCGTTGGAGATATAGATCCAATCCGAAACGGTACCCGCCTCGGGGTCGCCCCAAAGATGGCGGGTGACATCGGCGTAGCGGATGTGGGTTGCTTCGGTAAAGGTCGGTCGGGGTGAAGGTTTATAGGCCATGGGAATTGTGAATGGTAAATTGTAAATTGTGAATGATTGACGGTGACTGCGCCAAGACTTTGGCTGCCGGTGACTGAGCTTGTCGAAGTCATAGGTAGCCAAAGTCTTGGCGCAACTGCCGGTAGCTGAGCCTGTCGAAGCTACTCACTCGACCGATCATGGCGCAAGTGGGCGGCTTCGGCTTCTTCTTCGGCGGTGAAGAAGGAGGGCGGCGTAAAGGTGCTGCTGATCTCGCGCCGTTGGCCATCGCGACCGGCGGCGCGGGCGGCTTCCATAATTTCGATCACATGGTAGGCGTGTTCGGGGGTGATGATCGGGCGCTTGCCTTCGATGATGCACTCGACGAGATGGTTGATGCCGTCGGTCCAGGGCCAGTTGGGGTGGGTCTCTTCAAAGAGTTGCCAGTTGCCCTTTTCATTTTGCCAGAGCTCGTAGCCATCGGGATCCCAGTCGTCGCCCAACATTTGAATCGTGCCTTCGCTGCCATAAATTTCAATGGCGGGGGTGCGATAGCGTTGGATCGTAAAGCCGGTCGTGACGACGGCATAGCAATTATCCCCAAATTCGATGCAGATGTGGGCGTTATCATCGGCCTCGACCTTCATCATCACCCCTTCGACCATGCGCTCCGGGATCGCCGTGCCGACGAGGCCCGTCACCCGTTTGGCTGGCCCCAAAAAGCCGGTGAGGCTCACGACATTGTAGACGCCCAGATCAAACATCGAGCCGCCCCCCTTGCGATAGAACCACTGCCCCCAATTTGGTCCCGCCCAGCCGTAGAAGGCGCGGGCCAGATAGGGGGTGCCAATGTCGCCACGATGGATATGTTGCCACATCTTCTGGTAGGTGGGGCTGAGCACGACGTGGGGCGCCGGCACGAGGTACCCCTTGCTCGTCTTGGCCATCTCGACAAGTTCGGCGGCTTCCTGCAGATTGCCGGACATTGGCTTTTCCACCAGGACATGTTTGCCCGCCTGGAGCGCGGCTTTGGTAATCATCGCGTGCTCCTGCATCGAGGTGGTGACGAGCACAATATCGACATCATCGGCCCCCACGACCTCTTCAAAGTCAGTTGTAAAGCGCTGGTAGCCAAAGCCCGCGCCCAGCATCTTTTCCCGCCGATCTTCCTTTACGTCGCAGGCGACCACCGTTTCGACGAGGCCGCGCTGTTTGAGCTGGTTGATCTGGCCCGTATAAGGGCGCTGCATCACGCTGCCACAACCCACAACACCGATCCTTACAGGTGTAGCCATACAAAACTCCTCTTTCAAGTGATAAATGAATCGATTACAGGAACGAGTGCCGACTGATGTGCTCCTTGTTGCCGCGGTGGGGCACCGTGGCCGTTGCGCTGACTTTCCAACTCGAAGCGCACACGGTCACCGCGATAGACTGCCTTAAAATATTCGATGGGTAAATCTTGCTCGCCGTAGGTAATGCCTTCGAGCAAAATCATCGGGAAGCCGGTCGGTAAACCAAAGAGCGTCGCCTCGTATTCGTTGGTAACGGTCGCCTCCAGCGTTTGGCGTGCACGCGCCAAATGTAGCGCGTACTGACCTTCCAACAATTGATAGAGCGATTGCGTCCGTAGATCGGCAGTCGCCAACCCAGGACAGAGCGCCATAGGGATAAAGATCGTCTCCAACAACAGCGGTATTGCCTCGGCAAAGCGGAGGCGAACAACCTTGACCACCTGTTGGTCCGACGACAGTGCTAGGCCTTGCCCAACCTGCCGCGGGGGAAGCACGATGGTCTGCTCTAGCACACGGGTTGTGGACTTGCTCCCCTGGCGCATTAATTCGGCGGTGAAGCCCATGAGGTGCAGCGCATCGTAGGTGTGTTTTGGCGCAGCCACAAAGGTGCCGACCCCTGGTTTCACCTCAAGCACGCCGGCGCGTACCAAATAGGCCACTGCTTGGCGCACGGTCATGCGGCTAATCGAAGCCTGTTCCCCGAGCTCGCGTTCGGCCGGCAGTTGCGTCCCTGGCGGCAAGATTCCGCTATCGATCTGCTCCCGCAGCTGTTCGGCTAATTGATAATAGAGAGGGATGGGACTTTGTTTGTCTAGGTGCATGGGCAGGTGCCACTCTCAATGGAGCTATAGACGTTCAGATAATTTTTCGTAGGGCCACGGTATACCGTGGCCCTACGAAAAATGGATTCCATCACGGATTTTTTTCCGACGATCTATAACCATTGGCCAAGCGTTTTGTGGCTGGGGAGTGCCTCTCACTATCCGCTGACATCTAGAGGTCTATACCACAGAATGTCATAAGTATACATGACGAGAATTGGAAAGTCAAACGCCAGAAAGGGCGAAGAGGCGAGATCGGCTGGTGCCTACGCTCTGCTATATACACCAGCGGCGACCTCTATCCTGAGGGTGCGTACCACATTTGGGGGATTACGCCGGACGATCAATTTTGTCCTTCTGTGTAATCCCCCAAAATGGGACGCACCCCTATCCTGATGGGGAGAGTGCGCAACTCAATCCTGCACCGGCCGCGGTGGATTTGCCCAATGGCCGCTCGGATCGCTGCCGCTGACAATCACCCCCTTGGCATTCCAATCCATGCCGGCCCGCACATCGGCCGCGCAGTAACGCAACGTCAATCCACAGCGCCGTCGATCCGATTCATTGGCCTCGGAACCGTGCAGCAGCAGGTCACTGTGCAGCGATAGTTCGCCCGCCTGCAACTCGTCGTCAACTGGGTCGCCAAACTGGTCGGCGTTGGTAACCGTCTGGTTGAGCACATTGTTTTCGGATTCTTCGCTGAGGTGATAGGTCAGGTGGCCATAGTGGTGAGAGCCGGGCACAAAGCGCATACAGGCGTTCTCGACATCGGCGTCATCAATCGCCAGCCAAACGGTTACGGTTTTGGAAGGGGACATCGGCCAAAAGCTGGCGTCCTGGTGCCAGGAGACGCGCTTGCCGTCGTGGGGCATCTTGCAAAAGTAGTGAGAACCCCAGCCAATCACATCTTCGCCGAGAATATCTTTGACGTGGGCGACGATGCGTGGATGGGTGATCAGATCGTAGACGCGGCCATAGGTCAGGTGGGCCGTGCTGATCGAATAGCTGTCCTTGCCGGCGGCCATCACCTTGGCCAACAGTTCATCAAAATACCCCCGATGGCCGGCCATTTCTTCGGTGCTGAAGACGCGCAGCCCTTTGATGTAACCAGCGCGATTGTAGGCCTCAATCTGCTCTGTGGTCAAGGCTTGTGGATGGGTGACGGTGCTGGGATGAAATTGTAGATCACGCTCCATTGTCGTGATCTGATCATGTTCAGGAACAGTTTTGAATTCTTTGGGCGCTTGCATCATGGTTGGTTCTCCTTTGGGCTAAGTGATGGTTGCACTGGTTGACTCAAGCAATGGTTGGCAACACAAATTTATCATCGGTGCTGCTGATCCAGGCCGACAGCCGTTCCTGCAATTGCTGCCGCTCCTGGCGAAAGGCGCTATTGTGGGCCAGGTTGGCCAATTCATAGGGATCTTCGTTAAGGTTGAAGAGCAACCACGGTTGCCCTTCAAATATCACATATTTCCAGCCATCGCGCGTAACGACGCCGCGCCACGGGCGATCGACACTGTGGGCGTGACCGGTCGGTGCGACTAATTGCAGAAAGGCCGAATCGGGCGCATTGACCACTTCTTTGTTAGGCAGTCGATAGCCCGAGTAATCGGTGCCCGCCATCCACGCCGGCGCGTCGATGCCGCAGAGACCCAAGGACGTTGGGCCAATGTCAACGTGGTTGATCGGTACATCAGTGCGGTAGCCGCTCTTGTTCGCATAGCGAGGTGTGTGGCCACCGATGATAAAGGGGACGCGCATTGACTCTTCCCACGGTGAGGTCTTGCGGAATTGGCCGTGCGACCCGTGCATGTCACCGTGATCGGAGAAAAAGATGATATGCGTGTTGTGCGCCAACCCGGCTTCGGCAAGTGCCGTACGGACACGGCCAAGATTCCAGTCGAGATTTTCGATCATGGCATAATAACCGGCCAACTCGCGCCGTGCTTGCAATTCGATCCGGGGAATGGCCGGCACATTGGCGCGCAGTTGCAGGGAAGCGGGGGCGTGGTGCCCCATCCACGCTGCGGGCGCGGCGTAGGGATCGTGGGGCGGTTGGACGGAGAGCACGCCGAAAAACGGTTGACCATTGGTCGCATCGTCTGTATTGGTCTGCCGTTTGAGGAAATCGATAAAGAGATCGGTCAACGCATCGGTCTCATAGCCGGGCAGTCGGTAGTGAAACGCGCTATCATCTGCACCGCCATGTACCCAACAATCCCATTGACTGTTGTTATTCTCATAGCCTACCCACTCATCAAAGCCCCCGCGCCGTTCGGGCGGGATGATATGCATGGCGGCACGTCCGCCGCGCTCTTGAAAGCCGTCGACATGCCACTTGCCGAAATAACCAGTCTGGTAACCCGCTTCTTTGAAGGCCGTGGCAATCGTCGGCATTTCTGGTGGTAGCTGCATTTCATGGCCGGGCACGGCGTTGTGGGGATAGCGCCCGCTTAAGAGCGAGCCGCGGTAAGGGCAGCAGAGCGGGCAGCCGGAGACGGCGCTTGTGAAAGCAAGTCCTTCCTGGGCCAGCCGGTCGATGTGCGGCGTGTGCACATTGGGGTCGCCCATGTAGCCGGTGGCCTGGGCGCGCATCTGGTCGCCGAAAATCCAGATGACGTTGGGTTGGTTGCTCATTTTTCCTCCTTGTGCTTTTGTACAGCAGCCGGCAGCAGCCGGCAGTTGAAACTGCCGGCTAACAGCGATAAGCCGCCTCAGCGGCTGACATTGAGCCGCTGAGGCGGCTTATCGCTGTTAGCCGAGGGGGGTAACTCTCTTTCGATCGCGTTCCTCAAAATTGATTGTTCACCGTCACGGCTTGTCCTGTGCGCACTGACTCCAGTGCTGCCGTCAAGGTGGCAATGACGCGCGCACCATCCTCGACCGACGTCATTGGGTTGGCCTTGCCTTCGATACAATCGAGAAAATGGGCGCACTGTTCCGCCCAGTGGTGTACTTGGCGCGTGTTGTGGACGCGCGGTTTGTGATCCGTAAATGCTTCGACCCAATCTTGGATCACTTCGGCTTTGTGTGTATCAAGATTGTTGCGATAGAAGCGCCTGCCCCAGAGCGTGCCCTCGGTACCATAGAGCACCAGATGGCCGCCGCTCGGTGCATAGCCGCGGTTGCCGGAAGCCGCGATCAACTTGCCAATGGCACCATTGGCAAATTGCAGCGAGACAACATAACAGTCGTTGAGCGGCAACGTTGGTTCCGCCTTGTGATTGGCAAAGGCAAAAACTTCCGTCACCGTTGTTTGCATGGCCCACAACATCAATCCCAACGGGTGGCAGCCGCCGCCCAATAAAATATCCTGCGGGGCGTTGCCTTCGGTGCGCCAGGGGGTGTAGCTTGTTGAACCGTAGAAGGGACGCATGTCGGAGATGTAATCGCCCTCGGCCAGCCAGACCTCGCCGATTTCGCCATTGCGGTAGGCGTTGGCCATCGCCTGGTAATCGGGGCGGAAATGGTAAACGTGGCCGCCGAGAAAGGTCAGCCCAGTTTGACGCACCGTGGTCACCAGTTGCGCGGCCTCTTCACGGCTGGTCGTCATTGGTTTTTCGCAGAGGATATGCTTGCCGGCCTGGAGCGCGGCCAGGCAGTGCGCCCCGTGCAGGTGGTCGGGCGAACAGACGGAAACCGCCTGTAAATTGGGGTGGGCCAAAAACGCGTCGAGATCGGTGTAGGTGTGTGGAACCCCGAGTCGTGCGGCCTGTTCCGCCATCTTTGCTTCGTCGGCGTCAAAGAGCGCCACAACTGTGCAACGCTGGTCGGCCTGGTAGCCGCAGATGTGCCCCTCGGCAGAAATGCCGCCGCCCCCGATCACGCCAATGCCGATTTTCTGGTTCATAAAAGCTGCTTTCTATCGTATGATTCGATGGTTAACGTTCCACAGGCGTTGATTGATGCGAGTTAACAAAATACAACGGTACCCAACGCCACTGAAGCCCTGTGGCTGGTAGAGAAAGCCCCGCTAAAGCGGGCTGAATAGGCAGTGCGCTGTAGCGCAGCTTTTTTTAGCAGGCAGTGGCTTCCACCACTGCCGAGCTGCCGAATTGTAGAGCGAATCTTCCTCAACCAATGCGATCTGCTTGGGCCACAATTGCTTGCGCATTTGTCATCACTTTGTGGATCGCTTCGGCGATCAGTTCCATGACGGCGGGTTCGTTCGGATAGCGCAGCGGGTAAACAAGGCAGGCGTGGCTATCAGCATGTTGTTGGGCCACCGGGTATTGATCGAGCGTATAATCGACCGGCTGGGCATGGGGGCTGCTCCACGGCGCGCCGTGGCCATAAGCGTTCTTGGCCTGGAAGACGGTCATGGCGGGCAGGATAAAGCGTTGCCAGACCGTAGTCGGTAGCCCCTCGGCTTGCAGCGCGCGGACCAGCGCATCGCGCGCCGCATTGGTGTCAGCGGGCAGATCAAGCGCGCCGAGATCAAAACGCAGAATATAGTTGTACCAAGTTGGGGTGTGGCTGGTCGGCACGGTGGGGAGAATCAGGTGGGGCGCGCCTTGCAACTGGGCGGTCAGCGCGGCCGCGTTGGCGCTTTGCCATGCCAGATACATGTCGAGCCGCGTCAGTTGGGCGCGGCCAAAGGCGGCGGTCAGATCGTTGTTGCGATACATCCAGCCGAGCGCATAGACATGATAATCGCGCTCTTCCACCGGTGTGCGCGTTTCACCAAAGGACCAGAGCGTGCGCGCCTTTTGCAGCAGCGTCTCATCGTTGGTGACAAACATACCCCCCTCGCCGGAGCAGAGGTTTTTGTTCTGGTTGAAACTGAAGGCCCCACAGTGGCCGAGGGTGCCGACCTTTTTACCCTTGAATTGCGCACCGTGCGCTTGACAAGCATCTTCGATGACCATCAGATGGTGTTTTGCTGCGATGGCCATTACAGCATCCATGTCAACGGCCAGACCATGTAGGTGGACCACAATAATCGCCTTGGTCTTTGGTGTGATCGCCGCTTCGATCTTGGTCACATCAATGTTAATGGTATCAAAGTCGATATCGACAAAGACGGGAATACAGTTGTGGTGCAGGATGCAGGTTGCTGAGGAAGACCAGGAATAAGCCGTGACAATCACCTCGTCGCCTTCACTACAACCACAGGCGGCAACGCACATGTGGAGCGCTGCCGTGCCGCTGTTGGTGGTAATCGCAAATTGATTGCCGTTCCAGGCGGCAAATTCTTCTTCAAAGGCCACGCAGTTGGGCCCAAACGCATGGTTACCCCCGCGCAACGACGCCAGAACATAGGCTTCGTCGACTTCGTTAATGGGTGGCCAGCCGTGCAAAGTGTCAGCCGGGATGGCCGGCGTGCCGCCCAAAAGGGTCGGCTGATTGGTTAATGACATCGTTTCTCCAGTTAACACACTGGTCATGATGATTTCTCCTGCTACTTAATACCGGTCATCGTGATGCCCTGGATAAAGGTGCGCTGCGTGAAGAAAAAGAGCACGATTACCGGTGAGATCATGATCGTGGAGGCAGCCATGAGCAGCCCCCACTCGGTGCGCACGCGGCTGAGAAAGCCATAGAGGCCAATCGCCAGGGTAAATTGACTTTTGTCGCTTAGGTAGATCAAGGGTCCTAAAAAGTCATTCCAGTTGGCCATAAAGGTAAAGAGGGCGACCGCGGCCAGCGCTGCGCGCGAAAGAGGAATGATAATCCGCCAATAGATTTGCAACTCGCTTGCGCCATCGATCTTAGCTGCCGATGATAGTTCGCGTGGGATGGTCAGGAAGAATTGGCGGAGCAGAAAAATGTAGAAGGCGTTGCCGGTGAAGGCGGGCCAGGTAAGGGGATTGGGTGTGCCGATCCAGCCAAGATTGCGAAAGATGATAAAGGTTGGGATCAACGTGACGGCACCGGGGATCATTAAGGTCGAAATCAAGATCATAAAGAGCCCATCGCGCCCTGGCCACTGGATGCGTGCAAAACCATAGGCGACCAGTGAACAGGAGATCAGGCTGGCAATGACATTAAAAATGGTGATATAGAGCGTGTTGCCAAAGTACTGAAAGAAGGGAATAAAGGTCGTTGCGCGTAGATAGTTGCTCCATAGGAAGGGGTTGGGGATCCATTCAGGGGGCAACTTAAAGAGCTGTTCCGGTGGTTTGAGCGACGTGGAAATGAGCCAGAAAAAGGGAATCGTGAAAACCGCACCCAACACGATCAGGAGTAGATGGCCAAAGAGCCGGCGGCGCCATTGACGGCGGCGATGGCGTTCGCTGTGGGTGGTTATCGGTGCAGCAACCGGTACAGCTTGGGATGATAGAGAATGATTTGCCATTAGCCGCTCTCTCCTTCATAGTAGACCCAGCGATTAGCGCTTTTAAAGGTAATCCAGGTCAGCACAAAGATAAAGGCAAAGAGCAGCCAGGCCATCGCGCTGCTATAGCCCATTTTGAAATAGGTAAAGGCATTGTTATAGAGCAGGAGTGAGTAGAAGAGGGTGGACGAAGCCGGGCCGCCGCTGCCTTGCGAGAGCACAAAGGCGGTGGTGAAGTATTGAAAGGCCCCGATCATACCGAGCACGAGATTGAAGAAGATGGTCGGTGTAATCATCGGCAGCGTGACACTCCACGTTTTGCGTAGGGTGCCTGCACCATCGAGATCGGCGGCCTCATAGAGCGCAGCCGGCACATCCTGCAGCGCGGCGAGGAAGATCACCATGCTGCTGCCAAAAGCCCACAGCCCAATGATGATCAGCGCCGGCTTGGACCACGTGGGATCGGTCAGCCAGCCCAAGGTGGGTAGCCCCAGCCTGCGCAATAGGGCGTTGAGCAAGCCAAATTGGGGGTTGAGGATCCATGCCCAAAGCATGGCCGATGCTACATCGGGCACAATGCTGGGCAGAAAAAAGATGGTGCGATAGACCGCCATGCCACGCAGCTTCATATTGAGCAATAAGGCCACGCCGAGTGCTGTGGAAAGATAGAGCGGCACCGCGATAAAGACGTAATAGAGCGTGTTGCGGACCGCCTTCCAGAAGAGCGGATCATTGGTCAGCAGGTCTTGATAGTTGGTCAAGCCAATCAACTTGGGCGGTGAAATGATATCGTAGACGGTAAAACTATAGTAAAACGAGGCCAGGATCGGGTAGAGTGTAAAGACGCTTAGCCCAACCAACCACGGCGCGACAAAGAGCAAGCCATTGCGCAGATCACGGCGCACCGCGCGCGTCAACTGCCACGACTGCCGCCGCCCACGGTTGGTCGCAAGTTCTTGCCAGACAGCCATTACGAAGCCATCGCTTTATCTAATTCGCTCTGCACGTTGGTGGTGACTTCGTCGAGCCCTGCTTGGGCTGTCATCTCGTCGCGCACCACCAGATCATAGATGCGGCTGAGTTCATCGCTGTAGTAGCCGCTAACAGGGATGAGCGGGAAGAAGTTGGTGGCGGCGATACCGGTCTGCGAGAAGACTTCCAGGTTCGGGGCCATGCGGTTGTCGGCACCCATGTACTCGCGCAAGCCGTTTTCCCAGTCGGTGAATGCGCTTTTGATACAAGGGCCATTGAGCGTCTTATAGCCCATGAGCGCGGCCTGGTCAATAAAGGCGTAGCTGATAAAATCCCAGGCGGCATCGCGGTGGGCCGATTCTTGGGGAATGGCGTACATCCAGCCACTGATGGCGTAGTTGGCGCGTTCGGCTTCCGTGCCGTTCACTGTGGGCCAGAAGGCGACACCGTAGTCGATGTCTGGTGAAAAATTGTCCAAGGCTTCAAAGGTCCAGAAGCCATCAAAGAAGAAGGCCGCCTGTTTGGTGGCAAAGGCGTTGCCTGCTTCGTAGGTACCCGGGCGCTGATTAAAGGCCGCCAGTTTATTGATATCCAACTCGCTAACATAGTCGTGAAGCCATTCCAGCACATCGACATTTTCGGTTTCGTTGGCGACGATTTTGCCGCTAGCTTCATCATAGAAGCGTCCACCATGGATAAAGGACCAATTCACCTGGTGGCCGGCGGAAGGCGCATAGCCAAGCCGTTCAATATCACCATCACTGTTTTTCTGGAGAATCTGCAACGATTGTTCAATCAGTTCTGCCGCCGTGGCGGGCGGCGCTTCGGGGTCTAGCCCAGCATCGCGCATGGCATCTTTGCTGTAGAAGAGACAAATGTAGTCGGCGCCGCCAGGCAGGGCATAGAGTTTGCCATCATAGGTGGAGCTGTCATAGATCGAAACAACAAAATCGTCGCGCGTGTGGCCGGCAGAGGTCACCAGATCCGTCAGGTCGAGCAGCGCGCCTTTGCGCCCCATCACGGCCAACGCGCCTGGGCGAATGTGCGTGCAATCCGGCGGTGTGCCGGCTGCAATGAGGGTGGTGAGCTTTGTCTGCCAATCGGGGTCAAAATTCCAGTCAACCGTTACATTGGGGTGCTCTTTGGTGTACTCGTCACCGATGACGGTCATGAGCCCGTTGTATAACTCGCCCCAATTTTCTGCCAATACGTTCAGGGTCAACTGTTCATCTGCTGCCGCTCCATTGCCTGTTTCGGCTGCGGGGGCCGCACCCGGCGCGGTGGCACAAGCGGCCAAGAGTACACTGCCTGCGGTCAGCGTGCTCATCTGCAGAAAACTCCGTCTGGACAATCGCTGGTGGTGCATAACCTTGTTCTCCTTTTAGGAAAAAGCCCATTATATTTTTTGCAAATAAGGTCTATTTGCAATGGGTTCTATCTTACCAAGCAGCGTCCTTGTGTGCAAATGAAAAAAATCTGGCCGTAGCTATTCAGTCACCTGCTCCCAGCCTCCTTGCGAGCAAGGAAGAAGTCGAACTCCCCTCTTTGCTGGCGGCTTACCTTTATCCACATCTCTGCGCGCTGGAGGTGGTCACTGTTCCGGGGACGGCCCGCTGCCTTCTGAATTCCCTGTTTTGATCGCCTTACCTTAATGGCAATGAGGCTAGGGGTGGGATGAATCGTTATATCCTCCCAATTTTGCGCATATCTGTTTGTGGAGTAAGATAGGAGGCCTGTCAGGAAAGAATATTCATCTTCTGAACCATTCAGCTTGCACTCGTTTTACGATCTATCATTGTTTCATGATTTGTCATTCTGAGCGGATCTCCAAGGATCGCTATTCAGCGATGTTTACCGCGTGATAAACACTGATGGCTGAGCAGCTCTCCCAGGATAGCCAAGGGGAGACGCTTAGCGCGTGACAAACATTAAATAGCTGAATGATTCTCATTTCTGAGGAAGGTTACATCCCTAATGAAGAAAATAACCCAAGTGAAACTGATTCTGCTCTGCCTTCTCTTAATGATGGCCGTGGTAGCCTGTGGCGGCGACGATGAGGAAAGTGCCCCGGCGACGGAGGCCCCGCCCACAGCAGCGGCAACCGTTGCGGAAGCCCCAACTACGGCCCCAACCGCGACGGCCGTGGAAGCGCCAACTGTGGAGAGCACTACGGCTGCGCAGGCTGAAGCATCGACGTCTGTTGTAACGGACACGACCCCTATTCGCGTGGCTTTTCTCCAACCGACGATGAATGCGATCATTCCCGTGACTTCTACGGTGATCATGACCGCGACCGGTGTAATGATTGCGCCCGCCGGTGAAGTGGTCGAGGGGCAAGTCCATCTCCACATTCTGATCGACACGCCCTTTATCGAAGCTGGGCAGCCCATTCCCAAAGATGAGACCCATCTGCACTTTGGCGACGGCTCCACAACGGCACAATTGCTGCTCACCCCTGGTTCGCACACCTTGCGCTTACAGGCTGCCGATGGTGCCCATGTCGCCTTGGCCGGGGATGACTATCGCGATGAAATCGTCGTCAATGTAACCGATGGCGCACCAGAACAGGCCATCCGCTTTGCCATGCCCACCGATGGCGCAACGGTGCCACCAACCTTTGACGTGGCGATGGCAGCGACAGGGTTGATGGTTGAACCAGCAGGCCCGGTCCGAGCGAATGCTGGTCACTTTCATATCCTGCTTGATACCGATTTTGTTGAGCCCGGGCAGCCAATCCCCAAAGATGAGACGCATCTGCACTTTGGCAGTGGCCAACTCACCACGACCTTGGAATTGGCACCGGGTGAGCATACGCTGCGTTTGCAGATGGCCGATGGCGCACATGTGGCCTTGGAGGGCGACCAATATCGCGACGAAATTACTGTGAACGTGGTCGAAGGCGCCCCCGCGGCACAAGTCTACTTTGTTATGCCGACCGATGGCATGACAGTGACCTCACCGGTTGATGTCAAGATGGCCGCTGTGGGGCTCTTGGTCGAACGTGCCGGTGCGGTGGTGGCGGAAGGTGCTGGCCATATGCACATCCTCGTTGACAGCGATTTTATTGCGCCAGGCGAAGCGATCCCTGCTGACGACACGCACATTCACTTTGGCGGTGGCCAACTGACTACTACACTGGATCTAACCCCGGGTGAGCACGTCCTGCGGCTACAAATGGCCAACGGTGCCCACTTGGCGCTGGACGGTGACCAATATCGCGCTGAGATTACCGTAACGGTGGAGTAGCAGATGACAGGTGTGTGAGGTATATCACCTTGCGACCTTGCGACCTTTATACCGTACACCGCCCCAACATCTGCGTTCGCCACATCAACCGCCGCTGATCTTGGGGAAAGCCATCGCGGCGGTGCAGGGTGCAGCGGTTGTCCCACATGATCAGATCGCCGGGCTGCCAGTGGTGACCCCAGACAAAGCGTTCTTCCGTTGCATGGTGATAGAGCTGATCGAGCAAGGCGCGCCCCGCGTCATCGGGCAAGCCGGTAATGCGCTGTGCCGCGTTGGGACTCAGAAAGAGCGTCTTGCGGCCTGTCTCTGGATGGGTGCAGACGAGCGGGTGGATCGGCGGTGTCGGTGGATTGTAGGCTGGGTTGTTGTGGACATAGACAACGCCCAAGTTGGCGATCTGTGGCTTTGTCGCTTCATCCAACGCTTCATACGCGGCATAGCCACTGCTCCAATAGGTGTCGCCCCCGTGACTTGGTGTCTCCACACAATAGAGCAGTGAGATCGAGCCGGGTGTATGTAGAAAGACCAGATCGGCGTGGAAGGTGAGTTCGGCATTGCCCAACGCGCCCACGGCTTTGCCCTTTTCTTCGATGTTGGAGATGATCGTGATCTCCGGCTGTTCCGGGTCCCGGTCGCGCGTATTGGTCGGGTGGGGCACCGGCTCGCCGAAGTAGCGGCTAAACGCTACCTGTTCTGCTTTGCTCAGTTGCTGCCCCCGAAAGCGCAAGACGGCGTGGGTGTGAAACGCGTTACGGATCTGTGCAACGGTCTCCGCTGTCAGTGGTTTACGCAAATCAACGCCGGCCACATCCGCGCCCAACGCTGCCTCTGTCGGTACAATCTCTATCCCAGCCATCAATCCTCCTCTTTTCCTTTTCTCCCAATTCCATTCTATTACCGGGTCATAAACAACCTCACGCTGTACCCGTCATCCGTGCCCAAAGCGCTGGAAAGTCGGCAAAGGTCAGCAGGCAGTAATCTACGTAGATTTTATCCGAAAGCGCAAATGTTTCCCCCAGCTTGCTAAACACCTTCGTTTGGGGCTGGATAATAGAGTTTTCCCGCACAAACGCAGTGACAAAGGCGACGCCGTCGATGTCGCTATCCGCCAAAAACTCATCAAACAGTGATTGGCCACAGCGGTGAAGGCTGGTAACTTTGTCGTGGAGTGTGCCATCAAGGTCAAAAAGTACCTTCATGTTCAACACGTTGTGTCCTCGGATGGCTTAACATAAATCGGACTCGCCCACGCCATGTGTCCATCCACCTGCACCACCTTTACAAAGTAGGGCGTTGTCTGGTCTGTTGGCGGAACAGTGGTGCAATCCAGCGCCAACGCCACCTGAGTCACTGCTTCGGGGTAGCGTTCAATCACCAATGTCATGTCAACCCCACCGCAATCTACCCGCACCACACGGTTTTCGCCAACTAAATCTGCCAGGTAAACCGTCTGCTCAACTATCGGTGATGTAAAGGTGACCGTCCCGCTCCTTGCCTGATCAAGCAGGAGATCGCTGCCGTCGGTGTCGCCGGTGGTGCTGCTTTTGAAGTGGACTTCGTGTGGGGTGTGGCTGATGATGCCATCGGTGGCGGCGTCAAATTGAAACGGAGTGGCGCTCAGGATGGTTGCGCCCTCGACGCGAATTATCCCGTCCCAAGTGACACGGCGGCCGCGCCCGCGGATACGGCTACCGGACCAGCGGATGCGGATGCGGCGGGAGTCGTCGCAATTGGCAAATGCGGCGGATTGGAGCTGTTGAATCGGCTCCTTGCCCTGGTAGAGCGTGAGCGATTCAATCGGCGCTGTACCTTGGACGGTGGCTGCAATCTGCAGCGGTCCATCTGCGGTGATCACCGACCCCATTGGTTGGCCGTTGACCGTGAAATCGAGATCGATGCGCGGGCCGGTGGTGCCATAGCAGCGGCGGTTTTTGAGGACATCGAAGACGCTGTTGCGCGTGAGCGATTTGGTCAACACGCAGGTCAAGCCGTTGGCGATGCCGAATTCACCCGCGCCCGGTCCCTCGGCCCCCGGTCGCCCCTTGTGGCCATCGCTGTTACACATAATGCCGACAGTGTAACCCATGTCGAAAGCATCCCAGAGCAGCCACTCAAAGACCCCCCAACAGGAGACCACCTCGACGAGCGGGCCCAACTCTTGGTCAAAGTAGCGGCGAATATCGGCGTAGCGGCCACCGACATGCGCGGCGAGCAGCACGTCGGCGGGAGCAACCTGCTGGCGTAGTTTGGCAAAGAGCACATCTGCGGGGTGGGCGGGCGTGAGGTCATCCTCCGGGGTGTCGGGGATCTGCCAGTGGCTGGAGCGCAGGATCGGCTGTCCTTCTTCCCGATAAATCACATTGCGGTCGCCGCCGGCAGTGGTGTTGGCGGACCATTCGTAGCCCGGAAAGACGACAAAGCGGCCATCTTCGTGAAACTCGTGCACCACATCGTTGAGCCGCTGCCAATCCGCATCGGTCATCTGAAAGTCATTGCCCTGATGGCTGGTAAAGTCGAGGCGGGCCACATCGCGGCCAAAGGTAAAGTACTCCACTTCCGTACCGGTGCCGACGGTGGCGTCGGTCTGCGCGTGGAGATCGCCCCAGTAGCGCTGCAAAGGCTGTAGCTTCGCATAGACAGTGATAGGGTTACTGCGGCAGGTGAATGTCTGCCCCGTAATGGTGCATCCCGCCACGACATAACCACTACCCGGCGTGGTCAACGTGAGCACCGTCCCATGCAGCACACCTGCTGCGTCCCCCTCCCACGTCAACGTTGGGGCGGTGACGACAACCGGGTTGCCCCACCGATCTTGCCCTTTGACAAAAATCTCAACCGCTTCACCGACAACCGTCTGTGTTGGCACAATGCAGATCAACTCGACCGGTGCGCCCGACACCACTGGAAAGATCGGCGAGGTAGGTAACCGGCGCACAACGCTCGCATTCGTGGGATCGACCAGCAACCGAAATTCGTGGGCGCTCTCCTGAAAGGTCTGCGCACGGATGCCGGGCGACCCCTGGCTGCGGTCGCCGAGGGTGAGGGTGATGATCTCACCGGGGGCGAGGCTGCCGTCGTAGACATCAATGACCAGGCACTTCATCCACGGCCGTTCGTGTGCCTTGGCGTGGTAGTAGGGACGCAATTTGGCTGCGCCACTAGTGGTGACGGTGCTGTAGCCGGGGTCCGTGGGGCGGTCGAATTGCGGGATCTCCCAGTCGCTGGCAAAGCGTTGGCTGAGTTTGAGCGTCGCCCCTTCATCAAGGCCATAGCTGCCGACCGTGTAGGTCAGCGTCCACGTGCCGATGCTGCCGGCCATCACCGGGCCGGGTGGGTCGAGGGTAACGGTGCCGAGTCTATGAGAAATGAGGCTGGGGGAGATGAGATCGGGTGTCATGGTGTATGCTCCGTGTCCCTGGGGTGGCGTGTTCTGTGAAGTAAGTTGTGAGAGGTTACAGCGCCCTCACCCCCGGCCCCTCTCCCGCTTGCGAGAGAGGGGAGCATGGTTCCCTTCTCCCACAGGTGGGAGAAGGGTTAGGGATGAGGGCCGCCCCCTGTCGAACCTTATCTGACACAACATTCGTCGCGTTCTTACTGAAATAAGTGTCCTTTTGAAGATGGATAGTCTGGATACCCATACCAATCCAACAGCCCCAACGGCGCGGCTTCGGCGGCGAAGATCAGCAGCGACGTGTACTTATCGGCAAAGATGCGCGCACCACCGCTGCCGGCCACCACCGCACCACTCGGATCAATCCGCTTGACGCCACCCGCACCGTCAACGGGACTTGCGGTGAGCGCAGCAAAGTGGCGCACGGCAATCCGCAGGTATTCGACGTTGCCGGTGATGCGGTAGGCGTAGGTCAGTGCTTCGAGCGCGTGGGGCGTTGGCGCGCTGCGTTGGAGCGAGGGCAACTCTTTGTAGAAGAAGAGGCCGTCGGGGCCGATACAGTGTTCGATCAGGTCGTCCATCACATCGACAATTAGCCGCTCGATCCGCTCGTCTTTTTCGATGAGCAGATAGCGCGCAAAGGAGTTGACCGTCAGCGAGATCATAAAGGGGACGCGGGGCATGGTGTGGCTGGTGTAGGGTGCCAACAGCGCGCCATATTCGGCATGCCAGGCCAGGAAATTTTCCACAATGCGTTTGGCTTCAGCCCGCCACCGTTCATCACTGGTCCCCAGCCACATCCCCACCATTGCCCGCAAGGCCCATCCACCTTCGCGTACCGCGGTTGCGCCGGGCTGATTCATCTCTGGCCGCTGCATGTGGCGCATAATATTCTCGGCCACGGAGATAGCACCCTCTAGTCCTTCTTTATTGCCCGTCAAAAAATAGTAATCGAGAAAGCCTTCGGTCCATTCGTGGGAGGGGGTCACCTTGCCGGTGCCGTGGTAAGCCGTGTGGATCTTGAGGCCGCCATTGACCAGCGGATCTGCGTGATGGTGACAGAGATCGACATCGATCCAGTGGCGGGCACCGACGATGGCCGAGTCGAGCACGCGGCGTTGACCGGTCAGACCATAGTAGAGCGTGCAGGCGTGGGGGCGGTCATATTCGTTGTTGACCCAAACCGATTCGCCTTGGCCGCGCCCTTGGTTGCTGTAGTGGGCGTCGGGCGCGTCGCCAAAGTGCATCATACCCAGCGCTTTGGGGCGGCCATCATGCAGGCTGTTGAAAAAGGTGAAGAGGCGGTTGGGTAGCTGCGCTGGAAAGAAATTTTCGCGCCACGGGTTGTTGGCCGCGTACCAAGCGCGGTCGAGTGCTGGACGATCGGGCAGTTGAAATTGCAGGCTGCGCGTGCTACAGTCGCTCAGCGGCGTTTGGCCGTCGTGAAAGTGCAGTTGGATGCGGTGGGTTTTGCCCATGCCTTGCAGGATGCGGATGGGGTCTGCGTTTTCAGGTACCAATTCACAGGTGATGCCATTTGCATCGGCCTTGAGTGCCTTGGGAAAATGTTGATGCGCCTGATAGATTGACAACGTGAGGCCACTTTGATCATCGCGCCAGTCGCTCCAAAAGTCGCCATAGAAGGAGTCGATAAAGTGTTCGTTGGCTTGGTAGAGTAGCAACTCGGCAGTGAGGGCCATAGCGACGGTGTCACCCGTTTCAATCGTCGTGCGATAGAAGCCTTGACCAAGCGCGGTTTTGGGGGTGCCTGTGGATGGCGGTTGGAAGCGCAGGGTGTATTCATCCAGCGTCACTTCATCTTCATTTCCCACGTGCACAAACTGATGTTCAACATGGATATATGGTTTCCCGGCATAGGCGATGACGCGTCCGCGTAATTCGACGCCACACCCCTCAGCGGTTGTCGGCTGGACGGGGCGATGTTGTCCACGCACTTCCACCTCAACGCGCAATGGTCCAGCTTCAATGAGTTCAATGGTCGTCGGCGTGTCGAGCGTTGTCAACAGCTGATCGCCAAAGCGTAGGTCAAAGCCGGCGAAGGGTTGCTGATTCCACAGCGCTCGCCCCGCTACCTTGACATCGTTGATCGGTGTGAAACTGTCGTTGGCGATGCGGAATGAGAGAGGACCGGTATCAATTATAAGCCCGCTGGCATCTTCGGTGACCGTGCATTGGTCTGGCAATTGTGGCTGCTGGCTGTTTGCATCAGTGTAAAAGTGTAGCGTTTTTGCCCGATTGCCTGGCAGATCCGGCTGGGCGTGGATCAACAGCCACTTAACGCTGCCATCGGGCCAGTGGGCAAGGGCGCGGCGTTGGGTGGCGATTGGCGTCTCTGCGTCGGTAACCGTGAATTGATCAGGGTCGGTCAATGTGCCCTGCGCAAAAGGGATGCTGACGGTTACCGGTTCGGCGGCGCGGTCAAATTGCGAGAGCTTTTCAAAATAGAGCGTGTTCATGAGCTTCCTAACGATTTATCGCTTTTTCTTCGTGTCTCTTCGTGTCTCTTCGTGTCTCTTCGTGTCTCTTCGTGTCTCTTCGGGGATCACTATAGAGCGTGGCCTAATCGGATAGCAGCCACGCCAGATCAAAGCGCGCCAACGTCAACGTTTCGTAGGGGTGTTCAGCGCCCCGTTCATAGAGGCAACAGATCGTGCCGTCCGCGGCAAGTGCCAAGTCCGAATAAGCGGATGGTCCTTCGTATATCCGCTTCGCGATGGACCAACTCCGACATTCATCTTCGCTGAGGCGCACCGACATCTGTTCCCGGTTGGTGCTAGCTGGATTGGCAAAGAGGACCCGATTGCAGTCGCCGGTTCGTTCATCACTTAACCGCACGAGGCTGGCCTGACAGATCGGCTCGACGAGTGTATCATCCCAGCGAATATCGGTAAATGTATTCCCTTGGTCATGACTCTGGGCGACCTGGCGCCGTTTCTCGCCAACATAGTTGCGACAGTTGATATAGATATCGCCATTGGTCAATTCTACCACGGCGCATTCATTTGTCCCCGCCGGTACAAGCCCGCCAATTTGCCAGGTGGCACCGTGGTCATCGCTGTAGATCACATGCGAATGGTAGGGATCCCGTTTGCGGTCGAAATGCTTGCCGACAATGTGGTCGCAGGGGATGAGCAGCCGGCCGCTTTGCAGTTGAATGCCGTGGGTCGGGCCAGTGGCGTACCAGGTCCACGCGGGATTCTTCACCGCGGCGGTGATCTCCTGTGGTTCAGCCCAGGTTGCGCCATCGTCGGTGCTCTGAGTGAGCCAGACCGTGCGTGGGGCTTTGCCTTGGGTAATTAGATCCTCGTTGCCGTCGGCCAGATTTTTGCAAAAGGGCAGCCAGATCGTGCCGGTATCGCGGTCAACGACGGGGCAGGGGTTGCCGCAGGTCATCGCCGATTCGGTGACGATGAGTTGGAGTGGTTGCCAGGTGACGCCATTGTCGAAGCTGCGCTTGAGCACAAGGTCGATCTCTCCGGCATCGCCGCGGCCAGCTTTGCGCCCTTCGGCAAAGGCAAGCAGTGTGCCATTGGTCGTAACGGCGAGTGCGGGAATGCGAAAGGTGTGGTAGCCCTCGCTGCCGCTTTGGTAGAGGGTGCTCTGTTCGAGTTGCATAGTGGCGCTTTTCTAGATGGTTCTGCTTTTATTTCTAACTCTTGCAGCGTATGATACCATCATGCGATTCTTTAACACAACCGGCCCCTGCAACCCCCAACCGGCCACTACATGCTTCCCGCCACCCAGCGGCTTGATCTGCTGGGTGTTGAGCGTCTGCTGCGGCAGAAGGCGTACTTTGTGTTGCACGCACCGCGCCAAATCGGTAAAACCACAGCCATGCTATAGACACTCAGATAATCATTCGTAGGGCCACGATATATCGTGGCCCTACGAAAGGGACCTTGAATTGGGACAGTAAGACAGTGGGGGAGTAGTCATGCTGACCGTTTGACCGATCACTTCTCCCACACCAGTCTAAGCCGACTCCGTGTCTCGCCATCCAGTGAAGTATAGAGATAGGTCTGCCCATTTATTTTGACTAGATCGGCGTGGCCTAGCCCGATATTGCCGGGCAGATCGACCAAAATGGGGTTCCCCGAAAACTTCTCCCACGGCCCATCAATCTCTGTCGTCATGCTACGTGCCAGGCCAAGACCGAATTGCGTGTCACCGGGGTCGCCTGCACCGGGGCCACGTACGCCTTCGTAAAACATGTAGAAGCGCGTATCCTCACCGCTCCCGACTTTGATCACCTCGGCTGAGCTAATCGTGCGAAAATCGAAGTGGCTATTGGCTGTGGCATCCTTGGCTTCCGGCCCATAATCCGCCGCGCCGACAAAGAGTGGGTTGTTCTGGCAGGCAACAAAGTCGCCATTCGTATCATTGACAGCCCGCTTGAAACAGCCTATTGCCCCGGGATTTTGCCCTTGCGCCATAAAGATGTAGAGCGTCTCATCGTCGACCAACAGTCCTGGTGGACCGCCGCGTAGGCATTCGTAGTGAAATGGCGCAAAGGGATGTTCGCCGATCCGTTCCTCCGCCGGACAGTTGGCGTACCACAACTCCCAGATCAGCGATTCCGCCACCCACGTCGGTTTGGACCATGCCAGCCCGTCGCTAGAATCGCGCAACATTACCCGTCCTTGAAATTCGTAGACCATCCAGTAGTGGCCGTTGTGTTCTACTACCCGTGGGTACTGTTGTTGGATAATCTGGTCATCTTCTGCGGTGCAAGGGCACTGGTTACAGGCGATCTGGCAGACCGGTGGTGAATCATGGGCGAAGGTAACCCCATCCTCGCTATGGTAGATCACCACGCAACCGGGGAATTCGACCGGCGCGCCACACTGATCGACAACGCCCGCCGACCGGTCGCTAGCATGGAGATAGGACCGGAATTGGCCGGTGGGTAAAACAAGCGTGTCGGATTCGCCCATCGGCAGGCTGGTCAGCGGGACATCAGCAACGAAGTAAGCGCTGCCTTCCCACAAGTCAGCCAACGTCGGCGGGGTTCTATTGTTCGCGCCCTCTGCTTCGGGCATTTGTGCAATCGCTGGCGGCGTCACTGCGGCCGACGTGCTGGCTTGACCAACCGTTGTCGGTAACGTCGGTTTTCCTGGCGTCGGGCGGCAGGCGGAAATGAGCAGGATACCCATGAAGAGTACACTGAGGGCGCGACTCAACCGCCGCGTGTGCTCAAACAAAGGCGCTTCTCCTGTATATAGCGACCAAGAACTAGCCAATCTTTGCGCGCTTTGCGCCTTTGCGTGCATCTTTTGACAGAATCTCAACAGACTCAACCCTACATCTGAATAATTTTGTGGATCGCCATCGCGGTTTCGGCAAAGGAAGCCACATCCGGCGGCACTTCGCTGATCATAGGACCATCGTAGCCAATGGCACGTAATTCGCGATTCATCGCCACATAATCGACTTCGCCTTGTAACAGCGCTGGCCAACTGCCGTTGAGCGCCCGTCCCTGCCAATCCTTGAGGTGTACCATCTTGAGATGCGGACCGACGATACGCACCCAATGATGGGGATATTGAAAGACCGCCATGTTGCCAGGGTCAAAGTAGAAGCCGATTTGCTTGCTGCCTACCTCATCGAGAAAATGTTTCATCTCTAGCGGGCTAAAGAGAAAGCCATTCCAGACAAACTCGACAGCCACAGCCACGTTAAGCTGCTCGGCACTTTCGGCAATGGCTTGCAGTGAGCGCACGCCGTTGCGATAGGCATCATCATAATAGAGGTCGGGGCGGAGACGACCAAGCGTATGTAAGGTACAATCGATGCCCAACTCCTTGGCAATGTGCAGCCCGGCCTTGGTCTCTGCAATACTACTCTGCTGCGCCGCACCACTGTCGAGCAGGTTGCCGGTGCAGTGGCTATGGGTCATGGAGACGAGGGCGAGGTTGTGGGCGGTGGCTGCTGCTGGGATTTGGGCTAGTTGTGCCGGCGTGCTTTGCAGCGTCAACGCGCCCTCCCGTTGTAGACAAAGCTCAACCACTTCGTAGCCACTCGCCGCCGCTTGCTGGAGAAATTCGGGCACCGGCATGTCACGGGCAATTAACTGACTGATTCCAACTTGCATGGGTCACCTCTGTATCTTATCCGTGTGTCTAACAATCCGTGTTTATGACAAGAGCATTTTTCTAAACACGGATTGTTAGACACACGGATTGTTACCAAGTAAGCGTTTGCACTTTGCCATCTTTGGTCGATTGCAGGATCGCTTCGGCCACCGCGACCGCTTTGACCGCTTCGGTGCCGGGTGATTGGCAGGTCGCCTCACCGCGGATGCAGGCCAGGAAATGCTCCCCCTGGCGCACGTACATGTCGGGTTTGGCATCAACCTTGATTAATGACTCGTTGCCGTCGCGGTCGGTGAGGGTTAAATATTGATACAGCCCCTTCTCCTCGGCCGGCGGCGTGATCGAACCGGTTCCAAATTGCATGAAGCCATCCGGCCCAATGATATCGCGCACAGAGTTGCCCCGCGCCCCCCAACTCCACGAGACCATGAGCTGATGGCCACCTGGATAGTTGATGACCGCGGTTGCCGTATCGACCGCGGTCACCGCGGGATTGAGCTTGAGGGCGCTGGCGTAGATACTTTCCGGTTTGCCCCAAATCCAATTGGCAAAGTCATAGTTGTGGATCGCACCATCGAGCAGCGGGCCGCCGCCCAGCGTATCATCCATGAACCAGCCGCGGTTATTGATGCGCGCCGCCGCATCGCGCCAGAGGATTGGCGTGCCAAGCTCGCCAGCGGTAACCATCTTGCCCCAGCGCGTCCAGTAGGGGTCGAAGCGGCGGCAGTGGGCAACCATGAGCAGCGTGTTCTTCCGTTCGGCCCGTTCGATCAACTGTTCACACTGCGCCACGGTGCGCGCCATGGGCTTTTCCAGTAACACCGGAACCCGCGCATCAAGCACCGTGTTCGCCACTTGTTGATGGTAGCCGGTCGGCACGGCGATAACGACGCCGTCCACCTGTGCGCCGGTCAGTAGTTCCTCTGGCGACGCAAAGAGTTGCGCGTCGGGAAAATTCTCTGCAAAGCGCGCTCGCATTTCCGGCGAAGGATCGGCCCCCGCCACCAATTGACATTCGGTCACCTGGGCGAAGGAACGTGCTTGATAGAGCCCCATATCCCCCAAACCAATCAATCCAACTCGCATTCTTGTTGTATCCTTTCCGATTATTGCCACAGAAACACAAAAGCCACAACGGTTTACAGGTTTTAAACTTTTACGCAACCCTCGGTTTCGCTACGCTGAAAAGCTAGCTAGTTCTTGTTGCGAAAGACAAAAAAGTTCACACAAAGGCGCAAAGATCGCAAAGGTTTCTCCGGCAGTTCTTGGCGAGCTTAGCGGGCTTTGCGTGAAAATAGCGTTTCGCAACAGAAACTAGCTACTCAACCCGCGGGCTGTGTAGGGGCTGTATTTTGTGGTTTCTGTGTTTGTGTGGTGATTCTTAGTCAAACACAATCACATTGCGCAACGCTTCCCCCCGTTCCATCGCCGCGATCGCCTCATTGATCTCCTCCAGCGGGTAGCGCCGCGAGATCAGTTCATCGAGTTTGAGTCGCCCACTCTGGTAAAGATCGACCAACTGCGGCACCTGCACGCTCAGTCGTGTCGATCCCATCGAACTGCCAAGAATGCGCCGTTCGTTCCAGACGGTGTGCGCCAGCAACAGCGGATGGGTCGCCTTGTCGTCGGGAATGCCAACGAGCACCATCGTGCCGCCGCGGCGAATCAGCGTGATCGCCTGCGCCACTGCAATCGGGCTGCCGACGGTGACAAACGCATAGTCGACGCCACGACCACTCGTCAATGCTTTGACTGCCGCCGCCGGATCAGTGCCACCGCCGACGTTGACCGTGTGCGTTGCGCCGAAATCGAGCGCGGCTTGCAATTTGTTGTCGAGCAGGTCGAGCGCAATGATCGGGTGTGCCCCGGAAAGCGCTGCGCCCTGGATCGCATTGAGCCCGACACCGCCGACGCCGATTACCGCCACCGTTTCGCCCACTCCCACCTTGGCTGTGTTCACCACCGCACCCAAGCCGGTGATCACGCCACAGGCAAGCAGCGATGCACTATCCAATGGAATTTCTTTGGGGATTGGCACGAGTTGGGATTGATCGACAACTGAATATTCGGCAAAGGCTGCACACTTGATCGACTGCACAATCGGCTCACCCTTTTTATTGTGCAGCCGGGTTTCGGTTTGCAGAGCAAAGGTACCTTCGCAAAGATGGGTATCGCCCTTAGCGCAGTAGTAACAAGTGCCGCACGAACGGAGCAACGACAGCACGACATGATCGCCGACCTGCACACGCGTCACCCCCTGCCCCACTTCTTCCACAACGCCCGCTGCCTCATGGCCGGCCACCAATGGTAGCGGTGCCGACCAATCCCCGCGAATCTGATGGACATCGCTGTGGCAGATGGCACAGGCCACTACCTTGACTTTTACCTCGCCCTCCTTCGGCGGATCAATGTCGATCTCTTCGATCACCAACGGTTTGTCATACGCGTAACAGACAGCAGCTTTCATTGATGGTCTCCTTTGGTTGGGAAATGGTTTTATCTTACGCCGGTGGGACGGTGGGACGGTAAGACGGTGGGGCTGTAAGACGGTGCGACGGTACAATTCGGTCGTCCAACTGACTCACTGTCCGACCGTCCGACTGTCCGACTGTCCAACTGTCTCACTGCTCACCAGGCAGAAGTTGATGCAGATGCCGATAACTCATCGCCAGACTTTCAAAGGGATCGCGGCGGCAGCGATCCTGCTCGATAACGATCCAGGGCACCTTTGCTGCAAGCGTTGCCTCGACAATTGTTGGCCAGTTGAGATTGCCCTCGCCAATCTCGGCAAAAACCTGTTGACCCTCGGGTAGGATGGCCATATCTTTGTAATGCACAATATTCATGCGCCCGGCCACGCGGCGAATCCAATCGGCGGGATCGGCGCCGCCATGTTGGACCCAATAGGTGTCGATTTCGGCGTGTATCTCGCGGGGATCGCTTTCGGCGAAGATGATCTCCAGACCGGTTTGCTCGCCAAAGCGTACAAATTCAAAGCTGTGGTTGTGATAGCTGAGGGTGATGCCGTGGGCAGCCAATTTTTCACCGATGGCGCTCGCTTCCCTGGCAAAGCGGCGATAGCCATCTGCCCCCGCTTCGTGATAGTGACGGGGCATAGCCACGATGGCGGTTTGGGTGCATTGCCAGATCTGTTGGCGCTCGATGATCGCGTCCAACTCGTCGGTAAAGAGTTCATAGCCGAAGTGACTGATACAGATAGTCAGGCCGGCGTCGTCACAGGCACGTTTGATGGCGGCAGCGGGCACATCGGGATGGTGCTCCAAGTCGAGTTGTACACCGTCATAGCCTATGGCGCGGATCTTCTGCATACTTGCGGCAAAGGCGTCGATGCTCTTGATAAAATCGCGGATGGTGTAGACTTGGGCGGCGAGTTTGGGTGTGGGCATCAGCTTGCCTCGTTCGTTGGTAATTGACAGAAATGGGTGGGACAGGCAAGATAGGATCGATTCTTATCGACACGAATTATTAGAAATATGAGCCGTAGAAACATGAATGGCACTGTATAAGGCTCCATGTTTCTATAGACGTTAAGATAATTTTTCGTAGGGCCACGGTATACCGTGGCCCTACGAAAAATAGATTCCATCACGGATCTTTTTCTGACGATCTCTAGCAATCCCTATCCATGAATAATAGAGTTGTTCATTTTTTTAGGCAATCCAGGTGACTGTCACTGGCCGCAACCAAGTTCGTACAGCAGATCGCACAGTGGCCAGTGACAGTCACCTCCGCCTCAGGCTTTACTTGGGAACAACTCTAATTTTGACGTTGTTGGAGATTATAGCAGAGTAGGCGACAACATGGATAATGGCAATTTTATGCGCGATAGTATCCGAGGAATAATCGAGAAGATGCAGCCGTTCGACCTGCTTGAAGCGGACCACCTGGCGCAGACGCTTGCCTGGATCGATGCCGGTCTGCCGCTCTTTCGTACCCAAAAACCAGCTACGCCGCCACAGCACCTGGTTGCCTATTTTGTGATCGTTGATCTCGCCCAGCGTCAACTCCTGCTGACCGACCACAAAGATGCCGGCTTGTGGCTGCCCAGCGGTGGCCACGTCGAGCCGGATGAGCATCCCCGTGACGCGGCTGCGCGGGAGGCACAAGAGGAACTGGGGATCGCTGCTGACTTTCTCGGGCCTGATCCGCTCTTTCTGACCGTGACCCAAACGCAAGGCATCAGTGCAGGACATACCGATATCTCGCTCTGGTATCTCCTGCGGGGGGATAGAGCGGTCGCGTTGGCCCATGATCCGGGCGAATTTCACGGCGTATCATGGTTTGCGTTTGATGAGCTGCCCTCCACGCGGGTTGAGCCCCATCTGGCACGCTTTGTGGCAAAGCTACAAGCGCGTATGGTGCTTCGCGGCTTATAGCGATAGTGTCCGCGCAACGCCCCGCCGGATCGCCAGATCCGGCAGAGCGTTGCGCGGTATTGATTATCCCAAGTGAAAAATGCCTCGGTCTAATTGCCAACCGCCATCACTCCAGATCAGATCCCAGTAACCGATATAGGTGTGGTTGACAGTGCCGCCACCTGCACTGCTTTCGATCGCGTTGATGGTCACCTGTACCCGCTGGGCAACCGTCGGATCGGCTGTGACCGTAACGTCAAAGCTGACCGTGTTGTTATAGCCAGCTTGCCAGGTTGCAAAGGGATTGGCTGCCTGGAAGGTGGGTGAGAGTAAGGCATAGGCACTGGCAAAATCATGGCTACTGAGGTCGCTGTAGAATTGCTCGACCGTGGCACTTTGCATGCCAGGAATACCCTCGGTGGTGTGGCTGACCAGCGTCAAGCTATCACCGACCAGGCGATAGGTGTCGTGGGAAAAGCCGCTGGGACAACAGTTCGGCTCCCAACCGGCATAGAGCGCATTGGTCACAATAAGCCGATTGGTGCTCACGCTCAGTGCCAGTTTATAGCCATCACCCCAAGCAATCAGCTGTGGCACCGGCGAAGCAGCCCGGTAGACCAAATAGCCCGTTGCCCCCGCGGTGCCGCCCGAGTCTAGTGGCAATGCCGCCTCTTCCACGCAATTGTTATCAAAATCGC
Source organism: Caldilineaceae bacterium (assembly GCA_034432375.1). Classification (GTDB taxonomy): domain Bacteria; phylum Chloroflexota; class Anaerolineae; order Caldilineales; family Caldilineaceae; genus JAHBVH01. The sequence continues at coordinate 38,686 of DAOUCA010000060.1, forward strand.
CATAGACGACCATCGATGTCAAGGGCAGTCCACCCACGGCTGTTGTTGACCCGATCACGGTGACATAGGCTTCGCCACCGATGCTCTCATGGGTCAAGGCCGGATCACTGCTGATGACACTGTTCCAGTCGGTGCTACGAATGGTGCTGCTGGGTGTGCTGCAAGCCGCTGTTAGTGGCGGAATGGTAAGTGTAAGCGTATAAGAGACCGTCGCATCCGGCGTTGCCACACAGATAAGATAGTCACCGGTCACTGGGAGCAACTGTGAAAAAGTCCGATCTTCATTGACGAGCCGCTTGAACGGGACTCCTCCGTTAACAGCCAAATCGACCGGTGCAAAGTCAAAGTTGGCTACGTTGCCAGGTGATGTGATCTGGATGGTGGCGGTTTGACCGGCCGCAGCACCAAAGATGTAACAAGCGCGATCCCCAGCACTGATCGTGCCAGTGACCGCTGCGCTTGTGCCGCCCGCAGGGAAGTGAATGCGCGTGGCCGTCGGCGTGTCGGCACCATTGTCATCGGGCACAAGCAGTGGTTGTCCAATGTGAATCAGGTTTGGATTAGCTAATCCATTGAGCCAGAGCAGCACGCCAACGGTGCTGTGGTAGCGCCGTGCCAGGGAAGCGATGGTGTCGCCGCGCTGCACAATGTAGCCGGCTGTGCTGCCCCGATTTTCCACAGCTGCAGGCACCAGCATTATCTCGCCGACACGGATCTGATTGGCGTTGCTCAATTGATTGATCGAAACGAGCGTTGGCACCGTCGATCCGGTCCGTCTGGCGATGGCCGAAAGCGTGTCTCCCGCTTGTACGGTGTAGAGTGCGTAGATCGGCGTGGCGATCGCGCGTGGGTTGGCCTCCGCCCAAAGCGATCGCGCCGGTGCAAGTGGCAGCGCGACCACTACAAAGAGAAAAACCAACACGACGCGTGCTACGGACCATGTGAAGTGAGAATTGCGATGGGGAATCATTTGCTTTTTCCTTTTTGGGTTGAACGAGACGGTCTTGATCTTACTGGTTGCCCGTACGCCGCCGTAGCCTTTGCCGGTAACACAAATTTTTGCTTATGGCGCTTTTGCGTTTCTGTGGCAAAATGAGCTTGGTCAGTCAAGCAACAGGTAACCAATTTTGATCTACTTCTGATGAAGACGACGTCGTGTCAGGGCAAAAGTTGCGTCACTGTGATCTACTTCACAACGTCATGACACACCCAATCCCAAATCATCTATCTACCCAAGGAAATCATCATGCTCGAAAATGTACGCCTCGCTATGATCGGGGCCGGTGGCATGGCCAATGCTGTCCACTACCCCTCATTGGCCTCCTTTGCTGATGCAGAAATCGTGGCGATCTGTGATCTCGACCCCGCTCGCCTACAGACCACGGCAGACAAATATGGTATCGAAAAGCGCTACACCAACTACCGCCAGATGATCGAAGAGATCGCGCCCGACGCCGTCTATGTGATCGGGCCGCCCCATTACATGTATGATATCTGGCTTTGGTGCCTCCAACAAGGGCTCAACCTCTGCATTGAAAAACCGATGGGCATCACCCTGCACCAGGCGCGCAACCTGGCCTATCTGGCCGATCAGAAGGGCTGTATCACGCAGGTCAGCTTCCAGCGCCGCACGTCGCCCATGGTGGCGCAGCTCTATGGGGAGTGTCTCAAGCGGGGGCCGATTACCCATGCGCAATGTGTCTTCTACAAGTGGCTGCCAGCGCCATACCTCGAGGCACGCGACCACATGATGGATGACGGGGTCCACGCCATCGACACGCTGCGTTGGCTCTGCGGCGGGCGCGACGGCAAGGGCGAAGTGGTTGAAATTCAGAGCCACTGCAAACGGATCGGTACACCGGATATCAACTTTATTTCGGCTATGCTACACTTTGACAATGGTTCAACCGGCGTTATGCTCAACAGTTGGACGAGTGGGCGACGTATCTTCAAAGTGGAGATGCACGCGCCAGGCATCTGCGTGGAGGCGGAACACGAAGGGCAGGGAATCCTCTATGCAGATGGCGATACCACGGGCGTTGTCTACGAGACTCGTGAAGTTGCGGGTAGCGACCAGAACTTTGTCTATGGTGGCTTTCAGGCGAAAAATCGCGAATTTATTGACGCAGTAAAGGCGAGGGTCCAACCCCCTTCTTGCTTTGCCGATGCGTTGAAGACAATGGAAGTGGCGGAGCGGATTTTGGCGCAAGCATTGTTGCAATCCTAAGTCCTGATTTGCGTTTCTATGGGCTGCGAAGAAATGTCGATAGGCTCCGGCTTCGACAGGCTCAGCCTACGTTTACGTGACTCTGTTAATCCCCGCCCCGTCCGCCAGTCACCTTTTTCGTGCTTTGTGGCTCTTATCTGTATCTGGTCTGTCATGGTTTCAGTGACAGCATGAAAACTGATCCACGAAGACACACAAAGGCACACGAAGTAAAAGCAGTGTGTGATATGGCTGCGTGGATCGCAAAAAAGGAGATCAAGATGCAATCGTTTGAATCACCTGTCATGTCACTCGTCACGGTAGCGCGCTCGCCCCAGCACAATCGCGCGCAACGCCACGCCGCCTTTGCCCAACTGGTGGGTCACTTTTATGGCATGGCTTGTGCCTATGCCCAACAGTTGCTCGGGGATGCGCAGTTGGCCCAAGATGCCACGCAAGAGGCATTTCTTGCCGCCTATCAGCAACTGGCCGAACTGCGCGAACCGGCGGCCTTCCCCGGCTGGTTGCGGCGCATTGTCCATACCCAATGTCACCGCCTACTCCGCACCAAGCGACTGGACGCCATTCCGCTTAGCGGCTTGGCGCATACCCTGGCCAGTGAGAACGATCTGGCCGAAGTGGTTGCCGATGCCGATGCGGCACAGGCGACTGTCGATGCGGTGATGGCTGCAATTGCCGATTTGCCTGAACATGAACGGGCGGTCGTGCGCCTCTTTTACTTTGATGACTATTCGATCCGCGAGGTCGCCGAGACGCTTGGGCTGCCGGTAACGACGATTAAGAAGCGCTTGCAATATGCGCGGATGCGCCTGCGCAACCAGCTAATCGCAAGTTGCCAACTGCGTGATCAGACCATCCAGCGTTGGTTGCTGTCGGCTGGGCAATGGTTTTTGTCGCTCTCTGTGGTGATTTTTGTACCACAGCTTTGCCCAATCCCAGTTTCTGTCACTGCTACCGGTACATGCGTAAGGCGGCTATCCCAATGATTAGCCAACCGCAACAGTTCAGCCGTGCCTATTCGAGCATCTTTCAGGATGCCAGTGTCGTCGCGGCCTATCGCCATCGTGGGCCATATCCCCGGGAAACCTTTTTGAAATTGGCCGGCTTGATTGATCGCACCATCGCACCCATACGCATTTTGGACGCCGGCTGTGGCACGGGGCAGATGGCCAGTGGGTTACTCCCCTATCTCGATGCAAATGCCGGCGAATTGATTGATGCCGTTGATCTCTCTGCCGCCATGATCGAAGCCGGCAAACGGATGGCATACGGTGTCGACCCACGGATCAACTGGATCACCGGTCCCATTGAGGAGGTGCCCTTGTATCCACCCTATGCGCTCATTGTCGCCGCGGCCAGTCTGCATTGGATGCCGTGGGCAAAAACCTTGCCCCGCTTTGCCGCCATGGTGAGTGCCAATGGGTATTTAGCCTTGGTTGAAGGGCGTTCGTTCCGTGAACCGTGGGCCGAGGAACTTACCCCGCTCCTTGCTCACTATTCGATGAATCAGGACTTTCGACCCTACAATATGGGTACTGTCGCCACAATGTTGGAAGAGAACGGCTACTTTCGGCAAGTTGCTTGCATTGAGACATCCCCAGTCGCCAGTCGTCAACCGGTTGACGACTGGATTGAAGGGATCCATGCCACGAACGGTTTTTCACGGGATCGAATGATCCCCACGCAAGCAGCAGCCTTTGATCGACAAGTGCGTGAACTGCTCTTGAACTATTTTCCAGATGGGGAAGTGGCAGAAGAGCACAGCGCTCGGATTATCGTTGGAAAACCGCTGGCTCATGATGTGAGGTGACGTCATGTGTAAATCAACCCACTTACGCGCATTGCTTTCCCTTGAATATGGCCTGACCGAAGTGGAGATAACATCACTTCATCGCTTTGAACAAAGCGGGCGTGGGGTTTTTCGAGTGGATGTGCCGGGCCAAGCGTCCTATGTTTTGCGTGTGCAACGGCAGGAACTTGTCTCCGTTCCTCATGTGAACAACAACATAGCAACATTGCACTTTTTAGAACAAGTAAATTTCCCCGCGCCGCACATCCGTCGTACGAGAACCGACGCCCTTATTGGATATTATCAAGGCTGGTCCACCTTACTTTTATCCTATATCGAAGGCGAACTGGTAACCGGAACAGCCGAGGAGTTTAGGTTGCTCGGCGCAATGTTGGCTCAGCTCCACTTGTTGGACATTACAACTGTTGGTGATACACAACCATCGCTACCGCCATGTCGGTGGCAACCCATGCAAAGAATTGCTGATTGGCAGGTGGCATTGGCGCGGGTGCATGACAAAATCCCCGATGAATTACATGGACTTGCGCTATTTAGCGTCAACTTACTGTCACAAGTGTTGCACTGGCCTGTGCTGCCCGTGGCGTTACTACATGGCGATCCCAATTCGTTTAATACCATCCGTACCATGTCGAATGAATTGATTTTGATCGATTGGGATGGTGCTGGGACCGGCCCGCCGATATTAGATCTTGGCTACCTGTTGTTGACGGCACATGCCGTACTTCCTACATGGCCTGCCATCGAACCCAACACTGAAATCATCAACGCGATTTTGACGGGTTATTGTACAGTGCGCCCACTTACAGAAATAGAGAACAGGCTGTTACCGACTGCGATCTGCTTGAATGATGCGGTCTGGGCTGCCAAGACACTACCCCACGTGATTGGCCGCGATTGGCGTGAGATCAGGACATTAACGCGGTTTGGTAGCCGGTATCCATCATTGGCGCACATTGGGCAGGTGGCGCAACAACAGGTATGGGACAGCCAGAGTCCCACCCCCTTTGTATCAAGGTAAGGCATTTGCTCGTGCCTATGCTCCAGCGTAGGCACGGAGTTTGACGCTCCAGCGTCGAGCAGTAGCAGGCGTGAAAGCATAGGTACAGCGGTAGCGCTTCACTCGACGCCCCAGCGTCCCGAGAGCCATTCCACGCAGGAGCGTGGAACGAGCCTTTACGGTGCTTACCTTGATACACATGGGGACAGCCAGAGTCCCACCCCAAGCGCACAAAGATCGGCGCGCCTATCGACCTGGCCGCCCAGTTGTGGTTACTCTGGCTCACATCGCGGTGCATGCCGTAGAGCCGTGCCCCTTGCTTCTCCGTTGAAAGGTTCGCAACCGATCCCTAGCACCTGTCGCCAGCCTGTCGTATACACCAGTGTTGAACGTGATGAGTTTCTTCTTTGTCAACCTCGGCACTGCTGGTCATTATTTTGGCGGGCGGGCTGTTCTTAGCAAGTTTGGCGAGCGTTTTCCTAGTCAAGGCACTGTGTTCCACTGGCTTACTGGCCAACTTCCGCTTCTTGTATTAGTCCTCGTTGGCATCAATTGGCAGATTGCGCAGAATGCCTAAGCAAAATATAATAGAGGGTGCTATTAGATGGCTTTTCGATTGCGGTAAGTGAAGTCTTCGCAACCCGATAAGCTTCAGTTGGCTTGGCCATCAAAGACAGAACCATGCAGAAAGTGGTATTTCATGATCGCAAATCAGTTTGCTCTCTTTGTCAAACCTTGGAAAGCCTTACCGCTGCCGGCGCTTGGTGCGCACGTGCGTACCTTGGGCTTCTCATGGATCGAATTACCCGTGCGTCCGGGCTTCCCCTGCCAGCCGGAGCGCATCGAGCAGGATTTGCCCCAAGCGGTGAAGACCCTGGGCGAGCAGGGTGTGCAGATCCTCAATATCACGGCCGCGCTTCCGCTTGATGATGAGCGGCTCTATGCTGCCTGTGCCGCCGCCGGCGTGGGCATGAATCGCGTTATGTTTGGTACCGGTGGTCAATCCTATTGGGAAGCCGAAGCTGCTGCCCGCCGTCAACTGGATGCAGCGCTACCCTTCTGCGAAAAGTACAACATGCAGATCGGCATCCAAAATCATTATGGCAACTTTGTCGGTGTGCACGAACTAGGACTACACAACCTTGTCAAGGATTACGACCCGCGCTATGTTGGGATCATCTGGGATGCGGCCCACAACGCGCTGGAGGGGATGGCCCCCGAACTTGCCCTCGATGTGGTTGCATCCCACCTCTGCTGTGTCAACCTAAAAAATGGCTATTGGCACCGGGTGAATGGTCCGGAAGCAGAAGTGGCCGAGTGGAAGGTCTATTGGACCTCTGGCCGCCAAGGGCGGGCGTCCTGGCCACGGGTGGTTGCGAGGCTCAACGAAATGGCGTACACTGGCCCCATCTGCCTGACCGCCGAATACAGCGATGAAGAAGCTGTCGACCGCTTGATTGCTGGGGATCTCGTCTTTGCACAGTCGCTGTTCGCGTGAGCATAGGGATCGGGACAAGAAAGACAGGATGAAGGGATGACATCGTTGTGTTGCCTTACAACAGGATTAAAATCCTGCCCTAACAGCGAGAAGCCGCCTCAGCGGCTGAGAGAATTTTCTTAGCGCCTAAGTGTGCTTCTCGTTGTTATACTGCGTTCAGAATGAGAAACGTAGTTCTGCGGACCAACGGATCGCGTGCGTCGCACTGACCGCCAATTGTTTCCACTCCGCTAGCTTCTTTGGTCAGTGCGACGCACGCTGGTCGAAACTAGGGATCTCATTCTGATTTGAGTATAGCAAGGGGTTCGGGAACCCTCTGGGTGCCCATTGCTGTTGGCTTACCTTACAGTCCGGCCATGTCACTCCTGCCCCCACCTGCGTGAGCGTAAACTCAGGCAGGAGTGACATAATCGCTTTATAAGATAGTGCAACAGTATCACAGTATCAAAGGATGACAAGATGAGATCCGTAGTCACCCCGGCATCCCTTCATTTCGTTAAAACCTATGGTCTTTACGCAGTGTCACTACCCCTTGCATGAAACCAATGCCGTTTTATCATTTACAAATAATCAGGAGCGCAACGCATGATATCGAACACCAAGTTTAAAGAATTGACCGACTATCTCGTCGCCCTCGGTACCGCCGATATCGGCCACACCGAGAAGAGCTATCTCGCCCACGCCATCGGTGTCTACAATGACATGAAGGCATGGAATGGATCGGATGACCTCTGCTTCGCTGCCCTCTTCCATTCGATCTATGGCACGCAACAGTTCCAGGGCTTTACATTACCGCTAGAGAAGCGCCCAGAGTTGCAGGCGCTGATTGGCGACTATGCCGAGAAGATCGCCTTTGTTAACTGCTTTATGGATCGCTCAACCCTGGATGCACAGGTCCGCGAAGACAAAGACGAATATCCCATCCGCAACCGCGTCACCGGCGAAATGATGGAATTGACCAAGGCCGAATATGATGACCTTGCCTGCCTCCACCTCTGTGACTTACTTGAACAAGTCGAGCGCTCCAACGCCTGGAACGCCCGTCGCGCCGCCTACCGTGGCATGGCGGAACGCTTGGGCGGGATTGCGCTGGCATCGTACGACGAGGTCTTTGCGCGGGAGCCCGTGCAAGCTTAATATACCGGTAGGAAAGTTAATACCTTTGCCAAACCTTGTTTTGGCGGAAATTTCCAGATGTCATTCCTGCGCAGGCAGGAATCTACTCGTGTAACATGAAGATGGATTCCTGCCTGCGCAGGAATGACGGCTCTAATTTCTGAAATTGGCGAAGGTATTCTATCACAGATCAGGGATATTCAATAGTGCGTCAAAAGGAAGTGTGCATGTGACTGACAAAGAAATTCTACTGGACCTGCTGGATAACTTTGCCGGCTCCCTGCATTGGACGATCAAAGACCTGCCACCGGTAGCCCTATCTTGGCAACCCGATGCGGAAGCCAACAGCATTGGTGTCACGGTATGGCACATCTGCCGTTCACTTGATGTGCTCAGGGTGTGCATTCTGCAAAATCGCTGCCACGGGGTTGTGCCTCCGCGCACCGTATCCCGCACAAACAACACCGTCGCCCCTTTCATCCTGTCTTTTTTGGCCGATGAGCGCTATCACGCACCCATAGATTTGGGTCATGTATATTCAACATCACTCCCATCGGCGAAATAAAGCTGCAAATGTTTGGCATTCAGCCGAAACTGGAGCAGCAGTTGGCAACAGCGGTCGGCCAAGCTCCCTTCGCGCGAGGCTTTGGCCCAACGGTTTTCGCGGCTGGTGTGTTCAAAGAGCAGGCGACTCTCATCTGTGAAGACGAGGATCGCCTGGGTATATTCACGGTTGGCGGTGTAACGGACCACTTGGGTTTTGGCCACTTCGGCAAAGGTTGTTGTTGTCATAATGTCCCTTCTCTGGAAAAGATGGCAAGATGGCAGAGAATCATCCTGTCCTTCCTGTCATCTTGTCCTCCCCTTCCGCTTCTCTAAACCGTCACGCGATAGTGCAACAGCTCATCCTGCCGGTAGCCCTTGATCAGCCCGCCCACCTCCAGCAGATCGATGTAGCCGAGCAACATGCCGATGGCGGGGAAGGTGTCCGCGTTTGGGCGTCCGCCATAGAGGGCTTGCAGAAGCGTAACAAAGGTCTGGTTTCCTTCGCTGATCAGTTCGTAACATTGCTCGGTGCGCTCGGCAATGCGGCTGCTCTGGCGTTCGATCAACCCACGGTGATCGGTGAAGGGCGCGCCATGGCCGGGATAGACGGTGTCGATTGCCAACTCTTCGACCAACGCCAGCGAATCAAGAAATTGGGGCAGGCCGGGCACCCGTTCATCGCTGCCGTCGATTGGCTCTTCAATTACCGGTGTCGGGGTGACGGCCAGCAGCATATCGGCGGCCAAGAATTGACCGGTCTCTTCTTGGTAGAAACACGTTTGATTATTGCAATGGCCCGGTGCGTAGATCACCTGCCAAGGCAACCCGCCCAGATCCAGTGTATCATCCAGCGCAAAGGTAACAATACGCTCAGGTGGCACCGGATCCCACATGGCGGGCGTGGTGGCCATGCCCGCTTCGAGGGTGGCGAGTTGCGCGGGCGTAAAGCCAAAGGACGCTACGGTCTCCAGCATAAAGCGGATGCGCGCCGGCCACTTTTCCGTAATCCGCTCGGCCCACGGTTGCACCAATGGGGAAACCCAGACCTCTGCTTGACTATGCGCAACGATTCTGCCGGCAAGGCCAATGTGGTCGACGTGGGCGTGGGTAATGACGATGCGTTGCAGATCGGCAACGGTGAGACGGTGCTCGGCCAGTGCTGTGTTCAATGCCTGCCAGCACGCCTCGGTATTGAGGCCACAGTCAACAAGGGTCGGTGCGGGATCGAGAAAGAGATAGCTGTTGACGGGACCAACAGCATAAGGGATCGGCAGGGGGATTTGTATTGGTTGGATCATGGTCATGCCGGCCAACCAGTTAGCGCGGATTCAGAAAGTTCTTGCAACTCCGCATCTTCCGCATAGAGTTCAGCATACAGTGCCGCGGATTCGATCATCTGTCGGTGCTCCACTTCGTTTTCAAAACGTTCTAATGTCGTGCACATAAGTGCACTTTCATCCTTAAGCCAGAATTGTTGTTCATCAAGCAGAAATTTTTTCAGCATGGCATCGATTATGAATTTTGCTTGAATCATCAAACAGACTCCGCGCTCAAGACTTTATTGCAAGACCACATTATAAGTAAAATCGAGAAAGTTTTTGGAATGCGGAGGCTGAGCTTATCGAAGCCAAAGCGGCTTTGGTTTCGACAAGCTCAGCCTCCGCTACGTCCCTTTTATTTCTACTTACTTTCTCGCTTTTACTTATTAGGAAAAACTGCGAATCAATTCCTGTCTCCTGCCAGAATCTTCGTGCAAATAACTCTAAAGACGTTTTCAGCGTGACAAAGCTCACATGTCCGATCATGTCAGAATTTATTTTACCAACCATTATTGGCCCAGCATAAAATAAGTGCAGACCAATGTCAAGCAGGAGACAGGAGCAATTTTGCTACCTCTTGTCTCCCGATTTACCGATTTCCCGTTCTACCGATTTACCTGTCTACCTACCCTCAAAACGTCGTGCGTAATTCCTGCACCATCCCCGTCTCGGCCGAACGGTAGGCGGCGTCGAAGATTTCGATGACGTGGCGGGCATGTTCGGCGGTGGCGAGGGTTGGCTTGTCGTCGCGCACCCAGTCGACGAGTTGCATCACATCTTCGTAGACGTGGGCCTCTTCTTGCTGACGGTGCTGTCCGACAACGTGGGGCAAGGTCGCGACGTAGCCAAATTCATCAGCGATCGCTTTGCCTTCGTAGTCAATTGGCTCACCGTTAAGTTCACCACCGTTGATCGTGCCCTTGGTGCCCATGATGTGCGGACGGCCCACATTGAAGCGTCCCGCGGCCACGCCAAAGACAAAGCCAAAGAAGGCATCGCCAAAGTCGAGCACCATGAGGGTCTGGTCATCCATGTCGGTAGGCAACATTTCGCCGTTGAATTCACGCTCCTTAATGCGCACGCCGGAGAGCGCCGTCACCCGTTTGGCGGGGCCAACGACGGCGGTCAGCGCATGCAGCCCGTAGACGGTCATATCATAGAGCGGGCCGCCACCGGGCTTGCGGAAGTACCAGGCTGGGTTGACATTGGTGAGTGGGTCGCTGCCACCACGAACACGGGTTTCGTTTTCGTGGTACTGCCCAAAGGTGGCACCGGTGGCTGCCCAAGTGAGGGTGCCCAATGCGCCCTCTTCGACCAGCTCTTTGATGCGTTGCAGGCGAGGGTTAATCAACTCACCCGGGGACGAGACGAGTTTGACCCCTTTGGCATTGGCGGCGGAGATCAATTGATCTGCTTCGTCAACAGTGGTCGTCATCGTCTTGTTGAAATGGATGTGCACCCCATGATCGACGGCCAACATACCCTGGTCAAAGTGGAAGCCAATCGGCGAGGCGATGGTGACAGCATCCACATTGCCGGCGGCCAACAGCTCTTCCATGGTGGCGTAGGCATTGGGCACATTGAACTTGGCGGCGGCGGCTTGGGCCCGCTCCAAGACCGGATCACAGACGGCGGTGATGTTGACCCGATCCTGCACATCGTCCATTGTTAGGTGGGGCAGCAGCCCGCGCAGTGCAATGCTGCCTGTGCCGATTACGCCGAGGCGAACTTGGTTACTCATATGGTGCTCCTATCGTAAATTAACAATTGAAAATTAACAATTGATTATTGATTATTTGTAAAACATAAAACGTAAAACGTGATGCGTAAGTGCCGGTTGAGTAGCTTGCCGGGTACCCACTGGGTGCGAAACCAAACGGGGCCGACCCGCTCACGCTAGTTTCGCGCCTAAAAGATAACCGGCTTCGCCTACTCTGGCTTCGATACGGCTTCGCCTACTCAACCGCCGTTCGCTGGCAGGCGTGATTTAGCCATTGGCCAACAAATATTCTCGCCAGGAAGTCTTGTGCTCCCAGCCGACGGCGGCTTTGAGTTTATCACAATTCAAGAATGATTGATGTCCTTCCAGCCCGGCAACCAGCGGCAGCAGATCAGGACGGTAGCGCTCGACAATCTCTAGCGACGGTTCCAGACAGGTGGTATCATCGGCGTTGAGAAAGTAGACATCGTGCATGGGAAGCATCTCAGCCTTTTCCATGAGCAGGCGGTGGGCGTCGGCCACGTCCTCGCTGCCGACCCAGCACCAGAGCCATTCATTCCAGCCAGTGAGTGGTTTGGCATTGGCAGCGATCTGCTTACGCCGTTCTTCGGGACAGATGCCGGCGATGCGCGTCACATAGGTGCGAATGCCATAGGCGCGACTGTAGCTGGCAAGCTGTTCTTCATTTGTCCGCTTGGTAAAGCTGTACGAATCCTCGGGGAAGGTCGGATGGGTTTCATCAATCGGTAGGCGCGTGATGGGAAACGGTGTGTCACTAATGCGAAAGCCGTGGCCCAGTGCACAGTTGCTGCCCGCCATGACGACCGTCTTGACGCCCGCTTCGACCGCGGCCTGCATCAGATAGTAGGTGCCGAGCATGTTTGTTTTGAAGGTGGCGTCAAAGGCGTAGCCCTGCTCCTTGGCGCGCGCTTGCATGTTGGGATGGTCGACTGGCCACGGTTGCGCGCCGATATGTTGAATGGCGTCGACCCCATCGACCGCACGCTGGCAGGCAGCGAAGTCGGTCAAATCACCCTCGATCCAGGGATAATCGGCAAATTCAGCCGCGGGTTGGCGGCGCGCAAAGAGCACAAGCTCATGATCTTGTGCCAGTGCGCGAATAACATAGGCGGCGAGCTTCCCACTGCCGCCGGTAATCAACACTTTCATCGGCTCTCGTTCCTCTTGATTCATGGATAGATCGTTTTTAGGCCAATTGCCTCTATTGTAGTCGCATTTATCGGTTCCCACAACTGGCTATAACAGTCCATACCACCCATCAGCTTTGACAAGCGCTTATCCACGGTGCTATGATGGAATCGTCTCAAGCAAAAAACCACTCATTACAGTAGAGCATTTGCGCGGTCTGCACCGCTTCCCCGGTAAGATCTTCCGGATGACAATGCAAACGGATTACCTGTGTTGTCATTCATGATCCTCAACCAAGTGCACACAGCGCCTACTTTGCAACCTTACATTTTACCATATTGCCATTCAAATTAGAGGAGCGTACAATGAGAAATCGTTCGTTTAGTCGTCGCCAGTTTCTACAGGTGAGCGCGATGGCCGGCGGAGCCTTGGCCTTGGCGGCCTGTGCACCGGCGGGTGCGCCGGCAGAGAGCGGCACCGCGGCAGCAGGCGAGGCTGCTGCGCCCAGCACCGAAGGGAATGTCCTCAGTTACTGGTATAATTGGAGCAATCTCGACCCGGCGTTGGCCCAGTTCATTGAGCTAGATGAGTGGAAAGCGCTTGTCGGCGATCTACAATTGGAGTACAAAGGGTCGGTCAATGATGAAGCGCTGTTGACCTCAATTGCCGGTGGTGCGCCGCCGGATTGTCACTCCAACCATCCTTATTTCAATCTATTTACACGCGGTGCCGTCCTGCCCGTGACGGATATGGTAGCAGCCAGCAACATTGTAAAAAAAGAGGCGATGCTTGATTGGACCTGGGATTACTCTTTCTATGAAGGTGAGATGGTTGGCGTACCCGGCATTGAGAGCTATGTGCAATGGGGATTGGACTACAATATCGACGCCGCCGAAAAAGCTGGTCTTGACACAACAGCGGCACCGACGACTTGGTCCGGCGTGATGGAATGGCACAAGGCACTGACAAAAAAGGATGAGGCCGGCAATCTGTTGCAGATGGGTCTCGATCCGGGCGATGCCATGGGTGGTGATGTCGATTACGGCCCAGCATCTTTTGGTGTGACCTGGTATGACGAAAAGACGAAAGAGTTCAGTTTAGATGATGAGCGGGTTGCGGCTTATCTCAACACCGCGGCAGAATTCATTCGCTTTGCCGGTCCTGATCAATTTGCCGGGATGCGGCAGGTACAAGGCAATGGCGGCTGGGGGGTAGCTTTTGAGGCCGGTGTGCAGACGATGATCATTGAGGGGTATTGGCACCCGGGCGAAACGATGATCCACAATCCAGAGATCGGTCAGTACAACCGTGCCACGTGGGCACCGCAGTCGGATGATCGCAAAGATGTCAAGATGCAGGCGGTGAATGCCCACTTTGTCCAGATCCTCAAAGAGGGTAAGAATCCCGATGGGGCTTTTAAACTGGGCGAGTTCTTTAACACCATAAAGGCTTGTGACATTATCTTCAAAGAAGTCGGTTGGATCCATCCGCTCAAAGAATTTATCCCCACAATTGACGCCAATGCCTATCCGGGCCTCAAGCAGTACATCGACTCGGAACAAGAAGCCACCGAATGGCATCTCTTGCGTCGCTGTCCCATCCATTGGTTTGTGAAGACACAATTGGATGAAATTCGCGATCTCATTGCACGCGACCAGATGACAGCCGATGAAGGGGCCGCCGAATTACAGAAACGCGCCTTGGATGAATTCGAGGCACAGGGGTTAAACGGGTAGATAGGTAGATAGGTAGACAAGAATCAGTGGATGCTGGTCTCTTGTTTACTTATCTGCGGTATAGACGAGGAAAACGTTTATGGCAGTGGCAACGGCAGTAGGGAACCAAACGCAGTCACGAAGAATGTCTAGGCAAGAACGACGCAACCAACGACTTGGCTTGCTCTTCATTGCGCCTTGGCTGATTGGCTTTATTGGGTTGGCAGTCATTCCGCTGATGATGTCGCTTTACTACAGTTTGACGCGGTATGATCTGATCAGTGCGCCAAAGTTTATTGGCATGGGCAATTACGTCCGGTTGTTCACCAATGATCCAGATTTTTGGAAGGTGATTGGGAACACCTTTTACTATGTACTGCTTGGCGTTCCAATTGGTGCATTTGTTGCATTCTTGATCGCCAATTTGCTCAATACGGACATCAAAGGGCGGGCGCTCTTCCGGTCGATTATCTATATTCCCACGATCGTACCAGCAGTCTGTACCGCAATGGTCTGGCTCTTTTTACTGAACACGCAATATGGGGCCGTCAACGGTCTACTCAAAACCTTTGAGTGGCCGACGATTCCTTTTCTCTCCAGTATCGGCCTCTCCAAACCCACTTTGATCATGATTTATGTATGGGCGCAAGGCTCGGCAGTGGTGATCTATCTGGCCGCTTTGCAAGATGTGCCTCGCTCACTCTATGAAGCCGCCACAGTTGATGGGGCGAATAATTGGCACAAGTTTTGGCATGTTACCGTGCCGCTCTGCACGCCGGTCATCCTCTTCAATTCGATCATGGGCTTTATCGGTGCCTTTCAGGAATTCACCTTACCCTGGCTGCTTACCGGAGGCGGGCCGGCTAAATCCACAGAACTCTACGTGATGAATCTCTATCGCAATGCGTTTGTACAACTCAGTATGGGGAAAGCCTCGGCGATGGCGTGGATTCTGCTGATCATTATTGTGCTCTTTACGGCAATTCTATTCAGCACATCGGGGCGCTGGGTTTATTATGGGGGTGAGAAATGACATCAGTCAGCCAAAGGGCACCGGCCACACCACAGAAAGCAACGATTGATTTGCCGGTGGGGAGTATCTCAACGGCCAAACGCGTCGCGAGCTTTAGCAAGTATGCGCTGTTGCTCTTTTTGTCTTTTACCTGGCTCTTTCCACTCTATTGGATGGTGATTACCGCGCTGAAGGATGACCCACAAGTCCGTACCGTGCCGCCGGTGCTGTTTCCACACCCCATGTTTTGGAGCAATTTTGCCGGTGGTTGGGCGCGCTACAATTTTAATCTAGCGGCCTTCAACTCGATCTTTCGCTTTTCGCTGCCGGTCGTTATCTTTACGCTCATCTCCTCACTGATCGTCGCCTATGGGTTTTCCAAGATCAAATGGCGTGGGCAAAGCTTTTTCTTTGGCCTCTGTATCGCCACCATGATGTTGCCCTGGCAGGTTACCATGGTGCCGCTCTTTATTATTTTCAAAAACTTGGGATGGCTCAACAGCTATCTACCCCTGGTGGTGCCCTCGATCTTTGGCCATCCCTACTTCATCTTTCTGCTGCGCCAGTTCTTCTTAACGATTCCCGAAGAGCTCTCCGAAGCGGCGCGCATGGAAGGGGCCAGTGAATGGGGAATTCTCTGGCGCATTATTCTTCCACTCTCCAGACCGGCGATTGCCGTTGTCGTGCTCTTTCGCTTCTTATGGAGTTGGAACGATTTTCTGGGGCCGCTGATCTATCTGAAAGATGAGTCACAATACCCATTGGCACTGATGATCTATCGCCTACAACAGACCGCAACCAATATGGGCAACACTGCACTCGCCTACCCGCATCTAATGGCTGTTAGCACGATTGTGGCGTTGCCGGTCATTATTATCTTTATTATTGCCCAACGGAGCTTTATTGAAGGTATCAGTATGACTGGCATTAAAGGCTAATTGGTCAGCAGTACCAACAACATTGTAAGCATTTTACAGGATTTGTAAGGAATGAGAAGGTTCATCTACTCGAGGTAGTAGGTGAACCTTTTTTGCGTCCATAGCTTTACGATTAGCTGAATTACCAGTATAATCAGACCGCTTCTGTACGCTTACTTAGATAGGACTTACGCAGCATGCCGGTTTCGACACGGCGCAAAGCTGCCTACTCAACCAGCACGCTGCGTAAGCCCTATTAGAATAAGGATGAATTCATTGTTTAATCGCTACAATATGTCCCTAGTGGCAATTTTGCTCGTGTTGATCCCCAATCTGCTCATGGGTAGAGAAGTCTGGGCACAGGAACTGCGTAAACCGCCTACCGTGGCAAAGGGGCCGCAAATTGTTGGGGGACAACCAGCCGACCAGGGTGAATATCCCTGGCAGGCGATGCTCCTGGACAAAGATGGCCGCTTTGCCTGTGCCGGTGTGCTGATCCAACCCTCGTGGATTCTGACCGCTGGCCACTGTGTAACAAACAATCGGGTTGCCACTGTTGTTTTAGGTGCCTATCAGCGCGCAGTGAGTGATGAAAGTAGTCGGCAGAGCATCTCCGTTGCCCAGATTGTCCACCATGCTGACTATAATAATGGCACGATGGATAATGATATTGCGCTAATCCAACTCAGCCAGCCGGCAATTCTCAATGAATCTGTGGCGATGATCAGCATCGTGACGCCGGCAGACAAAACGCTCATTACAGCTGGCACCATCGCCGTGGTGACCGGTTGGGGCACCACCAGCGAAGGAGGCACATTGGCAGCCGAATTGCAGGAGGTCGCCCTGCCCATCGTCAATCGTGCAGCCTGTACCCAAGTCTATGGCACCGATCTTACAGTAAATCTCTTTTGCGCCGGCGTTACAAGTGGTGGAAAAGATTCTTGTCAGGGCGACAGCGGTGGGCCTCTCATCGTACCGGACAGTGACAGCGAGCAAGGGTGGAAAGTTGCAGGCATTGTGAGCTCGGG
This sequence comes from Caldilineaceae bacterium, assembly GCA_034432375.1. GTDB lineage: Bacteria > Chloroflexota > Anaerolineae > Caldilineales > Caldilineaceae > JAHBVH01. The sequence goes on from DAOUCA010000060.1 coordinate 55,740, forward strand.
CAATGGTTGTGCTCGTGTTGGCTACTATGGCCTCTATACCAAGATTATCAATTATCACGCTTGGATTATGCAACAGATCGGGGCAACCAGCACCACACCGCCCAGCGCAACACCAATCCCAGATGCAACCACTGTCGCAACACCACAAGCCGAGGTCGCCACACTCATTCACAATGGCGATTTTGAAGCGGGGAACAATGGCCAATGGCAGCAAAAATCTTCACAAGGCTACCCGCTGATCGTTGAAACGCTCCCGATGCCCGCCCTCAGTGGCTATTATGCCGCCTGGTTGGGCGGAGCGGACAATGAAGTCAGTCGGCTGATTCAGCCCCTATCGCTCCCCCAAGAAGATACGATCTACCTAATCTTTGCCTATCAGATTCAATCTAGTGAAACGGAGTGTAATCACGATAGCGCCAAAATCTTTCTCGATGGCAAGCGGCTCTTTTCGTTGCCTCTTTGTAAAGGGATGACGACAACGCAATGGCAAGAGGTTGCGATCGATCTGACGCGTTATGCTGGTAGTCACCATCAGGTGCAATTTTACACGGAAACTGACCAGCAAAGCCCCAGCAGTTGGCTTGTTGAAAATATTTATCTCGCCTTAACAGCAGGAAATCGAGAAAGTAACCAAATCTTACTGCCCGAAGATATCGACGACCAACAGTCGGCGGTGGAGGATGGCACCGTTTCGACTGTTGCCCAGATCTATCTCCCCCTTGTGCAACGCTAGCCGCGCGTCTGGAGGTCGCCAGCTGCCCAGCGACGCGCCAGAAAAACATGGCCAGCCAACAAGAGGAATGTCATCTCAATTGCGTTGTACCAGAAGTGCACATCCAACCGATTGGCAGTCGTCAGCCCTGGAATCTGTCGCACAAATGTCAATTGGACGATCGAGCAACGGGCCAACCAACCATCGCGCCCGACAATGCCAGCCAAGCCCTGCGCCGTCACATTGTCGATGCCTAATTCGCGCAGTTCGCGCAGAACCGCCAGATAGCGCACAAAAAGATACGTGTGCTCAAAGGTGTGGACAATGGCAATCGCCAGCAGCAACCAACCCCAACCATTGCGCAGCCCACCAACCACCAACGCCGCCACCACCACCAGCACAATCCAATTCCAGACAAAGTGGACCCATTCGGCATTGGCCGGCGAGAGCAACCCATTCGACTGGCGCATGGTCAGATAGAGCACATGATATTGAAACCATTGCACAAAATGTTCGACGGTGTGGACGCCTTGGGTCGTCAGCACGATGCTCAGCAACATGACAATGCCACCATAGCGCGCCCGATCATCGCGCCACTTTTGAATGCCCACCGGCATCAACACCAGCAGCACGACAAAGGTTGACATCCACAAGGGCGCGCCAATCCAGAGCGCGGCACCCCAGCCCAATAGCGTCCCCACGACAAGCGATATCACAACCCATCGCGTATATTGGCGCGGGTTGAGGAGCGTCCAAAGTGGAAAATGCCAAGAAGTGGGCAAAAATGTTCCGGATGATATTGCCTGCATAGTCACAACCCTTTGTTAATTATCAACGCAACGTTCACAACAAATTGTAGACTCTACCGTTTTTTCCCCATTACTGCCCCGGCGGACCGCATGACTTTAGGAAAGATATCATACGGATCCTCCTCCCTAAAGTCAATTGTCCCTACAGGTCACCACCTCCCAACTATGAGTCTATCGACAATTAACCTGTACGAGTTCCGGTAGGGACACGGTATACCGTGTCCCTACAATCGGCTACCTTATTTCTCGACAGACCCTATGGCGATCTAGGAAAACAAGAGTGTCGGCCCAACTGGATAGCCGCCGAGCGTATCGCCAAAGAGCGCAAAGCCATTGGCATTTTCACCAGCAATCACAATGAAGCGGATCTGGAGTTGGGCTGCACCATCTAACACCTTAGCCAACGTTGCACCATCGATTGTCAGATCTTGCAGAAAACCATAGGATCCCGGATCGATCTGGCGGTAGTGGCTAAGCAGACCACGCGCATCGGCGGGATCATCGGGCAAGTGGACCGTGCCAACGTCAACGCCATTGATCGTGATCGCTACATCGCTTGGTGTCTCCTGCCCCGGCTCGGTCTGCGGATAGTTGAGGCCATAGGTGCGATCGGGCCAATCGATCTTGCTGCCACCGGCACGGGCACCTGCTTCAAAGAGGAAGCGGAGTTGGCTGACAGCGCCGGCGTCGAACTGTTCCGGCAGCGCAACGGTATATTCAACCCAACCGCGGCCACCCGCCGAGAATTTGCTCTTGTCCGGCGCGGCAAAGGGATTCGGCCAAGACGCATCGGCAAAGTCACCGGCGGCAAAGCGCACGATCCAGCCATTCTCAGCCTTTTCAACTGCCGGTGCAACATCACCCCGTACCTCTATGTTGACGTAGTTTCGACTGCGGACGGTCCCTTGTTCATCTTCCAACCAGAGCGCCACCGTTGCCAAGCCCGGTTGATCGGGCAACGGTGCAGTGAACTCGCCCAGGTTGGTTACCGCAAAGCGGGTCGGATTCACTGCAATCTCGCCGTCAGCAATGGTTGATTGGGCGCCCAGGCTGTCAATAAAGTTGAGTTGCCAGCGCACACGCCCATTGCCCAATGGTGCACCCCAGTTGCTGACAAAGAGCGGCGCGCTGAAGTCACTGCCCGGTGCCAGCGTCTGCACCGGTGGTGCATCAAAGCCAACGAGATCGGCCGCGTTGATGTCGGCGGGACTCATGCCCTCGACAAAGAAGTCATAGCCAAAGCCTTTGGGGCTACGGTCGTAGTTGACGAGGCCGTTGTGCTCCCACTCGATATCATCCAACTCGGTGTAGACATACCCACAGATCTGGTTGTGGCGGCGCAATTCGGTTGTCTGATATTTGAAGCACCAGGCGATATCCTGATCGCCGTTGCGCGCACCAATACCACCAAACTCGCTGTTCATCAGCGGCGCAATGCCCTGTACAAAGTTATCACCGAGATCATTTTCGCCAACGTAATTAAAGCTAGAGCCGGGGTAGCTCTGGTCAACGACGCGCTGCACATGTTGACGGACGCGATCGTAGTCGTTGATGTAGAAGTGCCATGAGTTGATGTCGCTGTCGACGTGGTTGTAGTGACAGGGCGAGTTGTCTTCGACAAGACGGGTCGGGTCCAGCTTCTTCGTCTCCAAATACATCTTGCGCACCCAACGATGGCTCTCGCCGGTGTCGTGGTTGGTAAGACCCCACGTCTCATTGAAGATGATCCAGGCGATAATCGACGGTGAGTTGTAGTCGCGCGCGATGGCCGCGGGCACGGTCGCTTCGATTGTACGGCGCATCTCCGGCGTATCGAGGTCGGCACAGGGGATGTCGTAGAAGAGGAGCAGCCCCAGCTTGTCGGCCCAGTAGTAATAGCGTGGGTCGTTGAGCTTGATGTGGCAGCGCAGCATGTTGAGGCCGAGATCCTTGGCTAGTTGGATATCGCCGCGGATCACATCGTCAGACGGATAACTATGCAGCCCATCGGGATGAAAGGCCTGGTCGAGCGCGCCGCGCAGATAGACCGGTTCGCCGTTGAGCAGGATGTACTCATACGCATTCTCGCCCCACTTGGCCCGGCTCACTGTACGCATCCCAAAGTAGGTGGCAACGGTATCCTTGGTGCCACTATCTACCAGTTGCAGCTCCACATCAATCTCGTAGAGATACGGTGACTCAACCGACCAGAGTTTGGGCGACGGCACATTGACGGTGAAGTGCACCGGCTGACTGCCCGCACGCAAGGTTCGCTTGACCTCGACCGCTGGGAAGGCGCTGTCATGAGAGCGCAGGCGCACGACATACTCACCGGTCTGCGCTGCGTGCACTTGCAGCTTGGCCGTGACCATTTCATCGGCCACATTTGGCTCCAGCCGGATCGCCGTGATGTGGCTCGGTGCTCGCCCTTCGAGCCAAACCGTCTGCCAGATGCCGCTGCTGTGGGTGTACCACCAGGGCACCTGCTTGCCGACAAGCGTGGTGGCTTCGGCGATGTCATAGGCACGCACGGTGACAACCGCAGTTTCGCCCGGTTGGACATGCTTGCTCAAGTCAATCGAGAAAGGCAGATAGCCATTCTCATGCTCAGCGACAAAGCGGCCGTTGATCCAGACGCGGGCGTGCCAGTCGACGGCACCGAAGTTAAGAAAGGGCTTCAGGCCTGCCCACTCGGCAGGCACCGTGAATTCCCGTTCATACCAGCCCGCGCCCTTGTAATCGGGGCGGCAGACGCCGGAGAGTGGACTTTCCCAAGGAAAGGGAACGTTGATGGTCAGCGGCTTCTCTTTAAGCGCATTTCTACCCCCAAAGACGGAGACTTGATCTTTCGGGCTGCTACGGTACCAGCGGTTTTGCTCGCCGACAAGGCCAGGGTCAAAGGTAAAGTGCCACTCGCCGTTGAGGTTGAGCCAGTTGGCGCGTTGAAAACGCGGTTCAGGATGTTCGGGACGAAAAACGGTTGACATACGAATACTTTCTATTTTGTTGTTTGTAAAGGAATACCTTCGCCAAACCTTGTTTTGGCGGAAATTTCCAGATGTCATTCCTGCGCAGGCAGGAATCTACTCGTGTAACATGAAGATGGATTCCTGCCTGCGCAGGAATGACGGCTCGAATTTCTGAAATTGGCGAAGGTATTATAAAGGAAAGGCAAATTTATAGTTCAAAGACGCGAAACCCTTGATTGCCAAAACAGTAGATCACATACTGTGAAATCTGCGCCTCTGGATATTCGCGTCGCAATCCCTCGGTGTAGCCAGCGATTTGTGCCGTATCTTCAGGTTGTAACGGGAAGTCCGCAATGGTGGTTTCCAGTTTGCGGAACGCACTATTCGAGTAATATTTAAATTCAATCACCCAGCGCAAACCGGCAAATTTCTCGTTGTACTTGCCAACAAATTCGAGGTCACTTTTGCCGGAGGGATAGGAGCGCTCGACGTGCCAAGTGAACCATTGCGACAGAAAGCGACTGCACAGTTCAAAGAAGGTCGAGCGATAGAAATTTTCATTTACTTTCGTAAAAATTGCTTCGGGGAATTGCGAGATGTAATGGGTCCAATAGCCCGCGAAAAGTTGCGCCAAATCTGGTTGATTGATAAAGGTCTGCATCATCTCTGCATATCGCGTCGAGACGTCGATTTGGTGGACTTCATTGAAATATTCGACAAAAATCTCACGCATGGTCAGATTGGGCAGACGGAGTTGAAATGGATCATGGCGCGTCAACATACCCAGATAGAAAAAGGAGATGGGGAAATAACTCTGGTCAAAAAATTGGGTCATGTTAAATTTTTCCACCAGCATTTTCTCATCAAAAGCGATGGTATTGTGAAGCGTCAACTGATCGACAAAGCTTTCAGTCAGCTGTGGATTGGAGGCGGTCAGGCGGCGCACCCAGGAGATATCAGTCTTCAAATTGGCATCGATCAGGCGGTCGGGAACCTCGCCTCTGCGCTGAAGGTAATGGAGAAAATAAATGAGGATCGTCGAATTATAAAGTGCGCCGCGGCCTTGGGTCGAGTCACTTCGCACAAAACGATAGCCGTTGTAATAATTTTTGATCAGCGCGTTTACCTGATCGCGCGTTGCCGGCTCCAATTCATAATCTACATACAGATCATCGATTAGGTGATCCACCTCTGGCTGCGTAAAGCCGACCATCGCTTCAAACTCAGGGTCTAACGTCAAAAATGTGCCAACATTGAAGCCGGAAGCCATTTCGTCAATAAGGATCGGGAGGACGCCGGTGATAAAGACATTGGCAATGGCATTGATTTCCCGTCCTTCCTTCAGTGTCTTGAAAAATGTTTTGAGAAAACTATCATCCTCAGTCAATTTGTGGTAAAGCTGGTCGTGACCCGTTGTAATGAGTTGGTTACCAAAGTTATCGTATTCGTCAATGATGACATAGAGTTTTCTCTGCTGCCGTCGCAGAAAGTATGTCAGATTAGAGAGATTGTCGGCAACGGGAGCCTCAAGATCAACCTTAGGTAAACCGTGAAGGAATGAGACATTTTCGCGGTATAGGACATCAAGCGCGGCATTGCACTGACGGCGAAAACTAGCTTCAATATCTTCAATTGTGCGCCCGGTGGCAATGCTCGAAAAATTAAAGAAAAGAACAATGTACTGATTCTGTTGTCCCGTGGGATTTTGGCCAATCCAAGTGTGGCCAAAGAGTTCATCAAACTGTTCAGCAAAATTCAAGTCGTAGTAATGCCAGAGCAGCGAACAGAACATAGATTTGCCAAAGCGGCGCGGACGCAGAAAGATCGGATTCTCAATCGACTCTAGCTTGGCAATATATTCAGTTTTATCGACAAAGTAGCCATTCTTGCGCACAAATGAGGCGTAGTTGGATTCGCCGTAGATAATTCGTCTTTTCATCATTCCTGTTTCAAACCAACGGCCACGGGCGCACCTCGCAGCGCGTGGCCCACTCTTCATATTGCTTGACAAAGCCCTGCAGCCGCTCGCGGTTTTTCCCCGCCAAATCGTGTAACTCGGTGCGGTCCTCATCCATATTATACAACTCCCACGCCCCAGGGTGCTTATTGACCAACTTCCATTCGCCAAAACGAACGGCGCAGTTGCCTTCGTGCTCCCAAAAGATGGGGCGTTCCCGGCTCCAGGCTTGGCCATCGAGCATCGGCTTGAGACTTTCGCCTTCGTATGGTTGAATGGTATGGCCATTAAATTCACTGGGATAGGGGACACCACTCACATCGAGACAGGTCGCCATAATGTCAATCAGGTGGCAGGGCGTGTGCTCGATACGGCCACCATTGGTGATGCCATCTGGCCAATGAATAATCAGCGGCGTCGAGATGCCACCCTCGTGTACCCAATGTTTGTAGAGGCGGAAGGGCGCGTTGGAGGCGTTGGCCCAGGGCAGATCATAGCTCATGAAAGTATCGGCACCGCCCGGGTCTAGGGAACGGATATTGCCAACGCGGATCGGCGTGCCATCCGCAGTGTGATAGGCGTAACGCTGTGCGCCCGCGCCATCTTCGGCGAGGAATTCGGCACAGCCGCCGTTATCAGAAAGGAAGAGGATCAGCGTGTTGTCGAGTTGACCAAGCGTACGCAACTTCTCGACCACCTTGCCGACGCCCTGATCCATGCGGTCAATCTGCGCGGCGTAGACGGCCATGCGGAGATCTTCCCAATCGTGGTCGGGTGCATCACCCCAGGCCGGTGCGCTTTCATCGCGGGGTGAAATCGCCCATTTGCTGTCGAGCATCCCCATGCCCTTTAGCTCTTCATGGCGCGCCGTGCGCAGTGCATTCCAGCCCCCTTTGCGATAGCGCCCCTGGTATTTGGCGATATCTTCGGGCAGAGCGTGGAGCGGCCAATGGGGTGCGGTATAGGCGAGATAGAGGAAGAAGGGTTTCTCGTCCGTGGTGGCTTCCTCGATCATGGTGCAGGCGTTGTCGCTGATGGCGTCGGTGTAGTAGAAATCGGCGTCGACGACCTGGCCGTGGCTGCCGTGAATAAACTGCGCTGGTTCGGTGTCGCTGCCGCGCATGACGGTGTAGGGATGGAAGAAACTGCCTGCCCCTTCCAAGGTACCAAAGAAGCGTTCAAAGCCGCGCGTCAACGGCGTTGGGTGGCCAGGGCTCTCCGGCTGCCACAGGTCCGGCTGCGTCGGCGCATAGGGGCCACCAACATGCCATTTGCCGGACATAAGCGTGCGATAGCCACCGGCGCGCAACACCTCGGCGATGGTGACACAGTCCTCGCGCAGATAGCCCTGATAGGCGCGCGTGCCCCGGTCCTGCACCATGTGGCCGACGCCGGCTTGGTGGGCGTAGAGGCCGGTGAGCAGCGAGGCGCGGGTGGGGCAACAGCGCGCGCCATTGTACATCTGGGTGCAGCGGATGCCTTGGCGGGCGAGTTGGTTCAGGTTGGGCGTCCCGATCTCGGAGCCGTAGCAGCCGATGTCGGAGTAACCCATATCGTCGACCAGGATGACAATGATGTTGGGACGGGTGGGGGAGTAGGAATTGGGTGATTCGGTCATTGGTTGCTCACCTCTGCATTTGGATGGCAGTTCGCTCACATTGTATACTGGAGCGACCGCAAATGTTCGTAACCTGCAACAAGTTTTTGCGTAATGCAGGTTATTGAAAGGATAACAAATATTATGCAATGGCAGGAAATTCGCAAACATTACCCCGCGCAGTGGTTATTGGTTGAAGCACTGGAAGCACACTCAATGGCTGGAGAACGTGTGATCGAGCAAATGTCCGTTATCGACATATTTCCAGATTCACCATCGGCAATGAAGCGCTATCAAGAGCTACATCACAGTTCACCAGAACGTGAACTGTATGTAATTCATAGTAGCCGAGAGCAGCTTACCATTAAAGAACGCAGATGGATTGGTGTGCGCAGCCTGTCATGAACATTCGATTACATGAAGGGTTATCCTTCGTTTCTGTTGAAGTAACGTTTCGACAACAGACATGGACATTTGATAACTGCCTTTTGGATACTGGATCGGCAGGCACAATCTTTTCAGCCGATCAATTGTTGACAATCGGTCTAGTGCATGAGCCTGACGATGAAATCCACCGAATCCGTGGTGTTGGTGGTGCGGAGTTTGTCTTTACGAAAACAGTTGACCGTCTTCAACTCGGTTCACTAATTGTCGAGAACTTTGAAATCGAAGTGGGCGGCATGGATTACGGTCTTGCCATTGATGGCATTGTCGGGCTTGATTTTCTACTAGCTGTTCATGCTATTATTGATCTGAATCAACTGCAAATCATTTCTTCTGTACAAATCTGATTTCTACGCTGTTATCGCCGTCCGCAAAATAACCCGATCTTCTGTCCAGTGATCACGATACCAGGTACACACCTCAAAGGTATCACTGATGGCCGCCAGCCGTTCCCTCAGTTGCGCACGAAATGATTGCAGGATCTCGGCGTGATCAGGGTCATCCACTAGATTGTTCATCTGATACGCATCGGCCAGGTTGTCAAAAAGTAATTCGCTGCCGTCAACCAGATAGGTAGCATACGTATACTGTTTGCTGCGCAATGCACGCCATTCATGCCCATCCTCCCAAATCGCGGTGGCCCCCATGCCTTGCAACAGCGCCGCTTTCGGTTCCAGCCCCGGTTGACCGAGCGCGGCGTGGCTCAGGTCCATCCCCTCGACATCTGTAGGAATGGATAGATCAAGCAATCCTAACAGCGTTGGCATGATATCGGGTGAGTTCAGACAGACATCACTGATTGTGTCGGCTGGAGCATGGCCAACCCAGCGCAGCAGAAACGGCACCCGTACCGCCTCATCATAAAAGATATTCTTCGCCCGTCGTCCCTGTGCGCCAAACATCTCACCGTGGTCGGACGTAAAGATGAAGATGGTGTTTTCCCGCAAGCCCATCTCATCAACCGCGGCCATCAACCGCCCGATGTTCCAATCGAGATTGGCGGTCATGGCATAGTAAATGCGCATCCATTCGGTCAGTTCAACGCGCTGTTCGGCGTTGAGCGAGGCCCATTGATCGCCGTAGGGATCATTTTCCGATTTGTAGTTGGGTGGTAGGGTGAACTCGACATCCTCAAAGAGGGCGAGGTATTCAGATGGCACATCACCCGGTCGCCACGGATCGTGGGGCGTGCCGAGGGAGAGGAAGAGGGCAAAGGGATCTTCGCTTGCCGTTGCCTCACGCAGCTTGCTGATCGCGAGATCGGTTTGCCCATCCGGTTCGTAGCCGGGAATGATCACCTTCTCTTCGCTCTCCTCGTGATAATATTGCTCCCAGTAGGTGTGATGGAAGCCATAGGAGGCCCAGTAGCCGTCGAAGCCGAGCCGGTACGGGCCACGGGGGGTGAAGGAGTTCTTGGGATCGTCGTGGTGACCGAGTTGGTTGGCGTAGAGATGCCACTTGCCGATGTAGTAGGTGGCATAGCCGCCTTCCGTCAACACCTGGCCGAGCGCTTCATGGTGATCGGGGTTGAGACGGATTTCGTTGATGACCATGCCGGTGCTACTCGAATATTTGCCGGTCATGAGCGAGGCGCGGTAGGGCGCGCACATGGGGTGGCTGGAGGTGGTGTTGATAAAGTTAACGCTTTCGGCGGCGAGGCGATCGATGTTGGGGGTCATCGCTTTTTCATCGCCGGCAAAGCCACAGGATTGGTAGCGCAGTTGGTCGGCAAAGACATAGATGAGGTTGGGACGCTGGGTGCTCATGGCGGTTGATTACTTTCTAGAGATGATGGGAAGTATGAACAGCGTAGCACAGACAGATATTGGTGTCAACGCAGGCGAACGTCAGGTCATCTGCCGCTGCTTAAGGATACTATTGGCGACTTCGGCGATTGCGCGGAGGCTGCGCTTGTCGAAGCTGTAGCCGCTGCGACTTCGACAAGCGCAGCCTCCGCTCGACATGCGCAGCCTCCGCTCGACAAGTTCAGCCTCCGCTCGACATGCGCAGCCTCCGCTCGATTGTCGAAGCCACCTGCATTATCGTCCAGCTTACCACTGTGACACCCGCGCCGGCAACGGATCGACGGTCCAGGCCATGCGGTTGCAGAGGCGCAGCAACAATTCCGCTTTAATAGATTGGTACGCCGGATCAGCCCACAGATTGTTGGTCTCATTGGGGTCGGCGACGAGATCATAGAGTTCGCCCGTATTGAGGCTATGCACAACGACCAACTTATGGGTTGCCGTACGGATCATCGTCGCCTGCGCCGTTGGATCGCGGTGCCAGGGCATGGCATTGTAATATTCACAGTAGATGTCGTCGTGCTGATGATCGGGTGCGGTGGCATCGGTTGCCAGTGGCCAGAGTGACTGCCCCTGCATCCCCGGTACGGCTTCAAGCCCAGTTGCGGCAAGAAGCGTGGGCGCGATATCCATTAACTCAACTAATGCGTTGCTTGTCCGTCCTGCCTCAATCACTCCAGGCAAACACATGATCAACGGCACGCGAATCAGTGGCTCATAAAAGTATGGCCCCTTGAGATACAGCCCATGATCGCCAAGCATTTCGCCGTGGTCGGACATGAAGATGACGAGCGTGTTTTCGAGCTGGCCAGTCTCCGCCAGTGCCTCCAACATCCGCCCCACCTGTACATCAATCAAGTCCACCATCGCCCAATAGGCCGCGGTCACCATGCGGTGATCTTCCTCGCTCATGCCGGTGAAAGGGTGGAGCGTCTTGTTGTAGTAGGCGCCTTCGTGGTCGACCTGCTGATAGTGCGGTTTGCTGGCGAGTTCACCGGGCACGTAGTTGGGCAGCGGAATCGATGCCAGGCGTTCAAGATAGCGCTCCAGGTATGCGACCGGCGGATCGAAGGCGTGGTGCGGATCAAAGATGTTGACGGAGAAGAGCCAGGGTTGATTGTGCCCGGCGTGGGCTTTCATAAAGTTGATCGCCATTTCCGCACACCAGGTCGTTTGGTGGTAGTCAGCCGGCATCCCCGCCCGCACTTGAGTCGAGCCCTGATAAGGTTCAGTGTGATAGGCGACCCCCTCTTGTTGTAGCCAGTGATGATAGGCGTTGACTGTCCAATCGGCCTGCGGGTGGTGCGACCAGTGAAAGATGTCATAGCCGTCGTCGATGCGCGGCTCGGTACCGTGGTTGACACTGGGGTGGCAGGGCGCAATGTGAAGTTTGCCGGCGAGGCCGCAAGTGTAGCCGGCGTCGTGAAGCAACTTGGTGACGAGGATTTCATCGGCGGGCATCATTTGGCCATTGGCGCGACAGCGGGTGGTGCGCGGATAGCGGCCAGTCAAAAATGAAGCGCGGCTGGGGGTGCAGATCGGGCTTTGGCAGAACGCGTACGCAAAGCGGATACCCTGCTGCGCAAAGCGGTCAATATTTGGTGTTTCCACAAACTGGTTGCCATAGCAGCCGAGGGTGTCAAAGCGCTGCTGGTCGGTACAGATCCAGAGAATGTTGGGGCGGGTTGGTGTTGGCATGGGTGTTCCTGTCAGTTATTGTTCGATGGTATGAGTGGGCAGAAGTCGGACGGTTGGACAAAATCATCACAGGCTGAAGCGCTGCGGCTGGTAGAAAAAGCCTGGCTAGGGTCTGTTGACATTTGCCAAAACGACCAATCAATTGGCCGACTAACCCCGAAAAGCCGCCTCAGCGGCTAGGTATGTAGCCGCTGAGGCGGCTTTTCGGGGTTAGCAGCGGGTTTCAACCCTGCAAAATTGAA